>CANHDJ010000005.1 GCA_947459425.1 Ignavibacteria bacterium
GGAGCGGTGGAACAACACCCTTCGGCAACGAGTGGGGCGTTATGTCCGCAAAACCCTCTCGTTTTCCAAACGAGACTTTTGGCATCAGATTGTAACCGAAATGTTTATTATTACTTACAATCTCTCATGTATTACTTGACCACTACCGTTTTTTATTGTCATAACAGGAGGAACACACCATGGGACGCAAGATTTTATCAGTATTGGCAGGTCTTATTGCTGCAATGGCGACATTTTTCATTGTTGAGCAGTTAGGACATTCCATCTACCCGGCACCCGCAGGGCTTAATTTCGAGGACGCGGCAGCAGTGAAGGCGTTTATGGACAACCGACCAATAGGGGCGTATTTGCTTGTTCTTGGCGGATGGCTGCTTGGAACGTTGGAAGCGGGCTTTATTGCACAAAAAATCTCGCGTGAGACCGCTAACACCATCCCGTTTATTCTGGGAGGCATTTTAACGGCTTCGGCGGCACTTAATTTCTTTCTCTTGCCGCATCCCGTCTGGTTCGTGATTGTTGGCATTATCGTCTTTGTTCCCATGGCTCTTGTGGGTTGGAAACTTTCCCAACGCTTTGGCTCATAATCTTGTCATTTTTTGCTTACTCTAAAACTCAACATTCAAAATTCAACACTATCTCATAACCCAGTATTTGCGCCCATTTCACCGCTATTATGAAATCATCCCCCAGTACCAATCTTGAATCGCTTCTGGCAAGTGCACAAAAGCAGGAACGGCGTATCGTCGGGCTTATGAGCGGTACGTCGCTTGATGGTCTAGATATTGCGCTTTGCCGCATCTCTGGCTCTGGCGGCGAGACAAACGTTGTGGTGGAGCGCTTTAGAACCGTTTCCTACTCCGACGATATTAAAAATGCAATTCGCAGTGTTTTTGCCAAAGAGCAGGTTGATTTTCAGTACCTTACGCTGCTTAACGCATGGATAGGGCGCTTGCATGGCGGTATGGTCGCCGAGAGCCTTCGGGCGTGGGATATTGACCCCGACGAGATAGATTGCATCGCCAGTCATGGGCAAACCGTCCTGCACGCGCCGCGCTCACTGCATAAAAAGTACGATTTTCCCGAAGGCGGATTCCCGAATGCAACGCTTCAAATCGGCGATGGCGACCATGTTGCCGTATCCTCCGGAATTATCACGTTGAGTGATTTTCGCCAAAAACACGTTGCCGCAGGTGGTGAAGGCGCTCCGCTAGCGGTGTATGGGGATTATTTCATGTTTTCTCAGCAAGGCGAAAACCGAATCATGCTCAATTTGGGCGGTATTGCGAATTTCACTTATCTGCCCGCAACGCTTGATGCGGGAGCGATTTTCACCACCGACACCGGTCCCGGAAACACAATGCTGGACGCTTACGCACGGCGAATGTACGGCAAAGCCTTCGATAGCAACGGTTCTATCGCATTAGCAGGGCGCTCAAGTGAACGACTATTGGCGGCACTTAAAAATCATCCTTTTTTCGATGCGCCTTTTCCGAAAACAACCGGACCGGAACTCTTCAACATGGCGTATTTAGACGGGGTTGCCGCCGATCACCGTGTTTTTCTCAGCGCTATGCCCGCAGAAGATGTCATGGCAACGCTTGTGCGCTTTTCGGCAGAAACGGTTGCCGATGCTGTTAAACGCTCGTTTCCTTCGGGTAACGAAAAATTCCGTGTCTATATGAGCGGTGGCGGGGCGCACAATCCAGCATTAGTGGCGGCTCTCAAGGAATGTTTGCCCGATGCTCAATTCGGCACGACAGACGAACTTGGCATTGCGGGTGATGCCAAAGAAGCGGTACTGTTTGCGGTTTTGGCAAATGAAACACTCTGCGGCGGGCGCACCTATTTCGGCGACCGTCAGGGCGTACCAACGGTTTCGATGGGCAAAATCTCGTTTCCCGAATAAAAGACTCTGAAGAAAAGGACAATTATGCAACGACGTATTCTCACCATTGCTTTGAATTTATGCGTGCTGGCGCTGTTCCCCGTTCTGATGTCGGCAAAAGCATCGTTCTCGGATTCTACCGCAACGCAAAATGCCCCCGACGAGCGTATGGATGCGAGAGCGGGGATATTTCTCGGTGGCAATTTGAATCGCCCACGAGTGAATTTCTACGAAATTCCGGGCTTGGAGGGCAATAAAACGGCGTTTACCGAAGGAATTGGCTTCGGTCCTCATGCGGGCTTCATCGGTGAATTGCCGATATTTCCTTGGTTGCATCTGGATGCACGGGCAAGCATTTTTCAACAATACCAGACCTTGCGCTCAGAGCCGGAAATTATTCCCGTCGGTTCGCTTGACGGCAATGCCGACGTTGGGCAAGTTCAGCGTTTACTGGAAGCGCGGCTGGCAACGGCAGGTTTACAGCTTTTTCTGGGCATTTCGCCCGTACAGAACTTGAATATTTTTCTAGGGGCGCGGGGCGATCTTTTTTTTGAAAAGCGCTATTCGCAGGTGGAATCGCTCTTAGAGCCGAATTATGGGCGCTTTGCCGATGGACTGCCGAATGAGCAGTTTCGCAAGCGCAACCCGCAATCGGGCGTACTTCCTAGCGTTCGGGCGCTCGGCGTGGCAAATTTGAGTATTGCGCTCATGGGCGGAATTGGCTACGAACTTCCCGTCAATGCCGCACAATCACTGACGATTGCCCCTGAAGTTTTTGTTTCGCGTGGGCTGACGAATGTTATTTCGGCGCAAGATGTGACAGGGCGCGATATTGTCTGGCAAATTGATAATCTTCATGCAAGCCTCGCTTTTCGCTGGTATCCAGCCCGCGCAGCTCGCTTCAATGCCGAGGCGTACCAACTCAAAAAACTCCAAACCCTCGAAAAAGAAATTGCTCAAGAGCGTAAGAAAATCCAGACAGAATTGCAAGAATTGCGAACATCAGGGATTTCGGTCAAGCTGGCAGAAGTCAAAGCTGTTTTGCAAGACGGCAAACAGACCATCACGAATCCAACGCTGCGCGTCGAGGAATTTCGCGCCTCCAAGCAACAACAGCTTTTGCCGTGCATCTTTTTTAATGAAAATTCGTCGGTTATCCCGGGACGCTACAAACGCTTGACGGCAAATGAGCGCCTCAATTTTCGGATAGAATCGCTGGAGAAAGCCAAGCCACTAGAAATATATTACACGATACTCAACATCATTGGAAAGCGCATGGAATCGAATCCTGCGGCGGTTATTTTTCTGACGGGTTGCAATAGCAATATCGGTACGGAACAAGGCAACCAGCGCCTCTCCGAACAACGTGCGCAAACGGTGAGTGATTATCTGCAAGATGTTTGGAAAATTCCTTCTAAACGCATTGTTGTTCAAAAACGCGATTTGCCGGAAAAACCCTCGCAAACCTCATCAACACTGAATGCCGAAGAAGCGCAAGCCGAAAATCGCCGCGTTGATATGAGCAGCACCACGCCGGAAATCTTTGCGCCTATTGTCTTGGAAACGGTACAACTCACCGTTAATCCGCCGACCTTAGTGCTGGGATTGAGTATTATTGCCGGTTCGGGCTTAAAACAATGGTCGTTGGAGATAAGCAGTTTCGAGGGGCGGGAAGAGCGCATCCTTCATTCCTTCGTCGGCGGCAACACCTATCCGCAGCAATATACGTGGAATCTTGATGCCGACCAGCGCAATATTCCTTCTGCTCCGGGCAGTATGGACATTCATTTGGACATGACGGACGTGGATAACCGCGATGCCGAATCGCCGATTGTTTCTGTTCCGGTGGAAGTTATCAAATACGCCGACAAAAAGCGTAATAAAGCGCCCGACAAGCGCATCAGCACCTATCTTCTCGGCTTTTTCGAGAATGATTCTCAGTCAGATGCTCTTTTGCAACGCATCAAAACACAACTCACTCCCCAAGCAAGTGTTGCGTTGGATTCGTATTCCGGCGCAGCACAAATGCAAGTGTTCACGCAGAAACTCGGCGTTCAAAATATCCGCTCTACTTTCTCGAAAGAGGCACAAGACCGCACCTTGAGTTTGCTCAAATTCGATACCTCCGTGCCGGAAGGACGCTTTCACAACCGCGCAGTCCGCGTGGAAGTACAAGAAGCGGTGCAGTAAGGCACAAGTATTTTATAGTTACCTTGTTTTTTTGAACAATTATTTCCCTACAACCATGATCGTAACAACAACAGGAGAAATCCAAGGCTACCGTATCAAACGCTATTTGGGCGTGGTAACAGGCGAGGCAATCGTCGGCGCAAATATGTTCAAAGATATGCTTGCCGGAGTACGCGACATTGTTGGCGGGCGCTCCGGTTCGTATGAGAATGAACTCCGCAAAGCACGGGAAATCGCCTTCCAAGAGATGGAAGATATTGCGATTCAACTTGGCGCAAATGCCGTCGTTGGCGTAGATTTGGACTACGAAGTTCTAGGGCAAAACAACGGAATGCTGATGGTCAGCGTCAACGGCACTGCCGTTATTATTGAGTAACACGATGACACCACCCCGTCAAACTTCGGTCACACCAACATCCTCGCCGATAATTTCCGACCAACTCCAGCCCGTGCGCCGCATTGCGCGTGTGCTGGACGACCTTATTCGTATTCCGGGAACAAACATTGGGATAGGCATTGACCCTTTGCTGAATCTCATTCCGGTTGCTGGTGATGCCGCAGGAACTGTTATGAGCGCATATCTGCTCGTAACTGCCGTTAAAATGGGCGTTCCGAAGCGGATTTTGGCGCGAATGGTTCTGAATATCAGCATTGATGCTCTTGTTGGGGTAATTCCATTCGTGGGGCAGGCGTTTGATTTTATTTGGAAGGCGAACAACAAAAATATGGTTCTTTTGGAGCGCTACGCAACCAACCCTTCGGGAACAGCAAAATCAAGCGGCATAGCGGTTATGGTGATTCTGGTGTCGTTGGTGCTTGTGCTTGTCGGCACTCTTGCTTTTGCGTATTGGCTACTCACGCTGCTGTCGTCGTGGCTGAATCTGCCGCTCTGGTAGAAGAAAACAACCGTATAGAAAAAAGCCTGTCAGCTATCGTAACTGACAGGCTTTTTTCTATAATAGTTGTTCCGATTATATTTCCGCAACGGCGCGTTCAATCAAACGGCGACCAACGGTCTGAACGCCTGTGTAATCGAAGTAATTCGTCGTTGCATCCAAAAAGCCCGCAACATAATCCAGTTTATCATCCGAAACTTCGATGAAGTTCTTCAAACTGCTGACAACACCTTCTGGCGTGATATTTTTGGACGAAACAAAATTGCCCATCCAGCCTTTGATGCTGTTGAATCCTTGCTGCACAAATCCTAACTGCCCGCCAACGTCACCACCCGGAATCATGGACGAAACAGCGCTGAATGCAGGGTTTTTGCTGAGGTCATCGGGAACTAAGCCGGAAATAAACTCTTCCATTTTGCGCAAGAAATCCGGTCCGAGTGGAATAAGCCCGTCGAAGCAAGTCAAAGCCGCCAAACGCATGATGGATTCTTTACCATAATCGCCCACAGCGCCCATAAATTCTGCTACGCCGTCGCCGGGAATACCGTTGATTTTGGCGTAGGCAATAATTTCAGCCGCAACTTTGATAGAAAAATCAATCGCTTGCGCTTTGTCGGCTTTGGGCGTGATTTTCTCAAGAAAACTCAAGAAAGAAACGCTTTCGCCGATTTTGTTCGCTAATGCTGCTGCACCAAGTTTGCCGCCGATACTGTTGGCAGTCTGGTAGAGCCAGACGGCGCGTTGGTAGCCTTCTGCGGGGTCGTTGTAGAGCGTGATAGCGCGTTCGCCGATTTGCTGTACCATTCCGGGATCGCTTTCGCCCGTCACCAGCGTAATCATGCTGTCAAAGCTGGTAATATTTTGCCATTCGCCCGGAACGATGTAATCAAGCGCCCGGAGCGACATAACCGTTGCGCCGCTTTGGGGCAACTCATTGATAAGTTCAAAAATAGGTTTGCTCATCGTAATTGGTAGTGTTTGAATATGGAAGAGAAATGAATTGTGTGATGTGGCAGATTATTTCATTGCCGCCAAGCCTGCCAAATTGACCTTATTGAGCCATTCTTCGCGGTTTGCTTTGGTAAAGGATACGTCGCGGGAAAGCACTTTTACTTGAAAGCGCCCGCCGACAAGCACTGCCGTTGCGGTGCTGCCTTGATCAACCGCCGGGAAGCCGCCAATTTTCTTGGTGGCAGTCTTGAATTTATCGGCTGCTTGGGGATTATTCGCAACATCGGAAATGGCAATCATGGCTAAGTCCTTGCCACCTTTTTTCAATTTATACTCTGCAAAGCCCGTCTTTTCTTGGCTGGCAATCATTTCAAAGCCCGATTCAGTTTTCGGAAAGAACTTGTTAAACGAACCGCCTTCTTCGGGCGTTGGCAGTGCGCCGGATTTTTGTGCTTCTTTTTTCGCTTCAATCGCCTCTTTGCTTTTTTTGTCTGCCTCCGACCAACGCGGGTCTTCTTTTTTTGAACACGCGGTCAGACTAAGGACAAAAGCGCATAAAAGCAGCGCTGTACGGAATAGGTATTTATTCATGGAAGGATAGAAAGGGGGTGGAAGAATACTATTTTTACCAAAGCGTCGCAATCTACACAATGCCTTTTGGACAGCAAAGTTTTTTTCTGTTTACGTGCTTTGGTAAGCAGCAAAGAGGGTGGCAAAGTGTTGAAGCGCCCGCCCGCGATGGCTGATGCGGTGCTTTTCAGCAGCGCCCATTTCGGCGAATGTTTGGTCGAATCCGTCGGGAATGAAGATGCAATCATAGCCGAAGCCACCCGCGCCACGCTCCGATTCTGTGATACGCCCTTCGCAGACACCCTCAGCAAAGGCAACCCGCAAATCGTCGTGATAGCAAATCACTGCACGGAAGCGGGCTGTACGCTGCTCCGGCGGCACACCCTTGAGCGCCGAGAGCAGTTTTGTGCGGTTTTCGGCGTAACTGGCATTTTCTCCCGCATACCGCCCCGTGTACACGCCGGGCGCACCGCCAAGAGCATCCACTTCCAAACCCGAATCATCAGCAACGCAGGTGTGGTGCGTTGCAGCGAATATTGCCACTGCTTTGATATACGCATTTTCTTCCAATGTTGAGCCTGTTTCTACTATTTTTGTCGGGAAGGCTGAAATGGCACTTGGGAGGAGAATTGTTGCCAAATTTTCCGCTTGGAGAATATCCTGCATTTCCTGTGCTTTGTCGGGATTGTTCGAGCCTATCAGCAGTGTTATCATGGTATTACAAGATTGCAAAAATTTCGTGAAAGTTAAAGAAGACATACTGAGAATGGTCAGAAGGTTGCATATCCAGCACCCGCCCGACGGCAGCGTACTTGCACTCTTCAGCCGCCGGACGGGAAGATGTTTTCGACCTTCTTCACTATATTGACGAGTCTTTATCGACGGTTTCGGCATCAATCACGGCGACAATGTGTGCCGTTGCGCCTTCTTGCGCATTCCCCACCGCGACAATCTGCCGCATTTGCCGCGACAACGCCTCAAAACCGACCTTTGCAACAAAGTACAAATACGGCAATGTGCGTTCCTGCAATCCACCATCGGGATACAGCAACGACGAGGCTTTGCGGGCTTTGCTGAGAGTGGTTTCTTCCAGCCGTTTTTGTGCTTTGCGCACTTTTGCTTCGAGGTCGCTCACGCCTTGCAAGGCTTGATTTTTCATGCGGTCGGCGCTTGGAGCAAGCGTTGGGTCGAGGTCGGCGATGTGGGGCTGCACATTGGCAAATGCTTGTTCGATAGCGGCTTTTGCCGCGTCCAGTGCCGCCGCCAAGGGCTTATTTTCCTGCTCTTGCATGATGGATTTTTCTACGTCCTCGTATCGGCGCATGAAAAACGACGGTTCGACCTTGAGTTTGGCACAAAGCTGTTCTGTGCGAGAATCCATCAGCGTTGCGGAATGCCGCGCCAGTGTTGCCGACTGTTCCACGCCAAAGATTGGGTACAGTTCCTGAATTTGCGCCAAATACGCAATTTCGCCCGGACCGCCAATGTATGCGGCATTCGGGAATATCGCATCTTGGACAATCGGGCGCAACAGCACCGATGGGCTGAAGCGATCCGGCTCGTTTGCCGCCAACGCGAGGAGTTCTGCTTTGGAAAAGATTATCTCACCCGCTTGAAAACGATCGTTTCCTTCGGCAACATTGATTTTATGCCGTTTTCCGTCGGTATGAAGAAAAAGATTTACCGCCGAAGCCTGTGCCTGTCCGTGATAGCCGCGCTCGGCAAGGAATGATGATGCTTGCGCAACAGTTTCCGCCGTCAAACCTGTATTTTCAAGTTCCTTCTGAACAACCTGCTTAAAAAGCCCGCGTTTGCGCAATTCTACTGCCGACACAAACAGAATGCCACTCGCGCCCAAGGTCGCTTGCAGAATCTGCACAAACGCCTTCACAACAGGTGTTCCGGGCGTATAAGCCGTGCGCAAAAGTTCGGCAACCTCATGGCTATATTCCGCATTTGGAAGCGCTTCAATAGCTTCATCAAGACTTGCCGTAATAGCGCCATCGTAGGCGGCATCTGCTGCCGCGACACGCTCCGGCATGAGATTCCATGCGGACTTCAGCGTGAGCGCGTCGCCCTGCTGATTCAGCATTCCAATTTTCGCAATTTCCTCAATATCATGGTCGTTGTCTTCAATCCAAAAAACGGGAACAAATTGTAAGCCTTTATGCGTGGAAGCGAGATTCTGTGCGGACTGCACGGCAGTCCATGCTTTGAGCATCGTATAAAGCGCACCACCCAAATAACCGACTTGCTGACCCGTAATGACGGTGAGACTGGTTTCGGCAGCAAGGCTTTCGAGTTGCTCACGCTGTTCCGCCGTTAGCTGAATCGAAGACATTGTTGCGGCAATAGCCTCAATAAACAAGGCACGGTGCGGTGCGGAAGCCGACCGCGCCGTAAGATTTGCTGTATCAGAAAAAAGTCGGGTATTCGCTTGAAACCGTGAGTGAATATGCTCTTTTTGGTTGATAAAATCCGTAAAGAGCGCAGAAAACCCCAGTGAAGGAAAAGAAAGTGTAGTCATAAAGCGGGAAGCAAGAAGTGGAAAGATGGTATGCAAAAAGGTTTGCGCTCAAGAAAGACGCAAGTATGCGCTGCTATGTTGCAAGGACGCGGTAAAAATACGCACAAATTTGGTGACTACAGCCAAAAAGGTTTTGCCCTTTTTGATGTAGCCCGCTCAAACGCAGGGCTACATCAAAGTTCTTCGTTGGGCATCATATCAAACAGCTTGCGCATCCAGCCACGATGAGGCTTCGGCGACAATCCCCGTCATTGTGGAGCGCTCAAACGGTGAATCCAAATGCGCTGCACGAACAATCTCCAAAAACGGCATACTTCCGCCAATCCGACAGATGGCGATATAATCCTGAAGAGCGCTTGCATCCTTGTTTTGATGGCGCTTCCAGAACTGCAAAGCACATAATTGTGCCAAGGCATAGTCAATGTAGTAAAATGGGTAAAGATAGACGTGCAGTTGTGTTTGCCAAAGTGCGCCGGACTCGTTAAATGGCGCATTGGCATACTGCCGCCAAGGAAGGTAGGTCGATTCCATTCGCTTCCACTCTGCTTTGCGCTCGGCGGGCGTGGCTTCTGGGTTGGTGTAAATCCAGTGCTGAAATTCGTCAATCGCACAAGCATACGGCAAGAAAGTGACGGCTTCTTCAAGATGGGAATAGCGAAATTGCGGGGTTTTTTCACCAAAAAATTTCTCCATCCAATCCCACGTCAAAAACTCCATGCTCATGGAGTGAATTTCACACGCTTCCATCGTGGGCCAATAATAATCCAACAACGTTTGTTCACGGCTGCTGCAATAGACTTGGAAGGCGTGTCCCGCCTCGTGAGTCAGTACACGAATATCGTCTGCTGTACCGTTGAAATTGGAGAAAATAAACGGCACACCAAATGCCGGAAAATTCGTGCAATAGCCGCCCCGCGCCTTATTCGGACGGGTGGTCAAGTCCATATAGCCGCCTTCAATCATCATGGCAAAAAATTTGCCCGTTTCGGGATGTAACTCATTGTACATCTTTTGCGCATCAGCAATGATGCCGTCTTCCGGCGCAGAAGGTTGGGGATTGCCGTTGGGGAAATTCAAGGCTTCATCAAACGAGTAAAAATCCGACAAGCCGCTTAAACCCAAGCGTTTTGCCTGTTTTTCGTGTTGCTTCAGCGCTAGTGGCACAACAACATCCCGCACCGCAGCACGGAATTTTGCTACGTCTGCCGCACCATATTCAATGCGCCCCATCTGCATATACCGATATTCCACAAAGTTTGCGAAGCCCGTTTTTTGAGCAATTTCATGGCGAAGTTTGACAAAACGGTCAAAAAGCGTGTCCAGTGTATCGGCAATCGCCGTCAGCGCTTGCTGCTGCGCCTCCGAGGCCTCGCGGCGCGTTGTGCGGTCGGGGTCTTCGGCAAATTTGCGAATACCGGAAAGATTGTATTTTTCGCCGCGAAAGGGAATTTCTAATTCTGCCAGAAGCGCCGTGTATTCTTGCCCGGCGTTGGCTTCGTCCACGAGCAGAGGCTTGATTGCGGGGACAAATGTTTTTGTGGCATCTTCCAACCGACGGAGAAAAAGCCCGCCATATTTTTGCTCAATAGCACTGCGGAATGGTGAGCGCAAAAGCCGCTTTGTGACTTCTTCGTTCCATTCCGTTACCGTCGGGCTGTTGTCGGTATAAAATTGCTTTTCGGCTTTGACCGCCTCGTCTTTGACGTTTTGCGTGAAGTGTGTCTCGGTGAGGTTTTCCATCGTTGTGTAGTTCGTGCGAAGCGCATTCCAGTCGTCAACAGCGCGTAAAACCTCGTCTGCGGAGACGGCAGCGTCAAGTTTTGCCCAAATCACGGCGAAATGCTCTTGAAGTGCCGTCAAATCAGGGCGTTGATAGGGTAAATCGCTAAATTTTATGGTTGGTAATTGTGCCATAGTGTGAAGTGAAAATGAAAAAAGAGAACAGATGTCGCTACATTTCAATCGGAAATATCGCCTACGCCAAAACCCGCGCCACATCAACCGAAACATCAAGTTCCGCCGTTGCTGCGCTTAACATCACGCCTTTGAGCGGCGCAACGTCGGCGTAATCGCGCCCCCAGCCAACGGTTAAATGCTGGTTGCGGACAAGATGATTATTCGTCGGGTCGAACTCGACCCAGCCCAGCGACGGCTCAAAGACTGCTATCCAAGCGTGTGAGGCATCCGCACCGACAAGGCGCTCTTTGCCTTCGGGGGGAATTGTTTCGATATAACCGCTCACATACCGCGCCGCTAATCCCAATGAACGCAAGCATCCAAGCGCTAGATGGGCAAAATCTTGGCACACACCTTTTCGCTCGCGCAGCACCGTTGCAATCGGCGTACTGATGGTCGTAAAGCCGGGAACATACTTAAAATCAGCATGAATACGCCGCACAAAATCACGCACGGCTTCCAAAAGCGGTCGCCCGGGCGCAAACGATGGCAAAGCGTAATCGCGTAATTCCGCCGAAATACCCGCAAATGCCGATGGAAACACGTATTGCGCCGCATCCAGCACCATTGCAGACGTATTCGTATCCACCACCAGCCCAATAAGCGGGAATTGCATCATTTCGGCAACCCGCTCCCACGCTTCGCTAGAGGACAAAAAATCATCACTAACGGGCGCATAACACAGCCGCTCAATGACGCTTGATGCCGTCACGGTCAAGGTCTCATGCGGCTTTTGGAGTGCAAAATAGAGAACTTCATTACCGAAAAAATCAACGTGGGTGCGCTCGTCGTCGGGACGAGGCAGAATTTGCAGGGAACTGGTGATGCAGCGCTGCTCTAAAAGCGGCGTAGAATAGGAGCGCGGCGTAAGCAACGCCTCATTCTGGCAAACGTTCACGGTTCCTTGATAGGTGTATTCGGTCAGATGCACAATGCGAAAGCGCTGCGAGGAAATAGATGCCCCAAACGCTGTGTGCGGGTCGGTCAAATCAGGCTGTATGAGTGTTTCTTGTGTGTTCATAGCAGTAAAGCAGATGGGCGGAATTGATGGACAACCAAACTATACGGAATATGAGTGAAGTATGTTTTTATGCGGCTTCTACGATTCATTCCTTGTATGTTATCCCTTCCTTATTGTTTTTCCTCGCGCCTACACCGTAATCTTCCTTCTCCGCGCCAAAACTGCCCTCACGCCTGTAACAGTGCTTCCTTCAGGCGATTCCTCCACCCAATATGCTTGGTCATACAAATTCACCGTTGGGCAGATATGATAGGGTACGCCATAGAGTGCGTCGCCAACCTGCAATCGCTCCCAAAGCGCATTGTTGCTGATGCGGATGACGCTGTGTTCTTCGCTTTGTCTCAAAAGCTCATAGCTTTCGAGGTTCAAAAAACGAATGCGTTTCTCAATCGGATTTTCCGCAGCCACGGCTTTGTGTCCCATATCTACCGAAATTAAGCCCTGAAGCGGTTTTGAGATGATGCGCGTCAGAACAAGTCCAGCGTATTCGTACTCCTGTTCTGGCAAAATTTCAGCGTAGCCCCAATCCCACAGTACGCACGTTCCCGGGCTGCGAAACCGCTCCCAATGGGCGCTGTGAACCGAAAATGCCGGAGTGCCGCCCGCAATCACCATCGGCGGCGTGCCATGCCAAGCCGTGATTTCTTTGCAGAGCGTCTCAACATCGTGGAAGCCTGATTCTATCGTGCTTTTGCGCTCCTCAAAATTTTCTTGACGAATATGTCCGTCGTAGGCGTGCAAGCCGTGAAGTCGCAGGTGGGGCAGCGCGGCAATATGCTTGTACAACGCAAGAGTGCTTGCGCCGAGCGGTGTGCCGGAACGATTCATACCGTTATTCACATCCAAAAGCACGTCGCTATTTGCCTCGTGCGCCGCAAAAAAATCACTGTGTTGCTGTGCTGTGTGGGCGTTGTCGAGTAGTGAAGCAAAAAACACGTCGGGGTATTGTTGCTTGAGAGCAAGCAGTCGTGCGGTTTTTGGGGGAACAAGTTGGTGCGCAATCACCACATATTTCGCCCCCGTCATCGCCAGCATTTCTGCCTCGGCAATCGTCGCACACTTGAAGCGCGAAATGCCCGCTTGTAGCATCATTTCGACAACGGCGGGCGTTTTATTGGTCTTGATGTGCGGTATCAGACGCTCTGTTCCATGCGAACGCTCAATCATTCGTGCGATATTGCACCGCACTCTGTCCGCGTACATTAACAGCGAGGGAGAATCAAGTGTGTCAACGTTTTGGATGGTGTACCAATCGGAAGTTGCCTCTGGAGTAGTCATCATTATTGAATGTCTGCGTGAAAAATATCTTCAACCTTGAGCGGCTCGCGCAAAAAACGATTCGTCAATACTTCCCCTTCATGCCGCACAAAACGTCGCTCTTTCGTGCAAACAGTGATGCTCTCGTTTGCCGGCTCGACAATCCAACATTCTTCCACGCCGCTTTCCAACATACCTTGGCACTTTTTGACCATTGCGCCGATGGTTTGTCCGGGGCTGATAATTTCAATGGCTAGTAAGGGCGGCAATGAATCCGCCGCTGCATTCGCAAAGAGGCTTTTTGGTGTTAGATGATACAGGCTCACGTCTGGCGTGTAACGCTGAGTTAGCCCTTGAAAGGTAACAGGCGGGCTAGCCTGATACTCCGCTTTGAGCAATGTTCTGAGCAGCAATAATATCTGCAACTGTAAATAACCGTGCATTCGTGTTGGCATTTCGTCGTCCTCCTCTTCTTCGGCAAGTGATATTTCATGTTCCAGCTCAAGAACATCGTCGTCATATTCTTCGTAAGCCATAGCCGTTCTCCATTCTGGTAATGATAATGAGGTTATTAGAAACAGCAATCTACAACCAAAAGCACTTTCCTGCAAGCGCGGAAGAGCGCATATTCAGGCAATCGCATGAGTTTTTGGGAATGGCTTAAAACCTCAGTATTCCAAACACTGGTTTGCAACCCATTGTTCAGCAGAGCAAGGATTGATGCGGGGTTGAAATTTTCAGGTGACTGCCCTGCGGTTTATCCTTTCACTAATGGAAGACGTTCTCCGCTCCATCCGGGAAAAAGTTTCGCGCTGTCGGCGATACCAAGATGTTTGGCGGAGATTTCGGCGAAAATAGCACGGAAGTCCGTCGTTACGGGGACATCACGCCCATCGGCGAGGTTTTCCGGCGCAAGAAGTGGCAAATTGCCATGCACCTTGCCACCATCCAGATGATTGCCCAAAACAAACAAACACGAACCACGACCATGATCCGTTCCGCCGGAGCCATTCTCGCGGACAGTGCGCCCAAATTCGGTCATCGTCATGAGAACAACATCGCTTTGGTGCGCTTCAATATCGCGCCAAAATGCGTCAATCGCGTCGGCTAAATCCTGCGCTCTTCGTGCAAATACGCCTGCGACAGTGCCTTGTTGCACGTGCGTATCCCATCCGCCCGATTCGGCAAAGGCGATTTCCAAGCCAACATTGGCTTTGATAAGTTGCGCGATTTGCTTCAAACTCTCGCCAAGCGGCGAAGTTGGATAATTCACCCCTTTTGCAGGTGTATAACTTTTGAGGTTTGCCTCGGATAAAATTTTCATTGCATCAAAACTCTCTTGCCCCGCCCCGCGCAAGATTTTCTGCGATGTTTGTTCGTACAGCGCCTCAAATCCCTTGCCGGAACTATTTGCCAGCGCCAGTGTTGATGCGCTATTCCCGCCGCCACCAACCCGTACACCAAAATCCTCCAAACGAGCAATAGCCAACGCCGGAGCGTCGCCATAGAGCGAGCGGGGCATAGCGGAGGTCATCGCAACGCTGCTAAAGGGCGTAATGTCTGCTTTTGAGGCACTGTGCAGAAGGCTACTGGCGCGGTTAAGCCAGCCGGAGGGCGTACCTTTGCGGTCGGGAGTACCGGTCTCCATGTAATCTTGTGCGTCAAAATGGGAGCGCGTCGTGTTCGGCGAACCCATGCCATGCACGATTGCCAGCCGTTGTTCGCGGTACAGACGCTCCAAAGCACCAAGTGAAGGGTGCAGCGCGAATTTACCATCAAGGTCAATCAACTGCCCTTTATTTTTGCCGATGCTCATTGCCAGACGAGGACGCGATGTTGCCAGATGAGGGTCAGCGAAGGGCGTAACAGCCATCAAACCATCCATAGCGCCGCGTTGGAAGATAGTGACGAGTGTTTTTCGGCTTTTGAACGGGGTCTGTGTGACCGAGGCAGCCGCACGGGTCAGAAAAAGCGGCGTTCCCGCCGTTCCAAGTGCAACAACCGCCATGCCGCTTGATTTCAGGAATGTTCGTCGGTTTATCATGGTTCAATCTCCGTTGGATGGTTAATCTGTTTTTTCGTTAGACACGGTACCACGCCGAAAGATTCATCGCAAAGGAAGATACTCGTTTTTGAGGTGTTGACAAAAAAAACCGCTTTGGCAGATAGTCCAAGAGCGGTAGTGCGAGGCATAGACGAAATTGTATTAGACGGAGGACAAGGAAAACGTCACCCAGACCAGTAAAAATGCCGTCAGAAGAATCAATCCTACGGCAAAGTGCGATTGTAAGCGCTGTCGGGGCGGCGGCATCGGCTCGTGATAGCCTTTGGGGGCAAGCGGCTGTTGTTCGGCAGTATCGGCAAGAGTTGGTATCATGGTGAATCTCCAAGAATCATGCGTTTTGAGGCATTGAATTACTCTGTTTACCAATGGTTTTGAGTGTGGAGATACGATAGCAATAAGAGGAAAGTTGCAATAAAAAAAACATGATGCTCCTTCTGCTTGATACGAAAAAAATATTGGTACATCGTGCGGGAATGACGTATTTTCAGGGTGTTCACTGCTCATTTTTCCTTTTCTTTGAGAACATTCTATGTCCGAAATACTTGTACCTGCAAACACCACAGAACCTCATATTTCCTCGCTCCATACGGAACATTTGGTCAAAATCTACAAACAACGAAAAGTTGTACAGGGCGTGTCCCTGTCGGTCAAACAAGGTGAAGTCGTGGGGCTTCTGGGACCAAACGGGGCGGGCAAAACGACCTCATTTTACATGATTGTTGGCGTGGTGCGCCCAAGCGAGGGAAAGGTCTTTTTGGACGACACCGACATTACCAAAGTGCCAATGTACAAGCGGGCGCGGCTGGGATTGGGTTATTTGCCCCAAGAGGCATCGGTTTTTCGCAAAATGACGGTCGAAGAAAATATTTTGGCGGTATTGGAGTTACAAAACCTCAAAAAATCGGAGCGAAAGGAGCGATTGGAGCAGCTTTTGGAGGATTTAAGTATTACCCATATTCGCAAAAGCAAAGGTTTTATGCTCTCCGGCGGAGAACGTCGCCGTTGCGAAATAGCACGTGCGCTCTCAACAAACCCCAAGTTTATCTTGCTTGATGAGCCTTTTGCGGGCATTGACCCGATTGCGGTGGAGGAAATTATCGGTATTGTGCGATCGCTCCGGCATCGTGGTATTGGAGTGCTGATAACCGACCACAATGTTCACGAAACGCTCTCCATTACTGACCGCGCATATATTTTGATTGATGGCAATGTTTTTTATTCCGGCACTGCCGAATCTATTGCCGAGAACGAGGAAGTCCGTCGGCGCTATTTGGGTGCGACCTTTAAGCTGGAGCGATATGGCGAATAGCGGACAAAACGGGCGTTCTCAGGGAAATGCAACCGTACCGACTTCCATAAATTTTCCTCCGGCAATGCGCCAGATAATGTAGGTTCCGTGCGTAACATCGCCTTTTGCATCAAACTCCACCGGACCGCTTGCTCCCTCGTAGTTGATGGCTTTTCCTTGTTTGAGAGCATCTTTTGCTTTCGCAAATTCCCCAACGTTCACGGTCACGCTTCCTTTACCTGCACGGGAAATGGAGGACATTTGTTTGGCAATCTCGGAGGGCTTTGTCGAAGCGGCTTTTAATGCGGCCAGGGCAAAGGTGTAAATCGCATCATAGCTTGTGGCAGCGTAGGAATTTGTTGCTTCAACATCCAGTAAATTTGCCAGCGAAATATTCGCAAGGTCGGAGGTTTCCGCGCTGCGCTGGCTGAACTCTTTGAACTTTGCAAAAAACGTGTCATAATTTGCATACTTCATCGGGTGAACATATGACAAACCCTCCATGCCCTCAATCATTGGCAGGTCTGCCGATAGCAAAAAATCGTTGTTGTAGTTGCCATCGCAGCCGAAGATAAACGGTTTGTAGTTTGCCGTCACATAGCCTTTGGAATCATTCATAATTTTTGCACCATCGTCGTTGTAGCTCACCAGATAAATAGCCGATGGCTTTTGTGCATAGAGCGAATCCAATTTTGCCTTAAAATTGAACGTATCGTAAGAAGCGACATCGGGATAAGCAATGGAAGCAACAATTTTTCCACCCGCTTTTTGAAATGATTTTGCAAACGAAGCAGCTAATGCCGATCCGTAGGCGTTGTTAATCGCAATAATTCCAACGGTTTTGTGCTTTTTCTTTTGCAGAAGGTCTGCCGCGACGTGCGCCTGAAATATATCGGAAGGAATCGTGCGCCAAACCAAATTATTATCAATAACATCGCCAATACGCGGAGAAGACGATGCCGCCGTCATCAGCATCACACCTTTGGAAACGGCTATTTGTGCAGCACGGAGCGTATTACCGGAGCCACTCCCCGAAATAATGCACGTCGCCCCGGCAGCAATGAGCCGATAGATGGTACTATCCATACTTTGCGGGTCTTTAGCGTTACCGTATTCGACTTGCATAGCAAGATTTTTTCCATTGATTCCCCCGGCAGCATTGATTTCTTCCACTGCCATACGCATACTGCGTACCGACGACACGCCCGACGGCGTTGCTGCGCCCATTGAAATACCAATTAGAACAGTATTTGCCGCAGTAGTTTGTGCCGTGCTGAAGGAAACGGACAAATAAGAGATGATAAGCGTACTTATCGTAAGGTAATAGTGTGAAAAGCGCATGATAACTGAGGGAAAAATGAAGAAATACATCATCGTACAAACAACAAGAGGATATTGCGGATAAACGCAATACCCTCTTGGAGTAAACATACAAAAAAACAGGTTGGTTTACAAGCGAACATTCAACGACACGCGGTGGACATCGCCCGGCATACCCAACGCCATCAGCGCATAATCAATCGAAAATTTTTCGAGAACGACACCAACCCCACCCGAAAAACCCGCCAAACGTGGTTGCGCATCCGCCGCAATCTCGCGTCGGCGCTGATTGTCGTAACCAAGACGCACCCGCACCGCGCTGCCAAAATAAAACTCCCCACCAATCGCAAAATTGAGAAAACGGTCGGTAAAAACGGGAACATTGTCGGCAAGCCGCGTCAGCGTAAGATTCAGCAAGAGTGGGAGTCCTCGCAGACGATGATTGACACCCAAGCGTACATCCAGAGGCAGTGCTTCCTGTGCGCCTTTCACCGTTGCGACCTGCACCCCGGCATTCAATACGGAAAGTCCGATATTCGTATTTGCCTTCGGAATTCGATAGAGCATTCCTGCGTCCACCGCCACAGCGCCTGCCGATACGTTATCCAGCCTATTGTTCACATATTTTACGGCAACGCCATAGAACCAATTAGAATCCAGTTCGTTTGCATAGCCGAGCGAAATCGCTATATCGCCTCCACCAAAAGAAGCGCCAGAGACCGTGCCATTGCGGTCGAGGCGCTGAAATGAGCCATAATTCACATAATTCACCCCCAACGCAACCGAGCCTTTTGCGGCTGGGGAGCTAGACTGTACGCCAAGTGTTTGGAGCGATGTGTTATAAACAACAAAGCCCGAATTGATGTCCTGCACGTGCTTGAAGAATGTTACACTCAGTTGGTTGTCCTCTGCCGAAGCAATTCCGGCGGGATTGTAGAAGAGCGAAACGGGGTCGTCGTGGATAGCCACAAACGAACCAGCAAGAGCAGCAGCACGGGCGCTGGCATCATTGCGCAAAAACGAGTATAAACCACGTTGGGCAAACAGAGAGGAACCAAAGCATCCCCAAAAACAAACGGCAAGCAGCACCAAAACGAACTTCTCGCCATTGCGAGAAAATATGCGGGTATTCAACATGAAACCATCCAAAATAATGGAACATTGAGAGATTACGGAGCAGAATGAGCGTAGAGAAAACGCACAATGTGCTGAGAATCAAGGGTGCATAGACGAAAAGGGAAATGTGATACGAGAATTGTAGGCTCAAGAAGCATGAAATCTAACGACGAAGGCAGTATTACTGCGCTTTACGAATATTCGTTGCAAAGGTAGTTTTTCCTTCACTATCAAGAAACTCAATGTACAGACGCGATTGCGTAACGGCAATATAATGAAATCCGCCGTTAGTAGCGGCAAAAATTGTGTTCGTGCCGTAGCCCGTATCTCGCCCGCTACCGCCGCCGCCAGAGATAAGGCAATAAAAACGGTCTTCTGGCGCTTTCAAATATTGCAGATCGTGGTCGTGTCCATTCACATACAAATCCACGGTAAACTCGTCCAGAAGCGGCTTAATGTTCTCAATCATATAATCTTGGTCGCCGTAGCCGCCGTGTGAACGAATCATATGATGCCCGACGACAATTTTCCATCGTGCCTTGGAAACGCTCAATTCGCCCCGCAACCACGTATTCTGCTTGCGTGTGAAGGCAGTGTCCTTGCGGTTAAGTGGGTCGGTGTCAATCGCAATAATATCCAGCGTCGTTCCGTCTTTTGCCATTGTGCCGAAACGATAGTAACGGTCGGGCATATTCCAACGTGGATTTTTCTGATGATAATCTATTTGCGCTTGAAAACTGCCCCGGTGGTCGTGGTTGCCCAAAACCACATACCAAGGCAGCATGAGTTCTGCACATGAATAAATATCCTCAAATTTTGTTTTCCATTGCGGGTCGTCCACCGATGCAACGCCACTGTTGTAGATATTATCGCCTGTGCTGAGAATAAACATGGGCTTTTCTTTACCAGCTTTAGCGCACATCTGCTCTGCAATGCGCTTTTGCAGCGATGCCCCTGTTCCCCAATCACCAACAACCAAGAGTCGCACGGCTGAGGAGTCGACAAAGGTTTCAGTTTGAAATGGCGGGACAGGCTTTGCGTTGGCGACGGTTTTCGGTGCGCTTGAGAGCGACGAAAGCATCATTGGCAGTTTAACATTGCAAGCCGTTATCGACAGGAGAACCGCCCAAAGAAGGAAAAACGCCAAAAGACGATAATAGTGCATTCGTGCCGTGAAGAGTTGATAAGAAAGACGAGGAATAGCCCCAAGAAGCGTATGATTACTGATACCGAACCAAACGCCCACGAAGAACACGGATAATCATTTCCGGTCCCGGCGGCGAGGCAAAACGAGCATCAGCTTCACCAATAATCACCGCATTTGCGCCACGCAGCCGCGATTCGTAGATCAGTTGCTGCTCCATCGCTGGTGTAATCACGGATTCAGTTGTTTCGAGCAGAATTTCACCCATAAACACATACTTCGCTGCGACAATATCTTTTTCCGCATAGACAACATCAAGGGTCGGAGTAGGCGGATACATCCTGCCAACGTGATGCAAACGCACGACGGCGCATCCTGTCAGCAAAACAGCCACCACGACAAGTGTTAATGAGGTTTTGAAAAATCTTTGCATTGCGCTGCTGGGAAAATATCAGGTAAATACGCTATCGGAAATCATTTATCGGCTAACAGTGAGCATAATGTTTTGTTGCTGCTCCCCAGCGAAAAGCCGACACGAGTACATACCCGTTGGGAGGGCATCGGTAATGATGTTCAAGGATTGATCGCCCGCACCTTGCGTTTCACGAAGACTCATTACCGTTTGTCCGAGAAGATTGACAACATCAAGGCGAATATCACTTGCCGATAAAAGCCTGTACTGGAGCGTTGTTTGAGCCGATGCAGGGTTTGGAGAAATAGTCATTGTGCCTTGCAGAGCGCTTGGTGGTGGGGCGTTCACGGATGTTGCAAGACGGGAAAAAGGAACAAGTGCAGGATCGCCGAGAAGTGCAATCCGGCGTACGATGTCGTCCTGCGGCGGCATTCCAACAGTGTACATCTCACTTTTTGCATTGAGAATTGCCGTGCCGACATCAATGCTCTTGGTGAAAATCTCCCGAAAGTACAAACGGATAAAGAAGCCATTATCGAGATAAGTGGAATACCCCGATGAAGCAATAGTCAAGGCAGCACCGCCGTTATCCAGAAGCATCATCGCCTCGACAATAGACGGTTTGCGGGGCGCGTCATAATTCTGGCTGCATCCGAGCGTAACCATCATAAATGGCTTGCCATTGCGAGCGAGGTTATTCCCAACATCATCCGTTGTTAAAATGCTATACTTTGACCATACTTCCGGCGCTCCATGCCCATAATACATGACTATTGGCTTATTATCGCTCATCGCATTTGTCACTTGTCGCCGGGCGTTGGGCTGTGTTGCAATAGTTTGATAATTGACAACATTCATATTCATCGGCTTTTTGACACTATATCGCAGAAAATTATCCAAGAGAAAAACTTGACTATCAAAAACTTCATTGTCTTCGGCATCTAAAATAACCGTTGCGCGAGTACTGAGGTCGAATCCCAAGCTATTACCACTCTCCTCAAAAAGCCGTGTTTTTGCCAGTACTCGACGAATTTCCGCCGACGTGCGCCCGGGAATACGCCCAATAGCCGCTTGTGGTCGAGTGGTAAACTCTTGACGATACTTATTAACGACATACCATTCATCCATCGGGATAGAATCTTCATGAAAGATAAAGGGCGGCCGCGTGAAAAGATCAATCCCAACTTTAACGCGGTAGGCGGGCAGAAGATTCGTGCTACCAACAAGCATCACGCGACTTGGTGCGGGTTTTGACCAAAACTGGAGTGTATAGCCAATGAACGTCCGAATAGCTTCGGCTTGCGACTGCGGCAAATTTTTTGTGGAATCGCCAAATTCACGGTTAATGTCTTCGATGGTAACAATGCGTGTTCGCAGTGCCGGATGGGTTGCCGTTGTTCGAGAGCGCCATTCTGCGTGTGCCTGAAGGTCACTGGCAAATTGCGAGGGGGTAATAATGAGGTAGTCAACGCGGCTGTCGGTGCGCAAAAGCGACTCCGACGAGGTGATAAGTTGGGAGTAAGCAAAAACAGGAAAACAAACGAAGCCAATAATGGTGATGATGGACATCAAATGCCGCATACATATTCAATAAAAATGGGAACAAATTTCTTGTAGAGACAGCAAATTTACGGAAAAAAATCCTGACTCCAGCACAAGAAAGAGAGAATTTTTTGGGACGCTTTCAGAATATTGGATAAAGAGAGAAATCAAAAAAAGCCGTAAATTAGTGTTCTTACTGTCTTGCAATGCCTCAACCATATTTTACAAGGGCGAAACCGTCGCCCTTGAGTTTTAAGGAAAACAACATTATGAATGGCATATCCTATCTTGTTGACGACCAAGGACAACGTTCAGCCGTTGTCATAGACCTTGCCGTTCACGGTGAGATATGGGAAGATTTTTACGATGCTCTCACCGCAAAAGAGCGTCAGCATGAGCCGTTAGAATCATTAGAAGATGTTCTCAAGGAATTGTAACAGCCGGATGTGGAGAAATGATGGAATAATCGTTCACCGAAGAGAAAAACTGACCGCTCATGAAGCACACACCGCTAACACAATCACCCAACAACCGTACTCTCACACTCTCCGAGCTAGAACGTCAGCAATTACGCGGCTCTCTGACCACATTGTCCGCTTCTGCACAGGTTGACGAGGTGCTGGGAAAAATTTTCCATCAGACTTGCCAAACTGCGCTTACACACTTGCCTTCAGCCTTTGTTGATGTGCTTATCCTCGACCCGCCCTATAATCTGACCAAATCTTTCAATGGCGAAACGTTTCGTGCCAAAAACAGCACGGATTACGCTGCATGGATGGATTCGTGGCTTCAACCAATGATACGGCTTTTGAAACCGACCGCAAGTGTGTATATTTGTGGTGATTGGAACTCGTCGGCAAGTATCGTTGCTGTTGCAGAAAAATATTTGTACATTCGCAACCGCATTACGTGGGAACGTGAGAAGGGACGCGCTGCAAAAGCAAATTGGAAAAATTGTTCGGAAGATATTTGGTTCTGCACGGTGTCGAAAAGCTACACCTTCAACCCAGATTCCGTGAGCCTCAGAAGGCGCGTCCTTGCTCCTTACCGCGAGAATGGTGTGCCGAAAGATTGGCAGGAAAATGGCAACGGCAACTTCCGCGACACCGCACCCTCGAATCTTTGGACAGACCTCAGCGTTCCGTTTTGGTCAATGCCCGAAAATACCCGACATCCCACGCAAAAGCCGGAAAAACTTATTGCAAAACTGCTCTTGGCAAGCAGTAATGCGGGCGATGTCGTACTCGACCCCTTTGCCGGCTCTGGCACAACGGCAGTCGTAGCGAAAAAACTGGGACGGCAATTTTTGGCAATAGAGCAGGAGGAAGAATACTGCCTCCTTGCGCTCAAGCGTCTGGAATTGGCTTCGGAAAACGCTTCAATTCAGGGATATGAAGATGGCGTGTTTTGGGAGCGCAATACGAAACGATAAATATTCTGAAAAAACGGCTTCATTTTTTACTGCAAACAGCTATGCAATTCATCATTAGCGATTATATCAATGCGGCAATGGCAGCCGCACATTTTGACAAACTTGACGACGGTAGCTTTGCAGGGCGCATACCATCATGTGCAGGAGTCATTGCATTTGGCTCATCGCTGCGCGAATGTGAGCGCGAATTACATTCTACGCTCGAAGACTGGTTGTTGCTAGGGTTCAGACTTTCTCATTCCTTGCCAGCTATTGAAGGGATAGCGCTAAGTTTTGCAGCTTGATTTTTTGTACGCCATTATTCCTACGTCATTCTTTCTTAATTTATGGAACTTTCTCCCAACGATGTGAACGAACACGACAACGATCATAACGAGCAGTCACAACCGACATCGCAGCGCACTGACGCTGCCAGCGAGAATCTGCCGCGTCCCGACTTCCTTGCGCTCACGCGCCGTGAGCAGATGAACGCTGTCGAAGTGCTGCTCTTTGCCTCCGAAGAGCCGCTTTCTGCTTTGGCGCTCTACGATATTCTCGTATTCGGCGAGGATTCGGAGAAAAAAAATGCCAACAAAAGCACAAAAAATGGTACGATACAGCACGAACCAATGAATGGCAAAACAAGCAACGGCACAAGTAACGAGGCATTGTCCGATATATCCACAACCGAACCCAATAGCGAAATACTCAAAATTGCCTATTTGCAAGCGCAGCCGCCGGACGGCTTTATTGATGCGGATTCGCTGGAAGAGAGTTTTGCGTTTGATGACGACAATTCCGCCAAAACCGCCAAGCCGGACTCCTTGATTATGAGATTGATTGACGATTTGAACGAGGAATTAGAGGCAACAGGGCGAGTATTCCGCGTGATTGAGGTTGCCCGCGAAGGCGCGAAGGGCTTCCAATTTGCCACCAAGACCGAACATGGTGAGCTTCTGGCGCGTCTGGTCAAAGCAAAGTCGAAGAAACGGCTTTCCAAAGCGGGTTTGGAGACGTTGGCAATTATTGCATACCGCCAGCCTGTCTCGAAGCCGGAATTGGAGGTTATTCGCGGTGTAAGCTCGCATGAGATTATGAACCGCCTTTTGGAAAAAAATCTGATTACAATTGTTGGGCGAAGCGAATCCGTCGGCAAGCCGCTTCTCTACGGCACAACCGATGAGTTTTTACGTCTTTTTGGGCTACACAGCATCGCTGATTTGCCCAAACCCCGCGAACTCGAAGAACTGATGGCAGAACGTGCCGATATTCTGGAGACCGCACAAAATCTTCTGCCAAATAACGACACACCAGAAGAATCCTCAATCAGTCAGCCACCAACCAACAACTGAACAACAACCGAACAACGTGGTGAGAGCGGGCTTTCGTAACGCTTGCCGTCTTTTTCTTCTCACGCAAATTTTTCTCACGCATTGGCACTTTTTCTCAAAGAGCCTTTTTATTGAAAGCAAGCATTTATGCCTCGTCCAACACGCCCTAAATCCGCACCGCGCTCTGCCTCTGGTGTTCGCTCCTCTGGCGGCGGCGCACGTGCGTCGTCGGGAACGCGCTCGTCGTCTTCATCGTCTTCATCGGGTCGCCGCCCTTCGTCTCCACGTCCTTCGTCCTCTCGTCCCTCTTCTTCTCGTTCATCATCGGGACCCCGCTCTGGAAGCGCTTCTCCACGTGGTCGCTCCGAAGGACGCAGTGAATCACGCTCCGAAGGTCGTTCCGAAAGCCGCAGCGAATCACGTTCCGAAGGCTCTTGGAGCAAAGGACGCGATAGAGCATCATCGCCCTCCACCGCACCGCAACGCGCTTCTTACGGGAAGCCCGCAGGAAAGGCATTCAAACGCCCCGGCGGAAGACCTGCTGGCAGCCCCGGAAGCCGCTCTGCATCTGGATTCAGCAAATCATCATCGCCTCGCGGCAAATTCGGACAAGAGCGTTCTTCCGAAGAGCGTGGTGAACGGCGGTTTTCGAGCGAACGTCCAGAGCGAAAATTCTCTAGCGAGCGACCAGAGCGAAAATTCTCTGGCGAACGACCGGAACGCAAATTCTCTGGCGAGCGACCTGAACGCAAGTTCTCCGGCGAACGACCAGAACGCAAGTTCTCCGGCGAACGACCAGAACGTAAGTTCTCTAGTGAACGACCGGAACGCAAATTCTCTAGCGAGCGACCGGAACGCAAATTCTCCGGCGAACGTCCGGAACGCAAATTCTCTAGCGAGCGTCCAGAACGCAAGTTCTCTGGCGAACGTCCAGAACGCAAGTTCTCTAGCGAACGTCCAGAACGCAAATTTTCAAGCGAACGTCCTGAACGCAAATTCTCTAGCGAACGACCTGAACGCAAATTCTCCGGCGAACGACCTGAACGCAAATTCTCTAGCGAGCGACCGGAACGTAAGTTCTCTAGCGAGCGACCGGAACGTAAGTTCTCTAGCGAGCGACCGGAACGTAAGTTTTCAAGCGAACGTCCTGAACGCAAGTTCTCTAGTCCTGCATCAGGAAAGCCTTCAAGAACAGGTGCAAAACCGTATTCAGCAGATTCGCCACGCACAAGCACAGCACCGCGTCCCGTCCCCAAAACTGCGTATAGCAAAACTGCCAAACGCGCAACAGCAGAGGCTTCCGAGACTGTTGCCGGAACAACGTCTGCGGTGATGCGATTGAATAAATTTCTCGCCGATGCGGGTATTTGCTCACGCCGACAGGCGGATGAATTTATTGAGCAAGGACACGTCAAAGTTAATGGTGAAGTTATTACCGAACACGGCACTCGTGTTCACCTTTCCGACCTCGTAACGGTCAAAGGTGAACCAGTGAATGCGGAAAAGCATCTCACCTACATCGTCCTAAATAAGCCGAAAGATTATATCACCACAACAAGCGACGAAAAAGGGCGTAAAACCGTCATGGAACTGATCCCGATTCATTCGCGGGTCTATCCCGTCGGGCGACTCGACCGCCATACAACAGGCGTTCTGCTCTTTACCAATGATGGCGACATGGCACACCGACTCATGCACCCCAGTTACCGCGTCTCGCGGATGTATGCGGCGTACTTGAATAAGCGCTTAACAACAACCGATGCAAAGAAAATAGCGGGTGGCGTGGAAGTAACGGTAGATGATGGCGAAAGCTACATAAGCGGCGAATGTAACGTGCTCATTGACCCCGAAGATCCACACTCAGCGCTTATTGAGCTTGCTGAAGGCAAAAACCGCGAAGTACGGCGTATTTTCGAGATGCTGGGCTATGAAGTCGAAAAACTTGACCGCCGCGAGTATGCGGGCATACCGACACGCGGCTTGGCACGGGGCGAATACCGCCATTTATCGACGGCAGAAGTTCATGCACTCGAAAAACTTGTTGGCTTGGATAGCCGTCACGAAGCAGAAACTACTGCGGCAAAAGGACGCAAACCCCGCATCGGCGCACGTCCGTCAGGCAAAGAAGCTGGGGAAAAATCCGGCGGCAAAACCGTTGGGCGCGGCGCAGGAAAAACCTACGCCAAAACTCCGGCAAAAATCTACGGGAAACCCGAACGCAAACCACCAACAAAAACCTCTACCAAACCTTACGGCAAGCGAGGATAGAGATTCGATAAGCGAAAAAACTCTTCTCACCTAAAAACCGAAACGGCGCAATGCAAAGCGAAATTTTCGCTGCATTGCGCCGTTCTCATTTTTTTAATGCTTTTTTGTCCGCAAACTTTTTAGCGCGTAACGCTAAATTTCTGTGCTGCCGTTCCGTTTGATGTCGCCACTTGCACCATGTACAAACCTTGCGACAAATTGCTTACATCCATACGGAATTCGTAGATGCCTTCTGATTGTTGAACGCCATTTGCCAAGACCGCTACAAGGTTGCCCAGTGCGTCGTGGACGCGAATTGTTACGCGGTCACTGCTTGGGAGATTGTAGCGCACGGTGGCTTGAATTGTGGCAGGATTTGGAAAGGTCACGATATTAAGCGACGTGGTAGCAGGTACTCTGTCGTCAGCAACACGGGAGGTCGGACCACCGGCGCGGTACGGGAAGTTTACGGGGTCGTAGGTAGCCCAGCCCAAATCCCAACGATTGGTAATGCCCGAAGCCGTCACGTCAAACGCGCCTTGATAGGGAACACGGGTGAAAAAACTATCATCAATACGAACACTGCTTGTAGCGGGGCGCTCAAAGGAGGCGCGAGTCAAGATGGAAGCATTTGCAAGCGGGCGTGGGTCGAAATTGCGCTGCGTAGCAGGTGAGCCATCAGTATTGGTGATAACTACATCTCGCCCAAATGCAGAGCCAACTTCATCATACAAATCCACCAAACCACTTTGATTGATAACGCGATTGCCACGTGTTGCATCCAAAAACCATGCTGATGTGAGGGCTGCGGGAATTGGATTTGCAGCCGTACCGCCCGGAGTGATAAGAGCAGCGCCTTTTACGCCATACCACGTGTTATTGCGAACAAGAAGCGAATCGGTAACAGCAGCATTGCCTGTGCGGTCAGCTTGCAACTCGAATCCGGCGCGGGGCCAGCCGATAAAGACGGAATTAACGATGGATTGACGCGAGTTACGGCGAGTCTGCGCTGCACTGCCATAACTTGTGTTCCACTGATTTGCGCCTGAACCGCCGGATTGCGCCGTGTCCGATACAGGACCAATGACCGTACAGTTAGAAAAAATTGGGCTGGTCAAGGGGAGATTAAATGAACCGCCCGCATCATTATCGGATTCAAATGCCTGAGATGTCGATTGGTCGGCAGTTTGTGAGCCGCGAACAATCAAGCCAAATTGAACACGCCCCGTAAAACCGAAGTCTGTATCAAAGTCGTCGTCGATTGCATTCTGAGAAATGAGATATTTTGCATCCACATTTCCGCCAAACCATTCGATACCGTCATCATTCGCAAACGATGATTGCACCCAACGAATGACGGTGCGGCGACCAACGCCACCAAGCGTGATACCGTTCAATTCCTCATTAGGGAATGCAGCGATACCGCCAAATTCCACACGAACATATTCGAGAACACCCGAACTGTCATTATCATCCGAGCCGCCATACCAACCACGAACACGGCTGTCATCGCCGATACCGCCTTCAAAGGCAACCGAACCGCCGCCACCGGAGGTCGTATTGATGCGGGCGCGACCTGCTATGAGCAAACCGCCCCAATCACCGGCGCGACGCTGACCGCTAACGGCGCGGCTTGTAAAGACAATCGGCAACTGGCGTGTACCTTGCGCAAATAAAATGCCGCCGCGATTCACACAAAGAGCGGAGTTTTGCCCAACGGTGTCGCCAACAACGATGGTTCCCGGCTCGATGCGCAATACGGCTGCCGAATCCACAAAAACATAGCCATCCAAACCGTAGATTTTACCCCGACTGAGCGTTACCGTGCGTCCAGCGGTGATATTGCCCGTAAGCGTTGAATCAACGGTCAGCGCCGGAGGAGCCGCCAAAACGGTAAATCTATTGGAAACAGCCGTGCGCGAGGTATCGGCGGTATTGACCAAACGCAAATACCCATTGTCGGTTTGTGCGGTGAGCCGTATCGTAAGCCGAGAAATACCGCGACCTGAGCGACTACCAGCGCCCGGAGCGATATTGCCCACAGCGCCATCGGTGTGAATAAGCGGCTCTGAACGAAGAGTGGAGGTGTTACGCACTAAAATTGGTGTCCAGGGACCGTTCGCACCTGCGGAGGAAAATTCGATACGGTAGGTTGTATTTGCTGGCGAACCGGTGGTATCCCAACGGAGTGAGTACGTGATACCAAGACGCAAGGTATCAAGACGTGCCGTCGTTGCATTCGCCACGACAGTAAGATTAGTCGGTTGTGCAAGGGTAGTCGTTGTTGAAAAAGCAACAACAGCAAAAAGGCAAGCTAATCCGGTAAGTATTCGCTTCATGAAATCTCCAACAAGGTGATGAAAAAACGATAAAACTTTTGCGCAAAAATATCACTGTCATATTACGTGAATATTACGACGATATTAAATGCGCGTAATGTTGATAAAATCTCGTCGTTAGCAAACTTTACTCCATAAAAAAGGGCGTATTTCCTCTCGAAATACGCCCTTTGAAAAGAGTCAATATTCAATTATTGAAAACGATAACTAAACCCAAGTGAGAATGTTCGTCCGCGAATATTCGATGCTACGCGGGTACCGATTTGCTCCCAGACGAGTGCTTGATTGAGCAAATCACGAATAAGGAACTTTACTTCGGCATTGCCTAAGGGCTGCACAACAGAAATATCCACCACATCGCGCGGAAGCTCGTACACGTGCGGCGATACACCTTGTGTTTCGTACAAACCAAGCTGGGCAACCTGCACAATGCGCTGACCAAAACGGTTGTAGGCAACATTAAGCGATGTGCCGACTTCGGGATGCGTGTAATACAAGCCCGCATTGATGCTGTATGGCGACTGTCCCCACATTTGGCGGGTTTCTGTGAGTGAACCTTGCGAGACCGTCAGAACGGAGTTTATCAGGGCAACATTCGCATTGAAACCGACGGTATTGAGTGCATCGGCAATAAAGCCGAGTGATTTGCGGAATTCGATTTCTACGCCGTAATTAGAAGCAACGCCCTGCGCATTGGTAAACGTCCGCGCAATAACGCTTCCGGGCTGGATGGTTTCTTCAATCGCATTCTCGAAGGTTTTGTAGAAACCGCTCACAGCAAATACTTCACCCGGATTCATAAACCATTCATAACGAACATCAAAATTGTTAATCAGCGAGCGCACAAGATTCGGATTACCAGCCATGCGGCTTTGCGATTGGAAATCAAAGAAGGCAAATGGCGCAAACTCTCGAAGCGAAGGGCGAGCAAGCGTCCGCGTTGCCGAAAGGCGGATATTCATGTCATTGGTGACTTTGTACACCAAATGAAGCGACGGTAAAATATCCGTAAATGCAGGCGCACGGTTCACGGGTTGTCCTTGGTCAGAAAAGCTAAAAAGTCGTTGCACGTTGTTTTCAACACGCAAACCACCGATAACACGCAAATTCATCGTGCCGATTTGAAACGGTGCATCCCCCATGACATATCCTGCGTGCAAGGTTTCATCTGCGCTGTACGCATCACTCAATTTAGAATCTTCCGAGATTCCCAAGCCATCTCCGCGAAAATTCTCGCTAGAAAGCAAGGATGCGGGAGATTGTGCCAAATTGATGTCGCTGGGAATATCGGTGATAATAGCGCGGGTAAGAATCATTGTCAATGAGCGGGCATTGAAGGTGCGATTGCGGCGCTCAAAAAGGTACCCGACTTTGACTTTGATATTATTTTCCAGTGGAAGTGTCGCATTGAACATCCCGGTTAATAAATCATCGGTCAAGCCGGAATAGAATCGCCCTGCCACCGTACCATCGCCTTGCTGCGTTGCGGGAATATCCGCACGGAACTCGTCGTTTGTTCCAACAGTGCGCGAGTAGCGCAGACGGCGGAAATCCGGCTCGTCGCGGCGCGAGGTTGAATAGCCAATTTTCCAATCAATCAAAGAGTTACTAAGCGCACTCAAGGTGTGTTCGCCGCCTAGCTGACCAGAGTACAGGGTTTTCTCGACAAATTGTGCGCTATAAAAACGTCTGTCACGATTTTGCCCCACATCTAAGCCCTCCAAGGAGACAACCTCGTTGTCAGCAGAGCGATTGTAAATATTTTTGAATGTGATAGACGATGATGAACCAATTTTGTACGCAATATTGAACAAGCCGCCCCAGCTTACGGACTGCGTTGCTTGTTGTCCGGCGGTTTCAAACTGCACCCGACCATTGGAAAGAATACCGTCGCGCTCAATGGTGTTAATTTGGTAGCCATTGCCGTAGCTCAGATTCGCCACGATGCCGAGTTCGTCGTCACCAATTTGAATCGGGGTTGCAAAGGACAACCCCACGCCTGTATTCACAGGTGCTGCAATACGGTTCGATTTCCAGACGTTGCTATTAAGCGACTTGCTGGCATCAATCCATTCCCCAGCGCCATCAAGATCATTCGGGTCTCCGGCACGGCTCAGAAGTTTTGTCATGGCTGTACGGTTCGCAGGAATGGATGTGGGCAAACGGCGCGTACCATCGTCAATACCCAACCAATCCAAGCGCCCGCCCTCGTAGGTGTCAAACTGCCCACTGCGCAAGGAAACATTGTCGTTGTATGCGGTGGAAACAGAGGCTTTGAAAAAGGTTTTTTCGGGAAAGTCAATGGTGTTTAATTGAACCAAACCACCAGCAAAGTTGCCCGGAAGGTCGGGGGTAAAGGATTTGGCAACGTTGGCATTTTGTAAAAATTCGGAGGGAAACATATCGAAAGCAAACGCTTTTTTGTCCGGTTCGGTGGACGAAAGCGATGCGCCATTGAGCGTGGTATTGCTATATCGTTCACTCACGCCACGCACATAGACAAACTTTCCTTCGACCAAGGTAACGCCCGGTACACGCCGCAAAGCCTGACCTGCGTCACTATCGGGTAATTTCTTGATTTCCGCCTCACTAATTCCGTCGCTCACCTGAGCCGCATTTTTGCGTTGGGAAAGAATGGCGGCTGCGTTATCGTTAATGCGTGAGGATTGGACAACAACTTCTTCTGTTTTCTTAACAGCAGATTCCATAACGACGTTCAGCGAAACGCTTTGTCCGTCGCTGACCACAACACCTTCAAAGGTTCTGGGCTTAAAGCCGATGTAGTTGAAGCGCAGGGAGTACGTGCCAGCAGGAACGCCTTTGATGCTGTATGCACCTTTCACATCAGCAATTGCGCCCTTTTTGCTATTCAACACTTGAACAGTAGCACCGCGCAATACCTCACCATTTTCGCCATCGCGGACGGTGCCGGAGATTGTACCACCTGCTGAAGGTGCTTGAGCAAAAACAGACGGGGAATCGGCAATAACACTCGCCAAAGAAAGGATAACAACGCAGAAACGCAGTAACAAGCGCATACAACAAGGGTAAAAGTGATGAAAGTGTTGGAAGTATCGTGTCTTTGAGACGTGCAAAATTAGCTCTGCTACATTACGTGAATGTTACAAGCCATGTTAAATTCTGGTAACATTGCCGCAAAACAATACCCCGACGCGATAGTAATTATTTGCGATGCTGCCTATTTTGAAGCCGATTTCTTTAGAGTTTGCGCATCTGCTCGTTTTTTGGCATTTTGGGAGTTTTGTATCTCTACGCTAACCAAAAAATTTCTTATTCCTCATTCATCACAACAATATGATTGCATTTATCACTGGCGCAACGGGCTTCGTGGGAAGTTTTGTTGCCGAAGAATGTTTGCGGCGCGGGTACACCGTGCGCTGCCTTACCCGTGCTACAAGCAGTTTGCAATGGCTCGAAGGCTTACCAGTGGAGCGGGCTGTCGGGTCATTGACCGATAGCGCTTCGCTCGAAAAAGCGGTTGCCGGAGCAGATATTATCATTCACATTGCCGGTTTGACGGCTGCTCGGAACCGCGAGGAATTTTTTCAAGGAAATCATGTTGGCACAAAGAATCTTTTGGATGCCGCCCTGAAAGCCGCACCAAATCTAAAGCGTTTTCTGCATTTAAGCAGCTTGACCGTTTGTGGTCCGGCACAGTCGCTGGAGCGCCCGACTTTGGAATCCGACCCCTGCAAGCCGCTTACCGCCTACGGTGAAAGCAAAAAAGAAGCAGAAGATGAAGTGAATGCCCTCAAAGACAAACTCCCTATCACAATAGTCCGCGCACCCGCTATTTACGGGCAGCGCGACACCGCAATTTTTGATTATTTCAAAGCCGTCAATAGCGGAGTTTCGGCACTCATTGGTTTTGACGATAAACGCCTCAGCCTTGTTCACGTCGAAGACCTTGCTCGTGGGATTGTTGACGCGGCGGAATCGCCCGCAACCATCGGTGAAACCTACTTTATCGCCGATGAGCCGTTTTATTCATGGGTAGAAATCACCGATGTTACCAAACGAGCGTTAGGGAAAAAAGCAATTCTCACCATTCGACTCCCCCACGCAGCCGTGATGGGCGTTGCAGGTATTTCCGAGTTTTTTGGAAAATTTTCTGCAAAGCCACCAGTCTTTAACTACGAAAAAGGTGTGGATTTTGTTCAAAAATATTGGATAGGTTCGACGGAAAAAGCACGGCGCGACTTTGGCTACGAATCACGCTTGGGGCTGGAACACGGTATTCCGAAAACAATTCATTGGTATAAAGAACACAAATGGTTCTAAGAGGCGACTCAAAAAATGAACAAAGTCGTATATTGCGGTCGATGAATATGAGAATGTGGCTACGTCGCATCGGTTCGATTTAACTTCCTTTTACCGTTTCGCTTGCAAAAGGCTTGTTATGCTGCTATACAAGAAAACCCCAACACTTTCGATATATTATTCCTACGAACTCTACGCGGCACTTGCTCTCTGGCAAGGCAATATGACGGGCGCAGATATTCAAGAGTCGGCAGATTCTATCGAAGATGTTCTGCGCGAGTACAAAACGGTGAAATTGGTAACATATTCCGTTCCCGTCCGCATTATTGACCGCAAAGCCGCACAGTATCTTGCTGTGGAGTGGCTTCCGCGTGTAGCGGGAACGGTACTGCAATATTGGGCAGATGTTGTGCCGCGTCTTTCCCTCACATCACCTTCTGACGTGCCGGAATCCCTAGACAACGTTGTCGAAAGCCACGATATTCCCGGCATCACCATTGCTCAGTTTGGAAATATTGAAGTTGCTAAAAAGTGGATTCATCAGAAGTAAATCTTGCACGTAAGATTTTGAATACAAAAGGATTACACCAAACCTTTAACAGACTCAGGATAAAATCAGCAACGCCCTGCTGCGAAAAACGCCCGTATTTTCAGAAAATACGGGCGTTTTTTTACGCTTTACTCCATCATTTTGGCGCGTCCAATCGGCACATTATCAGAAAAAGAATTCAATACCAAGCCTTGCGCTGGGGAACGACACGGATAATGACGGCAAGACCTCTCCTTGGAATCCAAATTCAATGGGGTCTATTTGCGCCAGCACAGCAGCATTTGGGCTAACACTGTAACGCAGTCCGAGCGAAGCGCCCAGAAAGCCTTGCTCACGGTAGCCCGTCGTGGCGGGGCGAAAATTATAGGAAAGCGCCGCGAATGGTGCAATACCGCTTGCTGCCAAAGGCAGAAGTACACGCCCAAATGCTCCAAACCCTCGCGTCCCGGCGGACAAACCCGCATGAATATTGGGCGAAACGGTATAGACAGCATACAGGGATTGACTTGAACCAATAGCGATACCAGCACCCAAGCGCTGTTCGGTCTGTTGTGCCTTTGCGGTGCAGCAAAGAGCGCTCACCAGCAATGCTAGAAGGCACGCTCTGAACATCGAAGTTTTCATAGAAATTGGGTAAGATGTGGAAAGAAATATCCCTTGAATTCAAGGGGTCAGCAATACTTAAAATTTGCTAATCAGGAATAATTTCTTATTTTCCTCACAATCAATGTAGCACCTCTTGAATTCAAGCCTCTCCGAGAATATATTAGAACCTGAGGATTAAATATTTATGGCAAAAGAGTCACGATTTACGATAGATGATACCTTTTTCCAGTCTATCAAGATCTTTCTAAACCCGGTTATCCCAAGCAACGATATTATTCAATATGCACTCAGCCTATTTCAATGGGCTGTGGGTGAAATACGCCAGGGCAACAAAATTGGCTCGCTCGACAAAGATGATGTTTTACATGAAATTACTATGCCCTTTCAGAGTAATATTGTCGTTCAGTCCTATGAAGAAAGAAGAGATCAAACAAATGATAATGAAAGAGAATCGGCTTCCAACGAAAATTTCGATCAACTTGTTGATAAAATGCTTGACATTCTAGATAGGGATAATAAACAATTTTCCCAACATCTCAACTTGTATGAGGAACTTCGAGCAATAAGAAAAAAAAAAACATGACCGAACTCGGTTTGGCTATTGTAACGAAACTTACTTCTGACATTAGGAAAAAAATTCCAGAGATTCTTGAACAGGAATACATTACTCTAGAGGTTCGTAAGCAACTATTTTCATTTTTTAGATATTGCGATATTCCCGCCGAAGAAGAAAAAAGATATAGAGAACAAATCAACAAAATGCCCATCAAATAACTATCGCTTGTTATGGCGAAAAGCATATCTTTAGAGGAACGAATTGCTAAGGTATTTACGAGTACATTCCAGCCTCATGTAAAAAAATCACTTTCCGAACATGGTGTAGGGCTTGCCAAATGGGTACTCGTTATTATCTCTGTCTGCATACTTATTTTTACATCCATTGTTGCATTTCAAGAATTTGAACATAGAAATACCATAGACAATATCGCATCTAAAGCACCAGTGTCCCCAACAAATCTTATACTTCAGCAACAACTACAAGGTAAGTCGGACGCTTTGCGGGACGCAACTACTCGTGACAGTCTAAAAATCCGCCAGACAATAGACCTCCTCACAGCACTAGAAACACAGCGTAAATCAAGCCGAGATTTTTGGTTCACTGTCATTCAACTTACTCTACTCAACCTACTCCTGCCTACCTTAACAGCTATATTAGGCTATGTCTTTGGACGCGATAAAGGTGACTAAAAAAAGAGTGAGAGTAACGGAATTTTTTCGATTTCGATACTCATACAATGAAAAAATAATCCTTGAATTCACGGGCTTCAGTGTAAAGGAAAACAGAGACAAATGCTGAGGAAACAACCTATTTGCCAGCCGCAAAACGCTCCGCATGGAGAAGAATAGTAGTTTCAATATCGGATGAAGGTTGTAGAATCCCTGTTCCTATTTCTCCTTGGGTAAACTGGTATAACGACGAAAATGAGCCGGGAGGTTCGCTGCGAATAGCGTCATTAAATTTCGTGTCATTTGCCGCCAGCAAAAGAGAAGCCAGCAACCACAAGCCATCACCCGTTCCGATAAGAACTCTGTCATAGTTGTACTGAGTCTTTTCCCGATGTTTTGCGATAACCTTGGCTGCAAGTTGGCGTTTTTCTAGTGTGTTGAGCCTCTTCAAAAAAGACTCTCGCGTGAGTGCTAATTCTATTGAAGCCAGTTGGGCTTGAATTTCGTAGGCATCTTCGGTAGCAGCCGATTGTATCACGGGTGAACACGCCGCCTCAAGTCTATCATATCGCTCCATCATGGTTTGGTAGGCATCGGGGCGTTGCTCCAATGCTTGCCACGTATTCATGGTAAAAAATTCTTGTCTGCCTCGTGCTAAGGATTTCCGCAACTTCAAACTTGCTTGCGTATGAGGATTTGCTAAACAACTTTCCAAAAGCCCTCGTGTGGACATTGGGGGAATAAGGCTATCGGGGATATTCGTCGGAATCGCCGTTATTCCGTGTGGTCGTAGCGGCGCATAGATGTAGCGGTCGGCAGTGTTGTAGGTGTATTTTGCCTTACACTCTTCGAGTGAAGGCATCTGTATTTGTTGTATGGTACCGCACGAGGCAGAGACTAACGCCACAAGACTAACACACACACGGCATACTGTTCTGGAATACAGAAATTGTACCATGATTATCTCCTTTCGGTAAACGTTGTTGTTCGGTTGTACATTTTCACTCAACTATTGAGATTGTCCATTGTAGCCCATTCTAGTATTTGTCTGAATAACACACAAATCTACATCGTTTTGTCTATGCCAAACAATGGGAAAGGTATGAAAGTGTAATTTTGCGGAACGAATATGTCATTTGGGGCGTATTTTTTTCTCAATGCCAATCTATATCATCAATACAGCATATGTGCAATCATATTCGCTACGCTGCCGAAAGGCTTGCGTCACCTTGCAAGACACGCTACAAACACAGTTACCTCTTGGATCTGCATTTCGGGATATGAGATTATCCACGATGTAATCTCGTCAATCACATGGTGATTATGCACGGTTCTCCCGCAAAGCCCTCGTCAATACTTGCACCTCCGCCCGTTCCTGCTGCCGAATAATACTGACCGTCTCGCCTGCGCCTAAACTCTCAGACGCACTCATCATGCGCCCTTCACGCTCAATAAGCGCAAAACCTTTGCTCAAAGGAGCATACGGATGCAGCGATGCGAGATGCTGACCGAGCGCACGCAATCGCTGACTCTCCTGCATGAGCAAACGTGGAACGGTAGTATTCATGCGGGTTTGATAATCGTCAAGTAATTGTTGTTTGTGGCGAAGTTCATCGGGGAATCGCGTGAGAGCGCTTTTTGTTGCGAGAAATCCAATGCGCTGCTGGAGCATACTCAATCGCTGCTGTACCGTGCGTGTCAAATATGCCTCTGTCCCTTGTAAGGCGCTCCATATCTCGTTTTGGTCGCGCACGGCAAGTTCGGCGGCGGCGGTCGGCGTGGCAGCACGAACATCGGCAACAAAATCCGCAATCGTGAAATCAATTTCATGCCCAACGGCAGATATAATGGGCTTTTCGGAGGTAAAAATCGCTTCGGCAACAATTTCCGTATTAAACGCCCACAAATCCTCAATCGAACCGCCACCGCGCCCGACGATAAGCAGGTCGCAATCGGTGGCATTCAATTCGGCAATCGCACGGGCAATATCCTCTGCCGCACCCTCGCCCTGCACCAGCGTCGGACGCACGAGTACGTGTGCTGCGGGCATACGCCGCGCCAATGTTGCGATAATATCCCGCACCGCCGCTCCTGTCGGCGAAGTCGCCACACCAATTTTCAGAGGAAAGCGCGGAAGCGACTTTTTATGCGCCGCATCGAACCATCCACGCTCATAGAGCGCACGTTTGAGTGCTTCAAATGCCAGTTGCAAATCACCCGCTCCGAGTGGCTCCATTGCCCTGCACTCAAGCTGTACTGCGCCTTGCGGGGCGTACATGGTGATTTTGCCCTTCGCAATGACGCTCATACCGTTGGTGGGCGTAAAACGGAGCGGACTGCTGCGCCACATCACGGCTTTTAACTGCGCACCGCTATCTTTCAAGGAAAAATATCGATGACCTGATGAGTGATTGACAAAATTTGAGATTTCACCCCGCACAATCACTGTGCTGAAGCCACTTTCGAGCGTTTGTTGAATAGATCGGGTAATATCGCTGACCGAAAATATGTGGTCGGAAGTTGTCATAAAATGCTGTCTGAAAAGTGAGAGTGATTCACGATTTTGCGAAAAAATAATGTATTATTTTGACATTGCCCACCTTTTGTTATATTGCGCCTGATGCACGGTACAGAGGATACCGAATCTGTGTGATTACCCCACTCGTTCCACTACTACCATTTTTTGGAGGTTTGTATGTTAAAGGTTATACGCTTCTGCCTTTTTTGTTTTGTCTGCGCATTCATCGCAAGCACCAATCTTCTTGCACAGCAGACCAGTTCTACTCCAGCAACCTCTACGGAGAAACTAGAGGAATTATCGCTTGAGGATTTGCTCAATGTGGAAATTAGCGTTGCATCCAACGTTATTTCCGATAAAGATAAACAGCCCGTGTCTGTGACGACGATTACCCGCCGCCAACTGGAGCTTTCGGGCGCTCGCACGTTGGCTGATGCCTTGATGCTTTTTGTTCCCGGATTTTTTGTGACCGAAGACCAAGACGACGTGATTATGGCGTTTCGCGGTCTTGCGCCGGACAATAATTCCAAAGTTATGTTGCTTATCAATGGGCAAAACATGAATACGGAATTTTTCTGGGGACCTCCCTACGCGATTTTGACAAGCTCGAATTATTCCTACATTGAGCGCGTCGAGGTTATTCGCGGTCCCGGGTCGGTTACGCTTGGTCAAGGTGCGCTTTTGGGGGTTATCAATATTGTCACCCGCAAAGGCTCGGATATGAAAAATGACGGTGCGGGCATTGAAGCCTCCGTTTCTGCTGGTGCTGATAATTTCTTGCTTGCGAATGTTTCCACGCAAGTGAAAGTCGGTGATATTAAAGCTGCATTTTCTGTTTCGCGCAATGCCTACGGCGGTCAGGAATATCGGAACGAAGGCAATGCCCTTCGCCCAAATGAAGGTGTTGCTGGCGGCACGGTCTTTGGCATGGGACACCGTTTGAAGCGCAATGATAATATCGTTCTGCAAGGAAGCGTTGAATACAAAGGGCTTGAAATCAACGCTCTCTACGCGGATTCTCAGCAAGATTTATACAATTTCTACCGCGACCGCGAAGTCTTTGGGCAGACACTCGCCTCACTTTCCGCGTCGTACCGTTTTGAACTCAGCAAAGATGTAAAATTGAAAACAAGCGCGTCGTTTATCCAAGATGACATTCGCTTGGCTTCGCTAACGGGAACAACCATGGGCGGCACCCGCGAAGACCGCTATGGCGCTTCTGCGGTCTTGACGGTGGATAATCTTTGGAAGGGCAATAAACTTGCCGTCGGCGTGGAATATCGTCTTTTTGAGATGGGCAAACAGAATCGTGCCGGAAATAATTTTATCGCAAATGCTATCGGCTTCAATCCTCGCACGATTAACCAAACCCAAACAATGGGCTATCGTCAAAATATCAGCGTTATTTCTGCATTTGTTGAAGATTTCTTCAGCGTCAATGAGCAGTTAGATATTTTTGCGGCTGCGCGTTTTGACAGCCATACCGGTTGGGGGACAAATATTGCGCCCCGCGTTGGAGCGCTTTTCACGGCATCCAAAGATCTTCGTTTCCGCGCAAGTTACCAAATGGGCTTCCGAGGCGGCGTGGGCTTGGTCTATGGCGGCGGGTACCGTAATGACGGGTATTTGAGCTCAGCAAATTTTGGGAATATCGAAGCAGCACGCATTCCGGGTGAACGCAATCGCGCAATCGTACGCCCCGAAATTATGAACAGTATCGAACTTGCCGCGAATGTCAATATCATGCAAAACTTGAAATTGGATGTCGTTGGTTTTTACAATTCCGTCAACGGTGTTTTGGACGTGGGCGTAATTTACCGCGACCGCGTGAACCCTATGAACCCTCAGCCCAACCAGTTTAATATGGTTCCCATCGGCACGGATGTTCCCGGTGATTGGAATGGGTATTGGTTCTTCAAAAATGCTCTTGGCAGCATCAACCAATGGGGTGCGGAAGCAACGCTTTCGTACTCAAGCGATATATTCAATGTGAATTTGAGCCATTCGCTTGTGCAGATTGCATCCGTTTCGGCAGAGCAGGACGACGATGCCCGCAAAGGCAACAGTATGTATCTTGCCGAAGACAAAGACACCAAACGCATCCGCCACAAAGTGTATCCCGAAAATGTTACGCGGCTCAATGTTCTGGCAACGCCATTCAAAGGCTTGGATATAGCGCTTAACGGCATACTGTACTCCAGTTGGCTCGCGCCTGACGGTTCAATTGGAAGCAGTGCTTTGCTCTTGAATGCAGGCATAAGTTATGACATTCTGCCGAATATTGAATTTTCGGTGAATGTTGCCAATGTCAATATCGACCGAGAAATACCACTCTCCCCAATGAATGCTAATGCGGGCGGTGCCGGATTACAGCCTGGTGCTCCGGCTATTGAGAGAAGAACATTCTGGGCGCGTTTGCGAGTACATTTCTAAAGCCAGACTTTCTCGCCTAATACAACAAAAAGTGAGCGTTTATGAGGCATTGCCTCGCAAACGCTCACTTTTTTGTTTTTTGAAATGTTGGACGGACGTGCGGAGCGCTCAAACTCAGCGCGTTCTATCTCCGCTCCCGTGCTTTGAAGAAGGTACGAAGTGGTGTGATGTAGGATTCTGCCGTGCCGAGCCGCACCACATCCACGCCGCTTTTGGCAAAAGCATTTGCCAACGTCATTTCGTGATTCGTCCACCACGTGCGGTATCCGGCACGGGCTTCGGGATTAGAAGTGTCCACCCACGCCAATGCGCCCGTCTCAGCGTCCTGCACCCGCATCATCCCGACATCCGGTAGCGTTGCTTCGCGCTCATCAAAAATACGAATTGCGACGAGGTCGTGTTTTTTGGCGGCAATGCGCAAGGCGGTCTCAAAACCGCTATCTAAAAAGTCGGAAATCAGGAAGGCAATGCTGCGTTTTTTAATGGCGCTCGTCAAGTATTGAAGCGCTTCAGCAATGTTGGTGCGATTGTGCTGTGGCGTAAAATCAATCAATTCCCGAATAATGCGGAGAATATGCGACTTCCCTTTTTTGGGCGGAACAAATTTCTCAATGCGGTCACTAAAAAAGATAAGACCGATTTTGTCATTATTTTGAATTGCAGAGAACGACAAGACAGCACATAACTCGGTAACGAGGTCTTTTTTGAATTGCTTATTTGTGCCAAAATCCTTCGAGGCGCTCACATCCACAACAAGCATAACGGTTAGTTCGCGCTCTTCTTCAAAAACCTTCACAAACGGCTCATTGAAGCGGGCAGTAACGTTCCAGTCAATCGTGCGAACATCGTCTCCGGGCTGATATTGACGCACTTCGCTAAATGCCATACCACGCCCTTTGAAAGCGCTATGGTACTCACCGGAAAAAATCTGGTTCGATAAGCCTCGTGTTTTTATCTCAATGCGGCGGACTTTTTTTAGAAGTTCGGATGCTTCCATGAGGAAAGAATGAAGTGTAGTTGTGTTGTTACCCTGTTACCCGTTAAAATACGCTGACAAGTTCGATTTCAAATATTAACGTCGAATTTGGCGGGATAGAACCTTGCGCACGGCTTCCATAGCCGAGTAAGGACGGTATTCTCAAACGACGCTTGCCGCCGACTTTCATACCGAGTACGCCCACGTCCCATCCACGAATCACGCTGCCCGCCCCAAGGCGGAAGGAGAACGGGTCTGCTCCTGCGGTTGTGGCATCAAAGATAATATTATTCGTCAAGCGCCCAACATAGCGAACATTGGCGGTATTGCCGAACTTTGCTTCTGTTCCTGTTCCGACCGTTATATCCTCAATCACAAAAAGCTCGGTATTCGTCAGTTTTACGTCATAAATAACTGTTGAATTTGGCGGGATATTGCGCTCTTGGCGATTTCCGTAGGCAAGGCGCGGCGGAATCGTAATGGTACGCTCTCCGCCAACACGCATCCCGCGCAAGCCTTTATCTAAGCCGGGGATAATCGAAAGATTATCAACCAAAACTTTGGTGGCAACGCTGGATTGCGTAACGGTACCGTTCAGAAGGCGTTCACTCAGAACAATATCAATTTGTGTAACAATGGTGGTATCCACCGAAATAGTTGCCCCCGTGCCAATCACTCTATCGGTAATAATCAATTCCCCACTTGTATCAAGCGGCGGGTCGGTCGGAAGGCAAGCGGTAAAAGCAGAAGCGCAATAGAGCGCCGCGAAAAATAGTGCAAGACGATATGCGTATTGGCGAGCAGTGCGAATAATACCGTCTTGAATGGGCGCAAAGGAAATCATGGTACGAGCAAAAAAATGAATAAAGTGCCTATTAGTGCGGTCTTAGCGCTTTCTTCTTACTCATCATCACTCATTTCTGCTGCGGGGAGTTCGATGAAAAATGATGCGCCATGACCATAGTCGCTTTCGCACCAAACCGTGCCGCCCATTGCCTCCGCCATTTTTTTGACGATAGACAAGCCTAAGCCCGTGGAATGTTCGCCGCCGGTTGGTTGTGCAGAAAGACGTGCAAATTTACCAAAAAGTTTTGCTTTATCCTCTTCTGTTAATCCTGGACCTTCGTCTTTGACTTCGCAGCGCACTCGCTTTGTGCCATTCATTGAGCATCGTACCCAAACATTTTTGTTGTGCGGCGAGTATTTAACGGCGTTGGAAATAAGATTGTCCAAAACTTGAATCGTCGCATTTTGGTCGGCAAAAGTGTGAAGCAAGCCTTCTTCTGCCTCGAAATTCAGGACAATATCTTTCGCCTGAGCGCGTTGCAGATAATTGTCGCAGAGTGCTTTGACAATCATCGTGAAGTCGAAATCGCAGAGATACACCTTGATTGCACCACGCTCAATGGCGTTAATATCCAACAGATTCGTAATCAATTCAAACATCCGTCCGGCAGAACTGAGAATATCATTCGACAATTCCTTAATCTCGTCGTGGCTGATAGCCGTGTGTTCGTCGTGCAGCACTTTTGCCAGCATCCGAATACCGGAGAGTGGATTTTTCAAGTCGTGTGCTACGATACCGAGAAACTCATTCTTTTCATTGTCAAGCTCGACCAAATGCTTGTTCAACTGCGTAATTTCAGCGCGGGTGCTTTCGGTTTCAGCAAAAGCCGTTGCCAGATAGGAATAGGCGTAAATATTGTCAATCGCCGTAGCAGCATACGTCGCAATGGTGCGCATCATGTCAATCTGATATTTGGAATACGCATTGATATTAGCGCTTTGTACCGTCAAAACGCCAACAGCACGGTTTTTCACCACCAACGGGAAATAGACTAACGACTGCGCGTGTGCTTCTTCCGCACGAAGGCGCGGCACATATTGGCTATAATCCTTCGGAACATTATTCATCACAATTTCCAGACGCTCATTCATACTTTTCACGGCAAGGCTAGTCTCGTCCTCCAAAGAAATCGGAACGTGGTAGCTTTGATGACCATTAACCATAAAAAGAAGGTATTCAATCGTATTGTCCGCATCCCGCGCTACACCAAGTCCGAAGGTCGAAACGTCCAAAAGTTCGCAGACGCTTTGGTACATCGCACTCAAAATGGTCTCGTAATCCAGCGTCGAAGTGATTTTCTGCCCCATCGCACTGAGCGTAGAGATGTCTTGATTGATTTTCTGCATTTTATCGTTGAGGTCGCGCAGGGAGTGGTTCATCACTTCCATTTCTGCCGCCGCATTCGCCAAACGCGAGTAGGAATTGAGGTTGTCAATCGCCACTGCTGCGTATGAGGCGATCGTCCGCAAAATGCCGATATGAATTTCTGCGTAAGCATTCGGCTGGAAGGATTGCACGGTTATCAAACCGATAGGCTCATTTTTGGCAATAAGCGGGAAATACATTTGCGAGGGAGCTTTGCACTCTTCGGGGCGCAATGTTTCGACATAATTGCGGTATTCTTCGGCATAGTTCTGCACAATGACTTCTTTGCTATTGTCAATAGCCCACACCGCAAAGCTGGTTTTTTCTTCCATCACCGCAGAGGGCATATACTCGAACTTTCCTGCTTCGATGTAGTATTGATACTCGATTTCGCCCCATTCGCGGTAAATAGCTATGCCAAAAATATCCGCCGGCATCAGCTCTTCGATGTTTTTGTGGACGGTGTTCAGAATCGTCTCCAAATCAAGGCTGGAGGTGATACTTTGACCAATTGCACCAAGTTTAACAATATCAATGCTCGGACGTTGCGCGTCAAGCGGAGAGGAAGAAACGGAAGCGCTCATAAAACGGTGAACCAACGGTGAAACATGAAGGAATGAACACAATTACGCTGCATACAAATAGCCATGAATAACGGCTAGGAAATATACAGAGAAATCAGAGTAAATCCTACACTTTCCATGCCAAACTTTTGAGAAAATATCTTTGGGCAACGATTGGGTATCGGCTGCCATCGGTTATTAACGCAAAAACGGCTCTGGAAGGTCGTTTCCAAAGCCGTTTTTTTGGAGGAAATGCCGAAAAAATTACGGGCGCACCGTCAACTGCAATGCCCGCGATTGTCCAATAAACAAGCCAATACCTTCGCCCGTCACGTTCCAAAGCGGATTTTGCCCACTATTCCCAAAAGGGCTACCGTTAGGGCTGTTGCGAGCTTGGGTTGTGATAAAATTCAGCAAAGCGTCGTCATGCGCAATCACCCGAATTATACTAACGGTTGTCGCCGTCGAAAGCGCGAAAATAATGGGTTTGAAGACTGAATCGCCGCGCAAGAAAAATCGCGTTTGCGATTGAATATTCATCGGCATATTTGCAGTGCTTCCGCCAAGCAAGGTGTTGGTATTTACCGAAATCTGATTCGTCGTCGAAAGGCGGCTCACGGTGTCTCGTGCAACAAATGATTCAATGCGATATGCCTCGCCCTGACGCGCTAACACTGGCACAATCACGGTTGCTAACATCGAAGGTGCAATGCCGGAGGCAGGAAATGAGCGCTCTCGCGGCACAACATACCGAAACGGCTCCGGTCGCCAGACAACACGCGCATCGGCGGAAAGTGTCGGTTCGGCAGGAATTCGCGTTGTTGCGGTGGCTTGTTTGCCATTCCAAGAAACTTGTAAGGTATAGCTCTTGCCAACCTGCACCGTAAGTCCGGGAGCCTCGTACAGACTGGGCTGGTTAGCAAGATTGAAATTAAGGCTATCTATCGTTGTTGTCGGCGCAACACGTGCTTGTAAACGAAGCGGATACGATGTGCCGTCCACCGTGATAGATGCTTGTGCATTCTCAACACGGCTTCGTTCCACGTTGAATGTGTCCAAAGGCGGCAAGGTGCGTGTGATTTGGATGTTTTTTATTGGCTCACCCCCGATGAGCGACGCATAGATAACAATTTGTTCTCGGTATGTGAGTTCCACACCTGTTACCGTTGTTGGCATACAACTTTGCAGCACCCATGCGCCTACAAAGAACGCAACGACGCAGACAAGCGTAATAGTAATATTTCTGAGAAACAATTTCATACAATCAATATCAAAAAGGGTTCAAAAATGTATCGTGGTGGTAATGCAAAAAATTAAAACTTAAAACCAATGCTGAGTGTTGGAATGATACCGAACAGCACCGTTTGCTGGACGCTTGGAATCAAGACATTGGCAGAACGCGCTGTTACGCCTTCCATTGGCACAGGCGCAGTGACGGCTTGTCCATAGCGGACAGTCCATTGAAACGGATTTTGACGGTTGTAAGCGTTGTAAACACTAAGTGCGGCATTGAAAGGAAGATTAAACCACGTGAAAAAGTGCGTGATGTTCACATCAAGTTTGTGGAAATCCGGCAGACGGAAGCCGTTACGCTCGGTGTAGTTCACCCGAACACCCTGAATAAGCGGGTTCGTCTGCTGAATACCACCGACCGTTGGGAAAGAATATTGCGCTGAGGGCATCGTAAATGCTTGTCCGGTGGCAAATGTCCATGTAGCACCGATTTCCCAATCATCGCTGATTTTATACGTCCCAACAAGGGAAATATCGTGGCGGCGGTCGAAACGTGGGAAATATGGCTTCCCATCGTTCAGTTCAGCAAACGTGCGGGTTGCCCATGAAAGCGTGTATCCAAGCCACCCTGTGAAAGCACCCATGCGCTTTTCCAAGAAAAATTCCACACCGTAAGCATCGCCTATGCCTTCGGTCAAAACGGCTTCCGTCGGTGTGAGCAAGCCAAAAGGCGCATTATCTCTAAATTCATAGAGATTGCGCATAAATTTGTAATAGCCTTCTACGCTGAAAAAATATTCACCATTAAAGAGCTTTGTTTCCGCGCCAAGCACGTACTGAACAGCATTGGCGGGCTTGATATTGTTGGTTGCAGGAAACCACGTATCGGTCGGCAGAGCAACGTCGTTGCGAATAACCAGATGCAAAAACTGATTTGCTACGGCAAAAGCGGCTTTGAAGGACAATTCATTCAAAATAGTGCCGGGCGTTTCGTCCTCGAAAACATTATAGGAAAACGACGCTCGTGGTTCAGGCAAAAAACGGTCTCCACGTTGGAAATACGCCATTCGCAGACCCAAATTTGTTGAAAATTGCGGTGTAATCTGCCATTCGTCTTGTGCATAAACAGAGGCTTCGAGAGCATCAATCGTATTGGCTGCGCCCAAGGCAGAAAGTGCTTGCTGGAAAGGGAGGCTTTTGGATTCGACCAGTGTGGTAAAGCGGTGGAAGGTCGCATCGAAGCCAAATTTTACGTTATGCTCTTCTGCTGGGAAATACTGTGCATCGCCGCGTAGTGTGAAATCTCGAATTTGGGAAAATGTTGTGAAGCCGACTTCGTTTGCACCCGACCCAAAACCAATATTGATGCCATTGCGGTAATCGGTATAAATCGCAGAAAAATTTGTGAAGAGCGAAGGATTGACAACGTGCGCCCAGCGAATATTTGCCGTCGCATTGCCCCAATCAATACCGAATTTTAGCGCTGCATCGCCATCTCCTGCTGTTGAGGACAAAACATCATTGCCAAAATAACCACTGGCATAAATGCGGTCATTTTCGGAGATTTTGTAATTGATTTTTGCGTTGACATCGTAAAAATAATAATTGAGGCTGCTTTGGTTGCCGCTAATCGCAGAACTGAGCGCCAAAAGTGGGTCTAAGTACGTGCGCCGCCCCGAAACCATAAACGAAGCATCCTCACCAATCGGACCTTCGACCGTTGCCCGCGCCGCAATCAGGCTCAAGTTTGCCGTACCGCTAATTTTCTCTTTTGTCCCTTCTTTCATGGTCAAGTCAATAACACTCGAAAGCCGTCCGCCGTATTCTGCCGGAAATGCTCCTTTAATCACGCGCACATCACGAATAGCATCGTTATTGAACACGCTCAAAAAACCGCCTAAGTGCGAGGGATTATAGACAATCACACCATCCAACAGCGTTAAATTTTGGTCAGGCGACCCGCCGCGCACATACAAACCGCTTGAAAGCTCGCCGCCAGACTTAATACCAGGCATATACTGAAGCATTCGGAACACATCCGCCTCGCCGCCAATCGTGGGAAGTTTACGCACCATCTCTGCTTTGAGCGCAACGGCACTGATGCTGGCGGTGGATTTCGTTTCGCGGTCAGCTTGGACGGTTACCTCTCCGGCGCTGACATTTGCTTGCTTCATAGCAATATTGACGCGAATACTCGCATCTGCTTTATCAATAACGATGGGCTTGACAAATGTTTTCAACCCGACACCGCGAACAATCAGGAACCACGAGCCTTGTGGCGCTCCGGCAATCGAATAAAACCCGTACTTATTCGTCCGCGCCCCCCGCAATATCGCCGATGCGGACGAAGCCTTGTCGTCTTTCGACAAAATGACATTGACACCAATGACCGCCTCGCCCGATACAGCTTCGCTGACCGTGCCGGAGACAACGCCATTTTGCGCCCATATCGGCGCAGTAAGAAGAAAAAAGATACTCGCAAGCGCAAGACCTCGTTGCAAAAACATCATGGAATAACCTTCAGTGAAATGAATGGTGGTGAAAAATGGTTCAGACAGAAGAAGCCTTCAGAAAAGGCTTGGTTACAGTTTTATACGGAATGTTTTGTCATCAACGATGGCGGTTATGAACGTTTGATAGTCAACGATTTTACTTGTCGAACCCAGCGACCATTGCGTTTTTCGTGGGGAACGATGATGCAGAGCGCACCAGCATAGTCGTCAAGCGGTTTCCCATCACGTTTATCAGCAAGTAAAACAATATTTTCCGTGACAAGCGGATCAAGTTCCGGCAAAGCAAACACGACTTTGTAGCCGTCGAGTGCTTCCACAACGAGATATTTTGAAAGCTCGGAATGTTTAAGATCTGCACCAAATTTTACTCCCCCACGACGTAAAACCTCGTGAAGCTCAACGCCTTCAAACGTGACCATTGTTGTTGATTTGTAATTTTTCGCGCTGACTTTTTTGCGTGGCATTGTTTCTAATACCTTGTAGTCGAGCGCGAGACGAGGTATTCCATCGCCTTCAATAATGAGCGAATCGCCTGTAGCCGCAAGTAATGAGGTTGTCTGGATTTCAACGGTAAAAAACAGCACAAAAGAGAATGCAAGCCAGAGAAAAGACTTCATCGGGGTTTCATGGTGTGTTCATGAGTAAGTATTTATACCAATAGAAACGATTAAAGTTGTACGATATTGTACGAATACACTGCTTTTTTTGTTCAATAGCGAATTACACCACTAATGCCGTGATATTTCAAACCGATTTTTCCCATCATGGTTTGTGTTCGTGAGAATTTTTTTTTGAGCATATTTGTAAAAAAGAATCACGAGCAATCACCTTTCCAACGATTCGACAAGCGTTCATGGAACACATTCAAACTCTCTCGACTCTGCGCGGACGACTGGTTTTGCGCGATATTGTCCGCGAATTGCGGTATGAAAAACAGGTCAGCAGCATCACGACATTGCTGACGTGCTGGCGGCTTTGTTGCTTCGAGCGCGAGGTGTACAGGTACAGCAAGCGCCAAGTGACGGTAATACACAAACTTGGGCTGTTTCGCGGAACATCACTCTGGTTGCAGGAGGTCGTCAATCGATTCTATTTTTCGACCATCAATTCTCTGGTGTATTTGGGAGCCGCTATTTTGCTCGTGGTCATCTCCGGCTATCGCTTCACCGATCGCGTCGATACGAAATTGGTGATAGCTGGCGTGGGGTTGGAGGCACTTATGCTGGTTATTCTTTTTGTCGTCATGTTTTTCTCGCCGTCGGACGATATTGACATGGAGGATGTCGCTGCCGAAACCGAAGATTCCAGTGAAATGCGCGAATTGATTGGCGAAATCGGTGATATTGCTACCGACTACGCATCCGCCGGAGTCCGCTTGGAATCTATTGCGGTGGCACTCGCCGATGTAACCGCACGGCAGGACGAGCTTTTGGGAGCAGTCAACGACGTAGCCCGCGCCGTCTCCTTTGCCGCCAACCCGCAACCGGAATTTATCGAAACTATGCGCCAAACGAATCTTACGCTGCAAGCCTTTCACCTCAACGTCCAAGCACTCGTCGAAGCCACGCACACGCTTCGGCGTGAGGAAATACAACGCGCTGTGCGTGTTGAAGTCGAGCGGATGTTGGAGCAGCGTATTCGCTAATCATAACGACAATGCGCAGAGACAGCGCATAGCTCAAATGGCGTAATGAAAGCACCATAAAAACCCAAACACTGGCTATTTTGCTATAAAAAAATGGCGTAACTGCTTCAACGTGAGCAATTACGCCATTTTTTTGAGTACGAAGAAAACCAGACCGTTTTCTACCCTTTCAACATCCGATAGCCACCCAACAACACCAATGAGCCAACGATTGCCAGACCAAAGCTGCGAAGATTGAAGCCCGAAATATCGCCAAAGCCCAAAAATGTGCCAATCCAACCGCCCAGAATGCCACCGGCAATACCGATGATGCTCGTAATAATCCAACCGCCCGGATCTTTGCCTGGCATAATCCATTTTGCCAGCGCCCCAGCTATTAAGCCAAAAACAATCCAAGAAATAATACCCATTACGTCTCTCCTCTGAATAAAAATGAAACAAAAACCGTTGCTCAACGGGTGCTATAAATTACGCAATTTCTCTCGCCAATTTCCCACAAAACCGATAACACGCCGCAAATAACCGATAAGTTTGGGAATAATGATAAATGCCGCAACAACGCCGACGACAACAACGGCAATCATTACCATCGGATAGTACACCGCCAGCGATACGCCGCCGATTGTCAGCACGTCCTCTGCTGCGCTGACGGCGATATTGGAGACGGGTTCGGGACTGGTGTTGATGGCAGCACGGGTGGTGGCTTTGGTGGTGTGCGACGTTAATGCCAAACCACCGCCGATAAGGAGCGCAATCGTCTGAATTGTTGAATCAAACGTCGTGACACTCGCCGCCGCCAATACCGCACCCGCCGGAACACGAATAAAGGTGTGAATGGCATCCCACGCCGTATCAACGGCAGGAATTTTATCGGCAACAAATTCTACACAGTACATCGCTCCGGCAATACCAATAACCCACCAATTCGTCAAAGCGTCCAAACTGCCCGGCAAAGGAACGTGCGCAAAACGTCCCAACAAGCCAAGCGTGGCGACTGTTGCGTAAAGATTCACGCCAGAAAGCCACGATGACCCCATTGCCATTGCCAATGTACTGGTTGTGTCCATGATACTTACGAGATGGAATGAAGAAAAGGCGGTTTTATCAATCTGGTCTTTTCAATAAAAGAAATGAACTTGAAGATTCCACCGCGTGGCAGTAACGCGCTCATTGTCGTAGAAACGCCATTCGGGGCGGAGTTCGATGTAGGGCAGCGGAAACCACTGCACCCCAACGGTCAGATTATTAGCAAAAGTCGTATTTTTTTCATTGATGTTGACCAATGACTCTGTGCGCCCTTGTTCATAGCGCACGTAGGGATAGAGCCACGCAAAGGGGCGATAGGTCAGTTCCAACGTCCAATTGCGGGCAGAAAAACTCTTGCTAACATCCGCTATCAGATACTCACCCATCAGCGAAAGTTTATCCGTCAAGCCTACGCCCGCAAATATACTCAGCATTTGGAGATTACCATTCGCCAAAATCGACGAGCCGAGGTAGGAATTCAGAGCATGATCTTCGGTGCGAAGCCAGAATTTTACCCGTCCCGTTAGTGTTGGCGAGCGGAGTTGACGGGCAAAGGAAGAATCCGGCGCGATGGTATTGCCGATAATAGAGCCAAACGAACCATCACGGTATTCCGTATTGATAGCCGATAAATTTTGCGGTAAAAATGCGCCTACCGAGAGCGAAAGCCATTGCAAGCCGTCATATTGCAGTTCTGCACCCCAATCCGCATACATCGGCGGAATGAGCGGTTTTGGAAAAGCACCCGCCACCTGACGAATGAGCATGGTGTGGTCGTCGTAGCGAACACCAATGGTGGGCTGGAAATGCCCAACACGCAAGAGCGGCAGTGTAATGCCGGGCTGAATCAGCGCTGAAGCCGTCCAACCGGATTGCCCCCGATACGTTCCCCGTGCAGACTCCCATAACGAAGCCGCATCGAAGCCGCCTTCTAGGGTCAACCACTCCAATCCATTCAGTTTTAATGCGCCGTAGAGCGCTAATTGCATCGGGAAAAACTTTCGAGGCGCAGCATCTCGTATAGGTGAGCGAGTCATCTGCCCACGCAAATCCATGCCAATCGTAAGTTGCCCGTCAATATAGCTATTCGATTCGCCATCCAACGCATAGAGTTCGCGCAGAAGCGGAATATCCTTCGGATTCAGCATTGATGCGTCTTTGGCGACATACCAGCCCAGTTCGCTGCGAATGCCGCCACCTTGTGCGTTCACGTGGCACGTCAAGCAGCGATTTCCAGTTAATAAGGAAAATTGAGGAAGAGCCGCAAGAGGAGGTACTTCCAACGTACAGAGAATGAGAACTATGCAAAAACGGGCAAGAATATTCATGGCGATTCGTTGTTAAAAGAGAATGGGAAAAACTATTTGCCTTGTGTACGACCAATAACCTGTTCACGCTTCGTTATCGGCTCGACGGTGTAGCCTTGCTTACGCAGAAGCATTATCACGCCATTGTCTCCAACCAAATGCCCCGCACCGACAGCAAAAAATGTCGGCTTTGCCGTCATCATTTTTTCAATGCGTGGCAGCCATAATTTGTTTCTGGCATCAAGAAGCGTCTTGGTATATTCCTTGCTGCTAGGTTGGCTGGCAAGTAGAGGCTCGCTGGCAAGGGATTGCATTGTACCAATGATGTTTTCTGCTTTGTACTCTTGTGCCGCTCTTCGTAAATCTGCTTGGATTTTCTTCCAATATGGTATCATCGCAACGATACTTTGTGTGAGAAGAGAATCAAACTTGGGTGCCGTTACCCCAAGTTTTGTGCGGTCTTCGGTGGTTTCTAGTCCGGTAAATTCATGGTTATAGCCGCGTGTTTCGTTATCGCGTCTCGAAACCCCAATAACAACGTCCTCCGCACCTGTTTTCATGCAATCAAGCATCTTTCCTATCATTCGACGTACCAGAAGTGGCGGGCGGGTCTTTGTCCAGATACTATCAGGGATGAAAAGCGTTGTCGTCATAAAATGTCGGAGGCGCTGATAATCCTTTTCCTCTAGCCAGCGCTTATAGCTATCGGTATCGGTGAGCATATATTGCTGTAGCGCATTGGTCATATCTTGCTTATTAAAAAAATCCATTTCAAAGGCGATGCGTTGACATTTATTCATTGCCTCAATAGTCTGCCCACGCAAGATGAAATCCTGCACGCAAATCAGATGAATAGTGCCGTACAAATAAGAAGGCTGTGTCAATTTCTTGCCCGAAATTCGCCATAACAGCGAGTTCTCAAGAGGCTTTTGAGCAGAGAGAGTGGTATGCAATAGCATCATTGCCAAGACAATAATGAGTAGTTTTATCAAGTGTTTACGCATAAGCAGTGGCAAAGGAAAAATTTTACAAACCAATCGCCTGAAAAATAACCGTAAAAATTGCATCCAGCAAAATAATTAAAAATATACCACTCACCACTGCCGATGTCGTAAAATGCCCAACACTCTCAGCACCGCCGCGCACCTGAAAACCGCGCATACAGCCGACAAGAGCAATCACCGCGCCCAACACGACACTTTTCAGCAAACCGCTTGCTAAATGTGCAACGGTGAGTGCAACTTTTGTTTCGTTCAAATACCCACTCACACTGAGTTTTAGCGCTCCAATGCCAATGAGCAAACCGCCAAACATTCCGGCAATATCAGAAAACAGCACCAAAAGTGGCATCACGCAGACCACCGCCACCACACGCGGCATCACAAGGAAACGCATAGGATTGAAACCCATCGTGGTGAGTGCGTCAATCTCTTCGGCAACCTGCATCGTGCCAATTTCGGCAGCAAAGGCAGCACCGGAGCGCCCTGCAACGATAATTGCCGTCATAAGAGGTGCTAATTCTCGTGCCATCGAAATCGCAACCATGTCCGCTAGGTATATTTCCGCACCAAACTGTGCAAGCTGCATTGCGCCTTGATAGCCGACAATAACGCCCATCAAAAAACCTACCAAAGCAACAATCGGCAGAGCGCTCACTCCCGCTTTGGTGACTTGTGCCGGAAAATCACTCCAACGAATGGAGCGTGGCGCACGAATCAAGTACGTCAGATTGATAAAAAATTCACCAAAAAACTCAACAAAAAATCGCACGTCCGCCCAGACTTGAAGCGTCGCCTCGCCGACGCTTTCCACGTAGCGGTGGAGCGATGTTTCTGCTGGCGGTTCGACGTGCTTTTCGAGTAAAGGGCGCTCCAAAAGCGTGATAAAATCTTGCATTTGCTCATGAATATACTGTACATCCAGCACAATTCCACGCTCTTTGCAAAAACGCTTTGCCGTTGCCAGCCAAATAACCACGTAGGAGTCATATTCTTCCACTGCTGCCATATCCACTGTAAGACGCTTGTGAGCGGATGCTTCCAAGCCAGCAAACAGAAGTATTTGTGCGGCTTCGTAGGCGCTGGCATCACTGAGCGTACAACGCCCTTCGGTAATACGGCAGTAGGTATAGGTTTGGAACTGCTGCACATCCAGCAGCGAGGCAGTTTTTGTGGAGGCTTGTGGTGATGAGGTGTTCATGGTGGTTCGGGAATACAAAAGCCCGTCGTTCAGGGGAAAACGGGCTTTCTTGTTATGGTATTGTGCATATCATTAAAAGCCCACGCGAAGGAAAATACTCGCAGAGCCTGTCGCATCGGCAAACACTTTTACCGGGTCATCACCCGTCAGGCGGAGTAACAAAAAGTGTCCCTGTGTCCGCAAGCCAATATCAACCATTTTCGACAAGGGAATAACATAATCAATTTTCAGATGCCCGCCAAACACCAAGCCATTACTATATGCGTATGCCGAAGGCGGATAGGTGCGAAGTGCGGGAAGCGAGTCAAGTCGTAAGGGGAGAGATGGTAGCGCCGTTCCGACAGTCCCTTGCCAGCGAAATTGAAATGTCGCGCCCGCACCAAAACGAAATCCCGATAAAAAGCCGCTACTGAATGGCGCAAGCATCACCGTACCATCAATAGTTGAATAATTCCGAAAGAATATGGAGTAGTCAGAAACACTGCTTTGCGATGGTGGACTGCCGAAGGCGACAGAATACGCGGATTGCTGAAAGGAGAGTTCCATTTCCACACCTTGAAGAATTGACCGCGTGTAGGTTGCCGACAAGAGCGCCGATGAGCCGCCGCTAGTAGCACCAAGAACACCAAGCGCAACACCAAGCCGATTGGAGACCTCGCTTTGCGCAGCACCCATGTTTTGCAAAGGATTGGTTTCTTGCGCTGCAAGAGGCAGCAATGCGCCAAGCAGCATCAAACCTGAGAGAAAAGCACGTTTGAGCATAGTTTTTCAAAAAGATGATTGGAAAGGTTTCTATTTCACAAGCAATAAAAAGAGCCTTGTTTGTACATTAAAAAATGCTTCAAACAAGGCTCTCATAGCTATTGACGGGACTGTTTAGAGTTTATCCACCGTCTCTTTAACTTTCCGGGCTGCTTCTTCCAGCGTCGAACCTACGGAGAACGTCAAACCGGATTTCTCCAAGATTTGACGCGCTTCTACGGCATTTGTGCCATCCAAGCGAATAATACACGGCACATTCAAACTCACTTCTTTCGAGGCTTGGATAATACCGTTAGCCACACGGTCACAGCGCACGATACCGCCGAAAATATTGATAAAAACAGCTTTCACATTCGGGTCGGAAAGCATGATGCGGAATGCGTTGGAGATGCGATGAACATTCGCTCCACCCCCTACGTCCAAGAAATTCGCGGGTTTGCCACCAGCGAGCTGGATTACGTCCATCGTCGCCATTGCCAAGCCAGCGCCATTGACCATACAACCCACGTTACCATCAAGTTTGATATAGTTCAAGTCGTATTTGGAAGCCTCAATCTCAAGCGGCTCTTCTTCTTCGAGGTCGCGGAGTTCGGCGTAATCAGGGTGGCGGTAGATAGCGTTGTCGTCGAAGGTCACTTTTGCGTCGAGAGCGATAAATTTATCGTCGCCTGTGCGCACAAGCGGGTTGACTTCAAGCATTGCGCAGTCCATTTCCTCGTAAGCGCGGTAGAGTTTTTGAATGAAATCGACAAAACTTTTGAGTGCATCGCCCGCAAGCCCAAGTCCCATGCCCAAACGACGTGCTTGGAATGCGCGAAAACCCGTTACGGGGTCAACATATTCGCGGAGAATTTTTTCGGGATGATGTTCTGCGACTTCCTCAATCTCCATGCCGCCTTCGGTAGAAGCCATGATGAGGTTTTGTGAGGTTTGGCGGTCAAGCAAAATGCTTAAATAATACTCTTTGGCAATGTTCATGCCTTCTTCGATGAACATTCGGCGAACGATTTTTCCTTCGCTACCGGTTTGGATCGTAACAAGTTTATTACCAATAGTTGCTTTTGCAATTTTGTACGCACGGTCAGCAAGGTTCCCTTCCAACAGCACCGATACACCGCGAACCTGCTTGCCGTCTATTTCTTGAGCCGCGCCGGAGGCAACATCATGCACAACGCCCTTGCCGCGCCCGCCAGCATGAATCTGTGATTTGATCACAATGACTTTATGCCCTTTTTGGACGAATTCTTTGAACGCAATCTCCCCTGCCTGCTCAGGCGAATGGACAACATGACCCGTCGGCACAGGAACGCCATATTTGCGGAGCAGCGCTTTTGCTTGGTACTCGTGGATATTCATAGCTTGTTACAAGAAGTTTGAGTGAAAAAAATTTATACGAATTGCCGTTGTAAGGAATGGAAGCAAGAATTGACAAGGCTTTGAGGCTTCGGAAGCCATAAAAAAACCGAAAAGACTTGCAAATTTACAAGTCTTCTCGGTGATTTCAAACTATTTCGGCAGCAAAGGGCAAATGTTTTCTTATTTCTGCTCTTTCACCATCAATTTCATGGTCTCATAATCAACACCCGTGCGGCGAAGAAACTCGCGGTAGGAATCATTGAAGATTTCTACATCGCCGCCTATTGTTGCTGCATCTTTGTACGCCGTCATTGCGCGGTACGTCAAGCCGTTTTGCTCGTAGAACGCACCCAGCATCAATTTATCCAATGCGCCAGCTTGTGTGCCTTGCTCTTGACGCAATGCCTGAAGCTGACCGCTCAAGGATGCCGTTTCTGCCTCGTTCATCACGTAGAAGCAATAGCTTTCCGCAGGAACTTGCGCGTTGGTCTGCGTGACGCTCCAGTAGTAGCAACGGTCTTTTTCCAAATTCAACGCTTTCAAATTCACTGCCAACTGTGTTTCGGTCAATTCTTTTTTGAAGCGAACGGTTTGGCTTGCGTCGGTGATGGTGAAAAGATAGTTTGCTGGTTTGCCATCTACCGAACCGTGCCACGTAAAGGTCATTTCGTCATCAATCGTTTTGGTGGTGCGTGGCGAAATAAGGCGGAGTTTGTTGACGTTCAGCGACATTTCCACGCTTGCGCTCTTGATATTTTTGCCTTCCTCAGCGCCTTTGACCGAATTAACAACGAAACCAACAAGTTTGTCCATCCCATTAGATTTTTCGGAAACATTTTTCAAGAGGTCTTTCACCATGACAGAGCCTTCGCTGCGGAGTTCGACAGCTTTACCGCTTTTGTGAACCAAGCCGAGATAGACGGGTCCCTCCATACTGAGCAAATCGGTCGAGGTTAAGCCGGAGCCAACGGTGACGAGTTTCTGTGTGCGCTTGAGCGTGATTTTGCCTTTGCAAGCAATCACTTTGAAAATTTCATCGCCTTGCGAGAACGCGAGAGCGGGGAGCATAACCGCGAAGGTCATAGCGAAAGCGAGGGTTTTGAATGTGCGTGTCATCATGACAATTCCTAGAAATGAGGATGGTGAAAAATATATTTGAGTCGTTGTTGAGAGAATATCTTCGCCGTGTAAAAGGTTGTTGGAGAAGATACTTGTACAAAAGTAACAGTTTCTTTGCAGATGCACAACAAGTTTGGGGCGAAACGACATGGAATAGGGGTAATCTATAACTGCCGAGTAGCGATATTGTTGGTTTACATTTGAACGCGCTGCTCTTTCCGCAAGGTTTGAAGCGGGTAGAACGTCCCGCGCCAGGCAATTCCGCCCTTGCGCGTAGTTTGCCACGCTGAACGCAGCATCAGAGCGATGGTCAAAAGGAAGGAGAGCGGCATCGTGGCAAAAAATATCGGCTCAAGCGGCAGCCGTTTTCGCATCACCAAGGTCGCCAGTAGTGGCAACACAAAATGGACACACAGCACCAGACCGACCAGAACCATGTTTCCATGCGCCCAAAGCGCCCACAACGCCGCAAGATAAGGCAGCAGCACCATCGCGGCAATCTGCGACACCCGCCAGAGCATCACGCGCCAGCGATAGCGCCCGAACCCCGCAAAGAAATTTTTCTCAAAGCCGTGCGCTATCTCGCCAAAGGTGGCATACCACTCCAAATGCAGCACCCCGACACCGTTTGCGGCATCGCACCGCGCACCGGAGCGTTTCATCATCATTCCCAGACCAAGGTCGTCAATAACTTCCATTTTAAGCCATTCAAAACCCAACGTTTTCCGAAAAGCGCTTGTACGCACGAGATTAAAAGCGCCCACTCCGACAAATGCCGATGATTGTGGATTGCGGAGGCTTCGCAAGCGCAGGCTAAAAAGAAACAGCGATGCAAATCCCGCAATAGTGACCGACACCAACCACTGCTGCCAAACATTGGAAGAAGCGGGCTTGCGGGTTTCGGGAACAACGACAAGATGGTCGAGGTGTTGCGCTTCAGCAAGGGAAAGGGCAAGCGTGAGAGCATCGGGCGCAAAGTGAATATCGGCATCGGTAAAAAGCAAAAATTCACCAGAAGCCTCTTTGGATGCGGTGTGCAGGGCATGAACTTTGCCAAGCCAGCCATCAGGAAGCACTGCGATATGCAACGGCTTAACGCGCTTGTCGTGAAACGCTATACGGTCAATAATCGCGCCTGTCCCATCGGTCGAACGGTCGTTGACAATAAGAAACTCCACATCGGGATAATCGGTGGCAAGCAAGGATTGGAGAGCCTTTTCGAGAGTTTTTTCTTCATTACACGCCGCGACGATGACGCTGAGGCGTGGCAATACTATTGGTTGGGCGAACGCATTTTGGCGCAAATTCTTGAGCGAAAGTCCGTTTATGCCAACGATGGTAAAAAAGACAAACCACGCTGCCAACGCCAAGAGAACAAGAATCGTTGGTGAGTCGAGTGTGAAGGGAAAAAGCATTTGCGAAATGGGTGGTGGTGAGAAGAGAGCAAAATTTTTCGTAAATGCGAAAACCTTTGCGCAAATTTCTGAAAAAGCGCGTAACTTGCAAATCTCTTGCGCACAGTGCGCTTTCACATCAACGATAATCCACTTCATTTATTTCAAATTTCGCATACCTACCGTTATGAAAATTACTGTTATCGGCGCAGGAAATGTCGGCGCAACCGCCGCTCAGAAAATCGCTTACGATGGACTCGCTCACGAAGTTGTCATCGTGGATGTGGTCGAAGATTTGCCGCAGGGCAAGGGCTTGGATATGTTTCAAGCAATGCCTGTTATCGGCTCGGACACTCGCGTTACCGGCACGAACTCCTACGATGCAACCGCAGACTCAAACATTGTGATTATGACCGCCGGACTCGCCCGCAAGCCCGGTATGAGCCGCGACGACTTGTTATTCAAAAATGCAGAAATCGTGAAATCCTGTATCGAACAGGCGTACGCGAAATCTCCCAATGCGTTTTTTATCGTCGTTTCCAATCCGCTTGATGTAATGACTTACGTTGCGCTGAAAGCTACGGGGCTGCCACGCCATAAAGTTTTAGGCATGGCGGGCGTGCTGGATTCGGCTCGTTATCGCACGTTTATTGCGATGGAACTTGGCGTTTCGGTCGAGGACATCAACGCATTTGTTTTGGGCGGACACGGCGATACGATGGTTCCGCTCCCACGCTTCACAACGGTTGCGGGTGTGCCGCTTGCCGAACTTATGCCACAAAACCGCATTGACGAAATTGTCAAGCGCACTGCCAACGGTGGTGCAGAAATTGTCGGCTTGCTCAAAACAGGCAGCGCGTACTATGCGCCATCGGCATCGGCAGTCGAAATGGCAGAATGTATCATCAAAGACAAACGCCGCATTCTTCCAAGTGCCGTTTGGCTTGAAGGCGAATATGGTCAAAAAGATGTTGTCTGCGGTGTGCCGATTGTCATTGGCAAAAACGGTATGGAACGCATTTTTGAAATCAAACTTTCTGCCGACGAGCAAGCTGCTCTGAATAAATCGGCAGACGATGTACGCTCAAATATGGCAAAATTGACTAATGTGTAATTGATTGTCTCCAAGCCTTGCAAGTATCGTCTTCTGATGCGCCTTGCAAGGCTTTTTTCGTTCACTTTTCCCCTCCTTTTATGAAATTCTTCAAAATTCTCGGCGCTTTCGCAATCCTTGCTATTGCGATGGCAGCCTGTACCCCAACGGCACCTACCGGTGAACAATTTGGCTTCAAAACAGGTGACTACACTGTTTACCAGAAAGTGACCTTGGACAGCGCCAACAATCCGATTCGTGATAGCGTTTTTCGCGTAACAAGCACAGTGATTGCAACAAACCGTTCTATTGGTGGTCAAAATGATGCCGTGTTGGTGATTGACTCAACATTTGATCGTGGTTCGACAACACGCCTTGCGAGTCTTGATTCCAGCTATTACCGTGTTGCCAATAACGAGATTTATTGGTTTTTTGATACTGGTGCGATCGCTCAGTTTTTGGGCGGCTCAGGCAGTTTTAATCTTGCCGGGGTAAGTTTAACGGGATTTCAATCGCAATGGATTAAACTCGGTGATCTAAAAGATGCCGCAAGCTCACAAGATTTCTCGACAACATCATTTAGCGCGAATATTAACGTCCAACCTGTTGGCAGTATTGGTATTGCCGCGACGATTGGCGGAAAAGGTCTCGGAAAAACAAGCCTTTCTCTGAATAACACCACCTATAGTGTTCATCGGCAATCCCAGACTATTGGTCTTCGACTAACGATACCTCTTCTTGGTAATCTAACCATTCCGACTATTCAGAGTGAGTATGATTACGGTATTCCCTCAGAAAACAGCACACCACGTACACTGCTGCGCCGTCAAATCAATACGGTTGTCTTTAACGTCCCCCTTGTTGGTCCAAGTGTATTTAATGGAGAGCGTAGAACGCTTGTGTCGTTTACGCCCGGAAAATAATTATTCGCCGATAGTCTCAGAAAAAATCCCGCTTGCAGAGCATGATTGCATCTTCAAGCGGGATTTTTTGCTGATTATGGTGTGCATTACTCAATTTGAAAACCTATTCCAACATAGCTATCACGCTGCTTGTAGAACATTCCATGCAGACTCACGCCGTCGTACCAATATGCCGACAGCAAGACACCATGCCCAAATTTCTCGCCAATTTTCACGCCGATTTGGGCGCTTTGCGCAAGGCTTGTTGCGCCGCTCACGGTCAATATTTTTGCATCGTATCCCGCGCAAAGACTGAGCCAATGAAGCCCTAGAAGTGGTATCGTGGCATCTACGCCTAGTTGGGGTATTGCCGTACCGAAAAAATCGGGAATGGAGTGAAAAAGGAGGCTTGCACCCGCATAAAACCTCACTGTGCCAAATGAAGTTGCCGGGGAAAACGCGGCAACAGCATCCACAAACTCGCGGCTATAGACAAAGGTTTCCTGATATTGCGGATAGCCGTCCACCAAATGCGCCGAAATATGGGCAACCCGCAAACGCCCCGAAAGCGAAGAACCATCGGCAAAAGGCGCTTTGACACTGGCATTGACACCAAAAAAGAAATCAGTGGTTTCGACAGGAAAGCGAAAATTTATCTCCGAGCGGAGGCGCGTAAAGGTGAAAAAGTCTGCTCCTAAGCGCACTTCGGGCGCTGTCTGCGCTGTGTCCGTAGGTAGAACATTTCCACGATTGAATACGAAAAGGTCAATCGAATGCCCAATATCCAAACGCAAGGCAGGACGCGGTGTTTGCGGCAGAACGCTGACCAATCCGCCCATACGTGATTCGATGATATTTGCCCGAAGCGGCTGAAAAAGCAGCCCTCGCGGAACCCATGATGGGCGTTCCGGTGATGGACGCTCTGTTGCATCTTGGCTTTGCAGAGCGCTTGGAATCAGGGCGCAGCAAGCAATAAACAGAAAAATACTGATACGCATAGATTGATGATGATGAAAGTGGTACAGAAATCGCCCCGCAATATACCACGTCTCAGGAAAAAAGCCATGCACGGCGGGATGTTCAATTATTGGTTAATCAATGGAAGTGCCACGAAAACAAAAACCCGTCGAGCAGCAAAAAAGCCGCCCGACGGGGTAATATCTGAATAGTTACATTTCTTCCTTAAAACCATACCCCAAGGCTAACTACGCCTTCAAGACGCGAACTCGTTGGGCGGTCAGACGCATCACGGAAGAGTGTGTATTTGTTTTCTAGTGTCAGCGCTCGCACTTCGGCTCTAATGTACGAATTCGCAACAGGGCGATACTCCACCGATACAGAGTACCCTGTTCCACGAAGTGCGGGCGTAATAATGCCAACATCACCATTTGCGCCGTTCGCATTCGCAACGTATTCAAAGCGCCCGGAGGCAAAAACACTCGGTGTAATCGCATATCGCAGCGCTAAAAAACTTGCTAGATATGTACCCCATTGGCGATTCAGTGTTGGCATTTCCTCAAGAGCATAATCTACTTCTGCCCGCACCGTTAGAGCATCCGAGGGCTGGTAGGTGAGAACAAGGTCATTGTAAATGCGTGTTGCTTCGGGTGTTCCGGTGGGCTGTTCGTTCCCGGCAATGCCAGTAAGAAGTGCGGAAAACTGGGATGACGGTGTGATACCAAAGAACCAACCGATGGATTTGTTGGCGTTATTATCCTCAAAAATACCGTAGCCATTCAGAAGATGGATTTGAGCCTGAATCAGGCTTCCCTCATACGAAAGTCTTGCACCAGCTTGATAGAATGGTTCGTTGGTTGTGGCAAAAGAGTAGAGTGTAAACCAGTTATCTTTCGGCAGGAGGCTCTCTCCGCCAATGTGCGTCATAAAAAAGCCGCCATCGAACCACAGTTTATCAACGATGCGAAAGCCGCCATTTGCCTGTTGGAGCGTATTGTAGCGGGTGAGCGGCACATATGCGGAATTGCGCAAATCACCATATGCAACAGTAAGTGCTGCCCGATAATCCTCGTGAGCAACCGTCCCAGTAATCTGCGCCGTGTTCAGGTTAAATTGATTGCGGACATACCCCAAAAACGAGAATTGACGCGCTCCCGTGGGCTGTCCTTGCAAGACTGTTGCGTCATTATCAAAGGCGTAATAAGCATCAACATACCCCGAAAAGGTAATCGTTGGCGGCGTTGGTTTTTTGTCCTGCGCCCAGATTTGTTGCCCCATTGTCGAAGCAACCAAGAGTAGTAGAGCGGCTTTCAAGAAATAGTATGGGAATCGTTTCATACGTTCATCCTCAAGTAGTAAATACAAAAAGTTAAAATAGTTTAGTTTTAAGCGGCTGCAATCTACTTTTTTTAACAATAAAAGTCAATAAAAATTAAAAAATTCTATAAACTTTGTAAATACGACGAAGAAAAAGTATGGTAAAAATCTACTGGATAGCGGAGAAGTAGCTTGAGTGGAAGGATACCTGAATGATTACAGTAAATGTTTGTGAACTACACGATCAAACCCCGTATTTGTGCGGTGTACGAGCGACTTACTTTCACTTTTGCTGCATTTGTCAATATTACGGTCAAATTCCCATTGGCATCGGTTTCCACGTGCTTGATGCAATGCGTGTTGATGATTGCCGAGCGGTGAACCCGCATAAAGACGTGGCTATCGAGCCGTTTTTCGAGTTCGCCGATGCCTGTGCCGGCAGTGAATTTTCCTTGTGCCGTGTGCAGAAGAGCGTAATCTTCCGCCGCTTCTATCCAGACAATATCGTCTGCGGCAATAGGAATGATGCGGCTGCCGCTCCGAACCATGAGCCGGGAAAGTGGCACTTGATTGCTTGGTACTTGTGCGGTGGGGAAATTGGTGAGAAGATGCGAAAGTGCTTCCAAGTGGTAAAGGCTTGCCGAAGCAGTATTCAAGCGCTCTTGCAGCTTTGCAATGGCACGGGTGAATCGTTCACGACTGTAGGGTTTCATCAAATAATCGACTGCATTTTCTTCAAATGCGCGGACGGCAAACTCGTTGTAGGCAGTTGAAAAAATCACGTGCGGCACGACTTCAAGCCGTTCCAGAACGTCAAAGCCCGTCAGTTCGGGCATCTGCACATCCAGAATGACTGCATCGGGCTTGAGTGCATTGATAGTAGCAACGGCTTCCGCGCCATTTTCTGCTTCACCAATAATCTGCACGTCCTGAACACCGCTCAAATACTCGCGGAGCAGCATTCGTGCGGGTGGTTCGTCGTCGGCGATAATGAGGCGAATCATTTTTTTAGTGTTGAGTGATGAGTGTTGAATGCTGAGTTTGCAGAGCCAGAGGAACAGAAAACCTCGCCATTACGCCGTGTTCGGAGCTTTCGATATGCAGCGCGGAGTCTTTGCCAAAGAGTTTTTGCAAACGCGCATCCGTGTTCGCAAGCCCAATTCCTGTGGAAGCCCCGCCATGAAAGCTCTTCACCGCTTTCATGCCAGCACCGTCATCCGCCACTTCCACAGAAAGCCTCTTGCCATCTGCCTCCTTGAAAACCCGCACCGTTACTGTTCCACCAACTGCTTTGGGCGAAATCCCGTGCTTGACGGCATTTTCCACGAGTGGCTGAATGAGCATGGGTGGAATGTGTGCATCCAAAAGTGTTTCGTCAGCTTCGATGCGGGTTCGGAGGCGTTTCCCGAAACGCTCTTGCTCAATAGCAAGATATTTTCTCACAAAGTCTAATTCCTCGCTGAGGCGCACCACATCACGCTTGTCACTTTCGAGCGTGTAGCGGAGCAAATCCGCCAGCATTTCCAACACACGCCGCGCTTGCTCTGGATTTGCTCCCACCAGCGCGTTGACGGTGTTCAGAGCATTAAACAAAAAATGGGGATTTATTTGGGCGCGAAGCGCTGCGAGTTCCATTTGCGTATTAAGCAAACGTAATTCGCGTTCACGCTCCTCACGTTGCCTGATTTCATGGCGATATTGCGCCACAACAAACCCCGCAATAACGAGCGCGTTTTCCAAAAAATTTTGTAGAAGTATCCAATGTTTGTTATTCCAAATGCTGATAAAACCTTGCTCCCGTTCCAAAATTTTTAACACACCAAGATTTATTGCAATCAAAGCAAATGATGTTATCACTGCCCACAGCGCATAGGTTAGAATTTGACGCCATTGCTGCCATGCGTGGACATATCTCCATGCAAGCCAGACCATTGCTATAATTGACACAAAACGAAAATGCTCTGCAACGAGATTGTAGATAAGTACACCCACAAACGGGGCAGAACCTGACCGCGCAACAAAAAAGGCTTGGACTGCTGCATAGAGCATCAGTCCGAGCCAGATGGAAGCGATGGTGCGTTGAGGTATCATACAGGGAATCTACGGAAAAATCTGCATTGGGCAAATCCAATAAATTGATCTGTCTTTTCAATTAAAACGCTTCGCCAAAGGTGAAGTACAGACGCGGTGTACCGCCAATCGGCACACCAATATCCAAGCGGATTCCCAGCCGTTCATTGGGATCGAAAAAGAATCGTACTCCACCGCCCGCAATAGCCTGTAAGCGGCTTTGAGTCAGCGTTTCCAAGTTAGGGCTGCTTGTTCCCGCGCCAACGAAAGCGACGGCTTCAAATATCTCCAAAAACGGCACACGGTATTCTGCCTGAACAAAAGCCGCCGTGCGGTCTGCGAACTGTCCAATCAACATACCACGCAAGGGAGACAGCGATGGCAATGCGTAAAATGGCGCATTCAAAGCAGTGTTTGTGCCGTTATTCCTATCATCAATCACCGTCAAACCGCCTTGCAATGCCAGAATATGCGTCATCGAAAAAAGGCTGATGGGCTGAAAATACCGCGCATCCACGCTATGCCGCAGAAACGAAAACGACGATCCCAGAAACGGCGTAAATACTGTGCTTTGCGCTTCGATGTACGCACCACTCCACGATGAAAAGACGTTATCTCGCGTATCAAAGACGATAAAACCTCCCACACCGCTCATTACGCCGCCATTTGCGCCTGTAATATTCTCGCTTTCCAATATTCCTTGGGACGCACGGCTCAAAATACGGTCTGCACGGGCTTCGTAGCGTACACCTGCGCTCAAACCTGCCCCTTGCGGTGTGCGCAGCAGTCGGTATGCCGCATTGACGCTTCCACGCCATGTTTCCGGCGTATAGCGCTCACTTGGGCTACTCAAAGAATGAACACCGACACCAAAAAAGTCCAATGGAAACCGCTCAAAACCTATGTTTCCGAAGAGTCGCCATGTGAAATCATTGAAATAGAGGTCGTATTGCGAACTAATGCGCCATTGCCCGCGTAGGCTCACAAGCCCCGTCAGTGCTATGCTGGAAGGGCGCTCTGAGTCGGGCTGCAAGATTGGTCGCCAAAAATGTGTGACCTGTGCGCCCATAATCAGGCTTGTTTCCGGCGATGATGAAATAAATGGTGCCCAGCGCGTTCCGGCAAGGATTCTGTTTTCGGGCGCATCGCTTGAAATGCCGCTAGAATCTGCCTTGGCGTAAGCATTGACACTGCGAAACGCTATCATCACAGGCAGCAGAAAAAACATTATTCGGCAAAGTGTGTGTTGTGAAAGTGTGTATTGTGATATGATTTTCATGGTATATTTTTTGGGGTTGATGTAATCTTACTTCGCGCTCAGTTTTGGCAAAAGCACGTATTTCACCCAAGCGTAATTCGGTTGTACCTGCAACGCCCGCTCGTAGGCGGCTTTGGCATTATCAAGATCTTCTTCTTTTGCAAACATCATACCTTTCCATGCAAAAACGTCGGCGTGTCCCCAATCAGGCATGGTTGCTTCTTTTGCGGCACACGCTCCTTGTTCGGCGAGGTCGCAGGCACGTTGGAGATTGGCGAGAGCTTTTTGTTTATCACCGCCCCACATTGCGGGTTTGAAATAGAGTGATATGCCTTCGAGCATGAGAATACGCGGGTTTTTGGGTTGCAGCGTGATAGCACGCTCCATCGTTACCGCCGATTTTTGACCATACTTCATACCCGCCATCATGCCGCCTCCAGCCTTTTGCCCGTAGAGGCTGCCTAAAAGCGCGTGCGCATCGGCAAAAGCAGGATAAAGTTTGACCGCCTCTTCCAGCGCCGTAATTCCCGCATCGGCACTCTGTTCGCTGGATGCTTTCTCGCTTGGGAGGTTTACGAGGCTGTAATGTGCATAGCCGACAAAATACAGCGCGGCGGCTTTTTTATTTGATTCTGTCGTTTGAGAAACAGCCGTTTGAGCCAGTTCCCGCGCGGCTTTGAGAGCAGTTGCGTCGCCTGTAATAGCGGCTTTCTGTACAGCATCTTTCGCTTTCAAAACTACATCATCGCTTTGTGCAATGGCAAATGTACTTGTAAGCAGCATCACTGCTAGGGTTGTGAGAATAGTACGCATGGGTAAAAACTCCGAAAAGTGAAAAGTGAGAAAAAAATGATATTTTGTCAATATGAGCTACAACCAAGATATTACTACCTTCATCAAAACACAGCTTCAAGCCACATTTGGTGCGCGTTTGAAGCAGGTGATTTTGTTCGGTTCTCGTGCGCGGGGCGATGCGGACGAGGATTCGGATTATGATGTGCTGGTCTTGCTGGAAAAGCGCATGAATACTGATGATGAAGCACTTGCTGAAATCTGGGTTTCTGCATTGATTGACTTTAATGTGGTTATTGGGTTTTTCCCAACAACAGAAACAATATTTAGCTCAATGCCGTTTGAACCAGTGTTTGTTAATGTTCGCCGTGACGGAGTGCTGCTATGACTGCTCAAGAAATGCCCGATTCTACCGATTATTTACGCGTAATTTTAGAAAAAGCAGAACGCTCGTTGGAAGCGGCTCATCAGCTTGCGGCAAACAAAGGCTATGATTTTGCTGTTTCGAGAGCATACTATACTGTATTCTATGCGATGGAAGCTGCGCTTTACACCAAAGGCATGAATGCTGGTACGCACAACGGTACAATCCGCTTATTCGGTCAAGAATTTGTCAAAACAGGCATCATCTCACGCGAGATTGGCGCATTCATTGGAACACTTCTTCAAGACCGCCAAACGGCTGATTATGCCTATTACGAGGTCATTACAGAGGAGAAATCCTACTTTCGGTTAGAACAATCGCGCAAAGTGCTTGAAAGCATCAAACAGCATCTTCACAAATCCGGTTTTCTTCCGCCAACCGCATAAAACCTATCTCTTGGAATCTTCCTCAAAACCGCACCGTCGCTGTCGCGCCAATGAAAACAAACTGCCTATTCAAACTCACATTCGGCTCGCGCTGGGAATAATCGGCGGAATACGTGTATCCGAGAACGTTTGCGCGTCCGGTGGCATTGGAAAGTGAGGCAAAAATGACCATAAATGCTTTGTCGGTAAAAGGGAGAAAGTAGGAAATATCGGCATCGAAGCGCATTTGGTCGGGAAGCCGCTCTGAGCCTACACTTCCATCTATCGGCTCGAACCACGTGTATCTCCCTTCTACAAAGCGCATTCCGCCAACAATGGGCGTAAGCGCTCGTCCCGTCGAGTACCGAGCCGTTGTGCCAACGCTGAGTCCTTCCCAAACTCTCATTTTGGCGACAAGTACGATATTGTGTCGAATGTCAAACGGCGTTGCACCCTCTTCGTAAGTAATTCCCTGCTCCGTGCGGCGTGCTTGCAAGCGGTTTGTCTCCAAAAACGAGTAGGAAAGCCATCCGTTGAAATCGGTTTTGAGATACTCACCATATTTTGCAAAAAAGTCCAGACCACGCGCATAGCCGTACCCAAGATTTTGCGGAATACCGCTCGTTGTTGGTAGAATCAGGTTTGCGTAGATTTTTTGGTATGCTTCGGCGCGAATTTGCGCGTCGCCTTCGGTATATTCTGCGCCCAAAATGTAATGCGTTGCTTGTTGGGCTTTGAGTTCGGGATTGCCGCCAAGCGCGGTACTGAGCTGTTCGGGGCGACCGAATTGGTGAAAAATTCCCCACGCAGCGCGGAGATTGAGACTGGACGAAAACACATACTTCAAGGAAACACGCGGGTCGAAGACCACATTTTGCGTGAGAGTTTGGTAATCGCTCCGAATGCCGATGCCCGCCAAAAGATTCCGCGTGAGTTTCATTTCTGTTTCCACATAGCCACCAAGCCGCACCGCTCCACCCTTAGAAGAGTACCGCGCATCAGTGCTGCCTTGATTACGAATGATTTTCGCAGCTTCTAATTCGTCGTATTCCGCTTCCACGCCCGCCAGAACGCGCACCCAATCCGAGAGGTCTTTTTCAGCATCAGTGCGGCTTTTGAGGTTGAGTTGCCGTGATTGAATACCAAAATCCGCTTCGTCAATGGTGCTGCTGACGGTATTCGCGGAAAGACTTGATTTGATGACCCAATCTTGCCAAACGTCTGTCAGTTGAATGTTGTGAATCGTGTTAGTTTGTACGGTGTTGAAGGTGTTCTTTGCATCGCCGAAGCCGTAATAGGTTGCCAAACCGTTTTTTGAGCCGTAATTAAAAAACTTGATTTTGCCAGTGGAAGAATACTTCCAAACAAGGCTCACATTGGCATCAATCGAGGTGGGAGGCTGAGTAAAGCGCTCGCGCAAACCATTCAAGCGAAAGAGAATATCGGTGTTGGAATAATTCCCCGAAGCCCGAATGCCAAGCGTTCCCGGAATCAGTTCCGATGCACCTCCCAGCGAAATTCCTCCGGTGGAAAGTGTCGCGTTAAATTGCTGTCCCGTCGGCATTCCCAGCCCTTCCAGTGCGACTACGCCCGAAAGCGCATTGCCATAGCGGGCAGGCATACCGCCGCTTGAGAAGAATGTACCGCTCACAAAAAACGGTGGAATAAAGCCAAACGTGCCGCCATTCGGTGCTTGAGCGCGGTAGGGCGCAGCAACACTGGCTTGGTCAATAAGCGTTATGGTTTCAGTAATGTCGCCACCGCGTACCACCAACCCTGAGCCTTCATCCGGCGAGGTTACGCCCGGAAAGGTCTGCAAGGCGCGGAAAATATCCGCCGCCGCGCCCGGCGTGGTCAAGATTTCAAGCGGCTTCAGCGTTACGCCTTCCACTTCGCCCGATGTAAAGGCGCTGGCGGAGACTGTTGCTCCTTTCAAATTTACGACTTTGGTTAGAAGTTGAATCGTGATGCGGGTTGTATCGCCCTCAAGCATAATTTCTTGTTCAAACGGTTCGTAGGCGAGGTTTTTGATAGCAAGCGTTTGTGCGCCTTTGAGGTCGGTTGCAATCGTAAAAATGCCTTTTGAATTCGACACACCGCCCGTTTTCGTGCCTTTCACTTTGACGCTGATGTAGCCAAGCGAGTCGCCGCGCTCGTTCACGATAACGCCAGTGATGATGCGCTTTGGGAGGTCATTGGTCATTGGCACATTGGTCATTAGTCGTTGGGCATTTGTCGCAGAAGCCGCTCTGCTGCTTGCGTTGAGAGTAAGAAACAGTGCCATTATCGTAAAAAGTAGTATTGGTGTTCGCATGATTGTTCTCCAAAATAGTTGGTGTCATTTTGACTACACGCAAGATACGGTGCGGTTTTGGAAGGTACTGCACGGCTTTCGGCGAATGGTAGGATTCGGGGGGTGAAATGCGGGATGGGGCGATGAATGGCGAGAAACAAGGGCAAATGGCGATGGAATATCATTGCAGAAAGTCAGGAACGAGTGACTTGTCGGGCGATGGTGCAACGATATTCAGTGAATCACAAAAGAAAAGGCGCATAGAACGATTCTATGAGCCTTTTCGCGTTTTTGTCCCGAATAGATTTTAGGGCAGCATTCGTTTAATTTGTTGGTAAGGCTGCGCACGCAAGTTTGCTTCGCTTGGCGGCGGTAATTTTGCTTCTTCGATGCGCTTGTTTGTAGCATCTATGCGGTCTTGCGGAAGCGGGTGCGTGGAAAGCAAGCGCTCAACACTCGTGGCAATGTTCGCAATGGCTGATTGTGAGCCGCTTGGCGCTCTGCCACTAGCTGCCGTGATTTTCTCGAAAAAGAACTTAATCGAACCCGGGTACCACGGCGTTGATTGCAAGTATTTGAAGGAATACACATCGGCATCTTCTTCGTCCATGCGGCTATTTTTCAAGAGCGCCAGACCGCTAAAAAGATTTGCACCGATTGTCGCAAGTTGGCTTGGATTCTGCCCTAGCGCGATTTGTGCTATCATTTGTAATCCGTACGCTTTGGTCATGCGCTGTGTGCCGTGCCGGCGCTCGGCGTGGGCGATTTCATGCCCCATCACGCCTGCCAGCGTTGCCTCATTATCAACAGCCTTCATCAAACCCGTGTAAACGTAGATGTAGCCACCCGGCGTACAAAACGCATTGATAGTTTTGTCGTCCTGAATCACCTCGACAACGTAAGGAAACTTCCCACGATACTGCACGTGTTCGGACTTCACAATTTCGTTGGTCATCGTTTGCAAATATTGTTTCACGGCAGGATTTCCCCTGAAAATGGGATATTCCGCAGCATTTTGGCGGATTTGATCGTCCATTTGTTTGCCAAGTTGCGCATCGGTATCGGTTCCGTAGAGATTTAATCCGCCCGAACAGTTGACAACAAAGACCGACAAACTCAGCGTACAAACCATTGCCAGAGCAATTCGGCGCAATCGAGAATAGCGTTTTTTCATAACAATTTGAAAGATAAAGTGAACAATGATGAAAAAGTAATTTGGCAAAATTTACAAAAACACGTGCGAAGTTGGCAGATTTTTTTTGTAGAGAGCCGCGAAAGTATGTATTTTCCGTGTGTTCGGCGCTTGCCAGTGAGCAGTGTGTTCATTGTGTGTATTTTTCACCATCTCCCAAATCCCCCCGAAAGGCGCATCTATGCTTGATATGCAACGCAAAATGACTAATATGTTTTATGTCATTTTAAGCCTCCCCTCAACCGCTATGGGATTCGCGCTCTGTGTGCAGATTTCCGCGCTGAGTTGGATTATGAGTACCAAATATCACCTCAATATCGAGGAAGTCGGCTTTGTCTGGGCTTCTGGACCGATTGCAGGCATATTAGGGCAAGTTATTGTCGGGCTGGCAAGCGATAATGCGTGGTTTTGGGGCGGTCGGCGGCGACCGTTTATTCTCATCGGCGGCATTCTTGCCTCGCTGATGCTTTTTGCTCTGCCGAATGTGGATGTGATTGGTGCGACGCTCGGTACAACGCAACTGCTCTTTATCGGTATCGCCGTCGCGCTATTACTAGATTTGTCCATCAATGTTAGTTTTAACCCGACGCGCTCCATTATTGCCGACGTTACGCCCGAAGGTGAAAAACGCACCAAAGGTTACACGTGGATGCAGACAATTTCCGGAATGTTTGGCGTGATTGCGTACCTGATTGGTGCTTGGTTGGGCAACTACACACTCATTTACGTCGGCGTGTTTTTAGTGCTGGCATTTTCGGTCGTACCAATTTTCTTCATCAAAGAATCCCGCGAACTCCACCAAGCACCAGTCACAAGTGCCGATACAGGAGCTATTCCGACAGGAACGACCGATTTAGGGCAGTTTACGCGCATTTGTATTGCTCATGCGTTTTCGTGGTTAGGGGTGCAGACGATGTTCGTCTATATGTTCGCCTATGCAAAACAAGTGCTTCCAGCTAACACGGACGACCAAAGCATTGGTCAGGTTATTGCCATTTCGTTTGCAGTGCTGAATACAGTCGGATTTATTTTTCCCGTGACAGCGCTAGAGCCGCTTGCAGAGCGATTGGGGCGCGTTAGAACGCATTTGCTGGCGCTTGCGGTGATGTCGGTTGGGTATTTCGGCATTGTCTTTTGGGGCAAAAGCGCTGTTTCGTTGTATGTTTTGATGGTCATTGTCGGCATAGGCTGGGCGGCTGTTGTAAGTTTGCCGTTTGCCATTATGACCGAAAAAGTTGACAAAAGCCGCATGGGGTTGTTTATGGGTATTTTCAACTTGTCGGTAGTATTACCACAATTAGCGGCAAGCCTTTTTGTTGGAAAATTTATCCAAGCCGCACCCGATAAATCCTTGATATTCATTGTTGCGGGCGTTTCCTTAGCAATTTCTGCCGGATTGTGGCTATTTGTCAAAGAAGTACAGACGGGAGCGAAGGCGCAAGGCGGCGGCGGGGCGCATTAACGCAAGTGGGGCGCTCTTGCAGTACCCGCCGGACGGGATCAAAGAAACCGCCCGAAGCGGGATCTTGCCTGACCAATTGCCGCTCAAGAATATTAGCGTATCAACTGCACCGAGCGCGAAATCTTTTGCTGCTCGGTGTGCAACAGAATCATATATGCCCCATTGGGGACGGCGCTGGCATCAAATTCTACCTGATGCTCACCGCTTGCAAACCAACCTTCCGCCAACGTCTTGATAAGTTGCCCACGTGCATCGACCATACTCAAAACAACGGCGGTTTCTTTCGGCAGAGCAAATTTCACGGAAACAAGATTTTGTGCGGGGTTTGGGCTGATGACCGTTAGTGCCGCAGAAACAACGCGTTGAATAACTCGTCCATTGGTCTGCGCAATAAAGCGTCCAAAGGCGCTTCCTGCCTGTGCTTCCTCTACAAACACCCGTTGCTGCGAGCCGACAATTCGTGCCGTCATTTCCTCAAACTCCAGCACTGATGCGCTGTCTGTGCCAACATATACCCCGCACGGTATCGCGGCGGCAATCGTCGTCGTCATTGGCGACGGCGTTCCGCCGGAGAGCGTCTGCATCGGGAAAGTGACTCGTTGGAAAGGGTTGCGGGGTTCACTATTGCGAACAAGCGTGAACTGCCCTTGCGATGCGGGTTTGGTCGCGCTTTCGTGCAGCACCGAAAGCAGTACCGTTTGGCTCCACCGCACCGAACCGCCCCATTCGATAACGCCACCGCGAATATTTTGACCATTAGTAATTTCCAGTCGCAGCGCCGTATTCTGCCCCGACGGAATATTGTTACGCTCAGGTGCAAAGCGGGCTTCAAGAACCACATCGCCTGCTTCGGGCTGGCGACTAAAACCGGAAACTTGCGTCGAAGCCGTGTCTCCCGCTCCTTCCACCGTGAGAATGCTCTGAAGGCGTTGCTGCATCACGCTTGGCTGGCAACGAATAATAATGGCGGCTGTTTCGCCTTTGCCCACCCAATTCGGCTGCGTTCCGGCAATGCGGAAAGCACCATCGCTTGGAAGCCGCACAGCATCAAGTTTTGCCGAAGCCGTGTCGCGGTTAATAACGAGCGCCGAACGGAGCGTAGAGCGTCCCGTGCGCACAGTGTCGAAATTCACCGCCACAAGCTGCCAAACGCCTGCCTGCGCGGTTTGGAGCGTGTCAATCGTCGCGGCGCTTGCGCCTTGTATGCTTGCGCTAATTGTTGCCGATTTGAAACCGCCAGAACGCGGCGCAAACGTGATAGACGCTTGCGTTGACTCGTTGCGGCGCAGCGTGAGCATGGATGGCGCTGCCGAAATAAAACTGCCATCATTACGGTTCAACGCCAATCCGATGTTCAGCGTTCCAGCGCTTTGGTTCGTCAGCGTGATCACGCCTTGGTCGCGCTCGTTCGGGAAGATTTTTCTGAATGTCGCGGGCTGAATGAGTAATGGGCGCGACGGTGCTTGATAGGTGAAGCGTCCCGCAGCAGTAATGGTGCAGTTTCCAGCGACTATCTGCACCTCCCCGCTTTCCACGCTGCCCACCGTAACGACGATGCGCGTCGGCGAAGCCAGCGACCATGCGCGAACAGGTACACCGCCAATATTCACGCCTGTTACGGCTTGTAATCCCGTTCCGATAATTGTTAGTGTTGTTTGTACACCGCCACTTGCCGGAGAGAATGTGTCAATACTTGGGCAGGGAATAAAATTAAAGCGGGTTGTAGCGGTGGTTTCGCCGCCGCGTGTGACGACAGTAATGGGAAGATTGCTCATTGCCGTCATTCCAAAATCCGGCACCGTTACGGTCAACTGCGTTGGCGAAACAACAGCAAAACTCGCATTTCTCCCGCCAATGGTGACCGAATTCGGTGCTGTAAAGCCTGTGCCGGAGAAATTCAGCCCCGTAAGCGTAAGCGTCGAACCTGCGCCCGAAGTCGTTGGCGTAAAACTCAGTATGCTTGGCGGTGGGAAGAACGTGAATTGTTGTGCTGAACGACCGCTATCAAGCGGATTAGCAACCAAAATAAAACCACTTGCGCCGCCAGAAGAAACAACCGCAATTATCTCCGAATCCGAAACCGCGCGGAAACTTGCCGCTGCTACGCTGCCAAAGGTGACACGGTTTGCACCGCGAAAATTCGAGCCGCGAATCGTAATGCTTGCGCCTTGTGCTGCCGAATCGGGCGTAAATCCTGTAATCTGCGGTGTTCGCACAATCACGAAATCATTTGCCGAAAGAGTCGTCGAAATGCTGTTGCCGACGCTGATTTTCCCGGTTTCTGCGCCGTTTGGCACTTGAACAGTAATGAGCGTGTCATTGCTGGTGCTTGGTGTGGCGCTGACTGTCACGGCTCCATTGCTGCCGGTAAAGCTCACACGCGGGTTTGCGCCGAAATCGCGCCCGCGAATCGTCACCACCGAACCCGCCCGCCCAGCTTCCGGCGAAACGCTGATAATGACGGGAGCGCCTTGCTTAACGCGCACAATAAAGCTATGCGTCGCAACGCCTCCCAAACCATTATTTGCCGTGATAATCACTGCCGCCGTCGAACCAGAAAATGCAGACGGCGAAAGCGTAAACCGTACAAACGGCTTGCGACCAAGCGCCTCAGAACTTGCACCTGTGCTGACGGTAAGTATTGCGGGGTTATCGGAGCGAACTGTGTAGGCGAGCGGGAGATAGTTGTCATCATAAAAAATATCTTTGGGCAGTACGCCGCCACCTGCAACCGGACGCACATCCACGGAGCCGGGCGCTGCGGGTGCTTCGATATAGACCAAATCCGTTTGCCCTGCAAATATCTCCTGCTCCGAAACGGGATTGATCACGGCTGGCGCTTCTATTGGTGGGTCGTCCAAAACGACCGTTGCGGTCTCGAAGTTGGGGTTAATATCGTATTGTCCGACGGGCGAAGGCAGGACCTGGATAATCATTCTGCGCTTGCCCTGCCGACCGATCGGATAGCCGAGGTCGCTTAATTTTAAGCCTTCGGGGTTATTGACGTAGAGTTGATCGCTCCATCGTGCGCGGACGCTGATAGCGGTGGTGTCCAGCTTGAAGACTTCACTAAAAAATGTTCGTGTGCTGCGAATAGGAATAATGGTTTCGTCCAGCCGGAGTGAATCGCGCTTTGTTGTCATGCGCGTCGGCTCAAGGTCTGTCCACAAACCATCAATATTCATCACCTCGCGCTGCGGATAATTGGGCAGCTGGTCTTGTCTAAACGGTGGAATAGGGAAAGGAACCTGCACCGGAGTTCTATTGCGGATATCATCAACGCTAATGCCGCGAAGAAACTTCATATCATTGCCGTTGGCATCAATGTAACGTATTCGCACCAGAACATCCACGCTCGTATTCCAATTCCTCCGCTCAAGCATAATGTCACCCTTTTGCAGAGCCTCCACAGGCTTAAATGTTGCGCGGCGCTCGGTCAGATGCAGCGTTCCTGTGGCTTCGTCTATTCGTGCGCCGCCAGAGGCATTGCGTGGACGGATAGAAACACTTGGGCGAACGTAGTCATCAAGAACAAAGGTAATTCTTTCGGGCGCAACCGTTGAGCCGCCAATAGCACTCACTGTTACGGGGATATTACCCGCAGGAAAAAGCGAATAAAGTGCGCTAATTGTTCCCTTAGTCCCTATTGTGGCAATGATAAGCGTATCACCAACGGTGACAACAGGCAAAAGAGGCTGCACACCGCCAAAATCCACGCTGTTCGGCGTTCCGGCGTTGCCCGCTAAATTTGTTCCGCGAATATAGACAGGAGTGCCGGGTCCGATAATGGTCGGAACAACAGACGTAACAACGGGAGTAGGAACAAACGTAAAGCGCTGTTCCGATACAACCGTGCCGCCTGGTGTGCGGATTGCAATCTGCCCTGATTGCCCGCCCGCACCGGGAACGACAATAAGCGGGTTGGTGCTGAGAATTTGTGCCGGAGAACGTCCGATGCGTACCTCCTCGGCATTTTGTAGGTTTGTGCCTTCAATCGTGATTTGCGTGGTTGGTCCGCCGATAGTGGGTGAAAATCTTGTAATCGTAGGGGCGGGCGCGGTCGGTGTGGTGCAGACCATTGGTTCACGGGATGAACCGAAGCCATTATTCGCAAGAGGGCTTGTGTTGGTAACGACGACGAGACCATTGGCGCAACTGGTTATCTCACCAATAATTGTATCGCGGGAAATCGTCGTTGAGCCGCTAATATCGAAAGTCTGGATGCGTTCGATAATTCTGACGGGCTGTCCGCCAATAGTAACATTCACATTGTTGTAAAAAGCACCACCCGTAATCACAACCCGCGTCGTTCGACCGATTGGAGCAGTTTTCGGTGTAAAATCATAGACGACTGGTGCTGGGATGGTGTTGATCGCCTTAAAGCAATAATTCCGACTAACACCGCAAGGGTTTCGCACGGTAATCACGCCGTCCAGTTCCGCACCAATGCTAAAGCGTATTTCTCTTCCTTGATTTTCAATACGATAATTAAAATTCGATGATTGATTATTGCCGTTGATAAATACTTGCGTATTAGCGTCAAAACCCTGACCAAAGACCGTGATATTTGTTCCAGGTCCAGCAAGAACACATAGGTCAGCATCAAATCCAATGCTACTCTCTATCCGCGTGACTATTGGTGGTCCTGAACACTGCGCCGAGACTTGTACTGGAGCAAAAAAAGCGATAGAAGCAAGAATGGAGGCAAGGCAAAGAATGGTCGTGCGCGTAAAACCCAAAAAGGAAGAAAGAGTCATCATGGATAGAAGAAAACAAAACGTGAATACAAAAATTGCGTAGCGAGGTGTTGCAAACCGAAACAATGAGGCATGGAAAAAGCCGGAACTGTTTCAAAGCAAAACACAAAAATACGCTTTTTTAGGGAAGCAGACGGTATTCCTCCAAATCCATGCCGAAAAAATGAAAAAAAAATTCAATTTTGGGTTGAATTTGGTCAAAATATGACACTACCCTCAAAAATCGGTGAGGGGGTGTCACTATCTTTTTGTTTGGGAATTGTGTAGTTTTGTATCAGGTAATCGGAACGGCATTGCATAAGCCGAAATAACATCAGGAACATCGTGCGGAATGGCTGTTAATGTTGCAGTCCAGGAAGCACAACCCTCAGCGAGGTCAAACGCTGACGGTTTGAAAGAAGGTGTGTATAAGGTTGAAGTACACACTGAGGGGGCGAAAGCAAACATACTCTGTCCTTTTGAGACGGACAGCTGAAGAGAGGCGGCTGCTGTATGAACGCCCAAATGCCCTCAATAAAACAGCGCATCAATATTGCTTTGTAGCAACAGGTGATGCGCTGTTTTTTTATGGTGTGCCGAAACTTGATTTATTCCCTTTCGATTGATAAAACCGTACAGGTGCTTGGCGATTGAAACGTAGAGACAAGGCGTGCCTTGTCTCTACAACGATAGATTCTATCACCCAAAAGAGAATATATCCCTTCCATACGGCATCTCACTTCACCAAGCCCGCAAAATGTTGTGCTGCCCAAACTTCCGCCATATCAGCAAATTGCGGCGTTACCAAGATAAAAATCAGGGCAAAGAGAATACCAAACGTCCAAATGATGCGCTTGGGTACGTTGGGGGAATGTTTTTTTGCCAAATGCCACTGCTCCATCAGCACGTACACTGCCATAATTACCGCAATCGTCAATACGAATGCAGCAAATGGGCGCAATACACCGCCAACAAAATAGGACATTCCCAAATTTGCGGGCGAGCCATAGACCAGCATCAAATGAAAAACATACACAAACAGCGATTCTTGCCCCATGAGTTGTAGCCATGATGCGGGCTTGCGGTTCAGCACCGACCATGACGTAATTTTGTCTTGCCACAAAAAAAGTATCGAAAAGAGCAGCACCGAGCCGCTAACGCGAAAGATCACATTCCCCGGCGAGCAGAGATACCAGTTTTCCGTCCAGCCATAGTTAAACATTTGATTCCAACCCGTCCACATAAACGTCATCACCACAAATGGCGTAACAAAACCCACCCACGCACTGCGTTTGGCAAAGGTGCGGCGGTCGGGGGAATCAAGAAAAAATGCGGTCAAGGCAGCACCAGTGAAAAAATATCCACACCACGGAAATAGCGGAAATGCTGCTGCCGGCGGACGCGATAGATACGAACCAAGCGCACGAGGCAAGAATGTATCGGGTTCGAGCTGCCAAACAAGCGGCGCTCCGAAAACAAACAGTACCGCCATTCCCACAAAAACCCATCGTAATTGCTTCAGCGTGGGAACGAGCATAAGCAGCGTGAGTGCGAGGAATGATGCAATAGCGATGGCATGAAGAACATCACAAATCCAAAGAATATTTTGCCTGTCGGGTGCGGCAAGAAGGTATTTTCGGAGCGAAATTTCGGGAATATGCAGCCAATACGCCACAAGCAAGATAAATCCTAAGCGCCGAACATATTGCCACAACGACGGCTGAAACGATTTGTATTCTTGCGCCTTGCGCGAGGCAGCAAGCCAAAAGCCCGCTCCGGCACAGAAAATAAACGAGACCGACACGTAACCATTGGTGGTGTTCAAGACATCAAAAAACCACCCCCCACGAAAACTCCAGCTTAAACAGGCATTGACAACATGTGTCTCAATCATCCAGACACACGCAATACCACGCATGATGTCAATGAACGAGAGTCGCTGTGCGCTTTGTGACTTACCGATGATGTTCGGCGGTGCGGTTGTGGTCATGGCGTTGTCCCTTCGATAAAAATGAAAAAATTGTCGGTATTGTTTACTTGGATGATGCTGAAAAGGGTGGAAAATTCTTCCCGTCCGGCGGCTGAAGAGAGTAAATACGCTGCCGTCGGGCGGATTCTGCAACTGGCAAACATCCGCCGAACGGCGAAGAAGCCGCCCGACGGGATATACCGGAGCAGTCAAGCATTTCGGAACATTCGCCTTGCTTCCAGCACAATATCATTGCAAAGACTCATGTCCACTGCGCTTGGCAGTGTGGATGCCGCCGCTAGAGTATTGAGCAAGGCAATATCGGCTTCGGCTTGCGTGATAATCTGCTCCAAATCCACCTCGCCTCGGCGGATGCGCAAGAGTTCATGCGCGTTTGGGCGGCGTACTGTCAACGTGCCGTTTTGTGCGATTTCCAGCGCCATATCCAGCAAACGCCGACAGTGCAGCAGATTTTTTCCATCAATTTTTTGCTGATGCCCTTGCACATCCACGTAGCGCTGTGTATTGCGCTCTTCCAGCCACGTTGTGTATTCTCGGTATTGTCGGCAATGGTGGGAATAAGCGGACTTGTTGAAATTGATAATCGTCAGTGGCGATGCGTCTTTGGGGACGGAACTGAGCCGAACATCGTTACTATCGTCAGCAATCACGCCGCGAAAAACCGATTCGGGAGAATCGTCGTAGTACAGGGCGTAGCAATGTTCAAAATGGTGGAGCGCCACCAAACCGCACCGTTCCTGCCTTAGCCCGCGCTCATGCAAAAAATCCGACAGTGGAAAGGTTTTTCCCGCTTCGTAAGCATAGCAGAAATCCAACGGGTCTTTACGCTGAAATCGCTCGCCTTCCCAATTCATTTTTTTGTTTAAGCCCTTTGCCTTTTGGATTTGAGCCACAGCATAGCCGCCAAACGAGGCAAAACATTGTTTCGTTAAAAATGCCGCTCTGTGCTGGCGTATGATGGCGAAAGGCGGTGCTGAGGTAATGATACAATCATCGGGCGTAAAAAGCAGTTCTAAAACGGTCGGATTGGCGGATTGCAAAAGCTGGACGAATCGGCGTACTTCATAATACACCTCGTCTTTGCCCTCTTCGTACTGCTCTTTGTAGCGAAAAGACAGCACGTCGTCGTCCGGCTGAACGTACACGCCTTTGTAGTCGTGGTCGGATGTTTCAATCGCTGTACCGTATGAATGTGAGCCGACAAGCGCCTTGAAAATAAGCGCTCCGTAGCGGCTTGTTGTTGTGGTTTCCATGATGAGACTTGAACGTTATCGTGAATTTTTCGTGTTTTCGTTGGTAAATACTATCACCATTAAATATTGTTTTTACAATAAAAAAAAAATTGTAATTTGGTGTTGAAACTATTCCTCCTGTTCCATTCATTTTTTATCGCTATGCCCCGCTTTTCTCTCAAAACCGCCTTCAGCCTGCTTGGTCTCGCACTTGCGCTTGGCATTGTCGTTTCGTGTACCCCGCCCAATGACGGAGCTACGCCGACGGCAGAATTTGGCACCGACGGTACAAACATTACCGTGAAAAATTGTAACGCTGAATCCGAAAATCGCTTTACACTCGTGAGTTTGCAAAATAAAACAATTATTCCCAATAGCGATTCCGCGACGACGAAATGGGATATTGGTTTTCGCAAAACCACGATTATCGTCAATGGCGGAAAAATTCGCGTCGGACAAGGCGGAATACAGCGTTTACAAAATCAAAGCTACACCGCCCTGAAAGAGGCTCCGGCAAGCGGTTATCGCACCGACGATGCGGAAGATAATTTAGCTATCACTGCTAAAAGCGGCGAGGGCTGGTATAATTATACCGGAACAACGATTGTGCCGATAAAAGACCTCGTGCTTGTTGTCCGCACTGCCGATGGAAAAAGTTATGCGAAAATAGAAATTGAAAGCTATTACAAAGACAAGGCAACGCCAAGCATTACCGCCGCAACACGCTTCTACTCTTTTCGCTACCAAATCCAAACAAACGGTACGCGGCAATTTCAATAAAGGAACAAATTCACCGCGCCACGCGCACCAGTCCTGTCCAACGCTTTTCTGTCGTGTCGGACAGGACTTCGCAGTAATACGTTCCCGTTTCAACGGTATCTAATTTTAACGCAATATCCCACACACCCCGCTCCAATGCTTGCTTCGGAAGCGATGCCACCATCACGCCCATCATCGAATACAAGCGCACCGTAAGCGCTTCGGCAGAGGGAAGCTCCACTTGCAGCGTTATCAGGCTCTCGGCGGGGTCGGGGAAATGACGCACTCGCAGCGTTTGTGCAAGATTACCTAATGGATTCACACCCGTGCCGAAAAGAGGACGGAGACGTATTTCCGCATTACACCGCGAACCCGCCACAAGATAACCCGCCAAACCCTCGCCAACGAGCGTCACAGACTCCGTAACGCAAGATTTCGTTATGCCCAGCGTGTCTCGGTATTCCGCCACCAGTGCAGGATTAAAACAGACCGTCAATGCCCGCGTCGCGCCCGCCGGAATGACAAAGGGAAATTGCGACGACGGCAGGGAAAATTGAAGATTGCGGTTGACGGCAGAGCGATTCAGGACAAAAGGAACGATGCCCGTATTTTGCATCAGGATTGTTCCGCACGTCAAGGTTGTTGCGTCAGTCGGCTGAAAACGGTACTCGTACCGAAAGCCGTTTGCCGCCGAGCCTCCAACAATGCGGAGTGCGCCCGATGTTGTGTCAGCAGAAGCCACGAATCGCACCGTAAAGCCTGGTATCGTGTCGCGTAAGACCGTCGTGTTCCCGACGGAATCCGTCAGCGTTACGGCAAAAATAGCATCAGCACGGGGATTCGTGACCGCGAGAGTAATCCGCAAGGGGCGTTTGGTGCTGTCCTGCACCTGCTCTGCATTGCCGACGAATGCTTGTGTTGCGGTCATGTTCACCAACACCATCTCGACCCGTGCCAATCCTGCATCAAACGTGCGATTATCCGACGTTTCAAGCGTAATAACGCGATTACAGTCATCCGCGCTGCGGGTAAGTGTTGGCGGAAGTCTGTCCTGCGCCGCCTCAATGCGAATAGCAAGTATGCGCCGCGTTAGACAGCCGTTGCTGATAGTGAGCGTATCGGTAAATGTGCCATCTTGGTCGGTGCGGAAGCAGTATTCGACCGTGCCTTGCGAACTTGGTTCTATGCGGGTTGGACGGAATGATGACGAGGAAAATTGTGGCAAACCTCTGGTGAACCCGACGCTTTGAACGGTCTGATTCGTCGCACCATAATTGCTCAAATTCAGACGAAAGCAGTAATCGCGCCCCGTTGCGAGCCGAATAATGCTGGAGGTCGTGACAATCGCGTCCGTGCGAATACTTGGGTCGCGGTGTACCGTAAAACCTGGCACAAGAACGCGCTGCACCGAGCGCAAATCGAGCGAATCTACCGCAACCAGCCCAACGATGCCGTCTTCGTAAGGATTAAGCAAGTCCGCCTGAAAACTCAGCGAATCCGCCGGACGTGGCAGACTGCCAAAGCGAAAACGCACGTTGCGCTGAGTCGCACGGAGTGTATCGTAGAAAAAAATCTTGGAATCGGTGAAAGCACTGTCAAATATTTTTCCGTCCAGACCAGTACAGGTGCGGCGTACAACGATTTGCGGCGGGCGAATATCGGTCTCGAAACGCTGCCCGCCGATATATCCGTAAGAATTTGCGCGTCCATACCCGGCAACGGTAATACCAAACGTGGTATCGGCAGAAATGCTGTGAATCCCTTCAAATATCGGCACAATAGCGTAAGAATACCCTGTCTGCTGCACCCGCCGAAAAAACTGCGGGGCAACGGTGTTCCCATTCAAAACAACGGTCGTGGCTTTGGTTGTCGGCACAACGATTGTAACGTAATGTTCGAGGAAAGCAGGTTCGGTACGGTTTATGCCACCATTTGCCACCTGCGTTCCTTGCACACACACAAAGCGATATCGCGTTAGAAACTGCTCCACAGGTGGGATAAGTGCTAAAAATGGATCGCCTATCCCACCCGCATTACTCGACCCACTACACTTGTAGCCCGCAACAACACTGGGTTCGGAGGTAACAATGGAGGCTTCGGTTGTTATCACCATTTCGTAAAAACCTCCGGCGCGGAGCGTTGCGACGGTCGTGTTATTCACGGTGACGAGGGTGTTGTCGTATCCCGCAATAACCCTGATGCGGTCGCAGCCCAAATCAGGCGTACCACGAGTTGGTGCGGGATAGGGTATGACCAATGCCGTTTTGCCCCAAACCTCCACCGGAAGCATCTGCTCAACAAGATGATCCCGCGATGTGCCTTGTAACAAGGCGCGTTCGTGTCCACCATAGACCACAACAGGTTTGGAAGAACTCACGCGCGAACCCGTAAAGTCCTTATCCCTGTTTGCGGCTGTTGGAAATAGGGAAACCAAATAACATTCGCCTTGATTGAGTGTGATGGAATATGCGGTAGAATCGCCGTTCCATGTCTTGACCGTTGGCGTTATCGTGACAACCGTGCTGTCGAAGGCAGCAACGACGGCAAATTGGGGCATTGTTGTATTAACTTCATCAACAGCACCGCCCTGTCTGAGCGAAATATTGCTTACAAACGACGCAATGACGTGTTCTCGCCCCAGTACATCGGTCGGGAATGCCAAAAAAGCGTCGCTCGTGACGCTTGCGACATTGAGACCATAGACCGTTACTTCTTCGTCGGCAGTGATGTGAAATGCTTTTCGCGTAATAGCCTGAGCGTCCAGTTCCAGTCCGGCGGAAGCAATATCGAAGGTGTAAACATCGTTTGCCCGAAGGTCGAACGTCTGGACTTGCTGCCGTCCGCCTTGCTGATACTCAATTTTCCCTCGCGTCGGGCGCTCACTCACGACGCTGATATAGAGTCTATCAAAATTTCCTCCATTGTTAGCATGATGATTACGTGGAAACGCCATCCAAAAATCTTTGCCTTTGCTATCGCGTATCGTTTTGGGGGAAATGGGAATAATTTGTGCATCAAGCGCACAAGGAAGAGCCTCAAAACACAGCAACAGAGCGGCAACCACCACCACCACCACCTGAAACCGAAACGATGCAGCCTGAAGATGAGCCATAACACACAGTGGAAAATTTGGAGAAAATAAGCGCGAAAAGACGACGCGAAAGCCGATACCGCCAACTTAGCACAGATTTTTGCCAAAAGCAAGAAAAGCCCGCTTGCGTCATTGATTTCGCAAGCGGGCGATATTATATTGCTTGAATGCAAGAAATGGCTTCAATACGCGCTGTCATCAAAATTCGGTCAAAGAAATAGAGATTGTAATCTGCCTCTGGTAGTGCATCACCGATACACAGGCGGGTTCACTGCGTCGATAAACAGAATGCCGTCGTACTGATTGCGCCAAACACCGAGTAGCTGATTGACACCCCATTCTTTTGCAACACGCTGTTCAAACATCCACACCGTTGAATCGGAGCGGACTTGCGAAGTCATATCAAAAAAGAGGTAGTGTTTACGCGCTTGGTAAGCGATAGATTCTATACTGCCAGCAGTTACGGAGTTAATAGCGTACACTTGACGATTATTGGCGGCAGCACTGCCTCGATACATAAGCAAACCGATCGTGTACATATCATTTCGCCGACCAAGTTCCACCAAATACTCTCCATGGACGTTAATCCCCGGAGTAAGACCTGGCAATATAAGAGTTTGCGTGTTTGCGTGGCGAATGTGATAATTGTGCGCCCAGACCATAATTTTTTTGTCGGGGTACATTGTCTTCAATAAAAAATCAATGTTTTGTGCCATTGCTTTATCCCGAATCATTCCACCCCCATTTGTAGCCGCAATTTGCTTCACAAATTCGGCGGCAGACCGCGCACATTGGGCTGCAAAGAGAGGTATTATCGGATTATTGGCGGTTTGTCCCAAACGCACACGATTTCGCTCACAAAATTCTGCAATGGCTTCGTACCCTGTTAGCCATCGCTGCAACTCATTTTGAAGGTCGCGTGAAAACTGCTGATACCCGCCACTTGTTTGCCCAGCAACGGCATACCGGGCGGAAAACGCAGAATCATGCGCAAACGCTTGCTGTGCGGCTGTTGCATCTATTGACGACATTAAAGAGCGAAAGAATGCCGGGCGGCGAAAATCCCGGAAGGCAGCGCTTCGCTGTGAATCAAATCCCGCCAAAAGAAGCGGTCGAGCAGAAGATTTTGTGGTTTGAATATATCGAAATAATTCTTCTACTTCTACTGTTGACCACACACCAAAAATCGAAGCACCCATCATTTGAAGCGGCGTGGCGAACTCCGCCGCACGTTGGTCGGCATCATAACACTCGAACAAACCGCTTTCAAAAGCAATCACATCGTAGCCCATTTCTTGGTGCAAAAACTTTATTAGGCGCGTTTTTGCCATATTAAACTCGCGCACACCATGGCCGCTCTCGCCGAGCTGTACAAGCCGCTTATTGCCCAAAACACTTTTGAAAAATTGTAAATCGCTAAAATCCTTATCCACAACCAATGAACGCAGTACACGATGGTTCTGCTGAATCCAAGCCCGCACTGCCGGAGGTTCAACAGGATTAGCTGGGTCGGCTAATGTTTGTAGTTCAGCATCGGTCAGCAAACGATTATTGTCAACAATCGGATATGATAGCCCTACAGTGCTTGTATTTGCTGACGGCACTGGTGCAGGAGAAGGTGAACAACCAACAAGAACAATGAATATAAACGCACCAAAACAAGCGACAGCGCGGAAGGATTTGACCATCCAAACAAGGGTTTTTGCGGGATTTGGCATAATAATATCACAAAAGGAAAATGTGAAAAAATGACATTTACAATAATGACACGACACCACGAGAAATTTTTCACCTGTACTCTTTTTCGTAACGATTGGCTAATACGGCAATAGCCTTTGCACAGGCAATTTCCCAATTTTAATAATTCCCAAATCATCAGTTGCCGCAAACAAAATATTATTTTCCGCATCAGCCGCAGGAATCAAGCAAAGTGGCGGCGCGTCGCTCATGGAAATAACGTACTGAAACACACCGTCTTTGCTCATAAAGTACGCCCCAAGTGCTTCGCCTTTGGTGCCGATAAAAACAATGTTTTGCTGGCTTATCATCGGAGCGCCCATGACGGCGAGGTTGTAGCTGAGTTTCCAGAGTTCTTTGCCGTTTGCGTCTATGCCCACAATGAGCGATAGCGCTTCGCCCATGCCTGTCCGATAGCCCGCCGCGACGAGCAGAGGCGCATTGTTATTCGTCCCAATCGCAATTCCTTGTGGCGTAAACGACAGCACTTTGGCAAAACGCTCATTGCCGCTTGCGTCGAAGGCAACAACAACGTCGTCGCGTCTGCCGCCGATTTCGCGTATTCCCGTGATAAAAATCTGTCCCGCGCCAATAATGGGCATTCTCAAAATCCGCGTATTTGCTATGCCCTTCGCCCAGCGCCGTGCGCCATTAGCAGCAAGACTCAGGAGTGAATCTGTTGTGCCGGGTGTATTTGCCGTGAGCGCCAGTACGATATTTCCTGCGTCGTCGGCGGCAAATGCCCGCGTGGGAGCAAGCGTAAACTCTTGTCGCCAAGCGATTGTTCCGTCAAAAGCGCATTTTACCAGCGTTCCGCGAGTGCCATCGGCGCTAAAGCCCGCCACTACACCATCGGCTTGTACCAAAATATCGGAAAAAAGCGACGTGCTGTTGGGCGTAAAAAGCGCTTGTTTCCACCGCCGTTTGCCATCGCTACCGATAGAGTAGAGCGCACCATCGCTGGCAAACACGTACAAATTATCGTTTTTGTCAGTGGCGGCTGGCGCGGCTGCTATGGCGCGTTTGCCGCCTTCAACCGCATCAAATGGCGCTTTCCATTCAATACGCCCGCCCGCATACCGCGCCGCATTGCCGTCCAAGAGCGTCAAATAGCTCGTAATGAAGGAAATCGGTACAGGCGGCATATTCGCCCCAACCTGATTTTTTGCGGCTCTGAGCGCAAGCGAATCGTTTTTCTTGGGAAAATCGTTGATAATCGTGGTATTGGCAAAGCTGCCGCCGTCCTCGTAATTGCCGGAACGCGAAGCACCGCCGTACAAATTAAACGCATTGGGCGAGCGTACTTGTTGGCAGGCGGTCGCAGCAAGAAGCGCAAAGGCGCATAGAATCAAAGCTTTGGGCAGATGAAGAACGTGAAAATATCGGCGCATAGCGGATTGGGAAAAATGAAAAGAAAATCGAATAGGTCATAATTGTACAACAAAATTTATCACTTTTTATCGAGAAAACTCTGCACATTCAACATCAATATGCGCTTTAGCTATCAGAAGGGGAAAGCGTTGTCGCTTGTTTGCGCAAACGTGCTTCCACCAACCCATGTACAGGCGTAACCACGACAGCAATGCACACATTTGCCGCCATGCGCCAGAGCGGTGCGCCGCCTGTGAAGCGGTCAAGCCAAGGGTCGAGCACGACCACGAGGTAATTCATCCGGATGGCTCAAAGGACGGTTACACCAGAAACGAAAACGGTTCCCGGTCATCTACAAAACGCAAAAAAAGGCTGCCTAGTCATCTCGCGCTTGCCTATTTGACACCCCTGGCTCGAACCACGAAGGTAATAAGCGGGAGATTTTCTCTAAATTTCAATCTCAATTATCTGCTCTCTTATTTCCCATAATCCACAGGCGTTTCTACACGAACCTCCACCATGCGATTATAAAAACGACCTTCGGGTTGGTCGTTGGTGTAGAGCGGGTGACGATTACCGACACCTAGCGACGTTACCTGTCCGGCTTTCAGCGCATCGGCTACGCTTTTGGCTCGTCCGTCTGAAAGGCGTTGATTGATATCTCTATCGAGTTTGTCGGTGTAACCCGTTACAACAACCCTCGACTCTTTTATCAAATACGGATTCACATACTTTTTCACAATCTCGTCATTCCGCTTACCCATCTGAACACTATTGAACGGGAACGAGATAAGGCGAAACACATCCATAGTTTTATCTTTAATTTTGAGTTCTTTCTTCTTTGCCAAATCGAGTCCCTCGACTGGGACAGGTGCAGTTTCGACGACCTTTTGCTTGGCTTTATCGTACAATTCTAATTCAACATCAAGATCGCCCACGTGATAGGGAATCGTAAACGGCTCGTCTTTGATGTTCCAATCATAGACTGCTAGCGGTGCGCTCGACATCTGTACTTCTTTTAGAATTCTTGATCCTTGACATACTCGCATAAATGACCTCTCAAATCCTGCTTCCGCCTCACTTTTCATACGAACTCGGATTTTCGGGACGTTACAGACACGAAGCGTATCAAAAATCTGAAGCGGCTCCAGAACTGACGGATCGTTGCTCGAAATTTCCACACGACGGTTTTCTTCTGCACCTTCGAGTGTATCAACCGAAGTAGTTGCATACACTGGCAAACCGCGTGCTTCCAGTTTCATGCGCGTAGAATCTACGTCCCATGTCTTCACCAAATAATCCCTCACCGTCACGGCTCGCTGCATACTGAGCTTTTTATTGCCCTTTTCTGAACCCGGAAGTCCGTCATTACAACCCGTCAGAGTAATTTTCGATGAAGGCTTTTCTTTGAGACGCTTACCAATAACGTTCAGTACGTCGTAATAAATGCTCATCATGCCGATGTTGTAGAAGCGACAAAAGCAACAATCACCTTCAATTTGAACAAACCGCTTGTAGCGTCTAGGCAGAGAATCGCTATTCTTGTCAAAGAAGATAATCGGCAGAAAGGGATAAAATTGTTTCGATATCGTGTCTTCAACTTTGAGGCAGGTAAGCGGGTATTCAGCACCATTGCCATCCACGCGAAATACTTGAATATCGCCTTTCAAAGTCGGTGGCGGCTGTGTCATCATTGTTTGCACGATACCCAACTTATTTTGCACTGTTTTTGTCGAATCGTCCCAATCTTTATTTCCACTGAATATACGATAACGATTGACTGCGTTTCCATAGCTCTCAGTTAAAAAGAAGCAAGACGAAAACGCTAAACTGAGAATCAATCGCACGAAGCACCAACCCCACGTGCTTTCTGTGCTAACGCGCCTACTTGCCAGTGCCAACGCCAGTACGAGCAGCACCACACCCGCTATTGCTGCATACTGAAGCTGTGTTTGGCGTTCTTTTTCTTGAGTAGCGAGTTCGGCTTTGTGACGAGCTTCTGCTTCGCGGAATTTCTGCTCGGCGGCTTGTTTTTGTGCGTCGTAGTCGGCTTGGAGGGCGGAGAGACGCTTGGCATTGTCAGCGTTGAAGAGGGAATCTTTCAGGGCGTGATGTTCGCTTTGGGCGGTGTAGGCGGCTTTGTAGTTGCCGAGAGCGGCGTGGATGGTGGCGAGGAGGGCTTGGGTTTCACTAGCTTCTTTTCGCTCCCCAGATTGTATGCGGAGTTCGAGGGCTTTTTGTGCTTTGGGAAGTGCTTGAGCGTATTTTCCTTGCTTTGTATGGACTATGGCTGTGCCGTGCAGGGAAAAAGCCATCCATGAGTGATTATCTACCTCTGAAGCCAAGGTGTACGCTTGATTTTGGTACAACAGCGCAGAATCTAATTGCCCAAGCGCAGTGAAGGAATTGCCAATGTATGTTTTGCAGATAGAAATACCACGTTTATCGTTTATTTCCTGCTTCAAAATTAAACTTTTTTGATAGGTCGCCAATGCTTCGGCAAATCGCTTTTGCCCATCGTACAAATAAATATCGCCGAGATTGAGCAAACTTGATGAAATACCACGTTTATCGCCCGATTCTTCTGAAATTTTCAATGCCTTGTTGTAATACGCAAAAGCTGATGAATACTCGGCTTGGAAGTAGTAGAGTATGCCGATATTATTCAAAACCCCCACCAATCCTTGTTTTTCACCTAATTCCTCTCGAATTTTCAAACTGCGTAAAAGATACTCCAACGCAGATGGATACTGACTTTTATCGGCATAGACACGACCCAAGTTATTCAAAATAATTGCTAAAACTTGTTTGTCCTTCCGTTGTTCGGCGATAGGTAGTGAATGTTTGTAAATTTCTAACGCCGTTTGCAGCCGACTTTGTTTATGATAGACCGTACCTTGTTGCAACAGCGCATCCGCAAGTCCCTTCTGATACTTTAAGCGCTCCGCCAGCATTTGCGCCCAGTTTGCTGCCGCCAGCGCACTATCGTACTTTCCAGCACCGGTGAGTATTTTCGCCAGTTCCACCAGCCGCCGCACTTTCAGGGTGTCGTCCACAGCAGGCAGAATCAGCCTTCGGAGGCTATCGGCGGTGCTTTGGGCGTGGATGTTTGGTGCGGCAGCCCACAGACAGAGTGCGAGAAGGAAGGTACGGAGGGGCGTATTCATGCGGGGTGTGGGGGTAAAGTTGAACAATAACATTGGTCAGATGCGAAAGACTGGCGCATTCATCAAGTTTTTCGGGGTGGTATGCTCTTCATAAATTTCTGGGTATCAATTTTCTTCCCAGTTCTCACGCCTCAGATTGGGAATTCTGTCAAAATCCGAATCCCGCGAAACCAGCACCAAATCACGTGAACGGGCAATGGCGGCGATAAGAATATCGTTATCGCCGATAGCTTTGAATTTCTGTCCCTGCCGCTTCCATTCTTTTTCTAGTGGTTCTATGAAAGCCTTGATTTTCCCGTATTCCTGCGCGGCTTGCTCATCAAATGGAAGAATAGGAAATTTTGCAAAAAATTCCTGCACTTGAGGCATTCTGCGGTGGTAAGAGTTCACTGCTGTATAAATACCGTGCCAGAGTTCTCCTTGCACTTCTCTATCAACGCCGATGAACCACGCATATAGGCAATACACGCATTGGTGTCGAGAAGAACCATTACCACATCTCCTCTCGCTTTGTCCACACACGCTGTTCGGGGCGTTGCAAATCTACATCCGAAAACATACCTGAAGTACGGTGTACAAAGCTCCGCCACTCCTGTTGTTCAGCCTCTGTTGAAGGCAAACGGACTCCAAAAATCTTCCGCATCAGGCGTTCATATTCTGCACTTTGCAGATGTGCATAGCGCACTAATTCCTGCATCCGCACTTCGGAAATGCGAATTTTACGCTCCTCAAAAAGAATGAAGAGCGCGAAAATACACATATCCAGAGCAAGCGATGAATGAACATTTTCAATCAAATCTTTTGCAAACGGCACACCGACTTGAATAAGAGCGATATACTCACGCAAGAGTATTGTAGGAATACTTGCAGCAGCAGTGGCAAGTCCCTCACCCCCCTTCTCTTCAAAAAACCTCGTAAGCTCAATGGTTGCGAACGTAGTACGGTGAAGATGCTTGCAAAGCTCACGGGCAAGCGGTTCTGGATATTCAAGGAACACAATAAGGCTCATTTCCAATGCTTCACGAAGGCTTCTTTCATCGTTGGCAATTATTTTCAAAACGAGCAATCGCGCCAACCAAAGCTCCTCCTGTACACGCTTGTACATAAGGTGAAACGGTAGGTTTTCTTTGAATTCATTGCGCAGAATACGCAGTGTTTTGCGAATTTGTTTCCGCAATGCCTTTTCTTCCTTGCTTAAATGCTCACTTTCGGGCATAACTGCTTCGCGCATTTGCTCAAGCAATGAAACATTCGATTCGCTAAGAGTGTGAGTCATTATCTTCTCCAAAAATTTTACACAATAACATTCACCAATTTTCCCCGAATGGCAGTTACCTTTTGGGTTGTCGTGAATAATGATTGAATTTACCAACCTTGAATTCAAGTCTTCATTTTTCAAGTAAATCTATCACAATTTTAGCAGCTGACAAACCGCTTTATGCCTGCTTTCCCGCTTTGGCAATATCGGTGAACATCCTCGCTAATTCCGTCAGCCGCCGCACGTTCAGAGTATTGTCCTGAGCAGGCAGAATCAGCCTTCGGAGGGTTCAACATGATTTTAGTTGGAAAACAGCTCTTGAAAATGGTAAAAGTACCATTCTGTCATACCGAGGCAGGTCGGTATCTATATCGAAAAGTGTGATTCTATGAGCTTCTAATGGATGCCGACCTGCGCCCCAGCATGACAAACTTTTCCAACTAAAATCATTTAGAACCAAATCAAGCGTATAATCTGAGTTTTAAGCGATTCCACCGTAGAGACGCGATGCATCGCATCTGTGCTAGATGCGCCATGCCCGTGGCTTCCAGGATATTTTTACATTTTTCCGAAGATATCAGATTGAATATACCGACAACACTCATCAGGCGAATGTGTTGAGGTATTGACCATAAAAGCTGCAAAGCGCTCGTAGAGCGGCAAGCGACGGGAATAATTCTCAATAATGTCTTGCTGCTTTGTCGTGTTTTGCGTTAGAAGCGGACGCTGTGCATCAAGCGGGTCTTCGGCGAGACGCTTCAGCACATCGTTTAATTCGGCGTGAACCCAAATGATGATCCCATTTTGCGACAAAAGCCGCATATTTTCAGGATTTTCCACCACACCGCCGCCACAGTCAATGACCACGCCTTGCCTTGATGCTGCTTCAGCGACACATTCATGCTCAATATGCCGAAATGCCGCCCAACCATGCTGCTCGACATAGGCGGCAATACTCATCCCGCAACGCTCCACCGCCATATCGTCGGTGGAAAGGCGATTCAAATCAAGGTTTTGAGCGAGTTTGGTCGAAACCGTTGTTTTCCCCGTACCGCGAAATCCAATCAGAACGAGATTGCTTTTTGAGGCTGAAAATATCATAACCGATCGCCGGAATAGTTGCTGATATATCGCAGAAAGGCAAGGAAAAGAGCGGTTTTTCCTTGCCTTTTTGTCGGTAAATTGTTTTGTTACAAGTTTTACACCACAGACACCAAGTCCGTTTTATTCGCTTCGTCTGCACAAATAATCGCCATGCTGACGATTTCTGCTACGTCCGCCGTGCGTTCCAGCACGTGAACAGGGCGATTCATGCCCATCATAATCGGTCCGATGTATTCCGCGCCACCAATGCTCAAAAGTAGCTTGTAAGCGATGTTGGCGGAATTGAGGTCAGGGAAAATGAGGACGTTAGCATTGCCTTTGATAGCGCTGAAGGGGAATTGCTCCGAAACTTTTGATTCATCAAATGCCGTATCAGCTTGCATTTCGCCGTCAATGATAAGGTGCGGGCGCTTTTGCTTGACGATTTGATACGCCTTGCGAACAATTTTTGCGTTTCCTTCGTCGGACGAACCAAAATCGCTGAAAGACAGCATCGCCACACGCGGCTCAACATCAAAGCGCTCTGCGACATCGGCAGTCATCATCGCAATATCCGCAAGGTCTTCCGGCGTGGGATGCACACAAACGGTGGTATCGGCAAAAAAGAGCGTATCGCCTTGCTTGGTGATGATGATGTGAATGCCCGCCAAACGTGAATATCGTTTGTCAACGCCGATAATTTGCAGCGCAGGGCGCACCGTTTCGTCGTAGCGCATATTCAAGCCGGAAATCATACCATCGGCATCGCCTGTGGCGACCATGAGCGTTCCGTAGTAAATTCTGCGTGTCAAAAAGCGCTGTGCTTGTTGCAGCGTCATACCGCGCCGTGAGCGCTTGCTCATCAAAAACTCTGCATAGCGCTCAATATCAGGCGATTTGAGCGTATCAATGATGCGGATATTCTCAAGATTGATGTTCTGCTCGCTGGCGATACGCTGAATAATTTCGGTGCGTCCTATCAAAATCGGTGAGGCAATACCGTCATCGGCAATGACCTCCGCGGCGCGTATAATCTTGGGTTCTTCGCCTTCGGTCAGCACAATACGTTTTTTATCTTTGCGCGTTTGCAAGCCGATGGCGATGCTGGAAAGCAACTGCTTTTTCTTTGCTTGTCGTCCTTCGAGTTGCTGCTTGTATGCTTGCAAATCCAACGTCGTAATACGCGCCACACCGCTATCAATCGCTGCTTTCGCAACTGCCGGAGCAACGGCGGTCAGTACACGCGAATCAAACGGCTTAGGAATAATATACTCTCTGCCAAAGCGAATCGCCTCGCCACCGTAGGCGCGAAGCACCGAATCCGGCACGGCTTCTTTGGTGAGTTTCGCAATCGCATAGACCGCCGCAAGTTTCATCTCGTCATTGACTGCTTTGGCGCGAACATCGAGCGCACCGCGAAAAATGTAGGGAAAGCCGAGGACGTTGTTCACCTGATTCGGATTATCACTGCGCCCAGTGGCACAAATAATGTCGTCGCGGACAGATGCGGCTTCGTGGTAGGGAATTTCGGGGTCGGGGTTTGCCAGTGCGAACAAAATCGGCTTTGGCGGCATGGACGCAACCATTTCTTTGGAAATCAAACCGCCTTTGCTCAAACCCAAAAACATATCGGCAAATTTCATTGCTTCGGTAAGCGGAATGTCTTTGTCACCGTTGACAAACGCCGCTTTGGGTTCGTCCGCTTCGATAGTACGCCCCTTGTGGACTAAGCCTTTACTGTCGTACATAAAAATATTTTCGCGTTTCACGCCGAGCTTCACATACAAATTCGAGCAGGCAATCGCTGATGCGCCCGCACCGCTCACGACGACTTTGATTTCCTCTAATTTTTTACCCTGAATTTCACACGCATTTAGCAAGCCCGCGCTGCTAATGATGGCGGTTCCATGCTGGTCGTCGTGCATGACGGGAATATTCATGCGGCGTTGGAGTTCCTGTTCAATATAGAAGCACTCCGGCGCTTTGATGTCTTCGAGATTGATACCGCCAAAGGTTGGCTCTAAATTGGCAACGGTGGTAATAAATTCTTCGGGGTCTTGGGTGCTTATTTCAATGTCGAACACGTCAATATCGGCAAATTTTTTGAAGAGTACGCCTTTGCCTTCCATGACGGGTTTTCCTGCCGAAGCGCCGATATTGCCTAGCCCCAAGACGGCAGTGCCGTTAGAAATAACGGCAACAAGATTGCCTTTTGCGGTGTATTCATAGACAAGTTCTTCGTTTTCAGCAATGGCACGGCACGGTTCGGCTACGCCTGGTGAATAAGCAAGCGAGAGGTCGAATTGCGTATTACAGGGCTTGGTAGGGATAACTTCAATTTTCCCTTTGCGCCCTTGAGAATGGTAGTCAAGAGCCTCTTGGACGTGGATTTTACGCTGTTTCATAATAAATGGACAAGTAATAATGGGAAATGCTGGGGAAATAGGCTCTCTGAAAAGCTACTCAACCCAAGGAGATAGAATAATGATAATCATGATAAAAATAAATTATTTCGGCGCTGTAATGAAGATGCGTGGGAGTTTGTCTCTTTCTCTAAAATAAATTTACCGACAAGATTTTGTAATTTTTCGGTGAGTTGTGTTAATTCTTCAGCAGTACGGGTAATATGCCCTACGGAAATAGCTGTTTGCTGTGCTGCAAGCGAGATTTGTTGGGTATTTTGAGCAATTTCGGCACTTGCGGTTGATTGCTCTTCCATCGTTGCAGAAATTTCCGAAACCATTTCGACGACGTTGCGCCGTGCTGATCCCGATGAGTTTTTTGCTTGCTCAAGCGTCATGGTTGCTATCTCATGAATGCGCATCTGTATTTCTTCAACAATCGTTTTAATTTCGTTTGTGGAACGCGCAGTGCTTTGCGCCAAGTTTTTCACTTCTGCGGCAACAACGGCAAATCCCTTTCCCGCTCGCCCTGCTCTTGCCGCTTCGATAGAAGCATTGAGCGAAAGTAAATTGATTTGAAAAGCAATATCACCAATGGAGCGCGAAATTGCATTGATTTTGTTGCTGGAAGCGTCCAAGTTTATCACATGGCGGCTTAATTCTTGTGTGACATCTTTGACCGAAGCGGCATTATGAGAATTTGTGCGAATACTTTGTGCCATACGATTGGTCGAATCAGAAATAGAAGTTGTTTGAGCGGACTGCTCTTCAACAATTGCGGAAATCTCTTCTGCAAGCGAACTCATTGAAACAGAAACCATTCCTGTCTGATGCGTTGCCGAAATGAGTTGAGAAACAAGTTCACGAATGCTATTCACCGTTGCATTAAACCCCTCAAACAGCCGAGAGAGAGAATCATTGCCTCTAACACCTTGCTCTAATGGCAGCCTTGCAGTCAAATCACCAATCGCAAGACTTTCCATCTGTACCAAGATTTCATCAACCTTTCGAGAGAGATACTCTTGTTGTTCAAGTGCTTGTCGGCGGGCTTTTTCGGCTTGTTCTGCGGCTTCTTCTGCCTGTGCGCTTTTCTGGCGTATATCGTGGAAAAGTTTATCAAGATTATTTGCCATGGTGATAAACGCTCGCCCGAGCATACCAATTTCATCTTTATACTGTGCCTGAATATGAATTGCCGTATTACCATTCGCAATGTCGCTGGCAGCATCCTGAAGCGCACGCATGGGCGTACCAATGGCGCGGGTAATAATCCAACTCAAGATCACCGTAAAGAGCAAGCCCATCAGTATTATGCTCAGTATCACGATTTTCTGCTGTTGGACGGTAATTTCAGAATCGCTATATAATTCTTTCCCAACGGTGTCCTGCACGTCAACAAGCGCGTTCATTGTTTGCGTGACCGCGACAGTTTTATCGCTAAATTCTCCTAAATGAAGTTTGAGGGCATCCTCCCGAAGCAATGCACGGCTTGCTGTAAGCTCTTTAGCAAGGGCATTATTGAACTGAATAAGGTCTTTGCGCAGTTTTGCCAGATTTTCGACTTCTTCCCGAACGAGATATGTTGCTGCGTACTCCTCAAGATTTTTATTGAAATCAGATTGAAGCACTTTAATGATTTCCTCAATACGCTGCATTTCTGAGGAATCATTCGTATTGATATGGCGTATGGCTTGTAGACGTATTTCATTGACGTTTTTGAGCATCCGATAAAACTGAATCGACGGAACAAGGCGATCTTTGTACATGGAATCAAAATTTGGTATAATATTCATCATACCAAAATATCCCGAATAACCAATGCCAATCATTAAAACAAGCAATACCCCAAATGAAAGCCGCAATTTGTTACTAATACGCAAGTTATAGAACCAAGACATAATCTTCTCCTTTTAAAATGCCCCACAATTTAGCCTCTAACGGTTGTATTGCCGTGAGAAAAGCGTGATACGACAACTTTTATAGGTCTAACCATCGGTACAAACACCGCTCTACTTCGTCCATATCCTGCGGCGTAAGCACTCCTAAATGCTGAAGAAACTGCTCCGCTTTAAGCGCCGTTATGCGCTGCGTATTAAAAACGCCATCGCTAATAAAGCGTGTGGTGACGGGCGCATCAAATTCCGTCTCGGCAGTACGGGCTTCGTGCGGAATCACCGCTACAAGTGGCATCACGCCATCTTCGTCTTCGCGGCTGACAATAAGCGCCAGCGACGGCGATTCGCTCGCGCTCAAGCGCACAAACCATACGTCTCCACGATGAAATTGCTGATTCATTTGAAAACTCCTGAAAAAACAAACAATGAAATACACTGCCACAACACACTGCCGAAAGATACAGGAAAAGCATTTCTTTTCAAAGTGTTTCTTTCCATCATCGTTGAATCCAAGGGAGGAAAAGTGCGGAATTGCAAAAACTTTTGTTGCGCTTGAAAAAATCCGATTGTATCTTGCGAGGAATCTTGCGTCAATGCTGTTTTCTGCCATTGTCTTGGAGTCATCACCATGGAACTTCGTCATTTGGAGCAATCGGAACTTCTTGCGCTGGTCAGCGTGATTGAGCGCGTGGTGATGGCAGATAAATTGCTCAATGAGCAAGAGGAAGATTTTGTGCGGTATCTGATGGATGCAATTGGACAGGAGCGCTATATTGATCTTTTAGACGATCTCGACCGAAGTTCCGGTGAAGAAAATTTGCGTTTGATGCTCTCCGGCATTTCCAACCCCGATACACGAGAAATTATCTACGGAACAGTGCTGGAAGCAAGCACTATCAACGCTCTTGTCGGCGAGAATACCGAATTTATGGACTGGCTCGCCGCCGCATGGAATCTGGATATTCGGATTGATGATGTTTCCGGTATGGAATAATAGCGCTTTCGTATGACCATCATTACCTCTCTCGACGACCCACGCATAGCGCCCTACCGCAGTTTGCGCGAACTTTCCCGTCGCACTGGCAGCGACCGACTTTTTATCGTGGAAAATAGTAAGGTTATTCGGCGTTTGCTCAAAAGCGATAGCACCGTCCGTTCTTTTTTTGCAACACCCCACTACTACGAAGAATTGGCAACGCTCTTGGCGGCAAAACAGCTTGCGCCGGAACAGTGTTTTGTGGCAGATGAAGCGCTGATGAGCCGCATCGTGGGCTATGCGCTGCACGAAGGCGTAATGGCGCTGGCGCTTGCACCCGAAATGCCGTATTTGCTGCCGAATCTTCGCACGATAGAACTTCCCGCCGTGTGTTTATGCGGTCTGGCGGACGCAGAAAATGTCGGTGCGATTGTGCGGAACTGCGCGGCGTTTGGTGTACGAAGTTTGGTGGTAGACAATGCCACGTGCAGCCCGTATTTGCGCCGTGCGGTGCGTGTTTCCTTGGGCGGAATTTTCGCTTTGAGCGTTTACCAAATGGATAATCTTGCCGAGACCTTGACGGAAATCAAGCATTTGCGACCGTCCATGCGCACGATTGCGCTGGAAACACGTCTCGATGCGCATGGGCTGGACTCGTATCCCATCCCGCAAGAAAGTATGCTGCTTTTTGGTAGCGAAGGTGCGGGCATTGCGGCAGAAGTGCTGGCGGCGTGTGATGCCGTTGTGCAAATACCCATGCAACCGCTTCCCGCCTTCGATGCCGTCAATTCGCTGAATGTTGCTGCGTCAACGGCAGTTGTCCTGTATCATCTGGCAAACGGCGCATCGGCGTAAGTGCCAGAGTGGATACAAAATTTGAATCTTCAATACTCAGAATCTCACTTTTCATTTTTAGGAGGAAATCACGATGGGCTTAAAATGGTCAACCCGCCAATGGGCGATGCGCGAAGTCGCCAAAACCGTTCGCTCAATCAATGTTCCGGCTCCAAAGCCGAAGCCGCGCGGCTTCTGGTTGGATTTTGTGTTTAATATGCGGAACGTATATTCGACGGCTTCAATTTTTGGGCTGGTAGCGCTTATTTACTTCTCTCCGGGAAATATTGAGGTTTTTGACCCGATTCAAAGAGCCTTAGCAGATTTCAGTTTTACGGATATTGTCTTTGCAGATTGGAAGCAAGATACTTCGCCAGTAGATGAAAATATTATTTTGGTCAACGCAGGTCGTAATCGTGCAGAAGTTGCGCATCAAGTGAAAGCCATTGCTGCGATGCAGCCCAAAGTCGTTGGTGTCAATCTTCTCTTTACTACCGAAAAAGAGCCAGAAGTGGATTTAGCGCTTATGGATGCTTTTAATTCTGCCAAAGCCATTATTCTTCCTGCAGAACTTAGTACGCCCTTGAAAGATTCTCTGCTACCTCGTTATGGAGATATGAAAGGACCGCATGAAAAATTCGCGGGTGCGAATATTGCTATTGGTCACAGTAACTTAATTGCTGATAAAGAAGATCCTAAAAATGCCGCAACATTGCGGACATTCGAGCCGGAAGTCGTTTGCAAAAACAAGCAACTTTATGCCTTTTCAATGGAGGTTGCAGAAAAATTTAAGCCTGGGACGAAACAGAAAATAAAAGAGCGTGGTGGAGATGATGAAATGATTAACTATCGCGGGAATTTCAATAAGTTTATTCAAATAGATATTGATTCTGATATGTCTGTTGATTCTGTTGTTTCAATGTATGGCAGCCTGTTTAAGGATAAAATTGTACTTGTGGGCTACATGGGTCAGCCATTTGACAATCCCAACGATATTCGTGGAAAAGTCTATTCACCCGCTGCAACAAAATATGTCGGCAAAAATCCACCGGATATGTATGAAATAGTTGTTCATGCCAATATTATTTCTATGCTCACCCGGGATGAATTGATTGATAAAATGCCCGATTGGGTTGGGTATGTGATGGCAATTATCGTCTGCTATCTGAATATGGCACTGTTTCATTGGATTACTATCAAACTCCCGAGTTTTGCCGGCGGAGAAACGAAATTGATTCAACTTCTGCAATCGGGCTTACTTGTTGGCGGTTCGATGCTAGTCCTTTACCAGCTTAATTATCAAATCGAAGTTTCTCTCACCTTGGCAATTATTCTGATTTCCGGCGACGTAATGGAAATCCATGAAAGCTCGGTAAAAAGGCTCATTGAGCGGATACAGGATAATAGGCGATAGCAAGATGCGAAAAAAGTAGACACACAATAACAAAAGGGTTTTGAGCAATAATACTGCTCAAAACCCTTTGACGTTTATATCCTTGAGTTCCGTTTGCGATAAAGAAGGTGGAAGAGATATCCACGCTTTATACCTGCGCTGCTCGTTTTTCGGTATAATTTGGAAGGGAAATACCCTCAATTTCAGGCAGAGGAAGATGCCGAGCGACGCTCAGAAGAATCCATTCTTCAAGAACTTCGATAAGTTCCTTTCGGCAGATTTCCACGGTGATACCCGTTGCATACACTCCTTGAAATCCTTCAATTTCACCGTAGAATATTGCATCGTCCGTGAGAAACTCATACGTCGCTTGTGCGATTGCCGCATGGATGTAGTCGTTGAGCATGGCGCAAAAAGATAACTGTTGACAAGACTTTCTAGGGTAGTAATTTACTGTTTTGTTTTGTCCACCACAAATTTTTCTGAACTGCTCAAAACCCTTTGACGTTTATATCCGTAAGTTCGGTTCAATCTGCCCAATCCGTGTGCCAATACTCTCAATCATCCTGCGACCTGACCAATTATGATTTGGTTTTGATGCGCCGTTCTACAATTGTTTTGAGATGTTTAAGAATGCGGAGAATGTCGAAAATATCATCTTGAGTGGCATCGTAGGCAAGCGTTTTGGCATATTCCTTCCCAACAACAACAACGAAAAACCAATTGCGCCCCACCACGTAGCAACCATAAAGTGGAAGACTATCGTTATTGATTGCTTGTGCTGCCATGAGTGCAATCAGCACTTGCCCCAAGGGGTCGTTTGCGCTATTGCGCTCTTTTTTGTATTCGTGCAGCAAAAAAAACGGGTGTCGCGGGGAGCGAAAACCTTCGGCAAGAATCAAATCAACAATGCCGGAAATTTTTAGCCCTTGTGCTTCAAAGCTAATCTCCCGTTCCAAAAAAGTATGATACCCCTCACCATCCAGTTCCGCCATACCAATCATAAACGCAATAAACTTCATCTTGAGTTCTTCTTCGTTCCAGTCGTCAACGTGTTCTTGGAGTTGGAGTTGCAGTTTTTGTAATGCTTGCTGTTCTTGTGGAGTGATAGTGATGTGGCTCACATTGGTGTACTCGTCAAGGTGCTTGTTTGCTTTGGTGATGGCGAGTCCGAAGAAGAGTTCTACATCTTCTACCGTCCACTTAGAGAATTTTTTTTCAGACATTGGTACTACCTTTAGCGGATGATAACGATTCACGGTGAAGACGTTCTTCAACAATGGTTTTCAGACTTTTAATAATGCGGTAAATATCAAGAATATCGTCTTGTGTGGCATCGTAGGCAAGGGATTCTGCATAGTCTTTGCCGTCCAGCGTAATAAAAAACCAATTTCGCCCCACCACGTAACAACCATAGAGTGTTTGCCCGTCGTTGTTGATTGTTTGTGCCGCAAGCAAAGCGATGAGTACCTGTCCAAGCGGGTCGTTAGCGCTGTGGCGCTCTTTTTTGTATTCGTGGAGGGAAAAGTACGTTTTATGGGGCGCACGTCGTCCTTCGGCAAGCAGCAAGTCCACCGTTCCACTCACCATTATGCCACCGATTTCTGCGGACAAATCGCGTTCAAAAAAGGTGTTGTAATTTTCGCCTTGTAATTGAGCAAGCAGGAGTATCGGACCGATACATTTTATTTTTAATTCTTCCTCATTCCAGTCCGAAACGTGCCGTTGAAGTTGTTCTTGAAGTTCTCGTAATGTTGTTCGCTCATGTTCATTGATGGGCGCTGCTGAAGAAAGCCATGCTTGGAGTGAGGGAAGCATTTTGTGCTGCTTGAGAAAAAACGTTTGTTCCACATCGTCTGCCGACCACCGAGAAAACTTTTTACGTTCCATATCTGATGCGAAAAGTAGTGTATTGTATCAAAGGGTAGACAAATTTCGCACAAAAAAATCGAATGGCGAAAAAATTCTTATCCTTGGGAAAAGGCGAAGTTAAGGACTTCAATAAGTCCCTTTCGGCAAATTGCCATCGTGACCGCCTCACCAATCCTCACGGCTTTTCCTGCACCACCATCACTAAGCGCTTTTCATCAGGACTCAGCGCCAAGCGCTTGATGTAGCCTTTGCCAATCACTCCCGTAAAATCAGCAATCTCCCGCCATGCGTTGTCCTTTCGGGCGTGGCGGGCAAAAAGTTTAAGATCGCGCCCCATAATCAGCGTGCCATTCTGCATCCAAGCATAATCCTCTGCACCCTGCACCGTTGGGCAGATTTGGCTCACAATACGGTTCTTCACATTCACGCGCTTGATCATCCACAGCGAATCGTTGATTTTATGTACAAAACTCGCTGCCAGAGGCGATCCGGCAATACTTGTCGGCACACGCCGAATACAACGCCCAATACCGCTTTCAATACTGTCCGGCTTTGGAAGTCCCGTTCCATGAGGGTTTTCAGCATCGAAGGGAGAAATTTGCAAGGAAAAACCATCACCGCGTGAGCGCCCAAGCACAAACAATCCTAGATTTGATGCGCCCAACCAGCCATAATACCCGACGCGCTTTGTGCTGTCCAAAAGCATGGTCGGATTCTCACCATTGGCATCGAACCGCCACAAACGCTGCGTGGAATCCGGCTCCACGCGCACAACCATAATACTTTTGCCATCGGCAGGAAGTACCGTCGGCGTGTATTCGCTTTCGGGAGTTTTCGTGATTTGCGTTGTTGCCGAATCTTTAATGTCATAGCGATAAACATCCGATTGCATATCTTCTCGCATAGCAACGTAAAGAATGGCGCGGTTGTCCGGCGTAAATGAGGGTTGATTGTCATATCCGACGCGGCGCGTGATATTAACGGGTTTGCCAACCGTGATGGACGATTTCGATTTTTGAATATCCACCAAAAATAATTCCAAATCCCCCAGCGCCTGCATACTCTGGCGAATGCTGCTTGGCATAGCGGTTTGAGGCGAAGAAGTCTGTGCAAACGCGGGCAGAAGGAAAGCTACTGAAAAGCAAGCCGCAATCAGCATCGGGTAAAGAAAACGAAGCATAGTGTCATCAATTTGGGAGTGATAAAAGAGGGAACGAGAAAGCGCTTTGTCCCAACGATGTATCTAAAACACCTGACTCAAAACTCGGTGTGAAGCGCTGTTCCGTAAAATAGACGGTTTGATTTTTGCCCACCAGCACCACCGTCGAACACCGCGTACCGTAGTGGCGTTCCGGCGCATGAATAAAGAGCGACGAAAGCTGTCGTTCCCATTCTATGCCGACTCCCGTATTGGGCAATTGCGTGTCATCAGGTCTGGTGCGGTCTTGAAGCATGGCGAGGAGTTCTGCCGTGAGATGCTCAGGGTTTGGAGCGGTGTGGTCGCGCAGAATATTTGTCATTGCGGTTTTGCCCTTCTCTACTTTGTGCCAAGGCGTATCCAAAAGTGCATTACTCAAGCCATGAACGCCGTCCGCGACTCGCTCCGCCGACTGTCCGTAGTTAGAATACCAGCGTACATCGGCTTCGGCGAGGCTTCCCCAGAGCATATTAAAACCGTTGTAGAGCTTGCCTTTGCGCTCCAAATGTTCGGCAAAATCGTCGTTGGGCGGGGTTTGCGTAAGAAATCGGTATGTGAGTTCGCCCCGCGAAGGCGCATCGGGATTGATGTTGCTCAAATCGCGGACATTGGTAATGGCAGCAAAACGCCCTGAGCGCGTGATTCCAAGCCATGCTCCGCCTGCCTCTAAATCAATTCCTCCCAAAATATCGGGGAAATAATGCCACCAATGCGCCTTGTGCGCAGGGCGTTTGGTAAATTCATCACGGTTTGCCGCCAGAACGACGGGATAATCGGGATGAGCATTCAGGGCGAACAGGATAAGACACATGGGAAATAGAATGTTGTGGTAAAAATTGATATTTGCCTATGCAATGTAGGCAGAATTCCATGCAATCAAGGATATAAGCGCCGTCCAAAACCATTCTCACAAAATTCTCTTCAACACGCTCATATTCAACTGCTGACTATTATTCCAAACATCGTAAACCGAGACAGAGCCTTGCGTTGCGGTAAACGGTGTTTTCAGAACATCACCATCCAGAAATTTATAGGTGTCCAGCCCGCAAGCCACCGCCCGCCCATCATTCCACGCTGCCGCCATTGTCGCATAAAACCCCAGCGCCACGCCACTCTCGAAAACACTGCTGATGACCGCATCCAAACCACGATTATTTGCTTCAAGAGCAAGAGAACGTGCCTCAATGATACTGCCAATCGCCGACGGCTTGAGGATGTATGCCGCCAAACAGTGAGAAGGAATATTGTGACGGAAGCCTTTCTGAGTAGGGTTATCGGTATAGAGTGTTTCGTCAAGGGCAACACGAATACCAGTGGCATTGTAAAATGCCTCAATTTCCCAATAATTACGCATCGGTTCTTCGATGTAGGCAATATTACAGTCTTGAAGCGCTTCGCCGACACGAATCGCCGTCGTTAGCTTCCACGAGCAGTTTGCGTCCAGACGCAACGCAATATCCTTCCCGACCGCATCCCGACAAGCGCGGACTGCCGCAATATCGTCTTTTGGCGCACCACGCCCGACCTTAATTTTCAGCGTTGTGTATCCATCCTTGACAGCCTCTTCTGCCTGCTTAATGATAGCTTCTTTCGTGCCTGTCAGTAATGCATTAAGCGGCAGACGGGTTATCGGCGACGGCTGAACGGTATCCTGAAAGGGCAGCGTGTTCTGCTGCCGTGCGGGCAGCGAAAAGAGCGTCATTTCCACGCCACATTTTACCGAAAGAAGGTCGGGCAAAGAGTGTAGTGTCGAAAGTGTAATGTCGGGTGAGATTTTTTCCATTACCTCAATCAACGATTCTTTATGCAAGCCCGGAAGCGGTGCAATTTCGCCAATACCCACTTTGCCATTCTTATCAGAGAGAATTATCAATATTCCTTTGCGCGTTGCGCTCTCCGTTGCTGCTGCGGTGCCGGGCGATGGTGTTGTCAATGGCTGGCGGAGCGGCAGAGCATACTCATAAACCTCTGCATGATGTGGAGCGTCAGTCAACTTCAACATCGTAAAACCTCGTATTTACGGGCGACGTGGGAATTTTGCGAAATCGGGTTGACGTTTTTCGACATAGGCATTTCGCCCTTCCTGACCCTCTTCGCTCATGTAAAAGAGCATCGTTGCTACTCCGGCGAGTTCTTGTAATCCCGATTGCCCGTCGCAATCGGCATTCAGCGCCGCTTTGAGCGCACGAAGCGCGATGGGTGATTTTTCCAACATTTCTTTACACCATTTCACGGTCTCAATTTCTAATTCCGCCAGTGGAACAATGGTGTTGACAAGCCCCATATCAAGCGCTTGTTCGGCATTATATTGACGACACAGAAACCAAATTTCGCGGGCTTTTTTCTGCCCCACAATTCTTGCCAAATAGCTCGAACCATAGCCGCCATCGAATGAACCAACCTTAGGACCTGTCTGTCCAAAAATAGCATTGTCCGCCGCAATGGTCAGGTCGCACAGCACGTGCAGGACGTGTCCGCCACCAACCGCATATCCCGCAACCATAGCAACGACGGGCTTCGGGCAAGCACGAATATCTTTTTGAAAATCCAACACGTTCAATCGCTCGACGTGTTTGTCGTTGTCCTTGTAACCCGCATCACCGCGAATACGCTGGTCTCCACCGGAACAAAACGCCAAATCACCCGCTCCAGTGAGAATAATAACGCCGATATTGGTGTCGTCGCGGGCATCGTCCAGCGCACGAATCATTTCCTGCACCGTCAAAGGGCGAAAAGCATTACGCACTTCGGGTCGGTTAATCGTGATTTTGGCAATACCGTCGGCTTTTTCGTACAAAATATCGGTAAAGGTGATAGCACTTTGCCAATCCAAAGCGCGTTGAATTGTGCCGGAGGTCGTCGTAGCTTGCGTCATACGTTGTTGTTGAATTTGTGATAAAAACGAGTACACCATTCTGTAATTTCGTCTGCACATTCGTAAGGCAAAACGTGTCCAACATCAGGAATGATGCGGCATTCAGAATGTGGTGTCTTTTGATGGAGTTCTTCTGCTAAAAGTGTAAATTTTGTGTCGAGTGCGCCAGCCACAAATGTTATGGGAACACGGTTTTGGGCAAGTTCACCCCACAACGACGGCTGCGAGCCTGTTCCCATGCCGCGCAAAGACAAAGCCGCTCCACGAGGATTGCCATTGCGACGCTTTTCCACGATATGCTTAAAAGCAGCATGGCGACGAAAAGGAGCAAAGAGCGCTTGGTTGTACCAAAAATCTAAAAAATTGCTCATCGTCACGACTGCATCAAGTCTTTGCGCTAGTTCTTCGTCGGATTTTCTCCGCAAAAGACGTTCTTCCTCGCTGCGCAAACCAGCCGTTGCCGAAAGAATAAGTGCGGCTTGGAAGCGTTCCGGAAAGCGCAAGGCAAGATATAGTGCCAAACGCCCACCCATCGAATACCCGCAAAGATACGCTTTTTCGCACTCACGTATATCCAAAATTTCTATTATTCCCGCCGCAACGGATTCGAGAGAGAATAATTGAACGTCGCTCAGTTCAGAACGACTGTCCGCAAGACACGTCTCGCCGTGTCCGGGAATATCCGGCGCAATCACGCACCACTGCTCAGGAAGATTTTCCGCAATCGCTGACCAATCATCGCCTGTGCCTAAAAAACCATGCAGCAAGAGCAGATGCGGCTTCGAGTGGTCGCCCCAGATGTGCGTTGCCATGCTGTAATTGCTTGTTTGGAGTGTCAGAACAGATGATTGCATAGTGCTTGACCTTTTATGGGCGGTATTCCTTCAAGCCCGACACAATCAGCGCTTGAAGGTGTTTGTGATCGGTGAGATTGGCATTGCGATCGGTACGGACTTCGATGATTGTGGAGCGTTTTTCCATCCGCCCCAGTTCCAATGCGGCTTCGTAGGCAATACGAAAATCCTGCGTTGTCTGTGCCGCCACGTAGCGAAGCCCCGCGAATGTCGCCAACGCCTGGAAATCTGCGGTGTGTGGCGTTCCCCAAAATTGTTCAAAAATATCGCTGTGGGCAGCAATCGGTAAAAAGGAAAAGATACCACCACCCGCATTATTGATGAGAACAATGACCAACGGAACGAGGTTTTGCGCCACAAGTAAAAGCGAATTACTATCGTGGATAAACGCCACATCACCAATAACCAGAGTCGTTGTCCTCCCCAAACCCCGCGCAAAACCTGACGTGGAAGCAATAATCCCGTCAATACCGCTTGCACCTCTGTTTGTCCCAATGGCAATAGAAACCGCTCTACGACTGGCATCGGCGTACATATCCATATCTCGAATCGGCATACTATTCGAGAGAAAAAGCCCGTCACCATCGGGGATAATGCGTGAGACTATTGTTGCAACGGCAATTTCGCTCATTGGCGCATTCGTGCGCTCTCGCTCGTCGTTTGCATTGCGCAATGTTTCGGCAACAATATTCGAGAGCGCCGATAAAACCTCGACGTGTGCGGTGGGTGCTTGATTGCTTGTTGGACAATGCTCCGTAAGCCCGGCGGCAAACAACGCAATATCGGCTTGAACCCGCATCGTTACTTGATGATTCGGGTCATTGCGAAAGGGTGTTTGGTCAATAACGATGTATTCACGAGGCTTTGAACGCTCAAGCCATTGCAAAAGTCGTTTGGAAACAAATGAACCGCCCAAATGCAGCACCACATCAGGCTGCGCAAGCGCGGACGGCAGAAGCAGCATTTGGTCAAAATATGGCACAGTCACAACTTCTTCTGAATCATTTTCGCCAACACCACCCAAACGCAGCCCCGAAGCAATATCTGGGACGATCGGCACACGAAACGCTGAGGCAAGACGAATCACTGCCATCTCGTCCTCACGAGAACGCAAGCGCCCAACAATGAACAGGGGCGATTGCGCAGAAAGCAGAACTGATGCTATTTCTTGTGCCGTTTCAGCGTCGAGCATTGGTAGAGTTGGTGCATACCGTGTCCAAGGGCGCGTGGTTTGCAGCCAGCCAACAAGCGATTGAAGATAAGACGGCGGGAATGGAAGCGAGGTGGGCGCAAGCGGCTCACGAAACATACAGTTCAGATGCACCGCTCCCGATGGCGACGATGCAGAAGACGCACGAGCAAGAGCGTAGTCAATCGTCGTCAAAACAACTTCCGGCGCAATCTGCGCATCAGGGCAGGGAATATCGAACTTCCACCGCACAAAATCACCAAAAAGCGCGGGTTGCGGTATGGTCTGGTTTGCACCTGTTTCGCGGAGTTCCGGAGGGCGGTCTGCCGTGAGAAGCAGCATGGGAACAGCATCCTTATCAGCTTCGACAACAGCAGGGAGATAATTCGCCACCGCCGTCCCCGACGTGCAAACAAGCACGGCAGCACGCCCTGTCGCACGGGCATATCCGAGCGCATAGAAGGCGGCAGCCCGCTCGTCCACACATACAACCGCTTCTGCCTTCGGATGCCGCGCTATCGCAGTGGCAAGCGGTGTGGAGCGCGAACCCGGCGAAACGCAGAAGAGTGTGACACCATTGCGCACACATTCTTCGACGATAAGCAATGCCCAAACGATATTGAGGTTTTCCGCTTCGGTCAAAAGGGTGTTTATAGTCATATTCAAAAAGGGTAAAAACTGCATACGCAACACCCGCCCGACGGCAGCGTATTTAGTCTCTTCAGCCGCCGGACGGGAAGAATTTTTCGACCTTTTTCAAGATTTAGCATTTTCATAGCGCTTTCGGAGAAAACAGGTCGAGCATTGGTGCGATTTTCATTTCGATTTCGTTCCATTCCGCATCAGCATTAGAACCATTGACAATGCCGGCACCGGAAAAAAGATGCGCCAGCGTTCCAGTAATAAGCGCCGAACGAATAGCAACAACAAATTCCGCCGCGTGTGCATTTGCCCAGCCGACGGGCGCGGCATACCATCCTCTGTCAAAATTTTCTTGTGCAAGAAAATCCAGCGATTCTCGGCGCGGCTGACCGCCAACGGCGGGCGTGGGATGTAGGCGCTCAATAATTGCCGCATCGTCAGCATCGGTGCGGAGTTTGCCCGTAAATGGTGCGTACAAATGCTGCAATGTTGCTAATTTCAACACCTCGACTTTGCCAATGTCAAAAGATTCGGTCAAATCATCCAAGCCCGAAGCCACATAACGCTGTACCGAAGCGTGTTCGCGGCGGTCTTTATCGGAAAAAAGGAGTTCTTGCTCAATCTCGGCATCTTCGCGCTCAGTTGCACCGCGCTTGCGTGTTCCGGCAATCGCTTCAGTCGCAATGGTACGCCCTTCACGCTTGTAGAGGTATTCGGGCGTTGCACCCCAAAATGCGGTCTGTTCATCGAAGGCAAAAAGGAACACCGTCGAATGTTGGGCGGCATCGGCGCGGTGCTGAAGAAGACGCATCACATCAGGCTGCATGGAACACTCTAAGGTGACCCGACGCGCTAAAACGACCTTTTCCAAATCGTTATGTGCAAAGGCGTGAAGCGCTTTGTTGATAATGCTTGTCCAATCATTTTTATCGGGAGCGTCGGAGCGTTTCTGAATGTGAAAAGAGCGTGAAACCTCGTCGGAATGATGCTTTGCATCCGAAAAAAGCTGGTGAAGTTTGCCCTGCAAGGCTGTACGCGCATCTTCTGCCGACGAACCATGCGGAAGTGCAATCGTGCAGTGGCAGTAGTATTCGCCATTTTCCCGAATCATTTCCACCAATGGCAAAATAAATCGGGCAACGCCGAAGGCTGACCAATACTTGTCCGGCGGAGTGTCGTGACGGAAACGCATTCCGCCATAGTAGCGAACATGGGCGGGCGCGGCGTGTGTCCGCTCGTGAATGATACGCAAAGCCGCATTGATACTGAGATTTTGTGTGGCTTCAATACTATCGGCAACACCAATTCCGGCGGATTCGATGATGCCATTGCGATCGCGCCAGTAGGTTTTATGCGGGTGTGGTATGGTCTGAAGTTGAAGCATCGGTGATTGCCCACCGAAAGGCGCGGAAAAGCGGAAAAATGTTTGTGCCGACGAATGCCAAACCGATGGAGCAATGGCATGAAGGCGAGAAATAATGCGGTCGAGAGAGAACAATTCTTCCAGAGGGAACGTGTCAACACTCTTCATTATTGTTGTCAAATAGTGGAAAATGTGGTAGTGGTATAAATTTACATGATTTTATGTAAGTTTGTAAGAAATAAAGACGTTTATTCCCTCTATCGTTCCACTATGATTACCGAAACCCATACCCATAGCTGCGGAAAATGCGGCAGTACCAATATCGTTCGCAATGGCATCAA
>CANHDJ010000006.1 GCA_947459425.1 Ignavibacteria bacterium
ACGCAAGAGTTTTTGCAGATATTCGACACTTTGGCGAATGGCAGGTAATGGATGGCGCATAGTTTTGAAAATAAATTTGTGTAATTATCTTGTAATTACCAAATATACATAAAATTTATGCACAGGCATTAACTTGAATTGGTATTACTCCTGCATTAAAGCAGCAGAAAAAAATGGAGAGCTATCTCCAACAAAATTACCGTATTTCGCCCAACAAAGCAGGTATTCATCACCTTCACAGCAATTTCACCCCCTTATGCCCGCCCCCACCACCATCATCATCGAAGCCACCCAAGCAAACGACACGCTTGTCGTCGCCCTCGGCAAGCCGTCCCAAGCGCTTCGCAGCACCTACTACGCGATGCTTGCCGTTCTTATCGCGGCGGCAGTGTGGGCGTATTGCAGCGTTGTGGACGTGTCCGTCCACGCGCAAGGCGTGGTGCGCCCTGCAAGCGGTGTCCATCCCGTGCAAAGCACAATAACGGCATACATTCGCTCGCTTCCCATTCGGGAAAATCAGTTCGTCCAAGTAGGTGACACGCTTGCGGTCTTGGATGCTGCCGCTTCGGAAGAGCGAATGACGATGCTTGGAGAGCGTGTGCGTCGTCTGCACGAGGAAATAGCCGATGTTCGGGCGTTGGCGGAGCTTTCCTCCCGGCACACCTTCCATTTCCCGACCTTTGCCCGTGAACGCGATGTTGCGCTTGCCGAAAGCGCACTGCGCCGCAAAGAAATTGCCGCCGCCCACGCCAAACTCCAGCGTACAAGCGACCTCTGGGCAAAGAATTTCGTCAGCCGCGAAGAATACGACAACGCCCGTTTGCAAGCAGAACAAAAAGAACAGGCGTTAGAGCAGTGGCTTCAAAGTCATCGCCGAAGCGCATTGGAGCGCGAAAAGCAAGTAATGGTGAGCCTTGCAGAACAAGAAAGCAGCCTTAAAGAATTGCGTATGGAACACCAACGCACGGTACTTCGTTCTCCGGCGAGTGGCTTTGTTACTCATCTGTCCGTGCGTTCGAGCGGTGTTGTGCTGTCGCCGTCCGCGCCGCTTTGCGTCATTGCGCCGCGTGGCGAGCAGTGCGTGGAATTTGTTGCCGCAGCGCGGGATATTGGTTTTCTGCGAGAAGGGCTGCGTGTGCGCTATCAACTCGACGCGCTGCCGTTTCAAGAATGGGGAACGGCTGAAGGGCGCATCGTGTCTATTGCCAAGGATATTTCTCTCACGAATGGGCAAAGTCAACAAGCGGGATTCAAAATTATCGGAACGATGCCGAACAGCCATTTATTTTCCAAGCGCCAGCGCCAACAAGCCCCCGTCAGCGTTGGTATGACGTGCCGCACGAGTGTTATCATTGCGGAAAAGCGCTTGCTGTCTATGTTGTGGGATAAGACGGTTGCGTATTTTGCGTTGCAGTAATAGCCATACTCCACACCAACCCGCATACCCACCGCCGGACGGTCTAGGAAGCCGCCCGACGGGGAGACCGCTCTTCTCCCAGACGTTTGCAAACAACGAACCGCGCCATCCGGCGGCTTCTTAGCCCGTCGGGTGGCTATCGGCAGACGGCGGCAATCACTACCTACCGCACGACTTCCACTCTGCCCGTAATCATCTCCTTCGAGGTCGAAAACCGCAAAATATACGAACCGCTTGCCACCCAGCCCAGTTTAAGGCTGGCTTTGTGCTGCCCTGCCGACTGAACTTCCGTAAAGAAGCGCTGCACTTCGTTACCACGCGCATCCACCAGCACCGCCGTCACAATGTCGGTTTCGGGAAGCGTATAAGCCACTTCAATCTGCTCTTTCGCAGGATTTGGCGCTATTGCCGTCAATGCCAGTGCTGGTGCTGATGGCGCTATCAAGCGGCGACCACCGGCTGAGGAAATTTGCGCGATAAAGACCGCCAAGGTACTATCCACAGACTCTTCGACAAACACTTTCTTTTCCCACGGCAAACGTGCAGTGGCGCTTGTTCCCCACTCTATGCTTGCCAATTTGAGCGGCGTTTTGTTGGTGATTCCGGCAACGGCGCGGGCTTCGATGGTCATCACCGCAGCATTACGCCCTTCCCAACGGGTGTTGAAAAGGACATTGGCGGTTGTGCTTCCCGTCGGGTCGGGCAGAAGCAATGCTCCGCCCGCACCCGAAGCCAAACTCAACACTTGACGATTAAACTGCACACGCCCGCGAATTTCCGGCTGCGCGGCTTCAAAGGCTGCTTTGAGTTTTTGCTGCGTTGCATCCTCAATATAGACATTCAACCGCACCAGCGAACCCGGTGCAGCCGAATCCGGCACTGCCCGCACCCGCAAGGATACGGCAGCATCATCAAGCTTCGGTAGCCGCGCAAAGGCAGTAATACTGGTTACGGCGACATCGCGCAAGGACGTATCTCTCGTGCTTATCGCGTCCAATCGCACGCCGGCGCGTCGCACACCTTCGTCGTTTGTTGCACAGCGAATGAGAATATACGCCGTTTCGCGGGGAGCTATGAGCAGATCACTGGCATCGCGCAGCGTAAAGGCGCGTTCGGCTGGCGCACCGCGCACGGTCAGTATTCGCACGGCTTGAATTTGCATTGTGTGTATCGTACTGCGGTTCGTGATTTCAATACTCTGCACGGTTGCTTTGCCAGCACGCACGGTATCGAAATCCACAGGCTTCATGGCAAGCGCACTACCGCGCCCCCGGAAAGCATCTGCAAAGGTGACGGTACGCGCTTGGTTTTGCCCGTCGCGGTAATTCACCATAAGCGAAGCAACAACAGGCTCCGCCTCTAAGGGCGTAAACTCTATGCCTAGCGCGAGTTCGCCATTTGGCTGCAAGGTCGTGTCGCGCACAATGCCCGCCACTTGCTGTGTTTTCACGCGGAAGGAGCCATCACGCGAAACAACGCTCAAGCCATTTTGAATAATCGTGAGCGGTGTGCTGCTCACGTTAATCAGTACGCCACCCGGTACGTCACGTTCATCGGCAATCGTGCTTTTTCCTGCATCAACCGTGCTGAATGCAAGGTCAACACCTGCTACAACAACGCGGAAGTATGCGTTTTGTGTGGCATTACCACTTTCGCTGACTGCTCCTCGGTCGTTCCGAATCAGCGCACGGACGCGCCACTCATACTCTGCACCGCGCTCCAAGCCGCGTAGAACATAAATCGACTCGCCACTGTCGGGTTGCGCAAGTGTGTCGGCGCGAACATTCGTGGGGACTCCGCCCTGCAATTTCCACCAGCGTACTTCGTAATCCGTTGCTCCCTCCACCCGCGTCCAGCGTAGCGTCAGGTTCGGGCTGACGTTGATAGCGCCGGAAACAGGCGTTATCACCTCCGGCACCGCCAAAAGCACGTCAACACTTGCCACCGAAACCGAAATAGAGGCTGTTTCCAACGTCAAGCCCGGAAGCGCCGGATTGGTCGCCCGGCAGAAATACACACCGCTATTGACGCGAATAGCGCTATCAACGCGGAATGTTGCTTGCCGCCCCGACGAACCCCGCACCAAACTTGAGTCTTTGTACCATTGATAGACCGTGCTTGCACCGCCGATGCCTGATGGCAGCACAAGCGCTGCGCCGCGCTCCAAAATGGTATCGCGTGGCGTACCTAAGCGGGCTTGCGGGATAAAGCGGAAATGACGCACTCCGGGCGAAAGTTTCGTTATCGGCTCAAGCGAACCAAATTCCAAGCGATTATTCTCCACCAAAAGCGTATCAATGCGGGTTTTGCTCAGATTGGGCAATGCCGTGAGCGCATTGTTTGCTGCGCGAATCGTCCGCAAACGGCTTGATTGCGAGAGTTCAAGCGGCAATGCTCCTGTAAAACGATTGTTTTCGATATTGATTTCGAGAAGATTGTTCCACTGAACACCACTTGGCAACTCGCCGCTAAAGTCATTATTCGCCAAGCGCAAGACGGTGAGCGACTGCCAGCCCGCAATACCACGCGGCACTGCGCCCGACAAGCGGTTATTGCTGAGGCTCATTTCGCGGATGTTCACAATACCTGACCATTCTTGCGGAATTTCGCCTTCTAATTCGTTGTTGCTCACGTCGAACACTTGGAGCGTTTGTGCTTGCGTCAGTTGAGCGCTGGTTTTGGCTTGTGCCGTCGCCAGTGCGCGAAGTGCGCCCACCGTTCCAAATTCACGAGGCAAACGCCCCGTGAGGCGATTACCGCTCAAGCGCAATTCCCGCAAATTCGGCATAGAAGCTAGAGACACGGGAATTTGTCCCGTAAACTGATTGCCTGAAAGATTGATGGTTTCGCCATTTTCCAGCGTTGAAAGACACGCCGGAATTTCTCCACCGATGCTATTATTGCTCACATCGAAGCGGCGCAATCTACGCCATGAGCAAACAACAGCACTTGGAAGCGTGCCGCTCAGTTGATTGCGATTGGCGATAAATTCTTCTAATTGACTAAGTGCCGTGAGGTTCGACGGAATACCGCCTGTGAAAGCATTTCCCGAAATATCCAAGACTTGTAATTGTGTCAGCGCCGCCAAGCCTGATGGAATCGTGCCTCGCAAGCCCGCAGACGGCAGGCGTATCCCGACGATGCGATTTCCCACAATTCTCACACTATCCCATTCCGTAATCGGCGTATTGGAGCGCCAATTCAGTAATGTCCCACCCGCCGGAAGCATTCTCGCAAACTCCATTACTTTTGCGGAATCCGCTTGCAACGATTCCGTAAACACAAACGGAGTGCGCGAAAGAACGTCGCCCGATGGTGCAGTTAAGGTCAAAAGACCTTCTGCCACACGACTCACACCCGCCGGAAGCCTAATACTTAGCACAGTCGGTGAAAGAAGCGTAAAAGCAGCAGCCGGAATATCGCCAACACGAACCGCGCTCACCGCGCTCAGATTTGCGCCCGTGACGCTAATGATTGTGCCACCACTGCCGGAAGCAGGACTAAAGCTGGTGATCGAAGGTAAACCACCTGCAAACGCTGTATTAATAACAACAGACGTTGCCGTATTGATACCGCCCACCGAAAGAAGGTTCAAGCGTCCCGAAAGCGGAATATTCGTTGTTCCGGGGCGGGCTGGCATCCGCACGACAAGCCGCGTGGAGCCTTCCAAACGGAAAGTTGCGTTTGTTCCGCCAATCGTGACGGCGGTGACCAAATCCAAACTTTTTCCTGTAATGACAATTTCTTCACCAACGCCAGCCTCCGAAGGCGTAACCGTCGCCACTTCGGGTGTGCTGATAATGCTAAAAGCATTGGCAAAGGAGAGAGAATTATATGCGCCCAAAAAGACCACCGATGTTGCCGACGACGAGACTGTTCCACCAGTGCCGGAGAGCAAATTTTGCTTCGGCAAGAGCAGCGTAATTTGTCCCGACGAGGAAATACGATATTCTGCTTTGCCCGCACTAACACTGGTTCTTACGGAAATATCATTAATAAACTGCAAGTTCGAGCCGCGCACACGCACTTCGCCGCCATTGCCGACGATTTTATCCACAAATTCGGTCACATCAATAAGCTGCGTCAAATCGAAACTGCCGGAAGTGGAACTTGTCGCCGTATTTTTGTACATAAAAAGATTCGGCGCTGTTATCCGTACACCACCAGCAAGAATCACCCGTACAGGCACTTCCGCGCCCATGCCCGCCACACGCGCCGGGACAATAACAGAGATGCGAGTCGAATCATTCGCCGTGAAGTTCGCCCCCACTGATACGGAATCCGTTCCAAAACGAACGCTCTGCACACCCACGAAATTTGTTCCGCGAATCGTGATTGTTGCTCCCGTCGTTTCCGTAGCTGGTGAAAAACCCGTAATCATGGCTTGCGGCACAAACACGACCGATGTTGTGGCTTGCGTCATGCCACCATCAGCATTTAAGCGGATTTGCGTGCTGGTTGCGCCCGCCGTTGCGCCTGGCGGCACAACAAACGTAATCGTGCCATTCGGATTGATGGTAAAATTCGTAATCGTCACACCGCCAAAGGTCAGTGTGGTCACGCCTTCAAGGTTCTGCCCCGTTATCGTTACGGTTGCGCCGGGACCCGCCATTTGTGGGCTGACCGATTGAATAACGGGCGCGGCAAGCAGTGTAAATGGAGTGCTTGAGGCAGTACCGCCATTTGGACCGCCAATTTGAATCGGTCCCGTCCGCACCGCTCCAACGGTGATACTAATGCCCGTCGAAGAAAGTACACGGAAACTACCCACAGGAAGCGTTCCGATGGCGACGGAGTTAATACCCGTAAAATTCTCACCAATGACCGTTACGACGGTCTCTTCTGTGCCTCTGTCTGGGAAGAAGCGCGTGATTTTGGGCAAGAGTATCGGCGTGGTATCTCCCGGCGCTGCGGCGGCTCCGGCAAGTGCAAAAAAGCGCTGTGTGCCTATCGCTCCCGACGGTACGCCATCGCTGACAACTGCTTGACCACCCATAGCACTTTGCAAAACACCACCCGCATTTTGATACATTCCTGCTTGCGCGGACGCAAAGGCAACACGAGTGCTGTCATTCAATCCCAAACGCACCAGACCAATCCGTGCGCCTGTAAAATTGCCGCTCACAGGTGTCCATGTCCAATATTCCGAACGGCTCAATGCCCCCGTCAAGCCAATACCCGTGCTGCCGCCCGACTGCACATTAAATGCTTCGAGTGCTACCACAGGACGTGCGCTTCCTGTTGTTGCGCCTTGCAGAATGGCTGGCAAATAGACCAAACCTTTGCCGATGGGATACCCCCACACGTGCGTATCGGCTGGCGTGAGACTTGCGGGCAGCTCGCGCGACAGAGCGCCCGCCACAAATGACGACACCGAGCCGCCCTGCAAAGCAGTGTCGGCAGTATTCGTCACAAGGAGGGTTTGCCCGCTTGGAACGATAAGGTTGCCGCCGTTCAGACTGAGCGAACCGGATATGCGCAAGTTTCCGCCGAGTGTGAGATTTCGCCCCGTGCGCTGCAATTTCAAAGAGCCAATCAGATTGCTTCCCGAACCATTATCAAAAATCGCCGAACCAGTAATAGTGCCGCTTCCGGCAATGGTCAGCGTATTGGTTGAATCCGTTCCGAAGCGGCTTGCATTCAGCGATATTTCGCCACCGAGCGTTAATCCGTTATTTGCGCCAAAAGTCAGCGCACTCGCATTTTGAGCGGTAAACACGCCCTGAACATTTTTGCTATTGTTCAAGCGCACCGAAGCCGAATCTAAGCGGAGCGATGCAGAGAATGATGGAGAAAATTCAATATCGGATGTAGGGCGATTGTTGCCACCGCGATATTCCAAGACCGCATTTTGCCCCAAATACTGAACATTGCTCACGCCTGCGACCGCTCCGGTGCCTTCCAAACGCAAGCGTCCGCCAGCATTGATGCGTAATGAGCCAAGGTTTGTGAGTGTTCTACCCGTTGCGACGGCAAGTGCAGAGCCGTTTTCGACCTGCATCGTCACGCCCGCACCGATACTGGCATTAGCGGAAAATATTGCCGTACGGGCATTGGAAACATAGAAACTCTGCCCCGCAGTAGAGAAACCGCTTGCCGTCAGCCCGCCGCCATTGGGCAACGTGTTCCAATTTGCCGGATTGTCCGCCGCGCCTGCTTGATAGTAAAATTCCGACGCTGAGGCGACAAGCATAAATGATGCTGCGGAGTTTGCTATTCCGCCGGGCGTTGTTACCGAAATCGGCATATTTGGTGCGCCGAGTGGCACAATCGCCGTGATTTGCGTTGGCGAAACAACCGTAAACGACGTTGCATTAACGCCGCCAAACTGCACCTGCGTAGCGCCCGTAAAACCTGTTCCCGTAATTGTTATGGGTACGCCGACCGCCGTTACCATCGGTGTAAAAGATGTAATGGTTGGTGGCACAAAGAATGAATAGACACCCAAAACAGCAGTGCCGCCCGGGGTTGTTAAATTCACATTACCTGTTGCTCCGCCCGCCGCAACAACTGCCGTTACTTGCGTTGCCGAAACAGGAGTAAAGCTGGCTGCTGCAACACCACCGAACGAAACCGCCGTTACACCCGTCAAATTTGTACCATTAATCGTTATCGTCGCTCCGGCAAGAGAGCCTGTTGGCGTAAAATTGGTTATCGTCGGTGGTGCTTGGTTAATCGTGATATTGATTGGTGTTGTGTTCAGCATACCCGCACCGTTGCTTGCTTGGATGACAATCGGTCCAAACGCACCACCAACGGTTGGTGTACCCGAAATCTCACCCGTTACCGCATTCAACGTTAATCCTGTTGGCAGTGTTCCTGAGAAAATGCTGTACGTCGGGCTTGGAGAGCCATTTGCCGCTATGGTGTAGCTGTATGGTGTACTCAAATTGCCGCTTGGCGGCGTTTGTGCGGTGAATGCTGTCGGTGCAACGAGTGTTGCCGAAATCACGATGCTCATCGAAACCGTATTTACGTTTCCAAACGCATTTTGCGCCCGAATGAGAATCCCGCTTGATGTTCCTGCTCCTGTCGGCGTTCCAGAAATCACGCCACTTGGCGAAAGGGTCAACCCCGCAGGAAGTGATCCACCGACAAGTGTATAGGTGGGAGCGGGATAGCCATTAGCAACGACCGTGTAATTGTATGCCGTGCCAACCGCACCACTCGGCGGAGTTTGAGCGGTGAATGCCGTCGGAGCCTCATTAACCGTGATGTTGAATGGCGCGGAGTTCACCGAACCAAAGCCATTTGTTGCCGTTAGAGTAATTGGACCAAAAACACCCGAAGCCGTTGGAACGCCTGAGAGTAAGCCATTTGCGCCCGTGAGCGTCAGTCCCGGCGGTAATGTTCCCGTATTGACCGCGTAACTTGGTGCAGGTGAGCCGTTTGCGACAAAGGTATAAGCGTAAGCGGTAGAAACTAAACCGTTTGGCGGGGATTGTGCGGTAAACAACGTTGGTGCGCTACCTGTTCCGGTAATCGTAATGCTGAAAGCGGATGAATTAACGCTGCCCGCACCATTACTTGCTTGAACGGTAATCGGTCCAAACGTTCCTGCTGCCGTTGGCGTTCCTGAAATCACGCCAGCGCCGCTCAAGGTCAAGCCTGTCGGCAATGTGCCGGAAACGAGTGTGTATGCGGGTGCTGGTAAGCCGTTTGCCACTAAAGCGTAAAAGTATGGCGTTCCGACAACACCGTTGCCGGGCGTTTGCGCGGAAAATGCCGTTGGCGCGCCATTAACCGTGATGGTAAAGGGCGTGGAATTGAGATTACCACTGCCGTTTGCGGCTTGAATCGTGATAGGTCCGTAAGCGCCGGAAACCGTCGGTGTGCCTGTTACCTGCCCCGTAACGGGGTTCAGCGTTAGTCCGGGCGGCAATGTGCCGGAAACAACGCTAAAGGTCGGCGATGGGAAACCGTTTGCCGCAAAGGTGTAGTTGTACGGCGTTCCGCTTGTTGCTGTGCCGGGCGTTTGAGCGGTAAAGGCTGTTGGCGACGATGGTGCGCCAGCAATGGTGATGGAAAAACTGTTAGAATTGATAGAACCACCAGCATTGCTTGCGCTGATAACCGTTACGCCGAAAACACCTGCGGTGGTGGGCGTTCCCGAAAGTTCACCTGTTACGCTGTTGAGTGTTAATCCCGGCGGAAACACGCCGGAAGCGAGACTGTATGCGGGTGCAGGGAAGCCATTCGCAGAGAACGTGAAACTGTACGGCGTTCCGACAACGCCGCTAACAGGTGCGGCGGTAAACACCGTTGGTGCGCCGATTACACTAATGGTCGCCGGAGCGGAGTTGATAGCACCCGCGACGTTGCTGGCGCGAATGATAATGCCGCTATACGTCCCGCCAATGGTCGGCGTTCCGATAAGCTGCCCCGTAGCGGCATTCAAGAACACACCCGGCGGCAATGTTCCCGCAAAAAGGCTGTATGTCGGCGATGGTGTGCCGTTGGCGGCATAAAAGTAATTGTACACCGCACCAACAGTACCATTTGGCGGCGTTTGTGCGGAAAAACTTGATGGCGCGGTATTGATGGCAATCGTGAACGGCGCAGTATCAAAGGTTCCCATGATGTTTGTAGCTCGAATCGTTATAGGTCCGAATGTTCCAGTTGCAGTCGGAATGCCGGAAACCTCGCCCGTCGCCGCGTTGAGACTGAGTCCTGCGGGAAGCATTCCCGATTGCACCGCGTAGGTCGGTGTCGGAATGCCGTTTGCTGTGAAAATGTAGGAGTACGACAGCCCCAAAGCGCCAGATGGCGGGGTTTGGGCGGAATATGCCGTTGGCGCAACGCCAAGCGTTATCGTAAATGGCGCGGTGTCGAATGTTCCGGCAATGTTTGTTGCTCGAACTGTGTAGGGACCGAATACCCCACCAACGCTTGGTGTTCCCGATAGTACACCAGCGCCGCTCAAGGTCATGCCTACGGGCAATGCACCGCCTGTTTGCACGGCGTATGTAGGTGTTGGGAAGCCGTTAGCGACGAAAGAATATGGCGTGTAGGCTGCAAATGGTACACCAATCGGCGGCGCTTGTGCGGTGAATGCCGTAGGAGCGGCATTGATAGTGATGTTGAAGGGAGCGCAATCAACAAAGCCACCCACGTTTGTTGCCCGAATGACGATTGGTCCAACCGTACCCCCCGCTCCTGTCGGCGTTCCGGAAAGTACGCCAGTCGCAGCATCCAGAGCTAATCCTGCGGGAAGTGTTCCCGACTGCACGGCGTAGGTAGGCGCGGGTGAGCCATTGGCAACAAAGGTGTATGTGTACACGTTGCCGACCGTACCTATTGGCGGCGTTGCTGCGCTAAAGGCAGTTGGAGCAACGGTGAATGCAAATCCCGCTAAACTGCCTGTTCCTGCGGGAGTTGTAACGCTCACGTTCCCGCTTGCACCACCCGCAGCTACGACGGCAGAAATCTCCGTTGCAGAAATAACGGTAAAGGATGTAGCATTTACGCCGCCGAATTGTACTTGCGTCGTACCTGTAAAATTTGTTCCACGAATTACTATTGTTGCCCCCGCAAGTGCGCTTGTTGGCAAGAAACTCGCAACAGTCGGCACAGGAGTAGCAAATGTTGATCCAAAGACCAGAACGCGGTTATTTCCTTGGTCGGCGATGATAAGTTGTCCTGCGCCAGTAATGGCAACATCACGCAAACCGTTCAATTTTGCTTGTGTTAATCCTGAAGTTACAGTTGTAAAATCCGGCTGACCAATCACTGCATCCGGTGCGGCACCACTTGTTTTACTGTTGACATTCAAATAGACTAAAACTCGGTTATTCACAACATCAGCAGCAAACAAGTCCGTGCCATTGGTGTAGAGATCTTGCACAAAATTTAATCCGAGAGTAGAATTAGGATTATTCGCCAGTCCCGTTGTCATGCCTGGTTGCCCAAGCACAACACTCGCTGCCATGCCCGTAATGTAAGGCGCATTGTACCGCAGAATGCGATGATTCGCAATATCGCTCACATAGATTGATGTTCCGACAATGGCTATATCTCCGGTGTTTCCTGTTCTGGTAGAAGTTGGTAAAACAACATTATTCGTGACAAAATCGGGAACACCAAGTGCAACGGACGCGGATTGGAACGTGCTGAGAGGAGCAGTAAACTGTAAAACACGACGATTGCCATTATCGGCAACCCACATATCTCCCGACGCATCAAGCCTTGTGGAATAGGGTGAAGAAATATTTTGCGCCGATAAGCCCGCGGCATTGCTCGTCAAATTCGGCTGCCCAAGAACCATTGTTGCCGAAGCCCCATTTACTGCGGTATGTGCGGCAGGAATCATCACAACACGATTGTTCAAAATATCAGTAATCCATAAATTTCCACCTGTACCTACGTTCATGGTGAACGGTCCGTTAAACCCTGCTGCATTCGTGCCGCCGCCGCCATTTGCCAAGCCACTTGTGAAATTGACTTGCCCGAATACGGCTTCAGGAAGTTGTGAGTTTTGCGTAATCGGCAAGCTAAAGCGCATAACACGGTGATTCGTAAATTCCGCGACATAGAGCTTGTTATTCGCGGCATCAATCGCCATACCGTTCGGAGTGTTAAACTTATTATTGAGCGTTCCAGGCGTTCCGGTCGTAAAATTCGTCTGCCCCAAAACGTAGGTGGCAAGGTAGGTAAATCCTCCGGCACTTGTACCCGTGCCGATTGGCGTTGTAACGGAAATCACGCCGCTACCGCATACATTCGGAACGGTAGCCGTAATCTGCACAGCAGAAACAACGGTGTACGCAGCAGGAGTACCACCAATAAGCACTTGTGTCGCGCCAGTGAAATTTGCGCCGTTAATCGTGATGGTCGCACCGGCTTGTGCAGAAGTAGGCGCAAAGCCGGAAATTGTCGGCGGTTGGAGGAACGTGAACCCTCCCAGATTCGCCGAACCACCGGGCGTTGTTACGCTCACATTGCCACTTGCTCCTGCGCCAACAACTGCCGTAATCTGCGTAGGAGAATTAACCACAAACGAAGCGGCATTTGTTCCGCCAAACTGCACGACTGTTGCGTTATTGAAATTCGTTCCCGTGATGACGACCGTCGCACCAGCAATGGCGCTTGTTGGCAAAAAGCCAGTAATTGTTGGCGCAGGTGGTGGCGTGGGTGTGCCGTAGAGAACAACACGATTATTATTCCATTCGGACGAAATCAGTACATTATCGCCCGGCACAAAGGCGAGGAAACGCGACTGATTCATTCCCGATTGCGTTGTCGCTGCACCATTTGCCGTGAAGGAGGTTTGCCCCAAAACTCGGTCTGCGGCTGCGCCATTCGCCTTTGCAGGCGCATTATTGAAGACCAGAACACGACGATTGTTCTGGTCGGCAACAAACAAGTCCCCGGCAGGCGACAAAGCAAGTCCAAGTGGAATATTCATTGTTGTCGGCGAAAGTCCGGTACTGTTTGTTGTAAAGACTGCTTGACCAAGGACAGCATCCGCATTTGCGCCATTTGCTTTTGCTGCGGCATTATTGTAGCGAAGAACGCGGTTTGCGCTATTGTCAGAAACATAGAGATTTCCTGCCGCATCAACCACCAGCGATGCGGGATTCGTTAGTCCTGCTTGTGAAACGCTTGCCGCATTCGAGGTAAAATTGGGCTGACCCAAGACTCCGCTCGCATTTGCGCCGTTGCCAAGCGATGTAGCATTATCAAATCGCAGAATACGATTCCCCGAATAATCCGCTACCCACAAGCGCCCACCCGTTTCAAGAGCTACACCATGCGGAGCGTTCGTACCTGACTGCGTTGTAAGTGCCGCATTGGAAGTAAAGTTTGGTTGTCCCAAGACTTGCGTAGCCGAAGGCTGATTGATATTGAACGTATGAGCCGCAGCAAAGCGCAGAACGCGATTATTGCCAGCATCCGCAACCCATAAATCGCCGTTTGATTGGTCAACAGTAAGACTCACCGGTGAATTCAGACTGCTTGCGGACAAACCGCCACTATTTACGCCATTGCCCGTAAAATTCGGCTGTCCGAATACGATTTGCGCAACGGGAGCATTACCAACAACGGGCCACGCAAAGCGCAGAATACGGTTATTGGCGCGGTCGGCAACATAGAGTTTGCCATTGGTTACGTCCACTGCTATGCCTTCGGGAAAATTCAGTCCCGTTGAAGTTGTTGCCGCAGCACTACTCGTAAAATTCGGCTGCCCGACAACGAATGTGCCGTTAAATCCAAAGCCTGTTGCGCTCGAACCCGTTCCAATCGGTGTGGTAACGGAAATTACACCGCCGCCGCCTAGAATCGGAACGGTTGCCGTAATTTGCGTTGCTGAAACGACCGTGTACGCAACGGTCTGGTTCCCAATTTGAACACTTGTCGCACCAGTGAAGCCATTTCCATTGATAGTGATAGTCGCTCCGGCTTGAGCGGTGGCGGGCACAAAACCTGAAATTGTTGGTGGTGCAAGGAAGGTAAATCCGCCTTGATTTGCCGAACCTCCGGGCGTTGTAACGCTTACATTCCCGCTTGCCCCTGCTCCCACAACCGCCGTAATCTGCGTTGAAGAATTAACCACAAACGAAGCGGCATTTGTTCCGCCAAACTGCACGACTGTTGCGTTAAGAAAGTTCGTTCCCGTGATGACCACTGTTGCTCCGGCGATGGCAGAAGTTGGCAGAAAACTTGTCACGGTTGGTGCAGGAGGCGGAGTAGGCGTTCCGTAGAGGACAACGCGGTTATTTCCAAAATCTGAGGTAAGAAGAACGTTATCACCCGAAACAAACGTTGCAAAACGTGGCTCATTCATTCCGGCTTGCGTTGTAGCGGCAGCATTGGTGGTAAATGTTGTTTGCCCAAGAACTCTGTCGGCAGCTGCTCCATTCACTTTTGCGGCAGCGTTATTAAACACAAGAACTCGTCTATTCAATCTATCACAAACGAACAAATCCCCCGCCGGACTCACCGCAAGACCCAATGCACTGTTCAAGCCCGTAGCGGTTGCAGCGGCGGCATTGGTGGTAAATAAGGTCTGCCCCAGCACACCATCAGCATTTGCGCCATTAGCTTTCGCAACAGCGTTGTTAAATCGCAGAATGCGATTTGAGGTGAGGTCGGCAACAAAAAGGTTTCCCGCCGCATCCAAGGCTACATCGTGGGGATTATTCATCCCGTTTTGCGTGAGCGAAACTGCATTTGATGTAAAAAGTGCTTGACCCAACACAGCACTAGCATTTGCGCCATTTCCAAGCGAAGCAGCATTATCGAAACGGAGAACGCGGTTATTCGCTATATCCGCCACCCACAAGCGCCCGCTTGCATCAAGGTCGAGACCATGCACACCGTTCAAACCTGATTGTGTTGTTGCAGCAGCATTTGTTATAAAATTCGCTTGCCCCAATACTTGTGTTGCGGCGGGCTGATTGGTATTGAACGAGTGAGCGGCAGCAAAACGGAGAATGCGGTTGTTGCCAAATTCCGCCACCCATAAATCTCCTGTGGCAGGGTCCACGACGACATCAATCGGCATATTGAGGCTGCTTGCCGATAAGCCACCGCTGTTCGCAACCGCACTTGTTAAATTTGGCTGCCCGAAGACCATTTGCGCAACAGGAGTGTTACCAACAACGGGCCACGCATAGCGCACAACGCGGTGGCTATTACGGTCGGCGATGTAGAGTTTGCCCCGCGCAACGTCCACCGCTACGCCTTCGGGGAAATTTAGCCCCGTGGAAGTCGCAGCCGCGCCGGCACTCACAAAATTCGGCTGCCCGACAACATACGTGCCATCAAAGCCAAAGCCTGTTGCGCTTGTGCCTGTGCCATTTGCGGCAGTTAAGACCGTGATTAAACCGCCGCCGCCCAGCACTGGCACGGTGGCGGTAATTTGCGTTGGAGAAATGACCGTGTAGGCGACAGATTGATTACCAATCCGCACGTCGGTTACGCCGATGAAGTTTGCGCCGTTAATTGTGATAATTGCCCCAGACTGCCCTGTGGCTGGTACGAAGCCAGAGATACTTGCGCCCGGTACAGGATTCGGTCCAATCGCCACACCGCGAATATTGGTGAAACCCGTAGCAAATGCTTGGTTTGCGCCCGCGCCGGAAAGCAAGGAACGCCCGATATTGCCCGTGCCGGGATTCGACCAATACAGAAAACTACCGTCGCTTGTCAAACCAACAGGACCACTACAGCCCGTTACCAGGGTTGTAACGCCTGTTCCCGTACTTAATTGCGCTCGGCGAATGGCGTTGCTCGCACCTGATTCTGTCCAATAGATGAAATTGTTGGTGTTGTCCGTCCACATCCCGCCCGGGCTGGTCAGACCCGTGATAAACGAGCCGTTCAAGCCCGTTACGCCGTCAATGGCGACTTTGCCAATCGCCCCAGAAAGGGTACGCGCCCAGTAAATTTGCCCCGCAACTTCGTCAATCGTAATGCCGACGGGCGATGCAAGACCTGTATTGCAAAACGACTGATTCACGCCCGTGCCGTCAATATTTGCACGCCCAATTGTCGTGGAGCCGTAGTTTGTCCAGTAAATATTGGTGGCAGTAGCATACACGCCATTTGGAGAGGAGCAGCCCGTAATAAAGTTGGGATTAGGCGATGAACCATCCGCATTGGCACGACCAATCGCATTTCCTGTTTCATTTGCCCAGTAAATGTACGAACCTTGGCGAAAAACATCGCGGGGGAAGTTACCTGTGGTCATCGTAGGATTGCTCATTGAGCCGTCGGTGCGAATAGAACCAATGAGGTTTGAACTGGAACGCGAAGCGTAGAGCGTCTGCACGGGCGATGCGTTGTAGGTGAAGCCTGCCAACGAAGCACTACCGCCTATTGCAACGAGGGAGACATTCCCACTTGCACCGTCATGGACAACAGCAGTCGCCTGCACAGCAGAAATTGGGGTAATTGTTGCCGCAGCAACACCACCAAAATTCACAGCAGAAAGCCCCCCGAGGTTTGTTCCGTTGATGGTTACTGTTTGTCCGGGTGCGGCATTGGTTGGAACAAAACTAGAAATAGTTGGTGGCGGCGGAAGCACCATGGAAGCTGTTGCAGAAAAAAGAGACTCGCCCGTTCCGGTAAATTGCGAACCGCCTTCTGCAAAACCATACCAACGATTATGCCAAGGGGAAATCGTGATGTCGCCACAATCACCCAAGTTGGTGAAGGTAAACGCTGTTGTTTCAACACCTGTCGAAGCATTACGACGCATGATATTGTTGATAGTTCCTGCTGCACCACGATACAACACAGAATACACTCCAGATGAAAATTCTGCAATGCCCCAAGCAAGCCAGTTTTCCGTTCCCGTTCGTGCAGGTGTAAGATTTGCCGTACCTAAGGTTGTTACGTTACCGGTGGCAATATCAATGGCGAAAAAGGCTTGCGTACCTGACCGCCAAATAATGAAAAAACCTCTGCCCGCAAAAATCATTGATTGATTGTCCACCGTTATAGGGGTCGAAAGATTCACTTGTGCACCCAAGATATTCAAATCCGCGTCCATCTGGCGAATAGCGGTCAAGCTAAATGGGGCTGTATTTGAACCACTAATTGGCTCTGAAGCACCGTTCCACAGTGTCCAAAGTTGCCCTGTGGCTAAATCACTAAAAATACCATCGCGGCGCGGTAGAGCCAATGAATTGATACCATGCGTTGTCGGATCCATACGAACCGTTGTTCCATCCTGTACGCGATAGACCCACGAAGGAGTAACGGCAATACCCGCTCGGTCATCCCCTGCACCAGCTGTTTGTAAATCTACTGAGAAAGCAGCTGAGGCGTTTGTCATGCCCGTTACCTGAAACGCGGCTTGGGCAAGAACGCTCTGCGTGGCGCTGATACTGAGGACAACAAGAAAAAGAATACGGATAGCATGAACAAACAAATATCTTGTTGCCGACGGAGATAGTTGAAGAAGTTTCATAGAATCACCTAAAAGTTTATGCTGCGAGAGGAACGTGTTGAACAGGGCATGACAGCTACAAAGATACGATTTTATCACCTATAGCGATGTCACCTATTTTTGCGGGGGGTGTCATATTTTTACTTCACAAAACGAAAATCTATGGTACAGTTTGTGAAATGACCAAAAGAAGAACGTCTTGCACGTAGCGTATCAGTTCTGGACGGGTCGAAATATTTGTTTTTTGGTAGATGGTCGTCAGTGTATTGCGGACAGTTCCTTCAGAAATATTCAGCGCTTTTGCTATTTCATTATTTGCAAGCGAAACAAGGCGCAGAATATTCATTTCTGCAACGGTAAAATTATACCGAAGCAAATCTTGCGAAGCCTTGAAAAAGCGCTCTCCCAGAAGCGGACTCACCCACGTACCACTCGAAATATCCCAATCAACGATATGGCGAATGACTTGCGGATTATCCTCTTTCAGCATACAACCATTCGCGCCCGCTTCCAGAGCCAATTTCACCAAGTTTGCTCGCGCCGACATCGCAAATATACCCATAGTAGGAAATTCCTGCCGTAATTGCCGAATAATATCAATGCCTTGCATATCCGATAACATCATATCTTGCAGCAAGATATCGGGCTTCAACTGCCGAACCATTTGCAAGGTTTCCTCGCCCGTCGAGGCAACACCGACTACATCAGCATACTTATCATGCCGCAGCCAGAGCGTCACCATCATGGCAAATATGGTGTGGTCTTCAGAAATAACAATTTTTTTCATAGACAAATGGGCGGTTGTCGGATGCAACAGGGAATGATTACGACGAATATATCATAGATTCACACAGTGGCAAAATACAAATTCTTTGGCGTTATTTTGCATCATACCACCAGCAAATTCAGGTGATACGTGAGAAAATCGTAAAAAATTTATCATAAAAAAAGCCTTTGCTTGCTTTTGAAAAACAGACAACGGCTATTGATTTTACCATAATAGTGATCAATGTACTTTACGACAAGACAAGACACTACTACTACTCACAACCTTATCCAAATTTTACCGCATCACATCCAAGCGTTGTGTTACCATATCCTGATTTGCCCGCAGGCGCAGCATATACGACCCCACAGGCAGCCCGCGAGCATTCACCGTAAGCGAGTATTCACCTTCGGTTTGAGATATTCCCGCAAAAAGCGATTGCACGACCTCGCCACGCATATTCAGCACATCCAACGAAACGGGTGCGCTGTTTTCCATGAGTTTATACGTCAGGCTGACAACATCATTCGCAGGATTAGGGCGCACCAGCGACAGCGTTGGCTTGCGCGATGTATCAACACTTGTAATAAGCCGCTTGCCGCCGGCATTGGACACAAGCGCCGTGAACGTCCCAGCAGTCGCAATATCTTTCGGCGGCTCTTCCACAAAGACGCGCCTCTCCCAATCGGGGCGCACCGTTGCCGAGGTCGAACCCCATTCGGCATTGATAATTTCCAGATTCGTCACCGTCCGGCTGCCCGCAACAGCACGGCAGAGCATGGAGGCAACCGCCCGCGAGCGCCCATCCCATCGTGCATTGATGATCACAACGTTGGTATCCGAAGCGCCGCGCTGTAAACGCGAACCACCGTCAGCGGCATTATCCAGCACCAATACCTGCCTATCAAACCGCACAGCAAGACGGACTTCGGGCTGTGCTGCACCCAAAAGCCGTTGCGCCAAAGCAGGTGAGTAGTCGTTGATGACCACATCCACTCGCACTGCCGCACCCGGCGCGGCTTCTTTTGGCGAGGCTTGCGCGACAAACGAGACTGCCGCATCATCGGAGCGCACAAGACGCGAATATGCCCGAATATCGCCCTGCACACGATCGTTTCCTGCATCGGCTTCCACAACACCCAGTTTGAAGCCACCAGTGCGAGTCGCACACCGAACCTGAACAAATGCCGATTCGCCTGCACCGATAACACGGTTACTGTTCGCATCTCCATCAACAATGACGAAGGTGCTATCGGTCGTGTTGCCTCGCGCTGTCAGCATTCGCACTGCTCTCAGCGTTTGAGGTTGATTACTCCGATTGCTTACCCGAAGGATTTTCAAGACCGTTTTGCCAACCCGCACCGAATCAAAACTTAACGGCTCAATAAATATCGCCCCGCCGCGCCCCGTGAGCGCCCGCTCAATACTCACTGAGCGCATACCTTGACCACGTGCATCGGAATAGGCGACTGTCACATTTGCGCGAATCGTATCGGCGCGGTCAGGTTTGAAGAGGACATCAAACGTTGCTGTTGCGTCTTTTGCTAGGCGTGTTCGCGTGAAATTCAGAGCGAAAACATTCGCCATACCGCTTTCAACCTGTGCGGATTCAACCGTCACATCGTCTTCGCCAATATTTACGATTGTACCACTTGCCCGCGCACTATCGCCGATGGTCACTCTGCCCAGATTCACACTGCTAAAGGCAATATCTTGACCAAACGGCGCAATACGGAACGAAAGCGTATCCGACCACGACGCAAGCAAATCCGACAACTGCGACGATGCACGAACCGACCAGAAATACTGTACACCGCGCTCTAAGAGCGTTCCACGTCCGGCACTTCGCGCAAATGCCAGAACGACGCTATCCCCCTGCTCTGGCGACGAGATACTCACGCTCTGCACATCCGTCCGCAACGCCACGTCGCGGGCAACAACAAGTGTGTAAGAATCCGCACCAGCGCTTGCTTGCCAACGGAACGATGGGCGTGGGGCGATATTGGTGGATGCCGCCGACGGGAAAATGAGGCGTGGTGCTGGCACGGACTGTGCCGCACCCGTCACCGATACTCGCACGGGAGCGGTTTGAAGCGTGAGATTGCTCACCAGCGTATTGGTTGCACGGCAGAAATACGTGCCGACATCCTGCACCTGAATATTGCTCAAAACCAGCGTTGCCGCCGTTGCGCCGCGCAAGCTATTACCATTTTTGAACCACTGGTAGCGTGTCGCCGTGCCGCCGATAGCCGATGGAATTTCCAGAATATCGCCCACCGTTGCGAGGACATCATCCGACGCTTTCGGAAGGTCTTGCCCGTTTGCGGAGAAGGATTTGACGCGGGTAAAGGCTTCGAGGCTGCTAAATTCCAGTTGATTACTGTCAAGCAGCACCGTGTCTAGTCTGGAAGAAACAAGTCTGCCCAAAGGCGCTAGATTGGGGATACGAGTAAGACGGTTGCCCAAAGCGCTTAAAACCTGAAGCCCGGCGGCTTTTGCGAAACTTGTCGGCAATGCACCGGTGAAGCGGTTATTATCAATCGAAAATTCTTTCAGATTTTCCGCAAAGAATGATGGAATCTCGCCGCTCAATCGGTTCTTCGCCAAACGCAGAATGTTGATGCCCTGCCAACGAAGAATTGTCTCCGGCAATCTGCCCGTTAGTCCGCAATTTTCCGCCCGTAATTCGCGCAGCATCGGGATATTGCCCCATTCTTCAGGAATACCGCCTGTGAACGCATTATGACTAACATCAATAACTTCTACGATTGGAGCGCGGGTTGTGCGGGCTGCTTTCGCCGTTACCCGCGCCCCGCCCGTACCGATTTCGGGCGGCAGAGCGCCCGTGAGCATATTGTTGCTCACCCTCAATTCGCGCAAACTCACCATTGCTCCTAATTGCCAAGGAAGCAGTGACGTAAAACGATTAAAGCTCAAATTCAGGGTTTCAATTTTGTCCAACTCTGTGATACAGACAGGAATTTCGCCCGTGAGATTGTTCCGGCTTACATCCATAAAGCGGAGATTGCGGTATTGGCAGATTATTCCCGGCGTAAGCACCCCGGAGAAACGATTATTACTCAAGTTTAAGACTTCTAACTTTCTCAGTGTCGCCAATGTCGTCGGAAGCTGCCCGTCAAGCAGATTATTCGACAAATCCAGTTCACGCAATTCAGTCAAGGTCGAAATAACAGGTGGAATCGGACCTCGCAAACCCGCATTGGAAAGCCGTAGAGCAGTAATACGATTATTCTGGGTTTCAAATTGCAAACGACGCGAATCGCCGCCAAGTAAGGCAATAAGAGCGTTCGCAGCATTGGTGTCGCCCTCCAACGACGACGGGAAAATAATCGCTGTACGAGAATTAACAACGCCAAAGACTGTTCTTAGGCTGATAATACCTTGCGCACTTCTGCTGGCGGCGGTGCTGAGAATAGCAGTGATGCGGTTTGAGGAGTTAATCACAAAACTTGCCACCGGAATCCCACCGACCTCAATATCCTGCACTGCCGTCAAATTCAATCCGGTAATAATGACCTCACCCCCCGGAACAGCATTGGTCGGTGAAAAGCTCGTAATAACCGGCTGCCCGCCCGCTAAAGCAGCATTGATAATCGTTGCTGCGGTTGAAGCCCCACCATCAACCGACTGAACGGCAAGCGCTCCTGATGCCGGAATGCGGACACTATCCGGGCTGAAGGAAAATGGTACTCTGACGACCACCCGCGAACTGTCAAGAATACGGAATGTTGCCGCCGTGCCGCCGATGGTAACACTTGTTATCAAATCCATTGCTGTTCCGGTGAGTGTGATTTCCTCGCCTCCGGCAGCATCAGGCGGCGTGACACTCAGAATACGCGGCACATTGATAACACGGAAAGCATCATTAACCACAACGCGGTTATAGACACCCAACACATCCATGCTGGTCGCTGCCGATGAAAGTGTAGCATTCGTGCCATTGAGTAACCCTGTCGTCGGAATAATCAGCGTGATAGCCGCCGATGAGGAAATAAGCCATGACGCATTTGTCGAACCAATGCTGGTGATAAGTTTGATTTGCTGAATAAGCTCCAAATTTGCCCCCGTCACCCGCACTCGCCCGCCAAGCGTCGTGATTTTATCCCGCACCTCCGAGATAACCACAATCCGCACGGGGTCGAGTCCATTTGGTGTGCCGTTGGGTAATGGATTATAGGCAAACAGTGTTGCGGTGGTCGCAATCCCGCTTCCCGTGCGGACGCTGATGGGAACTTGCGTTGCGCTTGTTGATTCTCGCGCCGGAACGATGAGCGTTATCCGCGTTGGCGAATTGACGGTAAACTGCGCCGTCGAAGAGCCGAAGCGCACGGTCTGTACACCAATGAAATTCTGCCCAAAGAGCGTGATGGTCTGCCCCGTCGAAGCAAGCGGCGGATTGATGCTCATAATCTGCGGCGGCGGTATCAGCACGAGCGCATTGGTGGAAATTGCCGTTCCGCCCAAGGTCGCAATCGTGATAATCTGGTTTGCGGCGTTAAGTGGAATAGTCGTTGTGATAGTATTTCCAGCCATGTCCACCGTAAAGCCTGTTGGCGGAATCTGAACGCCGCCAATGCTGAGGAAGTTTGCGCCTGTGAAATTTGCGCCGCTAATGGTGACAGGTACACCCAAGCCCGCAGGATTTGGTAATGCACCAAAAATACGCGGTGCGGGGATAAATGTAAAATTAGAACCCGATGCAGCACCGCCGCTCGGCGAACCAATTTGAATCGGACCAGAGCCAACCGTACCAATTTGAACGCTAATGGTTGTTGAGGAAAGTACTTGAAAACCAGCAACGTTGATACCGCCAATGGCAATGGCATTAACTCCCGTGAGGTTCGTTCCTGTGATGGTCATCACGGTTTGCTCACCGCCTATGGACGGCGAAAAGCCCGTAATGCTTGGACCCGAAAGCGTTGGACCAACGGCAGCAAAAAATCGCTCGCCGCTAATTTGTGCTGCATCGCCGACAAGCGAGGCTCCTTGCGCTATGGGAAGCAGTGCGCCGCCAAGTCCGTTATACAATCCCGTCTTTATATTGCTCACCACCAGTCTGTTATCTGCCGCAAAAGGTGGATTGGGGCGTATGACACCAACTTGCGCTCCGCCAAAATTCCCCGAAAGCAGCTCTACGCGCCAGTGTTCGCTTGAACTCAAGGCACCATTCACACCCAATGCCACACCACCACCCGCACCAACGGCAAACGCCTCTGCCGCAACAATCGGGCTGACGCTACCAGTCGTTGCATTCAAGAGCGTCAGTGGCAAATAGGTCGAACCTTTGCCAATCGGGTAAAAATGCGAACGAGCATCTACGGGCGTAAGATTTGTTGGCAATGCCCGCGCCAGCGTCCCACCGATAAACGACGAGAACGAACCGCCCAGAAGCGCTGTATCGGCGCTATTTGTCAAGCGCACGATGCCCGGGAGCGACGGAACGATATTGCCGCCGAAGAGCGATAATTGTGAGCCAATCGTCAGGGAATCGCCTAGCGTCATTGCCACGCCTGTGCGCTGCATCGTGAGCCAGCCGAGAGATTTTGTGCTGAAATTGATAGCGCCCGTAATAGAGCCACTTCCGGCGATAGTCAATCCATGCGTGAGATTGGTAGCGAACTGCGACGGGTTGAACGAAATTGCGCCTTCCAAACGCAAGCGCGTGGAATCTTTGCCGAAATCCAGCGTGGAGTTTTGGAGTGTGAGTGCGCCTTGAATCGTGATATCGCGAATATTGGCGTTTGTTTCCAAGCGCAAGCGTCCGTTGCTGACGCGCACACTGCCAAGCATAGTGGCAGGAAACTCGCTGCTTGTGGCGGTACGGTTTGCGGGCGTGTCGTAGAACAGTTGCGCGGTTTGCCCAAGATAGAACACGCCAGAGGGCGCAATAAATCTGGATGAGTCGGCGATAGCCAATGTTCCGCCGTTGCTCACACGCATAATGCCATTTACGGCTACTGTATCGCTACCAGTGCGTACCGTCAGCGTTCCCCCGCCATTGACCGTCACAAATATCCCCGGAACAAAAGTGGCTGCGGCTGTAAACAGAGCATTTCTGCCCGTCGGAACGATAAATGATGTTCCCGGAGTCAAGAAATCTATTGCCGGAGCGCCTGTGCCATTTTCTTCTGAGTTCCAACTTGCGGGAATTTGTGCCGCTCCACTGTTGTAGTAAAAAGCATTCGGCAGCGTACCAAGCGCGAAAAATCTATTGGCAGACAGTACAGGACTGAAACTAAGGACGCTTGGCGGAGAAACCGCCCCACCAAGTCCGTTGTACGAACCCGTTTGCGTAGCAGAATGCCCCACCACCGATGACGATGGAAGCATGGGCGTAGGACGCGATAAACTCACCAAACCGCTTGTAAACGCCCCGCCTTGAAGACTTGTTTGCCAGTATTCTGAAGAACTTACTGTCGAAAAAGCAGAACCCGGCATACCACCAGAGCCGATATTAAACGCCTCTGCCTGCACGACGGCGGAATTTGCGGTAACATTTTGAAAGCGCATCGGCAAATACAGTCCGCCTTTGCCAATTGGGAAATCAAACGTTCCGGCATTATTCAACACGGCTGGAAGCAATGCACGGCGCAGTTTACCGCTAATATAGGTTGTTGCAGACCCCGCAGCAGTTAGGGTATTTGTCACCGAGACAATGTCCGCCGTATTATTGGTCTGAATAATACCGTTGGTCAAAAGCAAGGTATTGGTAACAAGCGATGACCCCGAAGCAAGCGACAGCGTTGCGTTCATACGATTCATCTCAACCAGAGCATAGCCGGGAGAAAGGTTGTTCATCTGCCCCGTTATTGCGCCTGTGCCGAGTACCCGCAACGTTCCAAAATTCATGGGCGACGACAGTGTTCCTGCGCCAAAATTGATTGCACCATTGAGTGTTAATGCGCTTACGCCAACGCCGAATGCCCCACCGTTCAGATTGAATGCGCCATTGCTGGTCATTGCACCCGTGCTTGCCAGATTCACCGCCGCCGCGCCTGTCATCGTGAAGCTGCCCCCCGCGCCAACGGTAATTGCTCCTGTGCCGTTGGAAGTGAGCGAAGTTCCATTAAAGGCGGTTGCGCTGTTGAATGTCAGCGTTGCGGCATTATTGAGCGTGACCGCGCCGCCACTATTGGTGAAACCGCCATTGAACGTGAGATTGGCAGTGTTATCGCCAAGCATCGTTCCGCCGGAGAAGGTAAAGGTATTGTTGGCGACAAGTTGAGCAGTGTTTAGGAAATTGAATGTTCCCGCAGCGACTATTGATGCGCCGTTCAAGGTGAGTGTTTGCGCACCATTTATCACCATTCCTCCGGCAGCATTTTTGGAAAACGTCCCTGCAATCGTTTTGCTGCCGTCCAACAAGAAATCGGCTGCTCCTGCACTTCTGCTCACAACGAGGCTTCCAGCAAAGAGCGCAGGGAACTCGCGGTCATTGGTCGTGCGATTGGCAATAACGCCACCAGTATACTCAAGCACAGAGGTTGCTGCGGCATATGTAACAGGGTTTGCCGAACCGGGAGCAATATTGCCGTTGTCATGAAGTTGCAGCCGCCCACCGCCTTGAATAGTGACCGCGCCGTCATTCGTCAGCGTCTGCCCTGCAAGGACGTTGAGCGTTGAACCACCCGCCGAACCACTGACTTGAAACGCAGAACCGACATTGACGGTCAATGGAGCGGTAATATTCGCTGCCGCGGGGTCTTGCGCCACAGAGCCGATGATGTAGGTTGCGCCGGGAAGTCCAACGGATGCGGGGCTAACGAGAGGAAAACCTGCAAGTTGCCAGTTCGTGTTGAGATTTGCATTACCAGTGGCAAGTTTGAAATGGAACGTTGCGGGAATAATATCAAAAGCATTACTCGTGCCAGCAGTAAGCCCGCCCGATGAAGCGTTCAACGTTCCAGCAGCAACGAGGTTGTTAAACGTAAAAATCGGCAACGTCGCCACGCCAGCGACAGGCGCGACTGACACGGGAGTACCAATCAAACTCGGATGTGCAACAGCAACATTCGGCGCAACATAATCAAGGTCAATGTTGGTGTTGCCGTCTTCTGCCTGCACAACAACTGCCGAAGCCATTGGAACACCGACGGGCGTTGTGGCTGGCGGGTTGGTGGTAAAAGCAAGTTGTGTGGCCGTTACTTCGACGCGGTTGTTGTTACCCGCCGTCGAACTTGGTCCAGCAACAGCGAAAGCGGCTTTTTGTGTGCTGACCGCAGCAGCATCCATCACGACATTTGCCTGATTTATCGAAAAACTCACTTGACGATTGTCCATCGGCGCAACAAGTGGCGTGGTGCGGAAACGGGCGCGAATAATGTAATCTTTCGTTCCATTGTCAGGTGCGCTTGGGCGTAGCGCGGCCGGTATTCCGCTAAAGGTTACAAGGCTTGTACCAGCCGAAACGACGGGTTGTGTTTGAATCAAGCCCGCGCCATCGTACAAGGCAATTTCTTGAAGAACACCCCCAACGTCATTCACCGTTACGCCAAGGGATGTTATCGTGCTTGGCTTATTGTCAATATCGCCCTGCGTTGGAATACTGCCAAAATCACGAATACGAAACGACCACACGGCGGGATGTGCCGCGCTCATTGCGCCAGTGTACGTCGCGTAAGGAATATTTGTTGGCGGCACGAATGCCGGAGTTGGGATAATATCTGCTTCGTCGCAGCCGCCTGACGGTGGGATTGGGTCAACCACACGAATAACCGCAATAGCGTTCGTAGGATCGTTATTGAACCTAACAGGATGTGGATTGCAGTAATAATGTAGTGTCCAATTTTGAGTAATGTAGTAAATACCAGGCTTTGTGGGCGCATTAAAGGTAATTGGTGTGCCAATCGGCACTGACCCCATTGAACCATTGCTAACTCCCGTACCGATACACTGCGTGAAGCCTGTCGCACTCGAACCATCTCCTGCAAAACCGCTACCACCTTCGATACCAATGTACATTTGCACAACGCAGCCAGGACAATATGGTGCCCCCCACGTCATATTCCAATCAAAACTCATATTGATTGCAGTACCCGGATTTACATTCATAGAAACCGTGCCAACGACAGGAGCGGCGGGAGCAAGAGCCATTCCGACATTGCTAAAATTCATATTTCGTCCGCCAATGCCCAAAATCGGTAAAGCAGGTGGTGTAGAAGGTGGTGTACATCCCCAATACGTTGGTGTGGCGTTCATCATGAAGGAATTGCTCACCCCTGTTAATGCAGCAAGTGTTGCGGTGAGGGTAGATGTACCTGTTCCCGACATCTGTACCCCACTAAACGTCGCAATGCCCAAACCTGCACCAAGCACAACTGCCCCACCCGCAGAAACGGCTATGGGTGCGCCTGTGAGGGTAACGGTTCCAGCGGCATCAAGGTCGAGATTATTATTCACATCTACTGCCCGCACATCCACCGAAGGCGCAAAATTGGTATTGACGATTTGATTACCGACCGCATTGGGGAAGGAGAGCGTTGTCGCCACAACACTTACCCGATTATTATTCCCCGCCACCGAACTTGCTAATGCCGGAAAAGCCGCAAAGGTCGAAGTAGCAGCATTTGCAACAGCGCCGGTGATAGTAAAGCCTACATTGGCATTATCCGTTACGTTAGATTTGAACGTGCAGTGCAGCGCAAGACGTTTCGTTGTAGCATTCGCAATGGAAAGTGTCAAACCCGTGAAGGAAAGCGCACCATTAACAGCCGTGATTTCGTCTAATTCTGTCGCGCCGTCATACAGGGCGATTTTTTCCAACTGCCCACTCGCGTCATTCAATGTGAAATTAAGCGTATTCAACACCGTTGGCAAACCATCGCCGCCATTATCGCGCACATCAAACTCGAAGAGCGAAATAGACGTTGCCGTTACGTTGCCGCCAAGATTTGCTGCCGCGCCAAATTGCGCAAGCAAAATGGGTGCAGTGTAGGTATAAATCGGTCCTGTGGCAGCAACAATGTCGCTTGTGGCGGCGGGACCTGTGCCGATGGCAAAAAAGGTTGTTCCTACGCCGAGATTGTAAACATTTGAAGTAATATTGGGTACCGCGACAACTCCCGTCACGTCGTTATATGCACCACCAGCATTTACTCCCAGATGTGAGCCAAATTTTGAAGCTGCCGTTACGCTTGGATGACTGACGCGAACCTGTGCATTACACGCCGACGCTGCCGAAACATACCAATAGCCCGGAGAAGTCAGCGAACCAATAAAGGGCGCGTTATCAGTGCTTCCGGTTGGGGATGCCGCCGATGCGCCGAGGGTGATATTTGCGGCGGCGCTTGGAGCAATAATCGTTATTGGTCGGTAGCCCGCACTTGTACCAATGTCGAAAATACTTGTTGCGGAAACACCATTCTTGGTGAGAAAAGCATTGCTCAAATTTGCTCCGGGAGCAAACTCCACGTAGGAAGTGGCGCTACCATTCAGAATACCTGTCCCCGCACTCAATACCAGACCACCTCCGGCAGGAATTTTCCAGTTTCCAAGCGTGAGGTCGAAACTTGTACCGCTCACGGTAACAGTGCTTGCAGGCGCATTTACGCCACCACTGTTGTTGACAAGAATTGAGCCGCCAAACGTTCCCGGAAGCTCCCCGCCCGTCAAAGATTTGAGCGTTGTTCCGGCATATTCCAGTCTTGCCGTTGCCGCAGAATAGCTTGTCGTTCCCGCCACACCAATCGAGCTGTTTTCTTGAACGCGCAATCTGCCATTAGCGGCGACAGTAAGATCTCCTGCGATTGTATGCCCAAGTGATGTTCCTACTGCTGAGGTTTGTAATACACCTTGAGTTATCGTTGCATTGACCGATAGAATCTTCCCATTTTGCAAAATGACAACATCCGTTGGCGAAGAGCGGTTTATGACCAAGCTCGAAATACTGCTTGGGCTTCCAACAAACTCTTTCCCAGTGGTATAGGAAGGATTTGCGCCTGTATATTGCAAAACGCCACTTCCGGCAAAGGTTGGAGATTGTGTACTGGCAACATTATATGACCCCGTGGCGTTCATCGTCAGTGTGCCGTTTACAAGCAATGTGCCATTATTGGTCAAATCTCCGCCCGTCGTGATGACGCACTCGGCAGGAGCAGCATTGACAACCAGTGACGCGCCGTTACCGATGCTATTGCCCGCCCCGGCAAGCGTGAGAATATTTGGGCTGGCGATAGTAAAGGTGCCATTATTTGGAGTAGGTGCCAGAAGAAGATTGCCATTAAGTATCGTACTTGCGCCAAGAGTAGCTGCACTGCCGGAACTGGCTATACTGATATTTCCAGCCATTGTTGCAGGGAGTTCTGCACCGGTGGTAAAGGGCGATCCCAAATATTCTAGAACCCCATTGGTTTGGTAGGTAGGCGTACCAGTCCACGTTGCTTTGGGCGTAAAGACAAATTGCAGCTTTCCTCCGGTTTGAACAGTGAGATTCGCTCCACCGCTTACAGTGCTACCATTTGCTGCTTGGAATGTTGCGCCATTTTGCACTTGACTTCCTGCACCCAACGTAAGATTTCCTCCTGCTGTAATAACAGAGCAAAATCCGGATTGCACAATCATTGGTCCGGTCATGCTTTTGGTACTGGTAATAAAGAGAGTCGAATTACCGGATTTGATGACAGTCACCGTACCGGGCATCGGGCTGGGAAATTCCGATCCGGCTTCCCACACACCTGAGGCGCTACCACCAGTGTAGTTCAGTTTTGCAGCAGTACCAGCATACGAATATGTGCCTGCCCCGGTAATTCGTGTGTTTGGATTGTTATCGCCTTCACATTCTAATGTCCCGCCTGCGCCCGCGTTGGAGACAAGCACCGTTCCTGTATTTGCAAAATTTGTTCCTGTGCGAATTTTGAAGGTTGTTCCGGCTCCAATATCCAGCGTCCCGGCTACAGAATTTATCCCCAAGCCTGTATTGACAAGCGTTCCGGCATTCACGAGTGCAACCGTACCGGCAGCCACACTCAGTCCACCACCATCAAAAGTAAAGGAAGAGCCGAGGGTGAATGTTCTTGTTGCCCTGTTCATCGTCAGTCCAAAAAGATTTGTTACACCGATGCCGGAGAGCGTACCAGAGATAGTATTCGCAGCTACCCCCGAAATGGTAAACCTTGCCCCAGTATTTCCGCCACCACCGATAGTTGCCGCATTCAAGGCTATGTTTCCTTGCAAATTGATGTCTGTAGTCGCATCCACGTTTAGCAAGCCTGCGCCAACATTCACCGTAAAATCGCCCTGAATCACACGCGCTCCACCAATCAGTTGGAGATTAGTGTTTGAGTTGTGAATAATGGAGCCGGGCATGGTGGCAGGAACAAGATGGTTTGTTCCTACTGTGCCAAAAGATGCGGTACTCGCCGCACCATTGGTAAATTCGAGAATGGAAGTTGCTCCAGCATAAACGATGGACGGTGTTGCCGGAGTAGCGCTCGAAGCTGTTGCCTGTCCTTGTACTTGGAGTCTGCCACCAGCATTAACGTTCACGAGCGAACCAACCACCCCAGCCCGCAAGTCCATCGTTTCTTGGAGACGCAAGGTGCCGTTGACCGTGATACCGCCTTCATGCTGGAAAATTGGAAAAGCCCCAGATGGATTGGCAATAAAACTCGCTCCGGCATTGATCGTGATTAAACCCGAAAATCTGTGCGTGGTAGCCGCCGCAACATTCAGCGTTACTCCTCCGGTATTACTCACAATCACCTGACCGGGAAAACCCGTTGCGTAAATCGCATTCGTATTTCCATCCACCAATTCAAAGCCTGTCGTTTTAGCCGCAGTACCGGAGTAAAGAAGCGTCGAACCCGGATAGAACCCCATACCACTAGAGATCACAGCACCTGTACCGACAAGCTCCAGCGTTCCGACAATATTCCAACGGAAAGCGCCACCTGCTCCTTGCACGGTTGCACCCGAAAGTATTCGCATAGTAGCGCCGGGAGCTATGGTAATGTTCGCATTCCCACCAGCATCACTGCCCATTCCTGTAATTGTGAGTGTTTCACCAGCAGGAATGGTAATGACTCGTTGAAGTGTCGCCGCATTTATGCTCCTAACACCTGCGAGTGGAATCCCTGTGAAGGTTATTGGGGCGGTTGTTTCAGCTAAAAGCCCAAATGTTGCGTCATCGGCGGGTCCTGGGAATGTCCCGGTATTTACACCACTAAAAAAACCTACTGTTGACCAATTTGCAGGGTTTGTCCAAACATTGTCTGCCGGAGCGGAACGCCACCAATAGGTAATTGCCAGCGCCTGCCCGACGGTGCAAAATAATCCCACAATAACGATGAGAACGTATCGAAACAATGCTGTGCGTAAAACACGCGACCAATACGGCATGAGAGGTTGCATAACAAAAAAACTCCAATAAAGAAAAACCCTAGATTTTATGCTGGGTTGATTGCGGAAAGAGAATCACCTGAACGGATTTCCCTAACAGAGAATATACAAAATTTCTATGGTGTGGACAAGTGACTAAAAGTCATAATTACAAAGAATTTAGCGGGTTGATAGGGGTTCTACAAGAATTTTGGGGCGAAACGACGTTTGCTTGGGGTGAAGTGCTATCCCGAAGTTGCCGAGGCAGTGAAAAAGCCGCATGGACGTATATTTGCCTTTTCCCAAGTGCAGATTCACGGAAAATTTTGTATTTTGAATGGACGATAACGCTCCCCATTTGCGCCTAAAGGGAGAGCCGAACAGACAATATTCTATTCCCCACTATGAACACTGATTCACCACTTTTCGGCGAAACCAAAGCCATTCAAGCACGAGCGCTCTATCTTGGAGAGCGCATAGAAACTCGTTCTTTGGAACAAACAAACCGTCTAGCCTTGTCCCCACTTGTCATTCCGGCAGGCGAAAACAGCTACATGGCAATTTTTCGCTACGGTGCCGTCGTTACGTTCAATGTCCTACCGCTCCAAGAAGCAACATTGCTGAAGTATGTTACTCCGTTTGTGCATGAACCCTTTGAAAAAATCGAACAAGAAACTCTTGAACTCCGCATTGGTGAACGCGAGCAGGTCGAAAATGGCGTGGCGACACTTCTCAGTTTTGCAGTAGAACGAATGCAAATCGTTGCCGATATTTTAGCGAAAAGCGTTGTTTTAGCGCACTACGAAAGTACGATTGCCTCAGCATTTGATTCCATCGAACCGATGGCGCACAGCATGAAAAAACGCAAACACCTCCGCACAAGTAGTGATGCGACCCTGATGCAATTTGTGGGCGATATGCTTCTGATTCAGCATGAAATGGTTGGGCGTGTGGAAATTAGCGAAAAACCGGAGCTGCTCTGGGAAATGCCGGAGTTGTCGAGGCTCTATGGCAAGTTGGAGGATGAATTTGAATTAGTCGAGCGGCACAATAGTATTGAGCGGAAACTCATGCTTATCGCTCGGACGGTGGAAACGGAAATGGATATTTTGCAAAATCAGCGCACACTCCGCATGGAATGGTATGTGGTGATATTGATTGCAGTGGAAATTTTGCTTTCGGCGTATGATATTTTTGTACGACATTGAGACTTGTTTTATGCCACACAACCGCCCACATCTTGCCTCAATCATCCATTGCGCTGCCGTATTTGCTGTACTGTGTGGTATTTGCTCTGGTTGCATCTTCGTTACGCGCCAACCGGAACCACCCGACACGCGCCGTTCCTCGTTCCAACCCCCAACCTCTGCCCAACTTGTGGTGAATAATTTCCAAGCCTCGTTACGGGAAAAAAACGTTGAAAATTACGTCCAATGCCTTGTTTCCGGCGATTCGGGCGCATCGGCACTTGCTTCACGGCGATATGTCTTTGAACCATCGGCAGAAGCATCGGCAAGGTTTTCAGGTGTTTTTGCGGCATGGAATGTTGCCCGCGAGCGACAAGCATTTTTAGCACTCACATCAAAAATTTCCGCCCAATCCGCTCCAACACTACAACTAAGCAACGACCGTTTTGAATTTCTTTCGCCCGATTCTGCGGTTTTTGTCAGCGAGTACCGTCTTCGTCCAAACTACCAACTCTCCGGCGCACCCGAAGAATTTGCCGGAACATTGCGCCTGACGATTTCTTCCTTTCCGAATGGTTTTTGGGCAATTAGCCGATGGAGCGACCAAACAAGCGCTCAAACACTGCCGTCGTGGAGTATTTTGAAGGCGCAGTTTGCGAATTAACACCACCTGTGACTTTTTTGCTTGGAAGCGTCTCTTACCGAGAGAAACGACCTGTTTTCCAACGCCATTTCATTTTGCTGCCATGAAGACCCTTATTCTCGCTTGCCTACTCGGTGTGGTACTCACGTCGTCGGCTTGTACTCCACCGACACAGCAATCCGCCATTACACCTGCTTTTGATGAAAATCGTCTCTTCAAAACGTGGTATTTTGATTGGACGGCGACTGCTATTTTCAGCGATTCACAAAAAAAATCCTACCGTGCCGAAGGCTATTCTCTGCCCCCTGCACGGGGTCGGACGGGGCTAAAATTTGAACCAAAGGGCAAGTACACCTATATCGGCATAGCCCCAGCCGACGGAGAACTTCCCTTTGCGGGGTCGTGGAAGTGGATAACGCCAACGACAGTACGGGTGCAGCGCGAGGCGAAGTCTTTTCAAGGCGCATCGTGGGAAGCAGAAGAAGCATCACTCGAAATTCTTACGGTGAATGATTCTACACTGGTTGTACGCTGGCTTCCGTGATTGGGTTTGGACACAAGTCTTTGGTTGCCTTCGACAAATTTTGTAATTTTGGGCAATGGTATTTTCTCGTCGAAAGCGAGGAAATCCATTTCACTACTTTGAAACTTTTTTGGAGACCCCAATGACCTTAGACCAATTTGTTCCAGCACCAGAAACCTGCGTAAAGTTGAAGGACGCGGGCTATCCCAAGAAAACCTATTTTACATGGTGGCATGGCGTTAGCGTTGAAGAGTGGTGGCTTGACCCCCTCAAAGAGCTTCCCAAAGAAGAGGAAATCATCACCGCACCAGCTCCATCACTGCAAGAATTACTGAATGAACTTCACGATGATTTTTTTGCACCTAATGACACACCATCATCAGTTGGCGAGAAGACGAAGCAAGTCTTGTCGCGGATTATTGTCGCAAAAAATCCTGCTGAGGAAGCCGCACAGGTGTGGCTGGAAAAACGTAAATAATCAGAAATTGTGATTGAAATTGAAGCATATCCAAGAGGGGTAAAAACGCTTTTTCCGGCTGGCGGCTGAGGTTGTCATAAAAAACAGCCGCCTGTCGGATCGGCGTACGCAATTTTCACCCCCTACGCCTTCAAAGATACACCACACCGACAACCGAGAGTAAACGACAAACCATTATCAACCGAATACTAGAGAGGTGTATACCTTGCAAGCCACTGCCAATCTTGTTTCCATCATCATTCCAAATTATAACAGCGAACGCTACATCGAAGACACAGTGATTAGCGTATGTGCGCAAACGCATACTGAGTGGGAACTGCTGATCGTGGATGATTATTCAAGTGATGGCTCAATGGCAATACTAGAGCGCTTGGCGAAGGCGGATGCACGGATTCGGCTCATTCGGTTGGATGCGCCAAGTGGCGGACCCGCCCGACCGCGCAACGTCGGGCTGGATGCGGCACGTGGCGACTATATTGCATTTTTGGATTCCGACGATGTTTGGCATCCTCAAAAACTTGAGATACAGCTTGCAACCTTACTTCAGCGGGGCGCGTCTTTTTGTTCGACGACGATAACCCGCTTTCAAACAACCGAAGAAATTTTACCGTTTCAGCAGACTCCCTTCAACATCGCAGAAACACTTGCTTCTATGACAGTGCAGGAAATTCCACACAGCGTCTTAATTAAGAAAAATATCATCCCAAATTCCAGCGTATTTCTCGAACGGAGATTACTCACAACAATACGTTTCAATGAGGACAAGCGTTACAAGGCGATTGAGGATTTTGACTGCTGGCTCAGGGTTCTTCAGCAACACGGCGGTGTGTGCATCAAAATCAGCCCGACTCTGCTGTTCTATCGCGTGACCGAAACATCTATTTCCCACACCAAAACAGCGATGGTGCGCAAACACTGGATGTTGTATCAGGAATATCGTATTAACGGCAGACCGCTTGGACTTGAGAAAATCTGGTATATGTGGGTTTATTCTTTTAGCTCTATTACAAATTTGCTAGGCTTGCGCATCACGAATACACTTGACCACGTAACACCGACGACGAAATTGCCATAATAGGCATCCGAAGAATAAAACTCTTCGACAAACTTAGGATAAAGACCGCACCAACACTCATGTTGAGCTTATCGAAATATTCAACTATCTACGCCCACAGCCTTATTATTGAGATACAAGAGGGCAAGCGTGTGGTATAGACGAGAAAATATAAAACTCAGATACCGCAAAAGACAGGCTTGCTACACGAAGTTTAGCTATTTTTTCGAGCCGTTTTTTACCATGATACGCCGCTTTGTTCCAACGAACAAAGCGGCTTTTTTTTGCAATTGCAACAAAATTCTCTTTCCCGTGTTATTGCCGATATAGAGAAACAACACTATCGTTTTTTTCAACCATACTATGCCAATGCCACAGCATACCGCCTTGTCCGACGAGGAATTATTTCGGCTATTGCAAAGCCCAGAGAAGCGCGAAGCAGCCTTCCGCGAACTCTACGCACGGCACAGCAAGCGTGTTCACGCCTACTGTGTGCGAGCAATCAGCACATCAGAACAAGAAGCCGAGGATATTTTTCAAGAAACCTTTGTACGATTTCACCATGCTGCACAAACAGAGCGCACAATGACCAATGTTCCGGCATATTTACTGCGCATTGCACGGAATCTTTGCCTAAATCACAAACGCGACAATCGCCCGACGCTACTTTTGCGAGACGATGATTTGCCTAATACACCCCGTGAATACGGCACATCCGAACTTCTTAACCTCATCACCACAGCGCTCGAACTGCTCGACGACGACCACCGCGAGGCGTTTGTGCTACGCAAATATGATGGCTTGTCCTTTCAAGAAATTGCCGAGCTAACCAATATTACCGAAACAAACGCTCGCAGCCGCGTTCATCGCGCTCAGGCAAAAATCCGCTCTATACTTGCTCCGTACCTGACGGATATCGAACAACATTTGTAATCATCACGCATTTATCCTTATACATCATGCACTACGAACATTCTTCCGACCATTTTACCGAACTACTCTACGATTTTCTGGACGGAGCGCTTCCGCAAGAAAACGAAATGAGTCTTTTTGCAGCGCTTACGCACGATGCAGAACTTCGCAACGAATTCAAAGAGCAGCTCCGTATCAATACCGCCATTGCGGAGGACGAACACGCCTTCACACCGCCCGCAGCCTCCGGCGAAGCAATTTTTGCACGACTGGGCTTTGCCACGGCAGAAGATTCCGTCGCTGCCGCACCAATTCTCGCCTCGCCAACACTTGTTTCCTCAGCAATCGCAGAACCAACACTGGCGGCTCGCGCCGGAATTGCCGTGCGGCGCAGTGCGGCACTTGTGCTGGTGGCACTGTTGTCATCCCTCCTTACAGCGTGGTTTATGCGTACAGATGGAAGTGTCAACGGTGGCTCTGCATTGAACAATAACAGTTTCTGGGGCGGATTGCTCAATGGCACTAGCAGTGCTGGAAATGGAAGCGCCGGAACACCAGCAATGTACGGCTCTTCTCTTGGAACATCCCCGCGCCCGTTTGTCCTTGCCGATACTGTTGTTCAAACGGTCATCCAGCGTGTCGTGGTCATGCAATCGCCCGCAATATCAAGCCTGAGCGATACCCACGATGCCCAAGCAATCCCGATACTAGCGCAAGAGGGTTTCTCTAGCATCGCCGAGCCAGAATCAGCTATTACTTCTATCACAACACCTCGTCCGGTAACGATGCCAGATTCGGCAAAGCCCTCTGTTGCAGCGCCTTTGGAGCGCACCGCACCGCCAGAGGCAGCACCGCTTTTCGGTCTTACCGTTGGCGCACGAGGCATGGTATCGCGCTCCCTTATTTGGGCGAATGTTCCGGCAAAAGAAACCTTCCCCACCAATGCAGCGTTGTATGCGCTTTACAGCCTTTCTGCACAACACAGCATCGGTGTTGAGTTTGGGCAAGAATCGTTTTTCCAACGGTATTATTTCACCAATCCGCAAGGCATTGAGTTTCGTGTAGAGCAGCACCCGACCTTGATTTGGGGCGGCGTGGCGTATCGCTACACCATGCTTCCCGAAAGTACGTTCACGCCCTTTGCACACGTAGTCGCGGGCGCAACGCAGATAGGCGCTCTGGGGCGCGGGATGGTGGGTGTGAGCTATGCGCCGGACGCACGAACACAGTTCCATCTGGGCGCTGAAGCAAGCAGCCTCTTCTATCAAAGCGACGGCGCGTGGTTTGCGAGTCCGAAACTTGGCGTAAGCTATGGTGTTTCTCTGAAATTCTAAATCTTTTTCACGTTTTTTCTTTAAAACTATGGTACAGCGTTTTCTTTCCATAATCAGTCTTTGTGCGGCTTTGACACTCCTTCTATTCTCCTGCCGCCAGCCGATTGACCTTGATGTTGACCGTTCGGTCGTGGCGACAAATTTGCCGGAGATTACGGATTTTTCGCCGAAAGTCGTCAGAATCAGAAATGGTGACAGAATTACGATCACAGGGAAAAACTTTGTGAATGTAAAAAAAGTGATGATTGATACCCTGACGCTAGATTCCATTATCATCGAAAACCGAGGTCGAATAAGTGCCCGCGTTCCCAATCAAGCACCACGAGGAAGTATTACAATCTCTCGTACCTACAAAATATCAGTATTTACGCCCATCGGTGTCACAGAATCTCAACAAAAAGTCGCCCTAGCTGACAACAGTCTTACCGGATTTATTAGCTTCAATGAACAGCCCTTGGATAGTGTTGTTATCATAGCAACATATACCGCAAAAAATTTGGTGACACAAACACTGACAGGATACGGTATCAATATGAAATCCTCTGGCTTTTACGATATCTGGATACCAAATATCAATGCAGGATCGTTTACCGTTCCCAATGGAGCAAACTTCACTGTTCGCCCCTTTTTAAGTGGTTATACCTTTACTCCTGCCGAACAGACCGTGACATTTCAAAATCAACAAGGAATAGGAGAGACCGAATTTAAAGCATCAAAAGTACCTCCCGATAAGATGCCAGAATTTACGTCTATTACCCCAAGCACAGGATACTCCTTTAGTGGTAGTGCGGAAACAGGTACATTGATAGAATTGCGTGGAAAAGGCTTCACGGGGCTTCGGAAAATTATGATTGGGATTCCCTATCAGGCTCCGGGTAGTCAAAGTATCAGGGTAGAATATACCGAGGCAACAGAGTTTACCATGAAAAGCGATGGCGAACTATCCGTAAGACTTCCCCGTTTCGACCGCACTAAAGCACTCTCTGGCAGAACCTACCCGAACTGCCAAATCTATCTTCTCCGCGATGATGCTTCAATTCTTGCACCACAGCGCATTAGCATTACCTACATCTAAAAATCGGTACATCAACAAAAAGCAACAGCCGCCTTGTTTCAATGAAGCAAGGCGGCTGCGCATTTTCTATAATCGGAAGAATTTACTTCGCTTCGACAAACTCCAACGAAGCAGAGTTCATGCAATAGCGCATACCTGTTGGCTTTGGACCGTCATCAAAAACGTGTCCCAAATGCGCATCGCAACGAGCGCAGAGCGATTCGGTACGCACCATACCCAAGGAACGGTCTGTTTCATTGCGGACTGCTTCTGGCGAAAGCGGCTGCCAAAAGCTGGGCCAGCCTGTGCCGGAATCAAATTTTGTATCGGAACTAAAGAGTTCCAGCCCGCAGTTCGAGCATTTGTATACGCCTTTGCGGTGATTATCCCAGTATTTGCCTGTAAAAGCGCGTTCGGTACCTTTTTCACGGGTTACATGGTACTGCTCAGGAGTCAACTGTTTACGCCATTCGGCTTCGGGTTTGACGACTTTGGTCATAGTGGTAGTACCTTTCTTGGGTTGTGATTGCTGCTCGGCAGCATCGTTAGTTTTTCCAGTGCCTTTTTCATCCGCTTTTTTCTCGCCCGCGCTGCTATTGCACGCCAGCAATGCCAGCAACAACGCACCCGAAAGTAAGCAAGAGCGAAAAAGGTGTTTTTGAGGTGAACGCATAGTTGGAAAATTTATTGTGGATGAGGGAAGACGGTGTTCTGAACGCTATTTTTTCTCAGGAGCAGGAGCTTCTGCTTTTTTCTTTTTCTCTGTCTCTTCTTGTGAGCGTTTGTCGGTGATGATGATAAACTTATTGAATTCATTCGGAATTTTCTTCGCATCTTCGCTGAAAATAGAACGTCCGCTATTTTCTACCAATGCACAATGGATCTTGTTTGTGAACAAGCCAATACCAACAATCGCCTTGGGGTTTCCGGGCGTAAAGGGCTTTTCGCCGCGTAAAATCAGCACATCACCGTAGAGTTCAATCGGGAGTTCATGCGCAAAGCGGTCTTGTAAGCGCTCATATTCCTTGCCCAAGAGCGTTTGCAACCGCGTCTGAATTTTGGGTTCTTGCTTCAGAAGTTCGGAGGGCATCTGCCCAATATATTGCTTCAGCGAAGAAACAGAGGTTTCTTGCGCGTAGAGGTTGGTGCCGGAATAATTTAGGAGTGACAAAACCATTACACAAACGCTGATAAAGAAACGTTGCACCATAGTTGCGCTCATAACGGGAGAGATAGAAGAAAATTTTGTGATTTGCTGTAAGATACGAGGAGTGCGGAAAAAAGTTTAACTCCTGCGGAAACTTAGCAAAAGTTTTCCTACAAACAAGGGGCAAATATTTTTTATTTGCCCCTTGAGGTAATTGACGATTCGGAGAGAGAACAATATTTCCAGCAAGCGCACCGTTACTGGTCTATCGGCGTTTCCACGCGCACTTCGACGGTGCGACTCAAAAAGCGCCCCTCCGGTATTTCATTCGGGTAAATAATCATTTTTGCGCCGACCCCCCGCGCTGTTGTTTGCTGGGACGGTACAAGATTCGATACGCTGCGGGCGCGTCCTTCGGAAAGGCGCTGATTCACGTCTGCACTGCCTAATTTATCGGTAAAACCCGATACTTGGACGGTGGAATTTGGTTTCACATTCGGCAGTACCAAGCCTTTGATAATTCGTGCATTTTCCGGTCCAACTTCGGGACTGTCAAAATCAAACAAAATAAGGCGATAGGTGTCAATTTCTTTATCTTTAATCCGCAAACTCCGCTTTTTCCGAATCGTCACCTGCTCAACAGGAATAGAGCCAACGGGCATTGCTGTTCGCCCTTCGGAATCAATAACTTCGTAGCTAAATTGCATTTTGTCTTCGGTGCGTGGTATCGTTGATTGTTCGCGGGCGGTATTCCATTCCACAATGGGGTCAAGGGCGCTCAGTGCGGTGAATTGCTTGAGTGTACGCTCGTTTTGGAATGCACGGAGTGTTGATTTTGCCACACCCGCCTCTGCCTGAACGGTCGTTTTGAAACGAATCACCGGAGCCGAAGGAACAAGCAAGGTGTCATACACCAGCGATGGCTGCATAATTTCCCACGATGCCGAAGCAATCTCAACACGGCGATTTTCCTCAATACCAAGCGAATCTTTCGAATTGGTCGGTTTTTCGGGCAGATTCCGCTCACGAAGCTCCATGCGCGTCGAATCTATACCCCACGTCCGGCGGATGTACTGGCGGACTTCCTCCGCCCGGCTACGCGAGAGCGAAAGATTCCCTGCTTCGCCGGGGCTGCTGTTGTCGTTGCACCCTGTTATTGTAATTTTTGTTTTCGGATATTCTTGCAAACGCTTACCGATGATATTCAGTACATCGTAGTACACGCGCATAGCATCGGCATTGAAGAATTTATTTTCGCTAAATGCCGTTGCTTCGTCGCCATTCAAGCGGTGATATCGTGCGGGCATTACACTGGAATTATAGTCAAAAAAGATGTATGGTAAAAGCGGATACATCTGCCGCGAAACAAATTCCTCCACTTTGATTTGTACAAGCGGAACTTCTGTGCCAGAAGTGTCGGTCGTAAATGCTGCAATCGTCGCATCCACAGCAACAACAGGCTTTGGTGGGGGTGGAGGCGGAGGCGGGGGCAAGGGCGGAAGTGCATAGCGCAGACTCACGCCACCACGCAACTGATTCAGATTCCATGCGGTGTTTGCCACAATAGGAGTTAAACCCAGCGCGTAAAAAATCTCCGGCGTTATTGCCAGCGAACCGAGTTGAATATCATAGCCAACCCCCGCAGTAATGCTGGTGTGCAAGGTTTGTGCTTGAGGAATTTCCTGTGTTGGAATGACATTGCGTTCGCGCTGAATATTATTGAATACAACGCTTGAGGGTGTTGTTTCGACTGGTGTGAGGCTTAAAATGGTCTCTTTTTGGCTAAAGGTCTTTTGAAGCATCAATCCCAAGCGCAATCCCGCATAGAATCTCAATCCCTTAATGCCTTCGCCCGAAAAAGGATGAATGACGGCAAGCGGCTCAATGCCAAGCGATGCGAGGTTTGATTGAATCTCGCGCCCCAGAATTGCATCGTAAAACGTCACCGATGCACCATCGGTGCTTAACGAAGCGATACGCTGCTTTTCTTGTGCTTGCAAAACACCGCTATTGCCCGCATAGCTCAGGCGCAAGCCCGCACTCAGGAAATCCGACAACGGATATTCCAGCAACCCTCCAAACGTCAGACCAACACTAGAGCCACCGCTAAACAAGACTCCATCGCCTGTGCGCCCGGCGGGAACACCCGGCAATTCGGCAAAATTGGCGAAATGCTGGTTCAGCACACCACCCACAAAGCCTCCTACTCTCAAGGTTCTTGAGGAATCGGTCTGAGCCGAAAGTCTATGGGAAACGAAGAATCCCCAAACAACCAAAGCAATCACGAGTTTCGTCTTCATGCTTATATTCTTCATACAGCTATTTCCTTGAATTTCAATATCTTACTCAATAATCACTGGTGTTTCGACGCGAACTTCCACAGAACGATTATAGATGCGTCCTTCCGGTGTCTCATTCGTGTATTGTGGGCGCGTACCGCCGACACCACGCGCTTGTGTGTCCCGCCATTTGATGTAATCGGCAACCGATTTTGCGCGACCAGACGAAAGTTTCATATTCACGTCGGGATTACCCAATTTGTCGGTAAAGCCCGTAATATCAATCTTTGAGCCGTTTTTGAGATTATCCAAAATGAACGAGTTGATAATACGCGAGTTGTTCGCACCAACCGAAGGGCTGTTGAAATCGAACAAGATAAGACGATAAATAGCAAGCTGTTTATCCGTACCGCCTGACTCACGCTTTTTCTTGACCGTCACCAGTTCCACCGGAATCGCACCAATCGGATGTGCTTCTTCGCCCTTTTTATCGGTCACATCCAACCCAAATTTGAGCGCATCCGGCGTACTGGGCGCAGAGCCTTGGTCGGCTATGGTGTTCCAATCAATAATCGGATTCCAATCTAGCGTAGAATCAGGCTTGCCGGGCATAGAAAAGAGTTTCAACGAGCGCTCGCCCTGCTTCACATTCAATGCTGTTTTTGCTACGCCGTCGTCGGCTTTGATATTCATACGGAAACGAATCGTCGGTGGCTCAGGAATATTGATGGTATCGTTCACCAACACGGGTTTCAAAACATCCCACACATCGGAATAAATCTCTACGCGGCGATTTTCCTCAATACCAAGCGAATCGCGTGATTTGGTCGGCTTTTCCGGCAAATTCCGCGCTTGCAACGTCACCCGCGAGGAATCCACCCCCCAAATGTCAATCAAATAGCGCCGAACCTCGTCCGCACGGCGGTAGGAAAGCTGAATATTGCTATTTTCCAGACCGACATTATTGTTGCAGCCTACGAGTTGAATTTTTGCATTCGACAACGTTCTCATTCGACTGCCGATAATATTCAGTACGTCGTAATAGACCTTGAGCATATTCACATTGTGGAAATCCTGCTCACTGAAATTTTGCGTTTCTTCTTTGGTCTTGAACATCCGATACCGATTTGGTACGTCGGGGGAGTTCTGGTCAAAGAAAATATAATTCATAAGCGGATACATCTGCCATGCAAAAAACTGTTCCACTTTCAAGCGTACAAGTGGGACTTCTACTCCGGTGCTGTCCACCATGAATGCCGATATTGAGGCATTGAGAGTACCCTTCTTGTTTTCGTCGGCGTGTTTGAAGGTCGGTTGTTTTTTGAACTCTCGTGGCGGATCCGGTGGCGGATCTTCCTTTTTCGGTGGCGGCTGCTCGCCCACACTGTCTTTAGGCGGCGTATTTTGAGCAATCGGCTGTTCCGGGTCTTTTTTCGGTGGAGTATCTTCCTTTGGTGGTGGCGGATTTTCCGGCACATACCGCAAAGAGAAGCCCCCACGAATCGTATTGGCGTTCCAAGGGAGTCCATTGATAAATGGAGTCAGCGAGTACGAATAAAACGCCTCCGGCGCAAGAACAAAGCGCCCAATCGGAATATCATACCCCAGACCACCCGTCAAAACGAAGTTCACCGACTGCACGTTGGGAATAGCCTGGCCGGGAATATTATTCCTATCAATGGAGAGATTATTCCAGACCGCATTATCTACGGGGTCAATGAGCTGTTCCCCTTGCGAGAAAGAACTTTGAATCATAAAGCCCACCCGTGCGCCGCCGTAAATCCGAAAGTTTGGCACTACCGCAATCGGCGACCATGCCAAAAGCGGCTCAATACCGACCGAGCCAAGATTGGGTGTGAGCGAAAAACGCGCCTTGCCGCTAAAAAATGAAACACCAGTTCCTTGAGCATTCAAAAACCCAACATTCCGCAATTCCTCCGTTGCCTGAAGCATAGCGTTATGCGTGGCATAACTCACGCGCAGCGACAAACTGAGCGCATCGGCAAGCGGAATATCCGCCAAACCGCCGATGGTGAAACCGAACCCCGTTGCGTCGCCGAATTGTACCTTATTCTTCAAATCCAGTGCAAGGGGCGATGTAGCGCCGTTAAACAAGGAAATCGGCACTCCCGGCAAGCTATTAAACGATGCCGTGTGCTGATTGATATTTAACGCACCAAAACCGCCAAACGTCACCGCCTTCGGGGGTGCGGCGGAGTTTTGCGCTCGGAGTGGCAAAGGCTCTGCAAGCAGCAGCATACCGAGGAATACTGCCATGCTCCAACGAGTTATCATAGTTACGTGCTTCATACTGAACCACTCTTTTTTTGCGGAAATGGGATAGACGGAAGAAGGTCGAAAAACTCTTCCCGTCCGGCGGCTGAAGAGAGCAGATGCGCTGCCGTCGGGCGGGTTTTGCACGGGTAATCGTTGACCATTATTATACTGAGAAAGGTCGAAAAACTCTTCCCGTCCGGCGGCTGAAGAGTGCGAATACGCTGCCGTCGGGCAGGTGATCCGTGTGTAACCTTTGACCATTTTCGGTATAGTATAGTCTCTCAAAAAAGGGTGCATACATTGTCCATTCATCGCTGAAGGTTCTTCAACGAAGTCGAAGGCTGTGCTGCCGTTATCGGCAGGAGCGTTCCAATGTTGTATTCGTACAATCATATCAAAAGAAAAACAACGAATTGAAGCGTGAATGGTGAACTGTACGCGAATAAATGCGTCAATACTTGCGAAAAAACCTCAAAAACCTTACCATGTCTCTCGCAAGATACAAAAGAAATATTATCGTGCAAGCCCAATGGAACGGAATCATCATCAGTTTCTCCGACAAGCCCTCTTCCACACACCGTGCGCAAAGAGGGCTTGAGAGCCATAATTATCCTTAGCGAACAACGTGTATTTTTTGCACCTGCACCGCCCCGCGCTCAGAGCGAACCGTGACGAAATACACACCCGGCGAGAGGTCGGCGGTATTGAGCGGAATATCACCTGTTTTGCCGATAAGTTGCGTTATAGGCAGTGTTTTTACCACTCGCCCGAACACATCACTTACGCTTACGTTGACGTTTTCTGCGGTGCGCTCACTAACGGCATTTTCGATAACGTAGCTGATGGTCGCATCATCACTCACCGGATTCGGACGTGAAGGCGTGAGACGCATACGTGGCGGCGGACCGATAAGACGCGCACCTCCAGCGTAGGAGATAGTCGTCAAGCGGAAGAAACTTGAGGTGGTTGGAAGCGGCGCACCGCCTGGGGAAAGACGAGAGTTAAGGACAAGTGCCGTGACACTATCATTGCCCAATGCTGCGCGGAACGGTAAGGTAAAGAGTGCTGCCGTAGTATCGGTTGGAATAGTCAACGTCATTGGAATGCACCGCACACCACCAGAAATCGTTCCTGCGGCGAGTGGTGGCAAAGGCTCCAACAACGTAGCATTGAAGCACAGTGTGGCATCAATACGCGCACCGGGGCGAAGTGTTCCCAATGACCGAAGGCGAATGCTAAACACGACAGTATCACCTGGGGCGGCAAATGTGGAATCACCACGCACTACGGGAGGTGTCGCTGGGTTAGTAGAACCACAATTGGCAAGGCAGGTAGTACTACCAATAACCGGAGGTGTAAAACGTTGAGCTGCTGATGTCTGCACACAACCATTAATATCCGTTACCCGAACACTATACAAACCGTCGACTTGCGGCGCAAAAACCGAATCTGTTGCTTGAGCAATATTCATTCCATTCAAGAGCCACTGATACAACCGCGCACGAGGCGTAGAAGAGCCTCGGAAGCGCACACCTGCATCTATGGTGTCAATGCGCACCACAACTTGCGTTTGCGAAACCGTAATCGTGCTGGAAGTATTGATACAACCAATCGTATTTTTTACTTGGACACTGAAAGAACCTGCTCTATTGATGCGGAATTGGCGGTTTGTTTCGCCCATAATAGGTCGCGCTGCATCACCGATGCCGGAAAGCCACTGATACTCCGCAAATCCTGCCGGAGCCGTCACGGTCGTGTCGGCATTGGGACAAATCGTAATGGCGGACGGTAGTACTGGTGCGGTCGGCAAGGTAGCTGGCGTAACATTTGACGGTGAATTTGGTCGTGAGGTACAGCCATTGCTACTTCGTGCCTCGACGGTGTACGAGCCGATAGCACGAACAGTCAGCGACGTGCGCGTCTCACCAGGAAGAGCCGTATTATTCAAGAACCACTGATAGGTCAGCGCTGCATCAGCATTAGAAACAAACAGTTCTAACGAACCATTCGGACAGAGTTCCAAGCTGCCATTTCGTGAACTAATCTCTGGCGTTCTCGGAGCCGGAAGTTCGGTAACCGCAAATGGCGCAGATGTTCCCTCGCAACCACCGGAAGCCGTCACTCGAACACGATACGAACCTGCTGCGCGAACCACCAGCGTCCGCATTGTTGCGCCAGCAATCGCCGTCGAAACACCACCTGTTACTGTAAACCACTGGTACGAAGCGAAATCACCGGCATCCAGCGTCAGCGAACCGCCTTGGCAGAACGTATTGCCTCCTGTTGGCGTAACAACGATCGGCATTGGATTATCGACAACACGAACCGTTACGGTTGTTCCAACGGGACAAGGGTCGCCATTGGTGAACTGTACGGAAACCTTGTAATCGGCAGCATCGGTAACGCTCAATGTGCGCGAAGTACCAATAACGGAGGCAACACCAACACGAGTCCATTCAAAAGTTGCTCTCGCAAGAAGTGAATCGGGAATATCAACACTCAACTGTATCGGCGTTCCTCGGCAGGTCGTAAAGCTATTCGAACTTGAACGTACAACACCCGGAAGAACCTGCCCGCTTTCCAAGCGTACTGGCGGCATCGAAAGCGTACTAGCGCAGCCTTGAGCGGTAAAGACCTGAACGGAATAATTGCCCGGCATCATAGCATCAAAGCGGCGGCTGGTAGCACCGGCAATTGGAGTATTATTAAAATACCACTGATAGCGCGGAAATCCTGCCGGACCAAACAACGGATAACTTGAACCGGGGCAGATTGTTTGCACAATTCCCGAAGCTACACCGCTAATCGTCGGCGCAGGTGGAGCATCGCCAACTTGAACGGTAAAATCCGCCGACGTACTCGTACAGCCATTCACCATTTTCACAACAAGATGGAATGTTCCGGCAGTAACAGAAAGGGTTGAACCTGTCGCACCTGCAATAAGTCTTCTGATTCCATTTCTCGCCGATGAACCCGCGTACCATTGATAGGTCTGGAATTCTGGACTTGGGATAATGGTCAACATAATTGGGGATTCAACTTTGCCTGTTGCCGGATTTGCACAATTCACCGTATCACCGCGCACAATAACGGGTGAAACGTCTCTTGAGGAAAGGGTCAAATCTCTGGACATATTGGTACAGCCGTTGTTATCAACTGTTTCGACCGAATAAACCGCATCGTCCAGCGCAAAGAATATCCGCGATTTGGCGGTATCAATGGGCTGAAAGTTTTTGTGCCAAAGGTAAGAACGGAAGCCCTCTTGCGCCACAAGATAAATCCCCTCATTGCGGCAAGGAGTCAAGTCGATACCAGCGCCGGGAGCGTTGAGAATCGTTGCCTGCAAACCTGGGCTGACCGTAACGTTTATTGGATTCGAGGTGCGAACACAACCATTGCCATCGGTAACGCGAATACGAAAAACTCCGGTTTGCGTCACGATAATCACCGACGAACTGTCCGTAGAAGATACGCGCTGTGCATAGCCTCCGGTAACAGTGAGTGAGCGCCCCGTGCCATTGGTGACAGGAAACAACGTCCCATTACTGCCCTCGCGTAGCCACTGGTATTGCGTTCCCGTTCCGGCATCTTCGGTCGTCAGCACCGCATTTTGCCCTAAACAGAAAGAGGTGGAATTGTTCGTAATCGGACGGGAAGACGTAATCCCGGGAAGATTCGTGCCAACATTGATGATAAGCGGCGTAGCGGGCATAGAAATTGGCGCGTTGTCAACATTTCTGAGCGTGACAGCGCCTGCTGTGCTGGAAAGTGCAATGGTGTACGTACCGGACTGGCTAATTGTCGGTGAAAACGTTAGCGTGTAACTTACGCCCTGGCGGGTGTTACTGTCCAAACCCGGAGCGCTGGGGCAATTCGCACACGCAACGCTAACGACGGAAAACACTTGATTATTGGGTCCCGTAATTTGGAACGTGCCGGGCTGCACCGAGCCGCGCAAAATGGGTTCGGAAAAGGTCGCCACAATCGAACTCGAAGCACCGCAGCCCGTAAGCTGGTTTGCCCTGAACGAAACATTTGCAACAGGAAAAGTAGGCGTTGTCGGGATAACACCCGGCGAACTATTACCAAAATCTAGCGTAAAGCCACCGTTGCCTGTCGAATTGGAGATATAAATCATATACACCTCGCCCCGTCTCACCGCAAGTGATTGGGAGAACGAGTTAAACTGTGCTGCCAGCGCGTTATCCAAGCCCGTAATGCCATTGCCGGGAGCGAAATTACACGCCGCCAAATTCGACGGGCTTGATGCCGCCGAAATACAACCCGCAATCTGCGAAGTGGCACTCGCGGAAAAACGCAACACGGCAAAATTATAGTCGTCGGTGGCTGTCGGTGTCAGGCGAAACGACAAAAAGCCGTCCGAGGCGACGTTCAGCCGATACCAAGAACTATTGGTTTTGGCAGTCGTGGCGCAGCCAAAGCCAGTGGCTATCTCGCCCGTATTCGACCCTGCGCCTCGATACGAGAATTGCTGAGTGATAAGAGTGCGATTAATCGGCAAAGCACCAAAGCAATCCTGCTCCGGTCCCGACGATGTCTGGCTTATTGCGCCCTGTGGGGCAAATGTCCATGCAAAAAGCATGACAAAACAGGTAATAACGTAACGTTTCATAATGCAAACCCGGAATACCGGTGATTGATAGAACAAAGTTTTTTCAGTTCATTAGAATTACACAAGCAAAAACCGTGCTAGATTTTTTCTTCTGGCATATTTGAAGAAAGTGCTGCAATTTTTTAGACTCTTTCGACCACATCGCGCATCCAAATCTTGATGGCTGCCACCGACGGGGTGTATTGCCAATAATACAGCAGTTCCATCAGATGTGCCAATGCCTCTTCCGTTTCTTCGTTCCAGTCAGTCGAAATCACACCAATACGGTGTGCATTTGCGCCAAGATGCTCCTGCTCGGCAATATCAATGGTCGGCGGCACTTCTGTATTGCGGAAGGCAGCAAGACTTTCCGCAAGAGTTTCGGGGACTTCCTCCGGGCGGCAAGCCCAAACCGCTATGGGCAAAATTTCACCAAAATAATCGCTCCATTCATCACTAATGTCCAGAACAACGCTTTGTGTCTGGTCGAAGCCATAGTCCAAGACAACATCATAGCGCATGAGCAAATCCGCAACGCTGCCCTGCTCTTGCGTGAACGTTAATTCTACATCAAATTTTTCAGCAAAGACTGCTCTGCCCATCATCATCAAAAAATCTTCTGCCACCGGCGAAACGCATCGGGAAAGCTGCGTATCGGCTTGATGCTGATGCAAATATATTGAGCCAGTGTACGTGAGAGCGTCCAACGTGAGCGTGCTGACAGGCACAATGCGCAAATCCGTTTTCAAAGCAACTTGGGCATAACCAAGCGGCGAGACCAACGCAACATCGGCAATATGCCGCCCAAGCCAAGCGCGACATTCCTGCTCGGTACCACGCAGAAGCCTTGCGCCAATACTGTTGCAAACACTCTCGGCATGAGTAATAAGCGGTTCAAATAGTGGATGAGTGGGAACGGCGACAACGATACTCATGAAAACAAGGACAGATAAATTGATACAGCCTATCGGCAGAAACGATTACACGAATGCAACTTGCAAGATACACAAGTTTTGAGGTTATTTCCAATGCCAAATGTTGTTTCTTGTTAATACAACACTTATTTGCAATGCCGCCATGCCGCAACAGCTTGAAAAAGCGCTATTCCTGCCGCCACACTCACATTCAACGAATGTTTTACGCCATACATCGGAATATCCAATGCTCCATCACACATTGCTAAAACATCATCGTCAACACCCGTAATTTCATTGCCCAAAACGAGACAAAGCGGAAAATCTGATTTCTCAAGTTTATACACAGAACGACTATTATCTGTCAATTCTAGTGCAAAAATCTTCACATTTTGTTGTCGTAATTTCACAACCGCATCCATGCTGCTCGCGTGATATTCCCATGGGACAGAATCCACCGCCCCAAGTGCTGTTTTTTCAATTTCCTTACGCGGTGGTGCTGGTGTGTAGCCGCAAATGTGCAATTTCTGTGCCAAAGCCGCATCCGCAGTGCGAAAAAGCGATCCGACATTGTACAAACTGCGAATATTATGCAATAACAACGAAACCGGGTGACGCTCCGCACCAAGCGCAATCTCATTGGTCAAGCGTTGTTGCAAAATTTCATCGTGGAGAAGTTTACGAATCATAGAGGCAAGAAAAATTTGAGAGAAAATCTCATTTGGACGCGGCACAACAAAGCAGCAAATCTATCGCTGACCTAGCATTACTACGAAAGCCGATGACACAAGAGACCAAATTTGCTCATGAAGAACTTCAACAGCAAGCGTCGCATCAAGCCGCTTAACACGCTCAACCTCCTGGGCTGCAAATTGCTGATACCCAGCTATGACCCGCTCAAAGAACTCATCGCCAGCGTTTTCCAGTCTATCGGCATTCTTACTGGCACAGCGCTCTTTAGCATGAGCAAGCGGAACATCAAGGAAAAATGTGAGATGAGGCATAATACCACCCGTTGCAACGGCATTGGCGCGGCGAATATCCTCCAAGGGCAACCCACGCCCGAAGGACTGATAGGCAACCGTGGAGTCCGTAAAACGGTCGGAAACGACAATCGCGCCGCTTTGCAATGCCGGCGCAATAACGGTATCCACTAATTGCGCTCGTGCAGCCGAATAGAGCAACAGTTCGGTTCGTGCCGTCATTGCGGTATGTTTGTTGTCGAGAATAAGGGCGCGGATGGATTCGGAAATGCCTGTATTGCCCGGGTCGCGGACAAACACGATAGTATTGGCAGGAAAGGCAGCACGGAGGCGCTCTTCAAGAAGTTTTGCTTGCGTGGACTTGCCACAGCCGTCGATACCTTCAAACGTAATGAACATCATGCTTTGGTGTTAGCAGACAAAACCCACGGTGGTATTTGGGCGGTTTTGTCAAAAAATTTTACCAAAATAACGAGAAAAATTGCGAATTACCAAGTACGAACTACGCTGTTAATGTTCGGACGCGCACAGCGACAACGCAAAAACTCACGTCGGCGGCTTATCTACGCGCTTTCCAGATGCAACCGTAATTCCTAATTCCTAACTCGTTTTTTCCTCTCCCCTACCTTCCAAAACAACCACAAACTCTCCTTTTTGCGATGGTCGTGTGGCAAGTCGTTGCAAGCAATCGTCGAGATTTTCACGGATAAATTCTTCATACATTTTCGTTAGTTCGCGGGCAATGCAAACACGGCGTTTTTGAGCGCCCAGCGCCGACAATTCCTCCAAAAGCGCAACAATACGGTGTCCGGACTCATACATCACCACCGTTTCATCCTGCGCAAGCGCTTTTTTGAGAAATGTTTCGCGCCCTTTTTTCTGTGGCGGAAATCCTAAAAACGTAAAATGATGCACCGCCAAACCACTTGCCGAAAGCGCCGGAATAAGCGCCGTTGCGCCCGGCAATGGTACAATTTTTACGCCTGCCGTAATTGCCGCACCCACAAGCCGATAACCCGGGTCGGAAATGCACGGCGAACCAGCCTCGCTCACGAGCGCCACGACGCTACCGCTCTGCACGGCAAAAATGAGTTCTTGAGCGCGTTCGGCTTCGTTGTAATCGTGGTAACTCTGCAAACGCTGTGCCGTGATGCCGTAAAGAGCGAGTAACTGCCCCGTTGTGCGCGTATCCTCCGAAGCGATAATATCGGCACTCTGAAGCGTTTTGAGCGCCCGCAGCGTAATATCGTCTCTATTACCGATTGGCACGGGAACAAGATACAATGCGGGTTCGAGACGTTTTTCATCCATAGCTCATTATTTCACAATTCCGAGAAGCGCAATAAAAACACGAGGGTTTCTTTATTCACCAGAATCGTCGTAAAAAGTAAGGACAGAAACATCACCACAAATATCCGTTGCTGCTTTTCAAAACGAGCATCTATGCGGGCTTCGAGTGTTTTTATTTCGCCCATCAGCTCTGTTTTTGCCAATGCTACATCGGTTTTGGACGCAAGTTCTTTTGTGAGTTCGTCACGCACTTCGATTTTTTTCTGCATGGCAAGCGTCTGTGCTTGCTGCTCGAAAGAAGCACTTGTTTCTTCCAATACTTTCGCTACATCCAACGCCAATTCTTTCCCGAATTTTGCTTCGATACGTTGGTAAAAGTCCATGGTGAGGGATAAAGCCATCATGCGCTCCGCAGGGATAAATGTTCGTTCAATTTTTCCGTATTTTCGCAAAAAACGACCGCAAAATCATGGCGCTTTCTTCTTGCTGAATACCGCTTGTTATCTGGCATCGATGGTTCAAACGCTCATCATGGGCGATGTTGTAGAGCGTTCCACAAGCGCCCGCCTTGGGATCGGTGGCGGCATAGACCAAACGCGGAACCCGCGCCAAGACAATCGCCCCAGCGCACATCGAACATGGCTCTAAGGTCACATACATCGTGCAATCCAAAAGCCGCCGACTTCCCAGCGAAGAAGCTGCTGCCGTAATCGCAATCATTTCTGCGTGTGCTGTTGGGTCTTGCAGACGCTCGGTCAGATTGTGTCCGCGCCCGATGATGCGGTTCTCATGCACAATCACCGCTCCAATCGGCACTTCGTTTGCTTCGAGGGCTTTTTCTGCCTCGCGCATTGCCATTTGCATAAAATGGTCGTCGTTTTGATTGGTCAGCGTAAATTCTAATAAGTCCATGAACAAATGATAAACAAAGCGTTGATAGCGTTTTGTGAAGACTACTGGCGCAAAGTTAGCAAAATTTTATTGCCCGCAAAGAAAAAAGCCCGAAGAGCAGGATTTTTTCGCTCTTCGGGGCTTTGTTGTTGCCGTCATCGTGGCTCTACCGCACTATCTGTACTTGCCGCGAATCTGTTTCGCCATTCATCCGAATCTGTACCGTATAAGACCCGCTCGGAAGCCTGTCCACGCGGGTTTGAAGCAGATGCTCGCCACCGGACTGGACTTCTTGCTTGAAAATATGCACGGTCTCGCCTTTAGCATTGACCAACACAATCTCCACAAATCCCGTCTCGCCCAGCGAATAGGCTATTTCCACAGCATTCGTCGCCGGGTTCGGCGCAATAGCGGTAATCGCTAATTTTGCCGTTGAAGGCACAATAAGCCGCTTCCCACCTGCTTGCGAGACCTTTACCGTGAACGAACCGTTGATAAGCGAATCCATCGTCACACTGCCTTCGCCCCATTCCAAGGACTCCAATACCAGCGCCGTTGTTGCCGTCGTGCCGGCGACCGCCAAACAGCGTATTTGCGCCAACGTCCGCGAACGTCCCTGCCAGAATGTCGGCGGCAAAACATAGCCTTGCAGACCATCCGCGCTCGGAACGGGAGCATTCAAGCGCCGCAAGCCGAGTTCGTCCGGAGCCAGCACAAGAACTTGATTATTCATGCGCAATCTGCCGCTAATCCTTGGCTGTGCCGCTTTGAAAATCGCATCCAAAGGCTTATCGGATTGCAGATAGATTTCCAGCCGCACAGCACTTCCGGGCGCAACATTATCGTCCAAAGCCCGCACACCAACTTGCACAAAGACATCCTCTGGCGTTCTCAATCGTGCGTAGGTCTGCAATTCAACTTCTGTCGTTTCCAAATCTTCTCGCCGCAACTGATCAAGAGAAACATTGTACGTAATGCAGCGCAGTGTATTGCTTTGAACCGTCCCGACGGTTGTGGCAAGGCACGTCATTCGGAGAAGTACGGTATCACGAGGCGCAATGGAGACCTCCTGCCCTTGGAAATCCAATCGGTACGGGCTTGCCGCATTCGCAAGCGCCGCCCGTTGGAGCGTAATAGGGCGGTCTTCGAGATTGATAAGCATTGCCGAAGAAATGCGATTTTTGCCCACAATCACCGTGTCAAACGCTGGTGCCACAAGCCGCACCCCGCTTACCCGCGCTTGCAAACGATTCTGCAAGGTACGTTCTTGAACATTTGCGCTCATACCAACACGGAAGCTCACCGTTATTGAGTCGGACAGCGGACCAACCTTTCGCGCCACAAAACGAATCGGCAACTGAACCTCTGCGCCCGCAGCAACGGTTTGTGGCGGATTTTCTATTGTGAAATCAGGAATGCTCGCTTTGATACTCTCAATCGTCAATGCCGCCGAACCAAGATTTTGTAAACGAATCGTTCCGCGAGTCTCATCAAAGCGTGTGAGTTTCCCGAAATTCCATTCCGACATCGTCAGTTGTGCATTCGGTGGCAATGTCGTGAACGTACCAACCGCCCAAGGACTCTCTCCGGCAACATTTTCCGCCCGAACGCGCCACGCAAACTGGCGGTCTGCCGCAAGCGGGAAAGCAGTGCGGAAAAAGGCGGGAAGCGTTTGCTGACTGGCGAGAATCGCCCCGGCAACGGGAAGATCTGCCGTGTTCGGTATTGTCGCCGATGAAAGCACACTGGCAAACGCTGTATCGGCAGCAATTTCCAAACGATAACGCTCTACGGTCGGAACACTCGTCCAACGGAAGCGCGGCACCGTGCTGACATCAAGCTCACCTGCCCCCGGCTCCAAAAGCGCAACCGACGGCGGTGCCGTGAGCGGATTACGTCCCAAGACCTGTACTTGCGCCGTTGCAAGCGTTATTTCGGGCAAACGGTCGTTGGTTATCACGCAATCATACGAACCAGTATCAGCCATCGTAAAGGCAGGAATAATGAGGTCGGCGTGGCGGCTGGCATCACGTAGAGTTGTCAGTGCAGCACCGTTTTTCCGCCATTGTGTGCGGCTATAGACCTCGGTTTTCGGCACACTGAGTCGCAACGAGTCTTGCAAGGTGACCGTCACCACCGCCTCCGTCGAGTTCGCACCAGCGCCTACCCGTGCCAAGAGTCGTGGCTGTGCGAACGGTGCTTGCGGCAAATACAGCAACGTGCGATTACTGCCAACAGTACCAACAAAATATTCCAGCATCGCAACCGAAAAGCGATTATTGCTGACGGCAACCGTATCCAAGCGCGTTGCTCCCGACAAATCCACAATGCCCGAAAGCTGATTATTGCGAATATCCAAATGGCGCAAACGCGATAGTGTGCGCAGGCTTGCGGGCAGATCACCCGTAAAGGCATTGCTGTCAAGCAGCAGAACGCGAAGGAATTGTAGGTTCTTGATTTCATCGGGAATCGGTCCCGTGAGATTGTTGTTGCCCAAATCCAACACATCCAAATCCGATGCGGCTTGCAGGGCAACAGACTTCGCCTTGCCCACGTTGCGGACTAATCCCATCGGGAAATTACCCGTCAACCGATTCCCACGCATCCTGAGAACTTGAAGTTGAGTGAGTGCTGCTATTTCATTCGGAATTTCGCCCGTGACGCGATTGCCCGTCATATCCAGCACCGTTAGTGCGGTCATTTGTGGGATAGCATCGGCAAGTTTTCCACCAAACGAATTGCCACGCAGATTCAGCACCGTGACGTTTGGCAGACCTGAGAGCGAGGACAAACTATCGCGGATTGCATTGCCTGAAAGGTCAATTTCACGCAATTTCGTCATCGTTTTCATCTCTCTTGGTAATCCTCCCGCAAAACCATTATTGGCAAGTCGCAGCACTTCAAGGTTCTTTGCATTGACAAGGCTTGGCGGGATTGCCCCCGAAAGTTTGTTATTGCGCAAATCCAACACCTTCAGAGCATCGAGGCTTTCCAGTACCTCCATCGGGATTGCACCTTGAATACCGCTATCGGGCAAGCGCAATTCGACCACACGCCCGCTTTGAACCGTTACGCCATACCGCACCCCAATCGGCGCTCCATTCGTCCAATTCGAGGTCGTTGTCCACTGCATCCCCCCCGTACTAGCAAAAAGACGATTCAGCGCCAACGAATCTTTGGAGGAAACAGGCTCTGGCGGCGTGACCACAACTGGAACCGAAGTGGTATCCAAGGTGAACAGGTTCGAGCCTTCCAACGTCTCGGTTAATGTCTCGACCATGATTTTGCCGCTTCTCACCGAACCAACGGTTACTTGTATCATCGTTGGCAAAACAACAGCAAATGCACCAACACGTACACCGCCAATGCTCACCGACTTGACCGAACCCCGCACCGATGAGCCGAGTGGAGCAAAATGTTGTCCAAAAATCGAAACGACACTTTGCGTAGAGCCAATATTCGGGAACATAATGGAAACCGACGGAATATCCCGCGCATTCACCCGAAGGCGCTGCAAGATACTTACCCGCACCGTTGGCGTGGTAACGACTAATCGCGCACTTGTCGAAAGCAATAACGACGGTACAATATTGTTCGGCACCTGCACGACGATTGCGGTCGTGCTGCGCGAAATAATCTCCAACGGCAGCGATTCAATCGAACCCGATGAAAGCGCAACATTCGCATTGGTGCTGATGTTCTCGCCTGTGAGCGTAATCGGCGAACCCTCGGTCACCGTCGTTGGCTCAACATCGGTAATCCTCATGGGCGCTGGTGCAACGACCGTTGCACCAGTCATTCCCATTGTGCCTGTCGTGACAGGTGCTGCAAAAACGATTGAACCAACTTCCACACGCCGAATGCGATGGTTATCGGTATCAAAGACCAACAGCGCACCGTTGTCCCAAAGCAATGAGTGTGGCGAATTAAACTGCGCAGCTTGCGTTGTGCCGTCAGCAAAGCCCTGTGTGCCACTTCCCGCCACCGTGACAACCTCGCCCGTGATAGTGCTGACAGCGCGGATGCGGTGATTACCAAGATCGGCAACAAACAGCGTTGTACCGTTCAACGCAAGACCCATCGGGTTGTTAAATTTCGCCGTGCCGCTTGTGCCGTCGGCAAAGCCCGCCTCGCCTGTTCCGGCAAGAGTTGTGACCGTGCCGTTTTCCATCCAAATTTTCCGAATCGTGTTCCCGCCTCTGTCGGCAACGTAGGCATAATTTTGATTGTCCACCACTATCCCGCTTGGACCGTTAAAAAGCGCTTCGGTTTCACTCGCACCATTGGCAGAGCCTGCTTCACCAGGATTTCCAGCGTAGGTGAATACCGTCGCATTCAGAAAAACCCGAATAGCATGGGCTTCCTGGTCGGTAAGGATAATTGGACCTCTGTTGTCTCGTGCAAGCCCTAGTGGGCTTATAAACCGTGCATCCGGTAAACTGCCGTCCAAATAGCCTTTCTCTCCTGTTCCAGCGAACAATCGCACTGCTCCACTGGCAATATCAACGATGCGCATTCTGGAGCCGATATAATCCGCAACAAGGAGGTGCGTCGAGCCATCACCGCCAAATTCATTGCTGGGAAGCAAGCCAAAGGTATGATTAAACTGTGCTGCCACACCAACGCCATCAGCATTTCCGCCATCCAAACTCCCCGCAACGGTCGAAACTTCTCCCGTCTGCACGTTCAATCGGCGAATGGCGTGAACCATAGAAAAATACACATTATTGCCAATTTTGGCACCAAATCGCGGAAAGTTCAATTCTGCCGCCTGACCCGCAAAATTCGTCAGCCCGCCTGTGCCATTGCCTACAATCGTCGAAACTTTTGGCAAGTCCAAGACCGTAAAGCCCGCACGGCTGCCCGTTTCCATGCCCTTGGTGACGCGCACCTCGCCGCTCACCGCACCAAACGGCACAACCGTCTGAATTTCCGTTGCCGAGACCACTTTGAACCACGCCTCTTTGTCGCCAAATGCTACCTTCGTTGCGCCCGTAAAGCGTGTTCCCGTGATTGTGACGGACTGCATCGGTGCAGCCGATTCGGGCGCGAAACTGGTGACAATAGGCACGGTCGTGCTGGGAGGAGTTGGCACACCGCTCGGCGTAGCACCGGGAGTAAATACGGCAAAGCCACGGCGAGGCTGCCCGCCAACGCTGGTAAATGCTCCGCCGACATATAAGGTTGTACCGCTAGCGGCAAGAGCGCGAACATCGCCACCAGCCAGATTTGCATTAAATGCCGTGACGGTAGCGTCGGAAGGTGCTTTCGGAAATCCGGCAAGTGCATTGCGCTGGACATTACCATTAACGCTGGTAAAAGTTCCGCCCGCATAGACATTCGCGCCTATAACCGCTATTGCCCACACGTCATTGTTCATATTCGGATTCCAATCAATGACAGGATTTCCATTTGCCGATGGAAGAGCGCAGAACTTACTGCGTGGCGTACCACCGACACTCGTAAAATTACCGCCAACGTAGGTTGTACCACCATCCAAAGCGAGCGCAAGCCCTACACCGTCTTGAATCTGTGCATCCCAACTTGGAATATCTTGCGCTCCGGGAGTTAAATTCGCCAAGCGGTTTTGACGCACAATACCATTGGTCTGCGCAAAATGCCCGGCGACTTTAATTGAGCCATTCGCATTGTCCACCACGACTGCCTGCGCGACATTGGCGATATTCGGCACAAAACCTGAAAGTGTTCCATCAACAGTATTGAAGCCGCAACCATTGTTCCATCCCGGATTGCCCGCCACACCCGTAAAGCCGCCCACAGCATAAATTACCGTATTGGCAGCATTCAAACTCAGTCCATTCACAAACTGATTGAGCGGGTGTTGCGTTTGCCAAGAATCAAGAACGCCTGTGCTTGCATTGAATCGGCATAAGTGATTGCGCACCGTTCCGCCGTTCACCGTCGTAAATTCACCACCGACATACACCGTATTATTCCCATTATCAACAGCAATAGCACGAACATTGACACCGCCAATCGAAGGAATTGCTGTCGTGATAAGTGCGCCCGTGTTCGCGTCAATCGCCGCCAGGCGGCTTCGCATGAGCGTATTTCCGCCATTGGTAAGTGAATTTGTTGTTTCGGTGAAATCACCGCCAACATACACGATCGTTCCAGCGCCATTGACCGCAATAGCAAACACAGAGCCATTAAACGTCGGAAACTTACTGAGCGCCGCATTCGGATCCACCACCGGAGGAATCAGCACAAATCCCTGACGCGATGCCGTGCCGGAGGCATTAACAACCGAAATACTGCCGCTTGAAGCATTGAGGGGAACAGTTGCCCGAATTTGCGTCGGCGACACAACCGTAAACTGCGCCGCTGTCGCCCCACCAAAGCTGACGTGCCGCGGTGCCGTGAAATTCTCACCCGTTATCGTGACCTCATCGCCCGAACGAGCCATGGTCGGCGCAAAGCTACTGATAATCGGTGTCGGAACAATAACCGTAAAGCCTGTGAACGTCCCCGTTCCGGCAGCACCGACAACACTGATGGTGTTCGTCGTCACGCCCGCCGGAACGCGCACACGGATTTGCGTTGGCGAAAGAACCGTGTATTGCGTTGGCGCGACATTGATGCCGCCAAAACGCACCGCCGTCACGCCCGTAAAGCGCGTTCCCGTGATAATAATCTCCTGCCCTATGAGCTGACTTTGCGGTTGCGTCCGCGTTATGGTCAAGGGCTGGAAAGTAATCGTTGTTGTCGTTGAACCGCCGATGCTTGTAATAAGCATCGGACCGCCTGTCGTGGCGGGGGGCATCGTAAAGGTCAACCGATTATCGTTCTGCCGTTGCACGGTTTGAATGAGAATGCCATTGACACGCACGGTTAAAAGATTGGCAATAAAGTTTGCCCCCGTTACCGTCACCAACTCGCCCGGCAATGGGCTTTCGGGCGCAAAACTCGTAATCGTCGGCGGCGGTATGACCTGCATTGGCGTTGCCGCAGTGACCGTTCCCCCACTGGCTATCACCGTCAAATTCCCTACCGTTGCTTGGGTGAAGGTTGCCCGCATTTCCGTCAAACTCGTCCATTCCAGCGTTGCTGCGGTGAGCGTTCCGATGCGCACAATCGGCAATGGATGAAACTCTGTTCCCAAAATCGTCAAGGTCTGCCCAAAGGCAAGGAACGTTCCGGGCTGCGCCGATGAAATCGTTGGTGGACGAACCATGGTAAACGTGCCAAGCGAATCCGTTCCCACTCCCGGAGTTTGCGCACGAATGAGTCCCGTCGAAGCATCATTCGGAACGGTAATGCGAATCTGACCGTTTGTAACGGGCGTAAATGCTTGTGTGTAGGCGCTAGTACCAAAATTCACGCCGGAGACACGCGGGAAATTCCCACCGAAAATGTTCACCGTATCGCCCGCTCTTGCCCATTTGGGGAAGAAATTGACAATCGAAGGAGTTTGCACAAAGTCAAAACTGCCCGGAGAAGCGGCAATGCCCGTTGGCGTTTGAACAGTCACCGGACCGGAATTGCCCAAATTTACCCGTGCTGTAATCGCATTAGCACCGCCACTGACAAAACTCAGCGCATTCAGACCACCAAAGCTCACGTTTATCGGATTGGAAAGGCGATTGCCTTGTATTTGCACGGTGCTTCCTGTCGTTCCGTAGCTAGGCGAAAACGACGTTATTTCCGGTGCATTATTGAACGTAATCATCTGCGTAGAATTTGCCGCACCAGCCGGAGAAATAAGCGTCACAAGACCGCTCCCGCCTGCACCAACAACAGCCTTAATAAGCGTCGGGGACACAATCTGAAAACTTGTCGCCGCAAATCCACCGATTCCCACTTGCGTTACACCACCCAACGCCGTTCCCGTAATCGAAATCGTATCGCCCGGAAACACCGTGAGCGGCGTAAAACTTGATACCGTTGGCTGGATGGAGCCGATAGCAAAGAAATGATTCACCCCAGGCGGCACGGCTCCTGCATTGGAGGTTATCGTCGTCATGGTGATACCATTGCCGCCGAACCCCGTATATTGACCTGCCTGCACTGCCGAGCGCCCAACGATGTATGCCAAGGACAAGCCCGATTCCGTCAGCGTCAGCGCCGTGCCGTTGAAGACACCCGACATCGTTTGCAAACGCCAGTTGCGCTGCGAAAGGAAGGACGACATTGTGGCATCAAACGTTACAGCGCCCGCATCGGCGACTTCTGCTTCAATCACCGGAGATGCGCCCGTGAGCGTGTTCACCAGCGTTGCCGGACGGAAGCCTGCCGCCGCGCCGATAGGAAACGCATAATTTGTTCCCGGCGCGACGATACCGCCCGTCAAACGCCGTTGGAGTTTGCCGCGTACAAAACTGCCCGCCGTGCCGTTCAGAATCGTTCCCGCTGCCGTTCCCGACGGGTCGCCGGAGAAAATGCGGGTTGTCGGCTCCAAAATGCCATTCGTGAAATCCAGCGTTCCGCGCACGTTCAAATCGCCCGTGATGGTGTGATTTCCGGCGCGGTTCACCGTCAAATTATTCAGCGTGTTGTCTGTTGGGTCTAAGCGCAGCGCCAGTGCGCCTGTGCCGCCGAGCGAGATAGATCCGGCATTTGCGCCGTTGACGCTGGCAATGTTCGCGCCGCCGTTTTGATTGAGTGTACCGTTTAATGACAGCGTATAGTTGCCCACATTGCTGAGAACAAGTTTTGATGCGGCATTGATGCTCAAACTATTGACAACAAGAGCATTTGCGCCAAGTGTAACGGGCATGGTATTGGTAATCAGCACGTTTTGTGCGCCTGCTGCGCCAATTTCCCGTGCGGTCGTGGTTTTAACGGCAGTTCCCGAATATTCCAGCGTAGCCCCCACAGCGTAGTTCACATCAGAGCTTCCCGTTACAGAGCCGGAGTTTTGTATTTCCAGGATTCCCATATTCTGCACGGTAAAACTCGTACCGGAAGCGTTGTTATTCACCACACCACCACCAGTTTGTAGGCGCAAACGCCCGCTTCCAGCAATGGTGAGCGTTGCCGACGCACCTTGCGTAAGCGTAAACGCGCCCGTTTGGAATGCTCCTGCGCCACTTGTATTGATATTAGTAGCGGTATTGACCGTTGCATTTGCATCCAGTGTAATGTCGTTTGTCCCTATCGCCGTCAATGTTCCTATCGGATTGGCAGTAACGGCGGGCTTCCCTCCGACTGCGGCAAATCGCGTGTTGATTGCGTTTACGCTTGAGTTGAAGGAATAGCTTGCCCCGGCGGTGTAGGTAATTGGTCCCGTAAACTGCACCGCGCCTTGCGCTAATGCGTTACCGTTGATACCGTCGGCACGAGATGTAACAAGCGTTCCCGAAGCAGCAAGCGTGAAATTTCCTGCGCCATTGACGTAACTCGTGCCTGTGTTGAGCGTGCCACCGACGAGCATGGTCGCGCCTACTGCTGCTTGAGTTAGAACCATGTTATTGCCGAGAGTGAGAGAATTTCCGCTAGGAATTGAAATACCGCCAGTTCCTACCGCGAGTGTTTGTGCGGCTCCGGGAGAAAGCGTAACATCCCCGCCAATAATCAGTTGTTGTATGTTTTGGGACGGAATATTCGTTGGAGCAAATGTTCCCGCATTGAAGCGCAATCTGTCCGTCGCGGCAGGTGTGCCGCGATTCACCATGTTTACTGCATCATACCAACTTCCTGCAGCTTGCCAATCGCCCAACATACCACCTACCCAATCGTAAAGATTTGGACCTATCCCCACAAGGAAATATCCTGCACCCACAACCCCCCCGTTGGTCGTTATGTTGCCCGCCGCCCAAGCAGAATTATTGTTGTTATACGTGCCATTAGCAGTGGCAGGATTACCGCCAATACTGTTGATAACAGTGTATGGCATAGGAACGGTGCGTTCCACAGAAATCCGACCACTCGTGTAGTTACCGCTTATTTGCTGGAGTTGCCAGTATTCTGTTGTGGAAAGAGACGAAATATCCGTTCCTACCATACCCATTGCATTTCCGACAAAGGCTTGTACTTGCACACGAGGTCCCGTAGCACCTGTGAATGGGTCGAGTACCTTAAAGGGATATTTGTCCGCACCAACACCAACCGGAAATAAATACGTTCCCGCCGTTCCCGTAAGATTCGCCGCCATATCACGCTGCAATGGTCCATCCACATACCCCGTTGTTACGGCAATAGCTGTGGGAGCAGTGTTGGAGACCGTGAGCATATTTACGCCCGTTGTCAGAAGTCGCCCGCCGTTCAGCGTCAGCGTTGCCGACGCGCCGAGTGTTTTTGCGGCATTCAGCGTCAGAATGTTGGTATTGGTCACAAGAAGATTTCCACCCATTGCAGCAGGAAACTCCTGCGTCGTGGTTGTTTTCGCCGCCGTGCCGGAATACTGAAGCGTCGAACCCGCCACGTAGTTCAGCGTGGATGAGGCTGAGGAGATGACACCCGCGTCTTGGATTTCCACAAAGCCGCCGCTATTGACCGTAAACGACAGCGCCGTCGCGTTGTTATGCTGAAGGTTGCCGCCGTTCGGAATAATCAAGCGTCCGCCGGAGTTTACCGTTACCGTTCCCGTTGCACCGATGACGGGCGCGGCAGGAATAGTCGCGCCGACGGTGTTGGAAACAACGAGCCGTGCCAGCATGGGCGAAGGAAGTTCAACGGCTGTGAGTGTTTTTGCCGCCGCGCCGCCGGATTCCAGCGTGGCATTATTGGGAAGAACAGCATCGCCATAGACTGGTGAAGTCCCCGCAAGTGCGCCTGTTCCCATGAGAAGGAGTCTGCCGCCTGTCGCGCCGTTGTTGATATTGAGATGCCCGCTATTGGTCATTGTTACGCCATTGGACACTTCGAGCGTTGCACCATTTTCAACAGCCATTATCCCATTGTTTGTTAATGCATTGTTCAATCTCAGCGTCGCACCGTTTTTGACGAGCATTTCTACACTTGCGCCAAGCGTAAAACCTGTTGTAGCAGCGGCAGTGCCGGAAGCAACTGTAAAACTTGAGGCGGTATTGTTAAAATCGAGTGCGTTCACCGGACCCGTACGTTGCCATGACGCAGGCAAACCCGCATCGCCACTTGCGTAGGTATATCGGTAAAAATCAATTTTGCGCACCGCATTGGCGGATGAAATTTCTCCCAAATAGATTTGGTCGGAAGCATTATCGTACCAGATGCCGTGCGGTCGCGCAATTTGAGCGACAGATGGTATTCCATCAAGTGTTACAAGTGTGCCGTTGCCTGTAACGGTCGTAACCATGCCCGTTGCTTTGGAAATACGCCGCACTCTTCCATTGTCGGTATCGGCAACATAAAGGTTCCCCGCAGCATCCATCACAAGACCACCCGGAGCATTGAATTGAGCCGATAACCCCGCTCCATCGGCAGACCCCAATGTTGATCCCGCAATGGTCGTTACCTCACCTGTCCCAATAACTATTTTGCGAATGCGATGAGAGCCTTGCTCTGAAACAAACAAATTTGTACCATCAGAACAAATACCGCCCGGCAAATTGAATGTTGCTCCTGCTCCGGTACCGTCTAAAGCTCCGGGAGTACCATTGCCTGCAAGCGTCGTAACCACGCCGCCGAGCGTTATTCTGCGAATACGATGATTCGCTCTATCTGACAAATAGAGACTGGATGTGCCTGCGTCATAACAAATTTGTGAAGGAGTATCGAACTGTGCGCCTGCTCCCGTCCCATCGGCAAAGCCATTTCCATTTCCGGCAATCGTCGTAACAACGCCTGTTGCGATAACAATTCTCCGAATACGCGAACTTCCTCCCTGCTCCGAAACATAGAGATGAGTTCCGTCCGAACAAATTCCCACAGGTTGAGCAAATCGGGCGGACGTTCCTGTGCCGTCAAGTGAAGCATTCGTGCCATCTCCGGCAAAGGTTGTTACCAGCCCCGTCGTGAGGTTAATGCGGCGAATACGATTATTAACCCATTCGGTTAGAAATAAATCATTGCCGACCCGCACCATGCCTAAGATGTAATTGAATTGCGCCAAAGCACCCGCTCCATCAGCATATCCCGCTGCACCAAAGCCCGCTATCGTGGTAACTTGGGGAATAGGATTGACCGTAAAGCCGGGCTGATTAAGAGGCGAGTTGGGAGAACCAATCAGTGTAACATTTCCATTCACAGCACCATACGGCACGGCGGCTTCGATGGTTGTAGCATTAACAAATCTCATGCTACCGGGCGACGTAATCCCGCCAAACTGCGCCTGTAAAAACGATGGCGTATATGCTGAAAAATTCGTCCCTGTGATAGTAACTTTCTGCATCGGGTAGGCACTCATCGGGGTAAAACTTGTAAAGGTAGGAGGGTCAATTTTACGGATACGCTCGTTTCCTCTATCAACAACATAGAGACTTCCATTGAGGAGGGAAACACCGTGCGGAAAACTAAACTGAGCAGATGCGGCATCACCATTGGTGGTACCTGGTGTTCCTAAGCCAGCATACGTTGTTACGTTACTGCTGGGATCTATTCTACGGATGCGATTGTTATTGAAGTCGGATACATACACATTCCCTACAGCATCAACGCAAACACTTATAGGAAAATCAAAACTCGCTGAAGTCCCAGGACCATCAACATGAGCGGCAACACCATTTCCGGCAAGGCTTGATACTGTCGTACCAGCCGCATTTATTTTGCGGACGAGGTGATTCGATCTGTCTGCAATATAGATATTTCCTGCACCATCTATACAAAGATGATGGGGAAAATGAAACCCCGACGAGAGAGCAGCACCGTTAGCGGCACCTGTAACTGTCGGTGTTCCTGCATAGGTGGTTACGTTTCCCCCTAAATCTATTTTACGGATGCAGTGATTGGAGAAGTCAGCGACATAGATATTTCCCGCAGCATCAGCGCACACCCCTGTAGGCTGATTAAATTGCGCAACACCAGAGGTACCGTTATTGAAGCCGACTACCCCTGTTCCTGCGTGGGTGGTTACGTTTCCCCCTAAATCTATCTTACGAATGCGATGCCCTCCGTATTCAGCTACATAGATATTCCCCGAGGCATCTGAACACACTCCGGCAGGCTGATTAAACTGTGCAGAGGCTGCCAAACCATTTGCAAAACCAGCTACCCCTGTTCCTGCGAAGAGGGTTACATTTCCAACAGCATCTATTTTGCGGATGCGGTGATTCATTAAATCCGCAACATAAATATTCCCTGACGGGTCTGTACAGATACCATTAGGCTGATTAAACTGAGCAGCACCACCAATGCCGTTTATGTAGCCTAATGTTGAACCTGCGAAGAGGCTAACAGATTGCGCATAAACCGCGGGCACAAACGTACACAGCAAAAGCATAAAAGAAGTCAACGACACCAAAGCAGCACGACGGCACACTCTTCGGGCAAGACGAAGGGTTGAAGAAAGGAGCATAATGGTCTCCAAAGGACTAAAGAGATGGAGGAAACTGTTTCATTACGAACAATTTACGAACAAAACAACTACGGAGGGGTCACCGATTTTTGGAGGGGGGGTGCTGGAATTTTGAGGGTTTTGTCATATTTTCATTTCACAAAATGAAAAGCGTAAATACATCTTTCAGGCAATGGCGTTTTTTAACAGAAAACGGCATTTTTCGCAGAGCCAGTACACTTTTTGTGAATAGCACGCCAAAGAGGAAAACGAGTGAGCGGCAAAAAAGTTGCTATTTTTTTGAAAAAATGTGGAATTCGCGTGCGAAACCCGCCGGACGCTCTAGGAAGCCGCCCGACGGGGAGACCGCTCCTTATACAGCGTTTGTAGGGAACGAAACCCCGAGCCGCGGCAAAGAAATCCGACCGACGGGGAGACCGCTCCTTATACAGCGTTTGTAGGGAACGAACCCCGAGCCGCGACAAAGAAATCCGACCGACGGGGAGACCGCTCCTCGTCTAGCGTTTGTAGGCAACGAATCTCGCCATCCGGCGGCTTCTTAGCCCGTCGGGTGGCTGCCCGCCTGACGAGCGGAAAACCTCTTTTGAGTGCGAAGAAGCGCCCCCGCACCACAATCACATCGCCTGAAGCGCGACAAGCGTAATATCGTCGTGTTGGTGGGCTTTTCCGGCAAATTTTCGTACATCGGCAAGTGTTGCCGAAATAAGATCGGCAGCGTGGAGGGGTGCATTGCGGAGAGTTTTCATCATGCGCTCTTCACCATACTCGGCGTGTTCGGCGTTCATTGCCTCGGTCACGCCGTCGGTATAGAGCAGCAAGCAATCGCCTTTTTCCAGCGTCACGCTTGCTGTTGTAACGGCTCTCTCGAAACGCTCTCCCTTGTCCAAGCCCAGCGCCATGCCTTTTGCCGCGACGGTGCTGATATCGCCGCTTTTGCGCAAGACCACGAGCGGGTTGTGTCCGGCATTGGAAAAGGAAAATTCGCGGGTGTAGGTGTTGTAGATGCCGTAAATCATAGAGACAAACTTTCCACGCTCCATCACGCCATAGAGCAGAGCATTGACGCGGTGCAGTACGTCCGACGGCGAGCCGCTTCCCCGGACTTGGGAAACAATCACGCCTTTTGCTAAAGTGATATAAAACGCCGCCGAAATCCCCTTCCCCGACACGTCGCCAATCAAGACTCCAAGCCGTTTGTCGTCCAAAGGAAAAAAGTCGTAGTAATCGCCGCCAACCTCGTAAGCAGGAATACACGCGGCACTGACGATAACGCTTTCAAACGTCGGCAATGAGCGCGGCAATAGCTTTTGTTGGACGCTTTTGGCGGCAGCAATTTCTTGGTGCATCCGTTCATTTTCTTCCAGAAGCGAAAGGAAAGTCGGCTTGTAATCGGCTTCGGTGACGGTTTCCGGGGCATTGCCGTAGTACGCAATAGCGCTCGTAACAAGCGCCACCGCAAAGATAACCCCCAGCAGCACCATCACAAACGGATGAATCGTGAACAATCCCAACGAGATAAGAAAACAATTCATAATCAGAGATGCCAAAAGCGCCAGCATATCAGCAAAATACAGCACCGACAGCCCAACAACAACCCGTAAAAAGGAGTGTGCCAGCACAACCCAAATATCCGTTGTTTGCAGTGATTCAAAAAGCGCTTGTGCCAAAACTGCTAAGAGCAAAGTCCCCACCATCGCGTATTTGCGAGGCACAAGCCAGTAGATGACCATTGCCGGAACGATTAAAAAAATGAACGATATTGGTACAACTGACCCGATGGTGGTGAGAAAGCCCGTCAATGCGTGGCGCATCACAAATGGCAACGAATAATAATTGGTATTCAGATGAAGCGTTGCCAAGGTTGAAATATTGAAGCGCTCGCCAATAATAGGCACAAAGAGAAGTAGAGCCGTGTATATCGCACCCAAACTCATACCGACAAGTATCATACGCCCCCAATGAAACGATTCCAATGGTTTTTCACGGAAGCGCATCAGCGTATAAAATTTTTCTGAACAAATTTCTCGCAGCACGGAAATACTACCGGCAATCGGCACGGCAATAAAGAAGAAACCAAACCCCAGCGTGTAAAAAACAAAAATTATCGCCAGTCCATACCAAGGAATCTCGCCCATACCCAATAATGCAGAGGTCATAGAAAGCCCCGACAGCGCTGCTATTGCCAAAAGTCCCGTATTGACCGCTTTAAGCCGCAGACGATTCACCCAAATCATCAACAGCCCGACAATCGCAATCCCCACCATCACCCAGAAAAGAATGATAATCACCGTTCGCGCAGAAACGCCACCATTATCACTCGGCGCGGCGGAGGAGGAAGCTCTAACACTTATGCGCTGCTGCCACTCAGCCGACCAAACGACGGGCGATGTGGAGACTTTTTGCGCCGATACGAGGAGTTCTCGTTTGAGCAAGGAATCTTGTGAAATCTGCGCGATAAAGGCAATTTTTTCAGCATCGGTGGTATCGCGCTTCCAAACAGCACCGCTCGGCAGTTTGCGCAGAATATCGTGCGGAATAAGCCCAAGGAGACGTTCCCGCAAAGCCGTTGTATCGGTGGCGGGAAGCAAGTTCTCGCTTAATCGCTGCGTTTCGCCGACAATCTGCCCTCGCTCATTCAACCATAATGTGCGAGATAATCCTTCTTCAGCGAGGCTTTGTGCGGACTTTGAGCGAGGTCGAGAGCGATTTCCGGTGGAAAAATTGATATTGAGTCCGCCTTTTTCTTTTTTCCGAATCCTCATTCGGTACAGAATTTGCTGCACATCGGCGGTATCTAAAAACAATCTCATAGAGGCTCCGTAATGAGCTTTGATGCTATCTAAAAGCCCTTCATCGACACTTGCCTCGGATGACATTTCGACCGAATCCCGCGCAATACCAGATTTTGCCAGAATACTGTCGCGGACAGAGTGCAAACGCTCGTCCAAACCAGACATCAATGGCTTGAATTGCCAATAATCGCGGAGAAGAAAGCACATAACCAGCGCCAATGCGCCCAAAGCGAAAACGAGAGCATCGGTGCGGGGTTTGCGGGAGGGAAATATTGGGTGAATCATCGTTGTTCGGTCGAGTGTGGATAAAGGGTGTCGGCGTTGTGTTTTGCCATTGCTACGCAATTTTTGATAAGGAAGTTACGGAATTTGCTGGATTTTGAACGATTTTTTTCGCGGCATGGAGCAGCGTTTCTGGTATATCGCCCCAACGCCGAAAAAATTTTGCTCTACTCTTTCGTCAATGTATATTGCCGCCTTCATCATGCTCCAATTCACGATGCGTTTCACTGGATTCGCCGACATTTACCATTTTTCTTGCTTGTTATGCTTACGTCACTTGCCCTGCGCACCCGTTTAATCCTGCTTTCCGCCGTTCCGCTTGCGATGCTGCTCGTATTGATGGGCATATTGGCGTGGTCGCGCTGGCAACGCATGGCAGAAACGTCGCAACTTTCGACGCTTTCCGCCATCGCACAAACGTCGGGTGAGTTTATCCATGAATTGCAGTTGGAACGCGCTTACAGCTCGCGCTTTCTCAATGCGCATGGCGCACAATTTGGCGATGAACTCCGCCGACAACGTACTATATCCGACAACAAACTTGCGGCATACACCGCCATACGCCAAAGCCCCGTTGTGGAATCCATTGAAGGAATGACTGAATCGGTCAAAAGAACAACAGACCTGCTGGCGCAACTCCGCGAAAAGCGCACCAATGTTGATGCGCTGGCAATGACGGCAGCAGAAGAAGGCGATTATTACGGCAATCTGATTGATGAAATTATTGCCGATGTCGAATTTACGGCAAAAGCCGCCACCTACGATGCAGCAATTTTTCGCTCAACGCTCTCCTACATCACCTTTATCAAACTCAAAGAGCGCTTGGGCAAAGAACGTGCCTTGCTTACGGGCTTATTCACCCGCGATACCGCAACAAAAGAAGAGTTTATTAAAGCAACGCGCATTGCCTCTGAGCAGTTCACACTGGCGGCTCTCTATCGCACAATGGCTGCGCCGGAGGAACTTGTACGATTCGATGGATTGGTAAAAAGCGATTTGGGTGTACGCATCCGCACCATGCGACGGGCGCTCTCCGAACGCTTCCCTGAGCGCGGATTTGGTGTTCAAGCCGAAGAATGGTTCGACGTGACGACGCAGCAAATCAATAAAGCAAAGGAACACGAAACAGCCCTTGCTGCCACCATGACCGCACAGAATCTTGCCTTGGAGCGCCAATCGCGTATGATGCTACTCATACTCTTGGCAACGCTGGCGGTTATTTTGTTGGGTGTATTTTTCCTCAGCGCCCGCATTACGCACACAATTCGCCAACCGATTCAAGACCTGACCGAAGGTGCAGAGCGCATAGAATCGGGGAATTTGACGACACCCGTTCCGATTACATCCAGCGACGAAATTGGTCGTTTTGCCCAAACCTTCAACCGCATGGTGGAGAATCTCAAGTCCGAGCGTAGCGCTTTGCAAGCCGAAAAAACCAGTGTCGAAGCGAAAGTCCGCGAGGCAGTGCGTACCACAGAAACCCAGCAAAAGCACCTACAAACCAGCGTTCAAGAAATGCTGCAAACGATGGAATATTTTGCCAAAGGCGATTTGGCAAAACCGCTTCCAAGCGGTACGCAAGGCGATATTGGGCGACTTTACGACGGCTACAATCAAGCAATCGGTAATATTCGCGCCATGGTGGGTCAGGTGAAAATGGTGATTGGCGCGGCTGCCAATGCGACGGGCGCTATCACTTCCGACATGAACGGCGTGGAAGGTGATATTTCCACGCAAAGCGAACAAATCAGCAATATCGCCTCGGCAATGGAAGAAATGAGTGCAACGATTGCCGAGACGACGCAGCAAACCACGCAAGCCTCGAAAGCCGCTTCCGAAGCCGAGCGCGAGGCGCAATCCGGCGGAACGGTTGTGAGCGAAACACTCACGGCAGTACGGTCTATCGGCGAAGTGGTCATGCACTCGGTGGAATCGATCCAAGCGCTTGACCGCAGTAGTGAGCAAATCGGCATGGTTATTCAAGTGATTGACGAAATTGCCGACCAGACGAATCTTCTGGCGCTCAATGCTGCCATCGAAGCAGCCCGCGCCGGCGACCATGGACGCGGCTTTGCGGTTGTTGCCGATGAAGTCCGAAAACTCGCCGAGCGCACCCAAGAAGCCACCAAAGAAATCAGTTCGACAATTAAGCAAATCCAACGCGAGACACACAGCGTTGTCCACGAGATGCGAAGCGGTGTACAGGAAGTGGAAAAAGGAAACGTCGCAGCAGCAAAAGCAAAAGAAGCATTGGAGCGCATTATTTCGCGGAGCAAGGAAGTATCGGGGATTATCGGGCAAGTGGCGGTTGCTTCGGAGCAGCAAGCCACAAGCGTCGAACTCATTGCTTCCAACGTTGATTCTATCGCACGTCTGACGAAGCATTCGCAAGATGCCGTGCGCAGCACCACCGACACGACAAGAAATCTTGGGCAGCTCACGGGAGATTTGGAATATTTGATTGGACAGTTCCGGATTGATGACGGAAGCGGCTCCGGGGGCGGGTTGTATAGAATTGGAGAGAATGCGCAGAAGCAGATTGCAATGGAATAATTGCCACAAGTTCAGACACATATAAAAACGGCGTTATTCCTCGCTTCTCCGAAGAATAACGCCGTTGTCATTTTTCTATATGCGTGAGTTTTATTCGTTTGATGCAGCCCTCATGTCAAGATGACGATACACCTCCCTTTGTAAGCACCTCAAAATAGCTTGTACTCCGCAGACAACGTAAACGAATGCAGAATACCCATAAACGCCAAAAGAAGCAATACCGACAGAATAACGCCAAGGCAAGCAATCGCCAATGCTTGTTGTTGTGCGGCTTTCAGACTTGTGCGCGGCAGCACCTTTTGAAAGTGAATACTCGCCACGTGTGCAAAAATGGCAATAATTGACAGACCATAATACGGTACATAATACCACCAAAGCCAGCTTAGAAGCGGCGATGCGCCAAAATAGAAATTTGTATCAAGGTTGAAGAAATATCGCCCCATCATCACGGCAAAAATGTGTGCAATCAAAAAGAACGACAAATACAGTCCCGAAGCCACTTGTACGCGCTCAATGAACGCTATGCCCCGCCAGCCTTTCCGCCGTACAAGCATAATTCCACTTGGCACTTGAATTGACACCGCAGCGAGGAGCAATGCTTCTCCCAGAGGATTGCGATAGATAAGCCGAGCAAATTGCATGAAATTGATGTGCATTTCTACCGAAACCAGTGCAAAAAGATGGTTTAGCAGGTGAAGAGCGATAAATGCCGCCAGGGTTAGCCCGGCAAAACGGTGAAGGCGCAAAAGGCGCAGAGAATCAGGGTTTGTGATCGGAGTGTTCATAATCAAGAAAGAGAATGAAGAATATCGGATTATGCACACAAGACCAACAGCGTGAAGTTTTGTGACAAGAAATCGCAGTCTTTTTTTCGCAACAAACCCCAAATTTCAGCGTACATTCCCCCAAAAGCTCTTCATTCCTCATGTTTCAGGGCATCGTATGATTTCTCCCTTTCTCAGTCAAAAATTTCGTTTTTGGGCATTTGTGTCCATGCTGCTGTTGGTGTTTGTGCATGGCTACAATCTTGAACAGCGCTATTTAGAGCCATCTTCGCTTGTCAGCGAGTCGCTCACTTTCACGAGTTTCTTCGAGTATTTCACGGCAAATGGCATATTTCGTTTTCGTATTCCAATGCTTTTTGCCATTTCGGGGTATTTATTTGCACTCGGCGACACGAAACCGTACAAAGAGCGCGTAAAATCTCGTATTCAATCGCTTTTTGTGCCGTATATTTTGTGGAGTTTGATTGGATTAGGATTAACCGCCCTTTTGGAACAATTCCTTCCAACGCAAGGTGCTGTGCGGGCAGCAGACCTCAGTCAGCCAATAGCAGAATATTCATGGGATAATTACCTTTTCCGAACACTCCTGCACCCGATTCCCTTTCAACTCTGGTTTATTCGGGTTTTGCTGGTGTACAATCTCGCATATCCGCTTCTTCTGCGGGCTGCAACACGCGCACCCAAAATTTGGTTTCCCGTGATTACGCTGATATGGCTGATGTTGCCAATAAACTTTGGCTTCTTTGAACCCGAAGGGCTGCTCTTTTTTACGCTAGGCGTTTGGTTGCAAAAAAACAATGTCAATCTCGAAACGCCGCCACGCTTTGTCCAACCCGCACTCTGGGGAGTCGCGTGGGTACTGCTTGCCACAGCAAAAACACTTACTGCATTTTACGCCGAACCCGCCGCACCTGTTTTTATCAGCCTCTTGGTGCTTCACCGTCTTTGCGAGGTTTTGGGGCTTGTTGTTGCGTGGTTTGGGATGGATGCTTTGGTGCGTGTTTGCATGGCACAACGCTGGGTTCAATGGTCATCGGCATTTTCCTTTATGATTTATGCCTTGCACGTGCCGATGGTCAATTATCTCTTGCACCCTGCGTTCCAGATGTGGAGCGGCTTTCCGATGTATCGTTTGCAATTATATTTCCTGTTGCCACTGGCGATTATTGCCTTTTGTATCGGTGTTGGAGCGGTGTTGCGGCGGTTTGTGCCGCCCATTTATGGTATTTTGACTGGTGGGCGTGGTATGGGAGAACAGTTCACGAAAACGTATCATTGAGAAGCAATAATTTGTCAGGATTCCTAACAGAATACATTTCCGTAACACCTTCATCATCGGCTTCAAGCGTTAGCGCGGCGATGATTTTCCCCGTTTCCTGATGCACAGCGATTGCACCTAATCGCCCATTGAGCCAGCATGGAAGCCATGCAGAAGGCTCTTTTTTTGCTGCCCATTCAGCAATATTGCGCAAACTCAGAATATTTTTCTCACGTCCGCGCACAACAATACGCGAAGCAACCACCTTCCCGCCGCCATCGGAATACATCACGACATCCTCTTTCAAAAGGCTGCGCAGCGCATCATACTGGCCCGCCTGCGTTGCCATAGCAAACGCCTGAAAGAGTGCTGCATGGCGCTCTTGCGAAGCAGAAAAGCGTTTTTTTCCTAATTCCAACTTCGTTTTTGCGCGTTCCATGAGTTTGCGGGCGTGTGCTTCGGTAATTGCCAGCATTTCTGCGGTTTCGCCATAGGACTCATTGAAAAGTTCTGCAAGAACATAGACGGCACGTTCAAGCGGAGTCAGCGTTTCCATAAGCCGTAGAAGCCCTATACTGACCGCGTTGGGCGTGTCGAACTCCTGCACACGCGCCTCAGCGCTATGGTCAGGCAATGCTTCGGTAAGCGAGGAAACAAGAGGTTCCGGCAGCCAAACACCCCAATACGATTCCGCAATCTCGCGCTGCATCGCTTCTTTGCGCGTGAGCGCACGATTAACAATCGCTTTGCCGCAATACGCCTTGAGGTTGCGGACTTCGCTCTGCGCGGCATCCGTGCTTGCGCTGCGTTCCCACACGCGAGCCGTCACGTCTTGCACAATGTCTTCCGCCTCAGCCCGCGAGCCGAGAATATTGTATGCCAGATGAAAAAAATATGGACGATAGCGCTGCAACGCGCCTTCAATACTTGCTTCTGGGCTTACGGTCATCATTATTGCGCTTCCTTATTCGTGCAGATTGTTCGTGTCGGCATCGGCAAATTCAACAAGAAAATCGGTGAGATAGGCAATAACGGCATCTAAAAAGGCTTTCCCTTTTTCCGGCGATGATTTGTGGGGATTACCAACACCAGTGTCGGCAGAAATTTTCGTCCAAGGGCGCGGCGACCAGACTTTGCCCTCACGCATAGCTTTGATGCGGTTTTGGCGTTGCTTGCCGTCTCCGGCTTCGTCCAAAGGGCGCACAAGTGTTGGTGCGATGTACATCATCACGCTGGTTTCGAGTTCGTCGGCATGGTCGCCGGATTCCTCAAAAAATTTGGTGCGATCAGCGAGTTGATACCAGTTTGCCGCGCAAAGAAAGACGCGGGTTTTGGGCTGTAATTCGCGTATGATTTGCCGAAAATCATTCCCGCCATGCCCATTCAAAATGAGTAATTTATGAATGCCCTGCCTTTCCAATGAATCCGCAATATCTGACAGCAAAGCCGCTTGGGTGCTGGGATTCATGTTGATGCATAGTTTGATGTCGAGTTGCCCCGTCTGTACACCAAAAGGAATACACGGCAGTACGACCACCTTTGCACCCTGCGCTAACGCACCTTTTGCGGCTTCTGCGGCGACATAATCCGCTTGAATACAGTCCGTCGCGTAGGGCAAGTGGTAGTTGTGTGCCTCCGTCGCGCCCCAAGGCAGAAGTGCGACAGTGTACGGTGTTTCTTGCACCGTTTTCCATGTTGTTGAAGCAAGAAGATAGCGGCGAGGCATAGAGTGGCAAAGATAAATAATGAAGGAAAATTATGAGTCAAAAGCCTGAAAGGTCAGTATTGAAGAGCCATACAGGATTTGGCAACTTCAAGGTCTCCGCCTCACCGTATCTCGCAGTTTGTCTTCTTGGACGCGCTTGGCAACAAATTCTTTGATAACGAGCAGGATGCGGAAAATCTCGTGCAGCCCCTCTTCGGAAGTGGCTTCCAAAGGCTTGCAGACGTGATATACTTTCCCCTCTAATGCTGTAAACCACCATTTAGAGCCAATAACGAATGTTCCATAGACAATATGCGGCGTTGCATTGAGGTCTTGTGCGGCAAGCATCGCCAACAACATTTGTGCCTCGGGGTCATTGGCAGATTTTTTTTCCTTTTTGTATTCCTGTAAACAGAAGTATGGTGCTTTGGGAACATCAATCCCTCGCGCAAGAAGAAAATCAGCGTTCATGCGGATTTCAAGGTCGTCGGTGTCGGTGGCAATTTCACGCTCAAAAAAGCCTCGCGCCCCTGTATCTTGGTAGCGGGCTAAATCTATAACCTGCCCGATAAAATATATTTTTAATTCCTCCTCATTCCAGAAGCGCGTATTGATGAGCAGATTCGCCTGAAGATCAACAAGACGTTCAAGCGCTTTTGCGGGAATAGTAATCGTAGAGGTGTCAAAAATATCCACCCCTTCAACAGTAGTAAGACCAAAGTAATCAATCACTTCCCCGGCCGTCCACTGAAGTAAGCGTTTTTGTTTTTTTGGTTTCATGGTCGTTGGAAATAAGTGTCAAACGTAGTATTCACGCGCTTCGGCGGCTGTGGCAAGAATTTGGCGAAGAGGTGTGGTTTTGCGTTCGGATTTATTTTTCATCCGAAACAGCATAAATGCCCATAAATGCTCAAACGGTAGCACTTCCATCGTTCCGCCTTTGACAATATCGAATGTTCTTGCCGATGATAGCCACACGTAGTATTTCTGCGTTTTGCGCAGCGTTTCGGTCAGTTCAAAATTACAAAAAACGGCATGATTGACCATGCGCAAAAAGCATTGCAAGCGATAACTCAAGGTTTCCTTTCGTAGGTATTTTTCGTGGTAGCGTATGAGTTCTGCATTATATTTTGCAATTCCTTCAAAATCTCCATCCTTGAGCAAGAAGAGTATCTGCCCAATCAACCACGCGCAATTTTTTGCCGCAGTATTTTCCTGATATTCAGGCATTTCAGCAAGAATTTTATTGACTGAAAAACGAGGTTTGAAGAGGGTGGGACGCTGCGGTATTTCGTCGTCGAGAACAATTCGAGCGTATAATTCGTAGGTCTGCCATATTGACGCTCTTTCGCCAGCAAAGCGCATAAATGCAGGGGTTTGCAAGACACTCTCCAGAATACCTGCCAATGCGTCATAGTTCTGGCTGTGCATGGCGGTCAAGAAATAATACTCCTGCGCCGTTAGCACTTCCGGCATTTCAGAAGCAGTCACATCGCAGAAGCGCTCCAGTGCTTGCTTCGAGGCAATAAAGTCCTTTGCCGCCAATGCATAGTGCAATGCTTCGCCAGCAAACTGTCCCCGCTCTTCCTGCTCTACGCCGTTCGGATACGCCGATAGTTGGCGCTCTGTTTTCTCTAATATTATCAGCGTTTTTTCGTAAGATTGGCTTGCTTCGGCAAGATACTGTGCGGCTTTCCCAGCGAGGGCGCTCAGGGTGTAGGTCGGGGCGGCATTGGGCAAAGCGCTCACAAATTGTTCAATAGCAGTCACCGCAAGGCGGCATCGTTCCTCGTGTTCCGTGCCGAGCAGTGTTTCACGTGCTTTAAAAACTTCAATTTCTGCTATGAGTGTTTCCGCTTTCATCTCCGCACTAGCACGGTCTAAAGCGGTGTTCAAGAGAGCATCAAACTTTTTCAGCAGCACCATTGAACCTTGTTGCGCATAGAAGAGGCGAATATGACGATAGGCAAAAATGCAAACATCCGTAAACCCCAGTGTTTCTGCCTCTTCTGCCAATTTTTCCAAACGCTGGACGGCTGTTTCTCGCGCCCCGGCTTGCCAGAGCGCCCACGTGATAAGCTGTTCTTTCCATGCCGCATATCGCCGTGCGGAACGATGAGAGAAGCGTTCGGTCGAAAGGAAAAAAAAACCGTTTTCGATGCGGTCTTTGAGGCGGGATTTGAGCGTAAAATAGCGTGTTGTGGACTTTTGGTCGTGCGAACCATAGAGATCATCAACAACTTCTTCTTCGGCGTGATGATTGCCTTTGCGGATAATATCAAACAACTTATCGTAGTCTCCGGCAACGGTTTTGCGCGGATAATAAATTGCGTCGTATTTCGCCGGATGAATCGTCAAGACACGAACTAAATCCTGAAATGAACGCAACATAATACGATAAAAATAGCGTAAAAAGAAAACGTTTTTTCGCAATACAACGAACAATCTGTCATCTATTTCATTCAGCGAAATTTATTTCGGGAAATTCCACAAGAAATAGCCTAATGCTCCGGCTCCCGCAAGAATAGCCGCAATCTGAACGTTATACACCCGATTCAGTGTCTGCAATGCCTCAACCAAATGCTCAATATCTCGTGTTTGCGTCGTGGTAATCTTCCGAAAAGCCTGAGCAGCATAAATCGCAAGCGCACCAAACGCTATTGCCAACCCAGCAACAACCATCGAAAAGAGATTGCCTGTGCGGAAAAATATAATGAACAAGACTCCCAAGCCAACAAGAAAGCAAATAACGCCGATAATAGCCAAACGAGTCGCTAAACCTGCAATAATCGCATTTTGCGTTGTATCGAACTCATACCGTTGCCGTACCATAGAACTATCTCACTTTCGCGGTAATTTATCACATAAAAAAAATAGAATTACGAGATTCAAGATTACAAAAACCTGTCATTATACGCAAGTCTTTTTGCAAGAATATTTTCACTCAAGTAACTTACGCAAGCCAAGCGCCATTATCAAGAACTTTCGGAAAAATTCGCCTCGTGCGAATTAGTCAAGGTTTCGTATTTTTGTTATTCACCGAAGCAACAATTTTCCCTTTTCAAACAAGATTTGAAGCAGTATGCAGACGATTTTCCCCTACCGAATTTTACTCTACTACAAATACATTCCCATACCTGATTACGAAAGCTTTGCAGCAGAACACCTTGAATTTTGTGAGCGTCTGGGACTGCTTGGTCGGATCATCGTTGCGGAGGAAGGCATCAACGGGACGGTCTGCGGAACGCCTGAACAGACCAACGAATATATCCGCGAAATGCGCACCGATTCTCGCTTTGAAGATCTTTGGTTCAAAATTGACGAAGCCCCCGAACAGGCTTTCAAAAAAATGCACGTCCGTGCAAAAAGCGAGATTGTTACGTGGCGCTTTGACCGCGATATTGACCCCAACGAAATTACGGGACAGCATCTCACGCCGGAGCAGTTCCAAAGCGCTATGCAGGACGATAACGTGATTATTTTGGACGGGCGCAACGGCTACGAATACGATTTGGGGCATTTCGAGGGCGCAATTCGCCCCGAAGTAGCTTCATCACGAGAGTTTCCCGAATGGATACGGGAAAATTTAGCGCAACACAAAGACAAAAAAATCCTTACCTACTGCACGGGTGGTATTCGGTGCGAGAAACTGAGCGGATTTCTACTCAAAGAAGGCTTTCAGAATGTGGCACAGCTAAACGGTGGCATCGTTAGTTATGCAAAAGACCCCATTGTGCGAGGGAAAGGTTTTGAAGGGCGCTGCTACGTCTTTGACGAGCGAATATCGGTTCCGGTGGATCAGGACGAAGAATTTCGCGTGGAATACTGCCCCACGTGTGGCAAGCCTGCGGATAATCGTGTGCATTGCTCGTGGCAGCCGGAGTGCGGGTTTGCGGTAAAACAATAATTTTATGCCCGAAGCGGGCTAAACAAAACCAATGGGATTCTTGGGTTTGGTTTCTTCACGCATGAGTTGTTTGATTGCTTCAAACACGCCCCGAAACTGCCCGTCGTAGCGTTGTTCCAGTACATCCAGGCGTAACGAAAGTTCGTGATGCGAAGCCAAAATACGACGCAGTTGCACGAACGTTCGCATAATGGCGATATTGACTTCGATGGCGCTATCGCTATTCAGGACACTGGAAAGCATTGCTACGCCTAGCTCAGTGAAGGCAAAAGGCATATACCGTGCGCCGCCGCGCTGTTCGTCGGTATCGGGTTTTGAGGTACCAATTTGGTACCTCAAAACTTCAAACTCCTCTTTGGTCAGTTCAAACATAAAATCAGGCGGAAAACGCTTGATATTACGTCGTACAGATCGTTTCAAGGCTTTTGTTTCTATACCATAAAGCGTTGCCAAATCAGAGTCCAGCATTACTTTTTCGCCACGTATACAATGGATGCGCTCGGCGATAATGCCAGGCTTGAATAGAGTGTTTGCAGGCATTTGGAATGCTTGGTAGTGATTTGAATGAGTTTTTTATGACCGTTGATAGTCCATTTTTTGATTCTAAATGATTTTAGTTGGAAAAATTTGTCATGCTGGGGCGCAGGTCGGCATCCATTGGAGTCGCATAAAATCGTGCTTTTCGATATGGATACCGACCTGCGTCGGTATGGCGGAGTGATGTTTTACCAGCCAATTGGATGTGTTTTCCAACTGAAAGCATTTAGAAACCATTTTTTAACTTCAAAGAGCGGCAAAATACCAAAAACTTTGGAAACAGCATCTATCGCACAACCGTAAGCATTTGTACAGCGTTGAATCGTAATTGCTCAACGCATACGACATACCGACCACTTGCCCACTGCGAAACATCAAGGATAATCTCTTGTTCCACTTGTGCCAAGCTCAGAGACCGCTTCACAACAACATTACCCAGCATATCGGTAACAACAAGCCGCATTTGTTTTGTTCTTTGAGGTGATGCCATTTCTCGAATTTTTAGAACACAAGAGACAAGTATTGATGCGGGATTGGGGAACGGTGGACTAAGCACCAGTGGCACATTGTCCGGGAAATTGTCGTTTGCCAGCGTCGCTGTACCTTTGATAAGCGGTAACTCTTTAACCAAGTGCGGCAATGCCACAGGTGATATTTCATGCGATTTTGCGCCGAGCCATTGTGCCAAAAGTGAGGCGTAAATTTGCCGAAAATCATACTGCCAACGCAGGTTGCCACTGCTATCGGGGTTGGAGCAATCCGGCTCATTCCCCAAAATTCCCGCGTTGACCATTTCTCCTACCAACATCAGGCTTGATGCGCCTCCATGGTCTGTGCCGCTTTTGGTTGTTTCCAATCGCCTTCCAAATTCGCTAATCGTCAAGACCACGACGCGCTTCGCAACACCAAACGCTTCAATATCCCGTTGAAACGAATAGATGGCTTGCGACAAATCCCGCAGCATATCGGCTTGGTCGGCAAGCTGATTATGATGAAAATCCCAAAGCGCCGTATTGAGCAGGTATAGACGGGTTTTCAAACCTCCCGCTATCAGCCGCGCTACTTTCGCAAATTGACTCGACCAATCATGCCCTGAGTACGGCACTTTGTTGCGCGGAACGGCATTCCAAACCCGCCCTACTTCCGTTAAAAATACATTGGATTGACGGAGCATTTGATTGATAAAATCTACTTCCAACGAGGCTTTGCGGTATGGCGTAGTCGAATCCGACGGCTTCCCCGGAATAAACGTGGCATCGTTCAGATTCATCCCCAAGGTCGTGTTTTTGCGCCCTGCAAGCGTTCTTGAAAGGCTACGTCCCATTTCCAGCGCGAATGGAGCCTCTGGTAAGACATTTGGGTAATCGGGAAAACGCTCCTCCAAAAACCTCCCCAGCCAGCCGGACTGCTCATAAACACTTGCGTCGCTGGCGGTGAGCCAAATTTCATTGGAACGAAAATGCGATAAATCTTGGTCGGGATAGCCAACATTTTGAATCAACAGCACTTTGTTCTCTTCGTACAGTTCTTGAATCGGCTTCATGGCAGGATGCAGTCCTGTTGTTGTTGAATTGCTGAGTTTGAGCGCTGCTTCCGGCTTGATGCTAATGTCGTATTTGTTGTCACGACGGGCTTTGTAGTAATTTTCATCGGTGTACGGCACGACGGTATTCAAACCGTCATTACCGCCGAAAAGTCGCACTATCACAAGCACGGTGTTGTCTTTTTCGGTCGTATCGCCATTCAAGAGCGAATCGGGGCAAAGCGCGTGTGCGAAGGCTTGCATATTGCCCAATGTCGGCAGCGCAAGCCCTGATGCGGCAAGCATCGTTAAAAAGTCTCTTCTGGAATTTTTCATTGGTTTGGATGTTTGGCAATTACAATAATTGAAATTTTGGCATAGAAACAATCTGCGCAAGACACCTGCGCAAGCGCTCTTCGGGTCTCAACTTTTCCGCATCAATATTCCATTCGTAATCGGCGGCTCCGTTCATCAAGACTTCCAGCAATATCGCCTGCTCATTCTCGTCGGCAGGAACACTCCATAATGCAGTTGTCAGGGCGCTGATAAGACGCTTGGGATTATTCACGTCAGCAAATTGCTTGGCAAAGGCAAGAATATTCACGGAATATCGCGGCTCCCACTCATTCCGAAAGCGCATCGTGCCGAGCATCATACGTGTTGCAAGTTTCAGTCGTGCTGCCAATGACGAGGATGTAAGCCAGTGGCGACCATCATTCCAGCCAGCAACACTCGGCGGAAAACACAAAAAATGTCCAAGTTCCTCCATGCGCAAAAGCATATCATTTTTGTTGAAACGCCCGGCAAGCGTGTCGGATGCTTCAAAGTCGGAGATATTGCTTACCTCAAACGTCCGCAATAACCCAAGAAAAAAATCAGCGCCTGATTTTGGCAAACACCCGATATTTGCTTGCGCGAAGAACTCTTCACTCGTCAGTAAATCTCGAATAACAGGAGCAATTTCCCAATCGGAATTGATAAATACTTTTGCCATATCACGGATAATAGCGAGACTTTCGGGCGTTTCTTGCTCATCGGCAACAACAAACCAACGGTACAGTTTTCGGCACATAAAGTAGGCTATCTGCTCGCTGCGCTGCTCGAAAAGAATATCAACAATATCCATCGCCTTCCACGCCCCGGTTTTTCCGAATACGGTCTTATTGCCACTATCCCATCGCCAAGGATGAAAAACGCTTTGGATTCCCCAATACCCCTCTCTACTTCCCTGCTCCATTTTCCAACCAGTCAAAGCGCGGGCTATTTCGCGCACATCGGTTTGTGTGTAGTTTGCGCGCCCTTTGGCATCGGTAATTCCCATAGTATAAATCTCCAAGAGTTCGCGGGCATAATTCTCGTTGATTGCCGATGAATGCTCGGTTTTCTCGTTTTCCAAGCCGTTCAAATACCAAAGCATAGCAACATCGACCGTTATGTCTTTGACAAACTGCTTGAAATTTCCCAACGCATGGCGGCGCAAGAGCTGGTGCTGCGTCCACATCCATTCTGCGTGTTGAACAAAGGAAAACGATGTGGTAAAATGACCATGCCAAAAGAGCAGTAGCCGCTCGTGTAAGCAAATAGGCGCTTCGACAATCGTTTTCATCCACCACTGATTAAAGCCCGTTCTTCGCCCAACAATATCCGCCAACCATGCCTCATAACCAGGTCCTTCCGGCGGTTGATTACCGTTTGGCTCTTTGCCAACCCATTCAGCAATGAAGCCAAGGGGCGGTGTGTATGGCGTAAAAAGCCTTGTGATTGTCCGCTCGTAGCCTTCCTGCACCGCACGTTCTATTTCGCTTGGCTTTACGCCCACAACTGCTCGGCGCAAGAGATGAGCAGCTTTTTCGGCATTCCAAGGATTCTTGGGGGTTGGGATGTAGGATTGCATTGGCACAAAAAATATCGTTACAAAAAATATTTTCAGGAGAAAGTAGCAAGAAATTTTTTCACTCTGCAATAACGACATACTGTTTCCCGTCGGGGGGAATCGTCAACATCAACGCGCCATCCTCCGCCGGAACAAGCATTTGCGGGCTGTTGGGATTATTGATGGGATATGCACGAAGCGTTTTTCCTTTCCACTGCACAGGAGAAGTCATCAAAAGGGTAAGCGGCAATGAATACACATCGTCCGGCAATCCGTCATTCAGGCTCAAAATGACCTTTTCAAGCCGACCCGAAGCATTTCGGCGATGCTCAATCGAAAGCCGTGCAGCTTCTTTCTCGCGCAAATACACGACGGCATCCTGCATCCTGACAAGCCAGGTGCGCTGTGACCTGATCGCACCTATATCGGCTAGCAAATCGCGTACTTCGTAAGTATTTTCATTGTCGGTAGGACCAATCATGTGATAGGTGAGAATCAGCCATGCTCCTAAGCGCGTATTTTCTCGAAGATGCGGTACAAGTTGAGCAGTGTTGTTGACAATCGTTCTGTTCACACGGAGAAAATCATGTAAATCTTGAAACTCTTTGCGGAACATCATCAGCGTCGGCAAACGATACCAGTCCACTGTTTGCACGGCGTTTGGGAGAACGTGCGGGCTTTCCAGAGGATCAAACATTCGCGCAGCAAGGAAACCTGCGTCTTCGGCGGCGCGTTGTGTGGAGGTTTTATAGCCGTATCCGCCCGGATACGCATAGACAAGCGGGTTTATCCCAATAGAGCGCATAGAATCTCGACATTCGAGGAAATTTGCTTTTGCCTGTTCGTAGGAAAGTGTGTCGTTATTGATATGCCGATGCCCATGCGCAAAAAACGCTATACCTAACTTTTGGAGAGTGTCCCGTGCAAGCAAATGCTGATTATTGTCGTAAATATACCCGGAAGTGTAATCAAAGTCCACTGGCAGCACAGAATCCGCAACAATCTTCGGGACAGTACGTTCCCATTCCACCATGCGCCCCCACGTGTGGTCGAAGGTCATAGATACCGCAGCAGAGGAGTTTTTATGCCACTTGGCAAACGAAACCGTGAGAGTGTCACTTGGGGAAACGCTTGCAACCTGCGTTGCCGTGACGCAGGACGAGAGGCAATAGGCAAAAATTACCGCACAAAGTAATTTCATCATATTTTTGACCCGATAGAAAAGTTTTTTACACCCTGCAACAAACAAACGATTTCAACTTAAAGAAAATTTCAACATAGCACAAGTTACCAAAAGTCATATTTTGCAAGAATGGTGGATTTATCGTATCTTCACTCATTCTTTTGTACTATTTTTGGTTTCACTACCGTACACATTTTTTTGATGACCGCAGAGGCGCGGAGGCGCAGAGAAGAAACGATAAAATTTTCCCAATACAAATTTGGATGCTTTAATACAAATGGCTTCACTCTGCGCCACCGCGCCTCTGCGGTCAAAAACAAACGAAAAATATGTACGGTAGTGAAATTTTTGGTCATAAAAATCGTATTTCCCAACATTCTTGTTTTCCATAAGTTTGCCCATTGCCTTCATTATCGGCACTTCCTCCGGCATTGGCTTGAAGACCGCTCTATTGCTTGCCTCCAATGGCTATTATATTTTTGCTGGAATGAGGAATAATGGAACAACGCTCCAACGGCAAATACGCGCTCAAATGCTCGGCAAATAACACTCGTAACCGCAAAAACTTAAAACTCAACACGTAAAACCATGTCCGCCATTCTCACATTTTCCTCGCTCGACGAGGCACTACGCCGTATCGAAGAGTTTGCCCAAAACGGCATAGAGCCTAAGACCGGCAAGTGGTCGCTTGCAAAAACACTCCATCACGGAGCGCAGAGTATTGAGTTTTCACTCGTGGGCTATCCGGCGCATAAATCCTCGCTTTTCAAGGCGACCGCAGGAAAACTTGCGCTACATATTTTCCTCGCCAAAGGCTCAATGTCGCATGATATTTCGATGCCGATTCCCCAATCACCCGCACTGCCGGAAACAAACGACGCAATGCAAGGTTTTATGCGCCTTCAAGAGGCAGCACAGAATTTCTGGAATCACCAAGGCGCATACCAAGACCATTTCGCTTACGGCAGCCTCTCGAAAGCGCAGTACGACAAAATCCAAGCGCTCCACCTCGCTAATCACCTCAACGAAGGCTTCAAACTATGACCAATTTACCAATGACCAACGACCAATCCACAAAAGACCAAGCACCTGTTTTTTCTTCGTGGAATGTATGGTACGGGCTTGCGCTTGGCGTATTTGCTGTGGTTGTGGGCTTGATGGTTTGGTTTTCGCGGGCTTTTTAGGATAACAGTCATTGTAAGAAATGTACTCCAATTATTGGCAAAAAAATTTCTCATTGTTGAAGAGGTAAACATCATGCAAGCATTTTCTATTGCCAGCAACGATACAACAGTGTTTATTCATCTTGATAAAACTGCCATTACAGCAACGACGCTTGCAGAGATTACCAACTATCTCAGCAGATTTCTCGTTGATGATATTGAGTATGTTTCCGATGAAGAACAGCGTGATATTGAGGCTACGCTTGCTGCATTGTCAGAAGAGGATAAAAAGCCTGTACGCCGCTTTGAGCAGGTAGCTTTATGAAAAAGCAATCATTCACAATCTCACCGATAGGAGATTCAGGGAACAAGACCATTGACATTGTGTACAGCAAAAGCGCTTCAACATTTATTGAAAAAAACTCTACCTACCTTGACTTCACAGAAGCAAACACCTTGCTTACCAAAGCAATGCGGAGCATCTTTCAGATTGAATCATCAAATATAGACCTCAAGAAACTCAAAGGTTCTGCAATGCCGATTTATCGAATCCGCAAAGGAAACATCAGAATTCTCTTTCGATTTGAAAACGGGGAAATTATCGTTGTCCATGTCGAGACCATTGATTTTCGCGGGAATGTGTACTCGGCATAATCAGTTTTTCCATCTTCATAATTTGCACTATGCACCTTCTCGACTGGCTTGTTCTCGCATCCGCACTTTCGTTCGTCGTTCTTTGGAGCATTCGCAAAAGCCGACGTGCCTCCAAAGGCGCTACCATGCACGATTACGTGCTGTCGGGGCGCGAGGCAAAATGGTACACCGTTGCCGTGAGCGTCATGGCTACGCAAGCCAGCGCTATCACCTTCATTTCCCTGCCCGGGCAGGCGTATGTTGATGGGATGCGTTTTGTACAGTCCTACTTGGGCTTGCCGCTTGCAATGGTGATATTGTGCATCGTCGCTATCCCGATGTATCACCGACTCAATGTGCTGACCGCTTACGAATTTTTGGAAAAGCGCTTCGACCTCAAAACCCGCACCCTTGCTGCTTCACTCTTCCTTTTACAACGCTCTTTAGCGGCTGCCATTTCGATTTATGCGCCGTCGATTGTGCTTTCGATTATCATGGGCTGGAATGTGAGTTATGTGATTTTTGTGATTGGCGTTTTGGTCGTTCTCTACACAACTACAGGCGGAACGAGAGCCGTCAGCTGGGCGCAGTCGTATCAGATGGCAATTATCACACTCGGCATGGTTTCGGTGGGCTTTTTAGTGGTGTATTCGATGCCGAAGGACGTTACGTTTTCCGATGCGCTTCGCGTGGCGGCTTTTTCCGGCAAGCTCAATACGATAGATTTCACCTTTGATTTGAACAACAAATACACGTTTTGGTCTGGGTTAATTGGTGGTTTGTTTTTGCAAATGTCGTATTTCGGAACTGACCAATCGCAGGTGCAGCGCTACTTGAGCGGTGAATCCGTTACACAAAGCCGATTGGGACTGCTTTTCAACGGCATGATGAAAATCCCAATGCAGTTCGGCATTCTCTTCATTGGCGCGATGATGTTTGTGTTTTACCAGTTCACCACGCCGCCACTGTTTTTCAACCAAGCAGAAGTCGCAAAGCTGAACGGCACACGTTACGAAGCAGAATACAAGCGCCTTGCAGAAGATTTTGAAAAAGCGTCCAACGTGCGGAGCGTGCGCTTACGCGCTCTCACGACAGCCGTCAATTCCGGCAATGAAGACAGCAAACAAGCCATCTCTCAAGAACTTGCTACCAACGCAACCGAACTTGCCACACTCAAAGCCAAGGCACAAGCGCTCTTGAAGGAAAACGACCCCAAAGCCGCGACCAACGACACGAACTATATTTTCCTCACGTTTGTTATCAACCACCTCCCGACGGGGCTTGTGGGCTTGCTGATAGCGGTGGTGTTCTCGGCTTCGATGTCGAGTGCATCGTCGGAAATCAACGCTCTTGCTTCGACGACGATTGTGGATTTGTACAAACGCCTCTTTCAAGGCTCACTCTCGGAGGCGCGTTCTGTCTGGGTTATGCGATGGGCGACGGTGATATGGGGGGCGATAATCGTCGGTTTTGCGCAGTTTATGGGCAGCTTGGGTTCGTTGATTGAAGCGGTGAATAAGGTGGGTTCGCTTTTTTATGGCGCAATTCTGGGGATTTTCATGGCAGCATTTTTTCTCAAAAAAGCGAGTGGTCATGCGGTGTTTGTGGCAGCATTGCTAACGGAGATAATTATTTTTTCGCTGAATTATTTTACGGATATTGCGTTTTTGTGGTATAATCTTATCGGCTGTGCATTAGTATTGGTGCTGGCTTTAGCACTTTCGCCCCTTTTTCCTTTTGCCCCTCAAAATAACAAAGCCCCGTAAACACGTCGTTACGGGGCTTTGAATCTATTTTTCTTGGAAACTGCGTATTATGGCAATTTGGAGAAGGTTTTCTCCAGCGTACCTTCGATTTGACCTTTCGCCATTTTACCGAACATCGAAAGATCAATACCGACTTTTACTTCATTATCAACGATTTCAAATTTGCCTCCGGAAACCAAGCCGGAACTGAAGTTGAGCGTGTTTCCATCCCACGTCGTTTCGCCAAAAAACATCTGCACGTCCTGGCGGGAAAGGACGTTATTGATCATAATTTCTTTCATTTTGTCAGCCGGGGTGTTGGTCGAGAAGGTTTTTTCGATGTCCATTGCAGAACTCCTGAATACGTGTACAAGAAAAAGATGAATTGATTTTGTGCGGCGAATATACGAAAGTTTTTTCGGGAATGGCAACAAAATGTGAGGGAAATTCTCTTAAAGTTTTTCAATATCTTCCACCGACAAACCTGTCAGTTCTGCGATTTCCGCCCAAGCATACCCCTTTTTTTTCATCGAAACCGCAACAAAATTCAGGACAGTTGCGGTGGTTGACTTTTCAATAGCACTGCGTTGCTCCTCTACGGCAGTCTGCCAAACACTATACCAATCCCAATATTCCAAAAGACTCACTTCGTAGCGTTCACGCTGTTCCGGGCTGAGGTTGGCAACTTCCGCTGTATGAAATGCTTTCTGGAATATGGCTTCATTAAGTATAGCTGGAATATGGTCAAAATTTGCGAGGTTTTTCAGGAAGAAGCACCATTTGTCGAACTTTGTGACAAGTTCATGCTCCTGCTTCGTGAAAAGCGGCATTTGCAAAAATTTGAAATGGAGTTTATCAAAAAACACTTCGCCATCCTGATCTTTGTACTGCTCCCCAAAAGTTGGACAGAAAATAAAGGTCGAGTATATTGGTCTTTATTCATTCCAAGAACGGAGAAAGAGTATGTCAAAAAGCAGTCCGCACAGTGCGGAATTCAAAGCGAAAGTCGCGTTAGCGGCTTTACGGGAAC
>CANHDJ010000007.1 GCA_947459425.1 Ignavibacteria bacterium
ACCATACATTGCTTAAATTCATTTGTAGCTCAATACAGCTTGTATATGCGGCTTAGACATATTGATTTTTAACGACTTTACAAGTTTCAAAATGTCCGAACTATTGATTAAAAAAAATAAATGATGAAACTTCGTTGTCAAAGCCAGTATTCATACGACTTCTGAAATTCGTCCCTTATCCCTTATTTTTGTCCCCTCCTAAAAGCACGGGCTTTAGGGCATCTCTGGTAAATTCAGGGAGCGAAAAAGGCTTGATGGAATACGCACGACCCGTCATTTCATCCAATTCAAGAACGACACCGGAAATTCTGGTTTCGCCTTCGCCAAGTTCGTAACGGTGCGCTGTTTGGAGCAAAAAGCGATTGAGTGCCACCTCGGTTTTCATACCCAAAATCGAATGCGATGCACCCGTCATACCGACATCCGTGATGTATGCCGTGCCGCCCGCGAGAATTTGTGCATCGGCGGTTTGCACGTGCGTATGCGTCCCCAGCACAGCACTGACGCGCCCGTCGGCATAATAGCCCATGGCGATTTTTTCTCCCGTTGCTTCGGCATGAAAATCAACAATAATAATGTTTGTTTGCTGCACAACCTCGTCAATAGCGGCATCCAGCGCTTTAAAAGGACAGTCAATGGACTGCATATAGGTTCGCCCCTGCACTTGAATTACGCCCATCGGCAAGCCATTAGCGATAGTTGCTACTGTGATACCCCGTCCCGGATTTTCCGGGGGGTAGTTGTGCGGGCGCAGCACCAATGGGTTTGTTGCCAGCAGTGGGCGCGATTTCCAGTTTTCCCAAATATGATTCCCCGTCGTAATGACGTGAACACCAGCATGGAAGAGCATTCCAGCTTCGCGCTCGCTCAAGCCCTTGCCGTCAACAATATTTTCTCCATTGACAATAATGCCGTGTGGCATATATTCTTTGGTCAACGAAGGAAGTGCCTTCAAAAGCGCATTCAAACTGGGCTGACCGACAACATCACCGATAAAAAGAATGGTTATCATAACGTGATTATTTGCGTTTATTGACAAGGTAGATTCCGGCAAGGATAACGACAATGCCGATGTAATGGAGTGCCGTCAGGTGTTCGCCGTCCAGCACCCCCCAAACCATAGCGACAATAGGAATTAAGTACGTTACCGACGAACTAAAAACAGGACTCGAAATTTGGATGAGATGAGTGAACAGCGCATTACTCAGTGCCGTTCCCAAGACCGATAGCCCGATAATGCTCAGAATCGCCACACTAAACATCGGATGAGACTGCGCTTGCGGCAATGCTTCGGTGAAAAAGCCGCTCCAAATCAAGTATGGCAGGAAGAAAAATATCGTCACGCCGCTCACTGCAATACTGTTAATCGTCATCGGTGGAATGCCTTTGAGCAAGCGACTAACGATATTGGCATTCAGACCATAACACACCGTTGCCGCAACAGGTAGCATCGCGTACCATGAGGCTTCCGTCGTCATTGTTTCCCCACGCGCCGCCACAACAAGCAGCGTTGCACCCACAAAACCAATGAGTACGCCCAAAACTTGCGCTCGCTCGACGACGACACGAAAGACCAGGACACCGATAAGCAGTGTCGAAAGCGGCGTGAGCGAGTTCAGAAGTGCAGAGGTAGAACTGTTGATATACCGTTGTGCTGTTGAAAAAAGTATTGCCGGAATGCCGTTGCCCAATGCCCCACAAAGCAGTAAATACGGCAGATGGCGCTTGTCTAGTGATTTTAATCCCCACACGGCAAACGGGAACAATACTACACCGGAAATGGCTATCCGCAGCGCTGCCACCTGCATCGGTGCAAAAACTTCAAGCCCGCGCTTCATCAAAATAAATGAACTACCCCAGATGAGAGATAAAACGGCGAGAATAATAAATGGGAGAAGGTCTTTTCTGGGTTCTGATTGATTGGATGGTTGATTAGTCATTCGTTGATTGGTCATTAGTCATTCATTGATTTAGGCGGTCTGTTACATCGTGTTTTAATTCATGGAATCAGGATACATCTGTGCTGTAGTGAGTTTGTATACTCAAAAAGGGTAAAGATTGCATACGCCGCACCCGCCCGACGGCAGCGTATTTACTCTCTTCAGCCGCCGGACGGGAAGAGTTTTGCAACCTTCTTCAGTATATCGTCTCGAATACGGCGGCTAAACCCTGCCCTACGCCAACGCAGAGGGAGGCAACGCCATAGCGCAAACCTTCGCGCCGAAGTGAGCGCACAAGCGTTCCAACCAAACGCGCACCGCTCATACCAAGCGGATGACCAAGCGCGATAGCGCCGCCATGCACGTTCAGACGCTTTTTATCCACATTCAACCCTCTGGCACACGCCAATACTTGTGCAGCAAAGGCTTCGTTAATTTCAATCCGGTCTATTGCGCCGAGTCTGAGTCCTGCACGGTGGAGAGCTTTGGGAATCGCTTCCACCGGACCAATGCCCATCATACGAGGGTTCACACCCGCTACGCCAGAGGAAACATAGCGAGCAAGCGGTTTTAAGCCATATTCCCGAACAGCTTTTTCGCTGGCGAGAAGCATCGCTGCCGCGCCGTCGTTGAGTGTCGAAGCATTGCCAGCCGTCACCGTGCCGCCAGCGCGAAAAGCGGGTTTGAGTTTGGCAAGTGCTTCTGGACTTGCATCGGAGCGGGGTTGCTCATCGGTATCGGCGAGTTTCGTGCCAGATTTTGAGACGATTGGCACAGAAACGATCTCTTCGGCAAAAATGCCGCTTTGCTGTGCTGCAACTGCTTTTTGGTGGGACTCTACCGCAAAAGCGTCCTGCTCTTCGCGGCTGATGACATAGTGTTCCGCAAGATTTTCTGCGGTTTCGCCCATAGCTTCAAGGGGAAATTTTGCCTTTAAGCGGTCATTCGGAAAGCGCCAACCAAGCGCTGTGTCGTATGCCGTAATATTCCCAAATGCGGCTTGTCCACTCACGTTTTTGGGCATAGCAAAAGGAGCGCGAGACATAGATTCCACGCCGCCCGCGATGATGACTTCCGCTTCGCCTGTTTGAATCGCCCGTGCGCCTTGAATCACTGCCTCCAGCGACGAAGCGCAGAGCCGATTCACCGTCACACCCGGTACGGTTTCCGGCAAACCCGCCAAGAGTGCTGCTATGCGGGCAACATTACGATTATCCTCGCCCGCTTGATTGGAGCAGCCCAATATCACATCGTCAATGGCAGAATGCGGAATGGTGGTGCGCTCTACAAGCTGCGCAATAACGTGTGCCGCGAGGTCGTCGGGGCGCACAGAAGCAAGAACACCCCCGTATTTTCCGACAGGGGTGCGCAAAGGTTCGATAAGATAAACATTCGTCATGGTTCTGCAAAAATTATGACCTCGTTGCCACGCCGCTTGCGTCGTTGACAAAGAAATTGATTTCCGTTGCTACGCCGTTTGCCACGCGGACACAGCGCAAATCAACGGGGAAAACCTGTGGTTTGATAACGGATTTGCCCAAGAGCATCCGCACACACTCTTGCGCCCCTTCGACGATGGAGGGATGCGGGTGGATGAGTTCGGAGAGTTCCTCAATACCTTTGTTCATGTACATCAGCAGTGCTGCGGCTTGGATAGCGCTTGAGGACTGCTCCCCGACAATACGCATTCCCAGAAGTTTCATATCGTCGTCGTCGCTAACGAGAATTTTATACAACCCGCGCATACTCCGCATTGCCAGTGCGCGATTGATGTATTGGTAGGCAAATGTGGCGACGCGGTACGGAATATTTTTTGCGGCAAGGCTTTGTTCGTTCATCCCAACGCTGGAAACTTCGGGAATGAGGAACATGATCGTTGAAATGTTGTCGTAAGTGAGGTGTTTTTCTTTGGAGCTGTACATCGTCTCAATTACGTGCCGTCCTTCGACTTCGCCAACATTGACAAGCATAATATCCGCCGTCAAATCGCCAACGGCAAAAACATTCGGAATATTGGTGCGCCCGTCGGCATCGACAATAAAATTCCCGCCATCGGTCATGGCAAGTCCCAATTCTCTCGCTCCCAAGCCGTTTATCGCCGGAACGCGCCCAATGGAGATGAGTGCTTTTTCGACATTGTAGGTCTCAATGCGTCCGTCTTTGAATTTGAGCGTATAGTTTACGCGCCCGTTTTCGTCCGTTTCCATACTCTCCAGCGACGCATTACGGTGAATGGTAATGCCGTTAGCAATGAAATTTTCCGTTACCATTTCCGAAATGTCTTTATCCTCGAACGGCAAGATGTGGTCGGCTTTGTCAATAAGACGAACGCTCGTTTTACCAAAATTAGAGAAAATGGAAGCAAACTCGCATCCAATCACGCCTGCGCCCAAGATGACGAGGCTATCAGGGAACTTTGTCCAATTCCCAATGCCATCGCTGGTGACAATATTCTGCTCGTCAATCACCACATTCGGGAGTTTGCGTGGGACGCTGCCCGTTGCCAGCACGACGTATTCTGCCGTGATAATTTCTTTACCTTTTGGCGTGGTAACTTCGATTTCGGTTGTGGAAACCATGCGTCCGAAGCCATGAATAAAACGAAAACGCTCAGGGCAGAGGCGCTCTGCCAGTTCATCCACTTGTTTGGCAAGCTGTTCGTGGCGCTCTTGAACGGCTTTATTCGACACTTTGATAATCTGCGGGAAGTCCAATTTGTAATCGAAAACGGTGTATCCACGCTCGGTGATGCGCAAACGGCGCACATCCCGCGAAAGCTCCCAGAGCGTTTTGGAAGAGAGCGCTCCGTTGTAAATAGCGGCTCCGCCGAGTTTGTCTTTTTCGATTAAAATGACGCGCTTGCCAAAATCCAGCGCCCGCATTGCGGCTGCGTACCCCGATGGTCCGCCGCCAATGACGCATACATCACAGCTTTGCATAGTGCTTTCCTGAACGTTGAGAAATGGTGGTATGAGTTGTTGAAGACTTGATTATTCCTCTGTGCGCGGCGTGAAAATGCTACTCCACCGCGTAAAAAGGCTTGATTTTGGCGGCTCATTCTCGTTGGCAATTGCCGTTTTGAGAGGAGTTTTTTCCGTATTTGATGACGTATTTACTATGGTTTCGTGCGGTTTTGCCTCTGCATCATTGTTGTCGTTGCCCGATTCCTCCTCCGATTGCATCATCACGTACTCTGCATCGTGGATTTCCGCCTGAGATGCCGAGTGTAATGCCGCCGTGACTGTCGTGGTGCGCTCTCCAGCAAACTGCTCTCCGACGGACTGCTCTTCTAGGTCTTTTTCACGGGGAGGCGCAGTTTGAAACTCTTGCATCATTTCGGCAAGACCTGCTAATTCCGTACCGAATGTTGGCGACAATTCTTGTGCGCTGCTGTTTGCATTATCAAGCGCATGAGGCAAGGTGTCGTCATTGCTCGGCGCAGGTGCAATGGCGACAGGGCGATTTTCTGCGGTCTCCAGAGCCGTTGCCCCGATGGGCGTGTGTGTGACGGATAGTTGTTCTGGGGCATCTTCGACCGTGACATTTTCTAGCGACACATCGGCTTGCAATCCCTGTTTCGGCTTGCGTTTGGCAGCGCCGAGTGCAAGTTCGCCGATAGTGTCGTCGGCTTTGATGATGGGTTCATCGTCGAAGGCAAGGGGGAGTGTGAGAGCGTCGGCGTGTTCGGAGGGCGGAAGCGGTGTTTCTTGCTCAAGTTTGCTCACAATATCGTTGAGCAGATGCAGAAATTCTCGCTGCCCAACGTAGCGCAAGGCACGTTTTTTCATCACATCTTCGAGTTCTTGGGCGATACGGTAGATACCTTTGTCGTCCAGAAACACGATAATAGCCGGCATGGGGACTTTTCCGCGATACTGGTGCAATGCGCGGTCGGTGGCATGGATTTCGTCGAACATCTCGTAAATCGGCGTGAGAAGGTCGGTAAATTCTTCGGGTGAGTATTCTAAAATCACGTCATTATCGACATTCTGCAAGGTGCGGTCAAATTCTACAATGGAGACGAGCGAAACTTGGCGCACGGGCTGTTTGACGGGCGCTTCGCTTTGTTTGGTGGCAATCCATTTGCGGAAGCCGTCCAAAAGATAGTCGTATTCCAAAAAATAATCCATCCTGAGCAGCACTTCGCTCAAGGTTTTGGTCGGTTCGCCGCGATAGACAAACCATTTGAGCGTTGTGCGCGGGCGAAGAATATAATTGAAACGGGTCTTGACGGCAAGGTCGATAGCGGCGGTCAAGTCCTGATGGTCGAAACGGGCTGCTTCCATGCGGTAGCGGTCTGCCTCGACGGTATGAAGTGCCAACTGCTCGTGCGCATAGTCAAAGCGCGGGTTTGCGGCGCGTTGCAACTGTTCTTCAAAAATCCACCACTGCACTTCCGCACCAAAAAAATTCCGATAAAAGACCGGAATATCAGCGCGTTCGCGGATTTCTTGCCAATAGACAAACTGCTGCGCTGCCGCTAGGCGTTGCGTGAGAAGTTCTTTTGCTCGCTGTATCTCGCGTTCAAACATAAAGTAATGACGAATGAAGAATGACGAATGACGAATGGGAAAGAGGGCAAATGCTATTGCTCCTCACCCCTCATTCGCAATTCGTCATAGAAATATTACGCTGTGGCTTTGTCGGGTGCAGGAAGCGACATATGAAAATCGTGATAGAAGCGCTGTTGGTAATTATCCAGAAGTTCGGTAATGCGTTCGTAATTGGACGATTTAACGATAACGCCAGCGTGCTGGACTTTGTTCATGCGCCAAACAATTTCGGGATCGTTGTATGCCGACATATCGGGCCACTCTTGCTTCGAGAGAGATATAATGATACCGGAGTAATCTTTTTTTGCTTTTGGCGCTTTGTAGGGCTTGCTACCGTACGCAATTTCAATTTTTGCCCATTCCGCCCAAAGATTTACGCCTGTTCCTGCTTCGACCATTTCCACGATATTCGCGCCGCCAACGCGGGCTGCTGTTTCCATATAATAAAATTTTCCGTCGGCATTGGACTTGATAAATTCCGTGTGCGATGCGCCATAATGCAAGCCCATCGCTTTGAGAACGTCTTCATTCGCCTTGAGCGAGGATTTTTCGTCCGCCGAGCCGTGTTCAACGATGCGGGTGGTGAAAATGCCTCCGCCGTGCATGACTTCAAAGGGTGGTTTACCATAGCGACTGACAGAAGCAAACACGATTTTTCCTTCGTACATCAGCGAATCCACGTGGAAAATATCGCCGGGCAAAAACTGCTCGACAAGGTAGGTAGAACGGCGGTCGCCGAGTTCTTCATAAATTTTCCAAAGCTCTTCGTGCGAAGTGATTTTTTTTACCCCAATCGCCGAAGCCTCGCCACGCGGCTTGACAATGTACGGAAGCGGTACGCGCTGAGTGAAGGCTGTGACTTGGCTTTCGTTCACCAAATGCACATAATCTGGCGCAAGAACGCCCGCATCCCACGCACGGCGACGCATCGCCAGTTTGTCGCGGAAATTGCGGGTAATGGTTTCGCCGAAACCGCGAATTTGGAGGTGGTCGCGTAGCAAGCCAGCCGCTTCAAGGTCGTAATCATCCAGTGCGACGATAGCATCAATTTTTTCTTTTCGCGCCACGTAGGAAACACTATTGATGAGTTCTTCATCATTCCAACGCCCATCAATATCGCGCAAAACATAGACTTCATCAATAGACTCGCGGGGCCAGGCAGCGTTATTAGTACGCGGCGCAGTCAGAAGCAGCACACGACAACCTTGACGCTTGCACTCGCGTAGAAACTCCGCGCCTTTGTCGTAGCTTGCCAGGCACAAAATGGTAAACTCTTGCTTGCTCATAAACTCTCCAAAAAATAATGATGGATGACGAATTAGGAATTATCAAGAAAAAAGCGAATGTGGGTTCGCGGGGTGTTTTAGATAGTTTCTGCGTAATTCAACTCTTTGCCAAAGGTTTCTTTTAACCCCCACAGGCAAATAAACGCAATCAGCATTGCAATTGCGCTCACCGCCACGCCTGCACCAATCATGCCGAATCCGGGAATGAACTGGCGAAAAAGCCACGTCATCGGGACAAGCGAACCGCGCACAAAATTCGGCGCAGTCGTGGCAACCGTCGCACGAAGATTCGTGCCGAACTGTTCGGCGGCAACGGTGACAAAAATTGCCCAATAGCCCGATGATAAGCCCAGCAGCAGCGCTATGAAATAGACCGTGTTATCGGTTGGCATTGGGAAAATTTTTCCGATGAGAAAATACGCAGCAATGCAGAGAGAATCAAATATTAAAAACGTCCACAGCACTTTTTTTCGACTTTGAAGGCGCTGGCTGAGGTATCCCGTTAAAAAATCACCGAGCGTAATGCCAAGATAGCAGAACATAATTGCCCGCCCGCCACTTACTGGCTCTTTTACGCCCATCGCAACGGCAAATTCGGGCGAGAACGTGACCAAAATTCCGACGACCACCCAAAGCGGCACACCGACCAAGACGCACCGAATATAGCGCCCAAAACGGTCAGCATTGGTAAACAGGCTGAAAAAATCACCGCGCTTGGTTTTATCATCCTTGACTTTGCTAAACATCCCCGATTCATACACGCCGACCCTCAGAACAAGGAGCGCCAAGCCCAAACCTCCGCCAATAAAATACGCATTGCGCCAATCAAACATTTCGGCAACATAATACGCCAATATTGCACCCGATACGCCAACTCCGGCAACAATCATCGTTCCATAGCCGCGTATTTCCTTGGGCATCACCTCTACAACAAGCGTTATACCCGCCCCCAACTCGCCCGCAAGCCCGATCCCCGCAATGAAGCGCAAGGCTGCATACATCTCAATTGAGGTGACAAAGCCATTGGCAATATTTGCCAACGAATAGGTGACAATTGAGCCGAAAAGAATAGATAACCGTCCTTTTTTATCACCCAAAATACCCCAGAATACGCCGCCAACGAGCATTCCGAACATTTGCATATTGATAAGAAATATGCCGTCATCCATGAGTTGCTGACCCGATGCGCCAAGCCCTTTCAAACTCGGCACACGTACAATGCTAAACAGCACGAGGTCGTAAATGTCAACAAAATAGCCAAGCGCAGCGACTATCACCGCAGCATTGAAAATGCTATTCGAGAAACCTTTGCCGGAAACAGGCGTATTTGCTGGGTTCATAGCGTTTTTGGGTACACCAATAATACAAAATGAAGAGGGATTTGCATGATTCGGGGCTAAAGATACACAATTCTTTGCTTTTTTTTCTCATTTGAGAAAATTTTGCACGGTCATAGAAACAAAGAATATCACCGTATTGCCCCAACCCCGCTGAGATAGTGCAAAATAACGCCCGCCGCCACTGCGACGTTCAAGGATTCCGCCTCCGAAGCCCCTGCGCGTGTGATGCAAAATGTCTCGTGCAAAAGCGCTTGCACCTCTGGCGAGATTCCATGCGCCTCGCTGCCCAAAACAATCCCAAAACATCCGTCCACGTTCAACGCCGATAATTCCTGAGAACCCTGCAATGATGCGCCATAGAAGCGATAATGAGCAAAATCGCGGCGCAATGTTTCCGCAAGATGCCGGGACAGCACGGCACAGCGAAAAATTGCCCCCATCGTTGCGCGAAGCGTTTTAGGATTGAAGCGGTCTGCACAGCCTTCACCCAAAAGAATATTCCGAACTCCGAACCACTCCGCCGTGCGAATAATTGTCCCAACATTGCCCGGGTCGGCGATACCGTCCAATATTATGAGCGGTTTATCCGTCTCTAGCGGAATATCGGGATAATCAATGACGGCAAGGATTCCCTGCGGTGTTTGTGCATCGGTGAGCATGGCAAATTTTCGCTCCGAAGCCTCATAAACACTTACGCCAACTTCTGCAAATGCGTCTGCCATCGCGTACAGTCTTGCTTGGGCATTCGGTGAAGGCTTATCCGGCAACACAACCGAATACGGGCGATTGGCTCTGCCGCTCTGCACAAGTGATAGATACTCGCCGCACAGATGCTCGCCCTCAATCACGCACTGGCAAGCAATTTCGCGCTCTGAGCGCTTCTGTAATGCCCGAATATGCTGATGTTGACTGGCGGAGAGCAGCATCAATCGTGAAGTATCCTGGTGCGATTGATTTCGATGAGGTCGGTAGGTCATATCGGTTTTGCGTAATTTCTGAGAAGAATGTATTTTGGATGCAGCGACTATCCTTGATGGTTGGCTTTTGACTACGCAACCATGATGAGGATGTTTGGCGTTGCAAAATACACGAAATGCGAACAACGTTCATCACACAAAATTTACGATGCGAGGTTTCTATGTCCAGAGGATTTAACCGCGTCTTGCTTATCGGAAACGTTGGCAAAGACCCCGAAATACGCTACACAACAAGCGGCGTACCTGTTGCCACCTTTGCCTTGGCAACATCGGAAATGTGGAAGGATAAAGACGGCGTACCGCAAGAGCGCACCGATTGGCACAACGTCGTGGCATGGCGCAAACTTGCCGAAATTATTCAAGAAATTGTAAAAAAAGGCTCACGGCTTTTGGTTGAGGGGAAAATTCAAAACCGCTCCTACGAAAAAAATGGCGAAAAGCGCTTTATCACGGAGATACTTGCCGAAAATATTCTTGTGCTGGATGGGCGCAAAAACGTTGACGAGATGATACACGAAAGCCATGCAAACGGCATGAGCAAAGCGATTGCGAGCGTTGCGGGCTTCAGCGATACGCCGCCGGATGAGGATTTACCATTTTGAGAATAATTGCGAATTGAGTAATCACGGCATGAAATCAGCCCGTGCAATCAGTTTTACCGACAACAATTTGAATAATCCTTGATTTCTTGACGATTGTTGTTGGAGATTTCCGTAAATTTGCGGTTTTGAGTGACGCTCGTTCACTCAAAACCGCTTTTTATTTTCGTTTCATCAATCTATGAACACCTCTTCACATCTGTTGACTTCCGATGCGCCCGAAGGGCAGAATATCGGATTTTCCGACGCTTTAGAGCCTCTTGCGCATGACGCGCCGGAGCAAAGCGCACACTCGCAAGCCGCCGAACCCGACGGGGATATTCCGCCGGATTTTGCGCTTCATGCGCCAAGTTTGTCGGCTGCGCCCACCAAAGAGAAGGCAAAAGCTATCAATCATGGTACGCTATATATCGTTTCCACGCCAATTGGAAACAATGACGACATAAGCCTCCGTGCCATTAAAACGCTCAAACAAGCCGATGTTGTTATTGGCGAAGAAGGCAAAACCGTTGCGCGATTACTCCACGAACACCGCATTACCAAAAAACTCGAAGAGCTTAACGAACACAACGAAAACGAGCAAACCCGTACCTTGATGGGAATGCTCAAAAACGGTAAAGACCTCGCTCTCGTCTCCGATGCTGGAACGCCGCTTCTGGCCGACCCCGGCGCACAACTCGTGCGCAAGGCAATCGAAGCGGGTATTGCCGTTCGCGCTATTCCGGGCGTAACAAGCATTATGACCGCCTTGATTACAAGCGGTCTTCCGATGGATTCCTTCGTCTTTGCGGGCTTTGTAAGCCGCGAACCGGGTGAACGCTTGCAAGAACTCAAGCGCCTCGCACAAGAGCCACGCACAGTCGCGCTGTTGGAAACGCCCTACCGCCTTGTGCCGCTCTTGGAAGCAGCCCGTCAAATTATGCCGCAACGCAGAGCCTATCTGGGCTGCAACCTCACAATGGATTCCGAGACGCACCATTACGGCACAGTAAGCGAACTTTATACCAAATTTGTGGTTTCGCGCTTCAAAGGCGAATTTGTCTTTTGTTTTGAAGGCGTAAAAGGTGGACAAAATCTTGCTCCGCAGCCACAAGAGCGCCGAGATGAATATCGTGATAAAAAACCTTTCAACCGCGAAGGTGGCTTCAAACGTGAAGGTGGCGGCAACCGTGAGGGCGGCTTCAACCGTGAAGGTGGCTTCAAACGTGAAGGCGGCGGCAACCGCGACAGTGGATTCAAACGAGAGGGTGGAAGTAGCGGTCGTGGTGATGGCTTCAAGCGTGAGGGTGGCGGAGGGCGCGGTGATGGCTTCAAACGTGAAGGTGGTGGCGGTCGCGGTGATGGATTCAAGCGTGAGGGTGGTGGCGGTCGCGGTGATGGCTTCAAGCGTGAAGGTGGCGGCGGTCGCGGTGATGGCTTCAAGCGTGAAGGCGGCGGTGGCGGTGATTCCCGCAGTGGCGGCAGACCCGGAGGCAGACCTGAAGCCGCACGTGGCGGTGGTTTCAAGCGCGAGGGAAATTTCCGACGCGAAGGAGGCGGTAGGCAACAAGGCGATAAACCGCAAGGAAATAAGCCTCAAGGCGATGCACCAAAAAGTGAGTAAAGGCTTCGTTACGATGTCGAGCGAAGCTGAAAGGTTAATCAGCTATAACTATTCAACATATCGGAGAAAAAACTATGGCTTACGATGATGATTCCAAAGACCCACGCATTCGCGCCACACAAAGCGTGTGGGGGATTGCTTGTGGCATGATGGGCATATCTATCCCACTTATTGCGATTACTGGTGGTGCTGGTGGTATGTCCTATTTGCCGCTCATGGTCATTGCTGGTGCGGCTGCCAGCAGCCTTGCTATTTGGTTCGCGCCGCAGCGTGAAAAGACGTACATCGAATCCGCACCAATGCACGAGTTGGAAGACATTAAACGCGGCATACTGGATCTTCGGGATTATATCGGCTCATTAGAGCAGAAAATTGAAGACCAGGAACTGCAACTGCGTATTACACAAGCAAATACTGGAAAATCTTCTGAAGGGAAACTGCCCGAAAATCCAGTGTAAATCAGGTATTTCATACGTGACCAAACAATCTCTTTTTTGAAAGTGATACAATGACAACCATAGCAAAAAAACAGGTAAAACCAGCGCTCACAACGAATCCATCCCAAAACAGTGATGCAATATGGGATGAACTTCTTGCGAAACCCGAATCGGAGGAGTTTTTAGCATTGATGATTGCGGAAGTCAGGCAAGAAGAGGCGGAAGGTACGCTTATGGAAGGCGCTTGGGATGAAATCTAGGATGACAGCACGATTTCGTGCGTTGTTCAAAAAACTTCCTGCTCAGATACGGGCATTAGCAACGCAGTCCTATCGGGAGTGGTCAAAAAATCCAAAGTATCCCAGCCTTCATTTTAAGCCTCTGCACCCAAAGCACTTTAATGTCTGGTCAGCGAGAGTTGGTGCGGAGTATCGGGCTTTGGCACTTGTTGAAGACGACACAGCAAAATGGTTTTGGATAGGCACACACAAAGAGTACGACCAAATTCTAGCAAACCTCAGAGCCGTCGCAAAAGGCAAAAAGCAGACGAATGACTAATGAACCAATGACCAATCAACCAATGACCACATGACCCACTCCGAACGCATCATCATCCTCGACTTCGGTTCGCAATACACCCAGCTTATCGCCCGCAAAGTCCGCGAAAACGGCGTATTTGCTGAACTTCACCCGTACACCATTAGCGAACAAGCGCTTGCTGAGTTGCAGCCCAAAGGCATTATTTTATCGGGCAGCCCCTTCAGTGTCTATGCCGAAGGCGCACCCTTACCTGCGTTTGACGTGTTTGCTTTTGCTGAAGCACGGAAAATTCCCGTTTTGGGGCTGTGCTATGGCTTGCAACTCATCGCCCAGACGCAGGGCGGCGCGGTGGACAAAGCCGCTAAACGTGAGTTTGGTTATGCAGCGCTGGAAATTGTTGCCGAAAGCCCGCTTTGGAAGGATATTCCGCCCAGTTCACAGGTCTGGATGTCTCATGGAGACTCGCTCACGGCATTTCCCAAGGGGTTCGATATTATTGGCAAAACCGAAAATGCGCCCTATTGCGCCTTGCAGAATCTTGAGCGAAAAATTTTCGGTTTGCAGTTCCACCCCGAAGTCCACCACAGCACCGATGGAAAGACGATGCTGGCGAATTTTCTCTTTGAAATTTGCGGCTGTACGGGCGGCTGGGATGCGGGTTCGTTTGTGGAAGAGGCAGTGCGGGAGATTCGCGCTAAGGTCGGCACGGGCGGTGTGATTTGTGCCTTATCGGGCGGTGTGGATTCGACCGTAGCGGCGGTGCTGCTCCACAAAGCCATCGGTAAGCAGCTTCATTGCATCCACATTGATAACGGGCTTATGCGCTCACAGGAGAGCCGCACGGTGGTGGAACTTTTCAAAACGCACTTCGACCTCAGCATTGACTTTGTTGATGCGTCAGGCCTGTTTTTAAGCCGTTTGGAAGGAATTTCTGACCCCGAGCAAAAGCGTAAAATTATCGGAAAAACCTTCATCGAAGTTTTTGATACTGAGGCAAAAAAATTCGGCGACGCAGAGTTCCTCGCCCAAGGTACGCTCTATCCCGACGTGATAGAATCGGTCTCCTTCAAAGGTCCGTCGGTAACGATTAAAACCCATCACAACGTCGGCGGGCTGCCGGAGAACATGAAACTCCGCTTAGTAGAGCCATTCCGTGAGCTATTCAAAGATGAAGTGCGGGCGGTAGGGCGCTTGCTGGGTGTTCCCGATTGGTTTATTGACCGTCATCCTTTCCCCGGACCCGGCTTGGCTATTCGTGTTCCGGGAACAATCACGCGCGAAAAATTGGAAATTTTACGCAAAGCAGATGATATTTATCTCGACGAAATCCGCTCATCGGGGCTGTACAATGAGATTTGGCAAGCATTCGCAGTGCTGCTTCCCGTGCAGACGGTCGGCGTGATGGGCGATGAGCGCACCTACGAGTATGTATGCGCCCTCCGCGCCGTTACGAGTGTGGACGGAATGACGGCGAACTGGTTCCCGATGCCCTACGATGTGCTGGCGCGGATGTCGAACCGCATTGTCAGCGAAGTTCGCGGCATAAACCGCGTTGTGTATGACGTTTCGAGCAAACCTCCGGCGACGATTGAGTGGGAGTAAGGTTCAGAAATTACCGAAAAAAAAATGTTATGCAAATCGAAAGCGTTCAAATAGAAAATTACAAGGTTTTTCGCGCTGCTGAGGTGCGAAATTTGCCGCCAATGTGCGTCTTTCTTGGTGCGAATGGTGCCGGGAAATCCACGTTTTTTGATGTATTCGGTTTTTTAAGCGATGCTCTCAAAACTAATGTTCGTGCGGCTTTGGGGGCAAGAGGCGGATGGAAAGAAGTTATTTCGCGGGGGCAAATGGGCGATATTGCCATCACCATCAAGTTTCGGAATGCTCCGAAAGAGCCGATTATCACTTACGAACTTGCTGTCGGATTGCTGCCCGATTCAACGCTTCCTGTGGTCAAACGCGAAGTTTTAAGCTATCGGCGAGGGCAGACTGGTCGCCCATTCAAGTTTCTCAACTTTAGCAATGGTGTAGGGTTTGCGATTGTCAATGAAATTGAATTTTCAGCCGCAAAGCAGGATTTTCAAGAGCAGCGCGAGGAATTTCGTTTGGATTCGCCGGATATTTTAGCAATTAAAGGACTGGGGCAGTTCCAGCGCTTCAAGGCAATATCGGATTTTCGCAAATTGCTGGATAATTGGTACGTTGCCAATTTTCAAATTCCTGATGCAAAGCGCACTCAAGACCAAGGATTCAGCGAGCGTCTTTCTTCGACGGCGGATAATTTGGCTCAGGTCGCCGATTTTATGTTTGAGCATCACCCGGACGTATTCCAACGGGTACTAGAGAAGATGCAGCGCCGTGTTCCGGGCGTGGAAAGAGTCGAGGCACATAAATCGGAGGAAGGGCGAATTTTGCTGCGCTTCCACGATGGCAGCTTCAAAGACCCGTTTTTAGCGCGGTATGTTTCCGATGGTACGCTGAAAATGTTCGCCTATTTGCTCTTGCTTCATACGCCCCTGCCCTATCAACTTCTCTGCATTGAAGAGCCGGAGAATTATTTGCATCCCGATTTGCTCATGGAATTAGCGGAAGAATTTAGAGAATATGCGGCTTCCGGCAGGCAAGTGTTTATCTCGACGCACTCGCCGGATTTCGTGAATGCTCTGAATTTGGATGAAGTATTTTGGCTAACGAAAAAACAAGGCTGCACTGAGATTTTACCAGCTTCTGAAGATACGATAACATCTGATTTAGTTCGTGCCGGCGACGGACTTGGATCACTCTGGACACAAGGATATTTGCGGGGAAGCGGGGTGCAGCGATGAATGATGAGCGTCTGCTCCAAGCCGCACAGAATCTTGTCCCGGAGCGGGTCGAAATTTTGGTAGAAGAGCGCTCAATGTATGAATTTCTGCTGCGCTTTTTGCCGCGTATTTTGCCATCAGGATATGCGATTGAGCAGAATTGCTTTATCCGCCCACATCAAGGCAAAAGTGATTTGCAGAAGTCTATACCCAAGAAAATACGAGGGTTCCAGAACCACCCTCTGCCTGTGAAGTTTATTATTCTCCACGACCAAGACAGCAACGATTGCCGAAAATTGAAGCAGGAACTACGGGCGCTCTGTGGCAATACTCCGGCGCTCATTCGTATTGCCTGCCGCGAGCTAGAATCGTGGTATTTAGGCGATATGGCGGCGTTGGAAGAAATTTATCCTCGTTTCAAAAGTGAGCATTACCGCCAGCGCAAGGCATTTCGCACACCAGATGAATGCTTCGCAGCGCACGATTTGAAGCGCCTTATCCCAACATTTCAAAAAATAAGCGCGGCACGAGCATTAGGCGAGTGCATTGAGATTGCGAATAACACGTCGCCCAGCTTTCGAGCTTTTGTCGAAGGTTTACAAACATTTTTGGTGTAAACTGCCCATTCAATCGGCACTATTTCCTATTCAACGGCTTTAATACTATGCTCCTCGGCTTATTCCTGACCATGATTCTGGTCTTTTTGAACGGCTTTTTTGTGGCGGCGGAATTTGCGCTCGTCAAAGTCCGTATGTCCCAAATCGAAATGCGGGCGCAGGCGGGAAGCCGTCTGGCGGGCATTGCCAAAAATATTCTGGATAATTTGGATGCCTATTTGTCGGCTTCTCAGCTTGGGATTACGCTTGCAAGTCTCGCGCTAGGCTGGATTGGCGAGGATGTTGCCACCAAAATTGTCTTTGGCTTTTTTCACCTTATCAATATCAGCATTGAGCCGGATTTAGCGCATAAAATCGCGGGTCCGATTGCATTTGTCACCATTACCGCACTGCATATTATTCTCGGCGAACAGGCTCCCAAATGGTTTGCTATTCAGCGCCCCGAAACAGTTGTTATCGGCGTTGCGCTGCCGATGCGTATTTTTTACCTTGTTTTTAAGCCCTTCATCATCGGTCTGAACTACGTCTCTAACGCCCTTTTGAAGGTGCTTGGTATCGAAGCCACGCATGAGGAAGTCCATAGCGCAGAAGAGATTCAGTATTTGCTCAAACGTGGCGAAGAGACAGGCGCTATCGAAACCGCCGACCACGAACTTATCAAGAACGTTTTTACGCTCAGTGAGCGCATGGCAAAGCAAATCATGGTTTCGCGGACGCGGATGTCGGCGATTGATATTGCAACGCCTGTCGGCGATCTTTTGGGGCGGGTCATTGAAGAAGGTTTTTCGCGGTTGCCAGTCTATAAAGATTCGCTGGATAATATCGTCGGCGTGGTTTACACCAAAGATATTTTGACGCTCGCCCAGCATCCCGAACTTATCGTACTGCAAGATATTGTGCGCCCTGCATACTTCGTGCATGAGACCAAAAGCGTCCGCGAACTTTTGCGGGAATTTCAAAAACGGCGTATTCACGTTGCGATTGTGATTGATGATTTTGGCGGCACGGCGGGCATGATTACACTAGAAGATATTTTGGAGGAAATCGTCGGTGATATTCAGGATGAATTCGACGACGACCAAGCAACGATGCGCCGTGTGGACGAATACGAGTTTGAAATTACCGCCTCCACGCCGATTCCCGAACTCAACCAAATGCTTCCCAAGCCACTCCCCGAAAACGAGCGCTACGAAACGCTTGGCGGCTATATCAACGTCCTGTTTGGGAAAATTCCCAACGAAAGCGAAATTATCGTCGAAAATGGGTATATGTTCACGATTATCAAAAAGAACAAACGTGCGGTGGAACTTGTCCGCATCACGCATTTGGAGCGAAGCGCGGAAGAGCCTGAAACGAGTAATACGGCGGCATAAAGCAAACGTACGCTGTTTTAATGAGGTTCTATCGGCTTCTCACCCCAGCGCTTGCGACAAATCCATAATCAAATCCTCATAATGCTCCAAACCGACCGAAAGCCTGATTAAACCGTGCGGCGTAGGCGAATCCACGCCTTCGACCGAAGCACGATGTTCCATGAGGCTTTCGACCGCTCCAAGGCTTGTGGCACAGGTGAAAATCTTGACCTTGCCGCAAACAGCAATCGCCGCATCCCAACCGCCTTTGACTTCAAATGAAACCATGCCGCCAAAATCCTTCATCTGACGCTTTGCCAAAGCGTGGAAGCGGTTTTCCGGCAAACCGGGAAAATGCACTTTTTCGACATTCGGGTGCGATGCAAGAAATTGCGCGACCTTCATCGCATTTTCGCAATGCGCTTTCATGCGCTGAGGAAGCGTCGAGATACTCCGCAGAGTAAGCCAACAATCAAACGGCGATGGCACTCCGCCCGTGACTTTTTGATACAACCGCAAACGCTCATAAACCGCTCCCTCATCACGAGTAACAACAATACCGCCCAAAACGTCGCTATGTCCGGCAAGATATTTTGTACTGGAATGGAATACCGCATCACAACCGAGTTCAAGGGGCTTTTGCAGAAGTGGTGTTGCCCACGTGTTATCACAAACGCAGAGTGCGCCAGCTTTATGGGCAATTTCAGCAACGGCGGCAATATCGGTGAGAAACAGCCCCGGATTCGATGGCGTTTCTGTCCAGACGAGGCGCGTATTGGGCTTTATCGCTGCTTGTACTGCCGCCAAATCACTCATATCTACGAAACTCGCCTCCAATCCCCATTCGCCATACAATTCCCGCACCAGCCGACGCATCGTAAAATAGCAATCCGACGGCATAATAATGTGGTCGCCCGCCTTCAACATTGTGTGGACAAGAGCCGTAGCTGCCGCCATACCCGAAGCAAACGCAAGTCCTTGTTTCCCGCCTTCCAAGCCAGCAACGCACTCTTCCAGCGCCGCACGGTTGGGGTTGTCATAACGCGAATAGAGATATGCGTCGTAGCTGCTATCGGGGGCGTGTTGGAAGGTTGTCGAAAGAACGATGGGCGGCGTAACAGCTTTTGTTGTGGGGTCAATACGCCGTCCGGCGTGTATGGCAAAGGTTTCGGTGTGCATAGCGAAAAAAAAATATGAAGAATGATGAAGGCGGCAATCTCGCTATTTCTTGCGAAATATCCAATTTTTACGCTGTTTTCATGCTCTTCCACTCTTGATGGAGAGCAATCATCAAACTGAGACGCACGCCCGAAAGGGTGTTTTAGAATGAAACGGGGGTAATGCGGTCTTTCCGAGAAAATGTGTAAGTTTGCAATGCAGCAACAGCGCATACTTTCGTGCATGACCAAGGGTTCGTATTTTTTGGTCTAATTTTTGCGTTAAGGTGCAATAAGGAACAATGCTTTCCTTCGTCAATCCCTAATATGTTTATCCAATCTCTACCATCATGCTTTTTGCGTCCCGAATTGTTGGCTTGATAGCAAACGTCGCTGTTGTGCTATGGCTGTTCTGTTCTGCCGATATTCTTTTGGCACAATCGTCCAAGGTTTTTACGGCGCAGGTATCACCCAAAGGCAAATCTTCTGCGCGATTAAATGCTGCCAAAATATTCAACCTCAGTGTTGATCAACTCTGCGACAATCCTGTTTCGACAGGTGGAACGGTAACGATTACGAACAGCGTTACGGAGCAGCCTATGACGGGGCGCATTGTTTCCATGACGTTGAGCGGTGCGAACGCTTCGGATTTTACCATCACCGAGCCGACAACCTTGCCAGCAAATGTGTCTACTGATGGTAAGCTGATTATTATTCGTTTTAACAGTATGGTCTTTGGCATACGCACCGCACAACTGCGTATTACGACGGTTCAAGATGACGGAACACCGATTCCCGATGCGATTGTGGTGAATCTCATGGGTCGTCGTGGGCGCAGTGCTTTTGATCTTTTTAGCCAAGTCTTCGATTTTGGTACTGTTGCCTCGAATACGCCTGCTACTGCAACTTTCCCATGGATGCGAAATACTGGAACAGAACCGTTGGAGTGGCGCATTAACTTCACTGCCGATCCCAATTTTACGATTTTGAATACCAGACCCATGCCACGCCTTGTAACCGAACCGGGTGGGCTTCCGTATCTTCTTGTTACGCTGCCGCCCAACGATACGCTTTGGCTGACGGCACGATTTAACGGTGCTGTGGCGGGACAGACAATTCGCGGCTTTCAATATTCTCCCATCAATTTGGGATGTGGTTTCCGACAAATATTTGAGTTTACCGCCCAAACCGTCCAAAATCCGCCGAATATCACCGCCCGCAATATCGTTCAGGGCGTAGAAACGCCTATTCGTAGCACAAGGCTTTATCTCGGCGATTTTATTTGTCCCGGTCGAGATGCGCCTTTCAAAGATACAACACTGAAAATCTATAATTCCGGGCAGGTGACTTTGAATGTAACCGGTGCAACGTTTAATCATCCAGACTTTCAGATTATCAGCCCGGCGAACCTTTCGCCTCAAAACCCTTTGGCAGTAACGTTCAACACCTCGCGGGAACTCACCGTGCGCTATACGCCGCGCCTGACAAGCATTTTGGACTTTGATACTGTCGCAATGACCCTCTTTTCCAATGCCGCCAATGCGCCTACGGGACAAATTGCGGGCAGTACAACGGTAAATTTTCGGGTACGCAACGATGCTGTAAGAATTACGGTGTCGAAGCAGTTGTTGGACTTTGGTTCCGTAGTGCGTGGTACCACAGCACCCGCACAGACCTTTACTATTCGCAATAATGGAACGACACCACAGCCAATTTTGCCCATTAGTAGTGCAAATTTTTTGGTCACAATTCCCACGACTATTTTACAGCCCGATGAAGAGACAACAGTATCGGTGCGCCCTGTGAATACAAGTACGGCAGGTGTTTTTCGTGAAACATGGCGTATTGCGGATCTTTGCGGAGTCGAAACGCCCATTACCGTCCAAATCACCGTCAACCGCCCCAATCCTACCATCGGGCTTGCTGTTCCCGTCAGTTTTGGGCGTTTGGTCTGCGAGACGGAGAACATTATCACGCAATCTATCGCCAACACGGGCAACGACGCGAATGATCTTGTTATCACGGACTTACGGATTGTCGGCATAAGCAATGGTGCGTTTTCGCTCGTGCAAGCGCCCGCATTGCCGCTTTCTATCCCGTCCGGCCAATCGCGCACCGTGCAGATACGCTTCCGTCCGAACCGCACGGGCGCTATCACCGACACACTCCGCATTGTGTCTAATGCCGGGGGAACACCGACCTTTAATGCCGCACTTAATGGTGCAAAAGATTCCGTCAGTTTCCGGCTTTCCCGCACGGCGGTCAATTTCGTGAATATTCTTCCTAATGCCGCCGCCCAAGATGTTATCACGGTTTTCAATACTGGGACAGTTCCCATACGCTGGGGCGCTACTTCCTTTAGCATTGCCAGCCCTTTTTCGTTGCAATTCGACCCGCCGGAAACACCTGTTGGCGGTTCATCGCAGGTGCGAGTGAATTTCCTTGGTAGCGCGGTGGATGCTTCTGCAACGGGAACGCTCACCGACACGTGCGGTCGGGCGCAAACCATCAGCGTCAGCGCAACAATTCTCCGCCCATACATCGCCGCAACGCCGTCGGTATCCTTTGGAACATTGGTCTGCGAAACTTCGTCCAATGGGCAAATTAGCATCACAAATACGGGAGGGCAGGATTTAGTAGTGAGCGCCATTACACCATCTTCGACGCTTTTTTCGGTACAAGCGCCAATGCTGCCTTTGCGATTGGCAAGAAATGCCTCGGCAGCGATTCCCGTCGTCTTTCGACCGCTTCCCACTACACAGGGCGCGGCAAATGCGACAATTACGATAACATCCAATGCTGCAAACGGCTCTTCAACGACAACAACACTCTCTGCTGTGAAAAATGTTCTGGACTTTGAGTTCGTGCGCCGTTTTTCAAGCGATTTACCCAATATTGTCAGCCGCTCCCTCGGCGACGTTCCTCCGAACACGCCCGTTAGCGATACACTCTCGCTGCGCAATACGGGCAATCTGCCTATCACCTGGCAAGCGCCTTTTTACTCGCCCGATTCCCTGTTTATTATCGAAAGCGTTTCGCCGAACCCCACGCCGCCCCGTGCGACAGCCGTGATGCGCGTTCGCTATGTTGGCTCCGCCTGCCCGGACTCGAAAATTACGCCAAATGGTATTGAGGTTTTGTCCAATTATGGGTTTGATTGCAACAAACAGCCCGCACGAGTCACGCTTTCGGCACGAACACTGCCAGCAACGGCACGGCTTTGGACGGATTCGATTTCGGCGGGTATCAGCGACACGACAAGTTTGCCTATTCGCCTTCGCAACCCGCAGTATCTCCGTGAGGCTGGCGTGACGGGCTTCCGCTTTGTTTTGCGGTATGATTTCTCAACGCTCGTGCCGCTTGCCGCCGACAAAGGAACAATCGTGGGTTCATCGCGTTTGCAGCCCGTTACCCTGATGTTGCCGTCGCCTATTCCTGCCGATAGTATTTTGGGGCGTGTGGCGTTCCAAGCGACGCTCGGTAGCACATCGGGAACGCTGATAACGATTGAAAATCTGGAAGCACTCGGCAGCACGGGCGCAAGTTGCATAATCTTCGACAGCGCGGGTGTGCGAGGGAAGTTCATCCTGCAACGCATTTGCTTAGAAGGCGGAATGCGGCTAGTGACGGCAGCCACAACGCGCACGACCCTTGCGCAAAACAAGCCAAATCCGGCTTCCGACGTAACAACGATTGATTTTTCGCTCTTGGAGCGGGGCTTAACAACAATAACGGTCTATTCCATCATGGGCGAAGCAGTGCTGCAAGCAATGACCGACCGTTTAGAACCGGGCGCGTATTCGCTGGATTTGGAGGTAAATCGCTTGCCCTCTGGCGTATATTTCTACGTTCTCCAAACACCAACCGACCGCAAAACCCGTAGAATGGAGGTTATCCGATGAAAAAGCGATTACTGTTAAAGCGATTACTGTTCTGGCTCTTGGCGCTTTTTGCTCTACAAACGCCGCTTGCCGCACAAAAGCTGGATTCTTCCGCTCGTACACGTTTTGGTGTTTTCGGGCAGTTCGCCTACAATATGCACCGCGCTAATTTTGCGACATTGCCGGGCGTACCAAATTGCTGCCCGCAATTTACCGATGCCGTCAGCAACGCTTATGCACTAGGCGCAATGTTCGATATTCCAATGAGTAATGCCTTTGGTTTCTCGCTTCGTGCAAGCTATACGCCTACGCCAGGGCGTTTTCAAGGCACCGAAAGCGATCCGTTGACGGCGTTGCAAAATATCGGCGGCGTACCAATTCCGGGAAGTAGCTTTTTTTATGTTCTTGACGCAAAACTCCGAAGCGTAGGATTAGAAGCACTTCTGACAATAAAGCCTCTGACAGGATTAACGCGAACTGATGACGGTCTCACCGTTCTTCTCGGCGCACGAGCCGGATACGTGGTGCAGCGCGATTTCGAGCAGAAAGAAGAAACATTTGCTGACTCGGTGTTGTTTGTTGACACCCGAAGCCGCTTGCGCAATGTCGTGAAAAGCAGCATTCCCGAAGCCAGCGCTTACAATATCTCGCTCATGGGCGGCTTGGCATGGGAAATCCCGCTCAACGCCAAGCGCACGGTCTATATCACGCCGGAGGTGTTTTACTCCTTTCCGCTTACGCCCGTTATCCCAAGTGCCGCATTAAATGGTGCTTGGAGCGTTCATCAAATTCGTGCGGGCATTGCGCTGAAGTTTGCGCCGGAACGAAAAGTTATTGACACCACCAGCACCGAAGCACCTCCACCACCGCCCGTGCGCGATAGCACACCTGTTACGGTGGTTACGCCGCCCAGCAAAGGCGATACGCCGTCAGAGCCAACGCCGAAAACAGGCGTTGAGGTTGGTGGCAAAGAACTTTCCGCATCGCTCACCGCCGTTGGTGTGGAGCGCGACGGCAAGGAACTGAGCAACGTGACCTTTCGGATTGAAGAATTTTTATCCACGAATTTGCGCCCGCTTCTGCCTTACGTCTTTTTTGAGCAGGGCAGCGATAATATTCCCGAACGCTACGACCGCCTTTCAAAACGTGATGTAGATGATTTTTATGTGGATAAACTGCATAACTACGAAATGTTGGAGACCTATCACCACATTATGAACATCGTCGGGCGAAGAATGTTGGCGCACCCGAACGCCAGACTCACGATTACGGGCTGCAACGACAATACGGCGACGGGAGAGCGCGGAAATACAGCACTTTCCTATCGTCGTGCGAAGGCAGTGCGTGATTATTTGACGAATGTGTGGAATATTGACACGGCGCGAATGCCGATTCAAGTCCGCAATCTTCCCGCAACGCCGACGGTTTCTAACACCAAACTCTACGATACCGAAGTTGTGCAAGAAAATCGCCGGGCGGAGTTTTCCTCCGATACATGGGAAATTCTCGAACCTATCAAAACGCAAGATACCGTGCGGACGGTCTCGCCGCCGATTATTCGCTTGCGACCACGCATAAAACTGCCTTCGGGGAACGTCAAGGAATGGCGCGTCACGGTAGGGCAGGACGGTCAGGTATTGAAAGAGTTTCGCGGAACGGGCGCTATTCCTGCGGTTTTGGATTGGAATATTACGGAAAACCAAGCCACCGTGCCACGTGCGCCGACACCGCTTGAATACTCGCTCTCGGCTGTGGACGATAGCGGCAATCGCCTTTCGACCAAAGGCTCGTCGCCGGTGGAGCAGATAACGATATTGCGCAAGCGCCGCGAACGCCTCAAAGACCGTGAAATTGACCGTTACAGTTTGATTTTGTTTGATTTCGATAAATCGAATTTAACAGCAATTCAAAATCGTATTGCTTCTTTTATCAAAACACAAATCGCACAAGAAGCAACGGTGCGCATTTCGGGCTATACCGATTACACAAACCCGCTTGATTACTCGCTGCGCCTCTCCAAAGCCCGCGCCCGCGAAACAGCATCGGCATTGGATTTAGCAAAAAAAGCAGAAGTGCGTGGTCTGGGAAAAACCGTGTTGTTGTACGACACCGAGATCCCGGAAGGGCGCTTTTACTGCCGTACTGTGACGATTGTCGTTGAAACGCCAATTCAGCCGGAGTAAGATGTGTGAGAATTGTGCAGGAACAATTTGTATTTCTCTCATTCGTTTGATAATTTAGACATGACAAATTATCCTTGCTACTCTTGCTCGTCCTTTGTTCCATTTTTCCTCATTTGACCATGTTCCTCTCACCACATCTCCATTTTCGCGCACTATTGATGATTGCTTGCGTAGCAAGCCTTGGTTTAGCAGCACAAACAACCCTTTTCGCTCAGGAAAACGAAGGCTCATCGCCGTTGGAACTCGGTCGGCGTGTTGTGCCGGATGTGATTGGTATCATTGCCGGTCCCGGCTTTAATGTACAGAACGGCTCGTTTGTGACGGATACGTGCCAATGCAAATTTAACAATGGAGTAGGCGCGGGCTTGGTGGTTGGATTAATGTATGAGAAAAATTTACTCACGCCAAACGCAACATGGCGACTAGGAACGGTGAATATCGGCGCTCGTCTGATGTACGAGAATCGCAACATCAATGCGGCTTTTAGGGAATATGAGACTCTCTCGTTTCGCTCACCAACCCGACCGGAGCTATCGTTCTCTATTCCGACGCTGTTCCGCCACTTAGCGGAATTGAATTTTTCTATGATTACTCTCAGTCCGTATGTGGCTTGGAATCCTCTGAGTATTGGCATTTTCCAACCATTTGTGCAAGTTGGCTTGCAAGGCGGTCTCATCGTCAATAGTCGGCTGCGGCATACTATCTCTGTTCTTGAGCCGGAAAAAGTTTTACCGAATGGTGAGAGATCAACTGCCTCCATTCAGATTATTAGAGGTCAAGATACGACGTATTCCGACCGCAAAGTTCTCCAAGATAATGATATTACGAACCGCGTTAATACGGTGCAGATTGCAGCCAATATAGCCGTTGGTACGGATATTCCTTTTGGCACACGCTTTCGCCTCAGCCCGATGCTCAACTATGTTATCCCCTTAACTCAAATGCTATCAAGCCCGACCTTGAACGAAAATTTCAGCATTTCTTCTTGGCAGGTCTTAGTAGCGCTGAAAATGACCTTGGAACGCTGAGGTTTCTGCACAGACTCTGGATCGGAACGGTTCAAATATTGCTCCGTCGGGCGGCTTCTTCGCCGTCCGGCGGGTGGTCTTTACTCCCATTCTTTTAATTTTTATGGCAATCAAAACTCTTGAAGGTATCTTTAATGCTCAAGGAAAATCCTTTGGCATCGTTGTGGCACGGTGGAATAGCTTTGTCGTGAACAAACTCTTGGAAGGCTCATTGGATGCGCTGCGGCGGCATAATGTCCCCGATGAAGCGATTACTGTTGCGTATTGCCCGGGAAGTTTTGAGATACCGCTTGTTGTCAAAGCAATGGCGGACAGCAAAAAATATGATGCGGTGATTGCACTTGGGGCGGTGATTCGTGGTTCCACGCCTCATTTTGACTATGTTGCGGCTGAAGTAACCAAAGGCGTTGCACACGTAGGGCTTGATTCGGGCGTTCCCTGCGTCTTTGGCGTTTTGACAACCGACACGATTGAACAAGCCATAGAGCGCTCCGGCACAAAAGCTGGCAATAAGGGCTTTGAAGCGGCGACGGTTGCTATTGAAATGGCTTCATTACTGGATGCACTAAAAAAATAATGGAGAAAATCTTTCCAGAAACCCGCGCCGGACGGCGAAGAAGCCGCCCGACGGGGAGACTGTTCCTTCTTATTCGCACCACAAACACTGCGTTATCTACGCCATCACACGCTGCACGAACCGCGCCATCCGGCGGCTTCTTCGCCGTCGGGTGGCTTCTTCACTCTCTACCTACATTGCTTCCCTTCTTCTCCCAGACGTACCCTCAACTCAAGCATGACCCCAAAACCTCTCATTCTCTCCGTTGTCGGCGCACGACCAAATTTTATGAAAGTTGCGCCGATTCATCGTGTGTTCTCTGCACCTGAGTTTACCAGCCTTACACAGCACCAAATCGTTCACACGGGGCAGCATTACGACGCTGCCATGTCGGATGCTTTTTTTCGTGACCTCGAAATGCCCGAACCCAAGTATTTCCTTGGTGTTGGCTCTGGCTCTCATGCCGAGCAGACGGCAAGAGTAATCGTTGAATTTGAAAAGGTGTGTTTGGAGGCAAAGCCCGCATTGGTACTGGTTGTTGGGGATGTCAATTCCACCATTGCCGCTACATTGACGGCAACAAAACTCGGCATACCTGTCGCACACGTCGAAGCCGGCTTGCGAAGCGGCGACCGCACCATGCCGGAAGAACTCAATCGTATTGCCACCGATGCACTCTGCGATTATGCTTTTGTTACCGAGAAAAGTGGTGTCGATAATCTTTTACGTGAGAATTTTCGGTATGACCGCGTGCATTTTGTTGGGAATACGATGATTGATTCACTCCATTTTGCTCTGTCCAAAGCCCGTCAATCCCCAATTCTGCATGACCTTTCGCTAGAAGACCGCCAGTATGCCCTTGTAACGCTCCACCGCCCGTCGAATGTGGATGATGCGGTGCAGTTGCAGTCGCTCGTGGAAATGCTCCTAGAAGCGGCGGAAACGTGTTCTATCGTGTTTCCTGTGCATCCGCGCACACGCAAACATTTGGAGCGTTTTGGGCTTCTGGGACGTATCGAACAGCATCCGCGCTTTATTCTCACCGAGCCGCAAGGTTACGTGAATTTCCTTGCGCTGATGATGAACGCCCGTTTTGTAATGACCGATTCCGGCGGTGTCCAAGAAGAAACAACCGCGCTTGGGGTCTCGTGTTTGACGCTTCGCACGACAACCGAGCGCCCGATTACGTGCGAAATTGGAACAAATATTCTTATCCCGCCCACAACGGAAAATATTCGCACAGCGCTCCGAAAGGCGCTTCAAGAGACTGCCCCGCCATCGTACACGCTGCCACCGCTCTGGGACGGAAAAGCTGCCGAACGCATTGCCGCGATTATTGCTCAGGAATGCCTCAAAAGCTAGAAAAAAGATTTCTTGCTGACAATTCCGTAGAAAAAGCGTAGTTTTGCGTCCAATATTTTTTCTTTTTCATCTGGAAAGGCTGACCATTGTGGAACCATTACCCCAGAATACGGATAATTCCTCGCCACAGGCAATCAAAAAACTTTATACCCAGCGCGACCGCGTTGTTCGGGCAATGACCGAGGATGGATTCTTTCGCTTGGCGGCGGTGCGCAATACAAGAACCGCCCTCTCTGCACAGGAACGTCACAATCTCAGCCCGCTTGCTGCCGTGCTTTTGGGGCGAGCTATGGCGGGTGCTTCGCTTTTGGCGGCATTTCTGAAAAGCGAGGAGCGCATGATATTGGACTTTTCCGGCAATGGTCCGGCTGGTAAGGTTTTTGCGGAGTCTTTAAGCGTCGGTGAAGTGCGTGGCTATGTTCAAAACCCCGAATGTGTGTTGGATTTCTCTTACAATAATCCTTCGCTTGGCAGTGGGCTTGGTATCGGGCTTTTGCGGGTTTCGAGAATTTTGTATAACCAGTTTGAACCGACAACGGGCGTAGTGGAGCTTGTTTCCGGCGACATCAGTACCGATTTGGCGTATTATCTCACCCAATCCGAACAGATTCCGAGCGCCGTCATGTTGGATGTAAGTATTGATAAAGAAGGAAAAGTCGCCCAATCCGGCGGACTTATGGTTCAGGCTATGCCGGGAGCGCCGGAGAGTTTGATTCAGCGTATGTACGATAATATCAAGAAATTAGACCATATCGCGGACACCCTGGGAACGGGCTATTCGCCTCAAGAAATGCTGCAAATTGTTGCCGATTCACCGCTTACCGAAACGTCGGATACACCAATTGACTTTTTTTGCCGATGCTCGCTTGAGCGCTTCAAATCAGCACTTTCGACCCTTGGTATTGAGGAGGTCAAAGAAATGCGCGAGCAAAATCAACGCGAGCTTGTCTGCCGCTACTGCAATAGCCACTATAATCTTAGTGATAGTGATTTTGAGGATATTATTGGCACATTGCAAGCGAAAAATAACTAATACTCCATCCCAAGCCCCACACTATGCGCTTTCTCAAGAATGTGTTTGCTGTCTGCGTCTTTTGCTGCGCCCTTGCTCTTTGCCATCAAAGCGCCCTTGCCCAAGATATGCGCCAATACAGCCCCGAAGAGCGTTTTGCCCAAACCGCGAAAAATACACTCTTTGTCGAGGGTTTGGGAAATGGTGGATTATACTCGTTCAATTTCGACCGACGGCTTGCGCCCACGTGGAATGTGCGGCTTGGGTTTAGCAATTATCGGGCAGATGCGGCTCTGGCAAATGTTTTTTCCGGTGCAGCTTCTCTGGTTGTTGTTCCGCTTATTGCTTCGTATCTGTATAATTTTCCTGAAAGTAACAGCTATTTAGAACTTGGTGGGGGAATTTCGTCGCTTTTTGCTACGGTCTCGGTAACAACAGTTGTTCCAGCCAGTGCTACAGCCTACACGCCTATCCCGACTTTCGTGATAATGTACCGTATTATGCCAAGCGAAGGCGGATTTTCACTGCGAGCAGGGCTTACGCCGCTTATTCTCCCCAATTTTTTTCTCCCTGTTCTGCCGTGGCTTGGTGTAAGCCTTGGTTGGACATTTGGCGGTTTTTAATACTCCATTTCTCTCCCTATCATGTCCATTCTCCGTGCTGCCTATCGCATGACACGCGCTGGTTCGCTGGCTAACCTGCACCATGTCCACGAGCCTCTTGCAGAGCCTCTTGATAACGAGGTCTGCGTTGAAGTTCGTGCTATCGGACTCAATTTTGCCGATATTTTTGCCATGATGGGCTTGTATAGCGCTACGCCCAAAGGGAGTTTTGTTCCTGGACTGGAATACACTGGTGTGGTGCGCTCTGTGGGCAAATCGGTCAGCCGCGTGAGCGTTGGTGATGCCGTCATAGGCGTTGTGCGCTTTGGCGCATACACAACGCACGTCGTCGTTGATGAAAACTACGTTTTGCCGCTTCCCGAAGGGTGGACGTTTGAAGAAGGTGCAGCCTTTACGGTGCAAGCGCTGACGGCGTATTACGCACTGTTGCCTTTGGGTGCTATGCGCAATGGTGCAACGGTGCTGATTCATAGCGCTGCCGGTGGCGTAGGCATTGTTGCCAACCGCATTGCAAAGCGCCTTGGGGCGTTTACAATTGGTTCGGTCGGCACATCCGATAAAATTCCGCTTTTGCAGAAAGAGGGCTATGATCGGGTATTCGTACGGTTCGGCACGTCCTATCGGGCTGCAAAGCACGACCTTGACACAGCCCTTGGCAATCGTCCTCTGTCGCTGGTACTGGATAGTTTGGGTGGGAATGCCCTCCAAGCAAGCTATGATGCGCTTGCTCCTGCCGGGCGCATTGTGTGTTTTGGTTCGGCAAATATGGCGTTTCAAGGCAAGCGCCCGCCGTATTTGTCGCTTATCTGGAAATGGCTTCGTCGCCCCAAATTTGATGCACTGGCAATGATTGAGCAGAATAAAGCGGTGATGGGATTTAATTTGATATGGTTGTGGGATAATCTGGACGAAATGACGCGCCTTTTGCATGAAATTGACGCTCTAGGGCTTCCCAAGCCACTTGTGGGGCATACTTATCCTTTTGCTGCACTGCCCGAAGCCATTACCGCATTTCAATCCGGCAAGACCGTTGGCAAAGTGGTGGTGCGGGTTTCAGACGATGACCGCCCGTTGTGACGTGTTTTCTCGCTCATTTTCTCATTCGCCCAGCGCACACCGCGCCGTGTCCGCACCAATCGTACTCCCCAGTGCCACCCCCATACCATTGCAGGCGAAGCCCACCACAAGCCGCTCGTGGGTACGCTGCACAATCGGCAATTTGCTTGCGTGGAAACCCATAATCCCCGACCAACGCTGCTCAATCGTAAAACTGCGCTCTGGGAGGATCATTTTCTGCAAAAGCCGCTCTAATTCTTGTTGAATTGTGGTATTGAGGGCTAATGCGGTAGTTTCTTCCGTATCAAAATCAAGATTGCGCCCGCCGCCCAAGAGAATACGCTCTCCTTCGGGTGACGACACATTGCGGAAGTAGTAAAAACCTTCGTCAAAATGAAATACGCCTCGAAAGGGTAAATTTGCGATGGGCGAAGTCATCAATATTTGCCCTCGCGCAGGTTTTATGCCAAGTTCGGGGGCGAAGGTGCTGGTGAAAGCATTCGTGCATAGCACAACTTGAGCGGCGCGAATGGTCAAGGATTCGTCGTTATGCTTCAGATGCAACTGCACTGCGGTCGGCTCGTGGTCAATCTGTCGGACATCTGCGCCCCAAAGCAGCATCACGCCTCGCTCCTGGGCTAGTGCCGCTAATGAACGCATCATCCGACCGGAATGAATTTGTCCCTCAAAATCACTCTTGACGATAGCTTTGACGCGCTTTGTGCCAAAACCATATTCGGCAATGAGGTCGCTGCGTTCATAGAAGGCGGCTCTAGGAAAAATATCCCGCAAGGCAGTGTTAATGCGCTCTATCTGCTCCAGTGCTGCAACATTATTCTCAAAAAGAAGTTCAAAACCGCCGTGTTGTTCGTACCCGCAAGCCAAGTCACCAAGCCGTTTTCGGAGAACGTCTAATCCTGCATAACGGGCATGAACAAGCCGTACTGTGGCTTCTTCGCCATTTGTTTGCATATCAGAAAGAATTTCGGTAAGGCTGCCGAAACACGCAAATCCTGCATTGCGCGTACTGGCACCGCTAGGAATGAAGCCGCGCTCCAGCACTGCCACCGAAGAATGCGGGCGCTGCTCTTTTAGCGATAATGCCGTCGAAAGCCCAATAATTCCTGCGCCGACGACAACGAAGTCGTATTGCGTCCAAGCGTCCTGTTCCCAATAACTCAGCATAACAATTTGGAATTGATGAAAGGGATAAAATATCAAAACACTTTTGATGAGGAATTTATTTCTGCACCACAAGCGTTCGCGCCATCACGACACCATGAGCCGAAAAGCGCACAAAATATAGCCCATTCGCCAGATTAGCGGTCGAAAATTCTATTGTATGCGCCCCCGCCGAGCGCTCTGCAAAGAGAGGTACAGCAACAGTGCGCCCAATATTATCCGTGACGGCGATCTGCACCATTGCTGCTTTTTCCAGTGAGAATATTATTGCCGCAAGGTTTTGTGCGGGGTTTGGGGAAATGCTTTGTATGCCTGTGCTGAAGCCCTGTTGTAGGCTGACGCTGGTGGTGGTGAATCGTACTTGGGCAGAACTGCTCTCATTACGCAAGCGGTCAAGCGCTGTGACGGCGTACTGAATGGATCCGGGTGTGATGCGAAAGGGTGGATTTGTGTCTGTCCACGTAGTGTTGGGCGTAATGGCAACAATTGAGGCGGGATTATCCAGCCTGATTTGTGCTGTATCGGCAAAACGATAGACCACATATAACGCCGCAGTATCGCCATCACGTGCGCGTTCCGGGACGCTCCAGGTGAGCGTTAAAGCGCGTGTGGAAGCACTTTGTACGGCACGAAGATTTGTGGGCGGGTTGGGCGCAATAGAATCTTTCCATGCCATTGTCGGCACAAGTGCTGGTGAGCGCATAGCACTATTTACCAGTGCTGTACGAAGCCCCTGTAAATTCCGCGTGAGGGAATTTGAGCTAAAAAAGACAATACCATTACCGTTTTGCTCGCGGTTGACATCAACTTGGCGTGTTATGTCGTCTGCCGTCCATGTTGCATCGGTTAAACGATACGCTCCCAAGCCTGAATACATCTGCCTTCCCGCTTGGCGGGCTTGCGCATTCCACCACGGCATGAGTTTCGCATAATCCTGAGCGCCGCCTAATTTCCAGTACAGTTGGGGAATAATATAATCAACCGTCCGCGCTTGAAGCCATGCAAGGGCATCGCAAAAAACGACAGAATACGCATCCAGACCGCTCGTGCCGCTCGGAGTGCCGCTTCGCCAAATACCGAACGGGCTGATACCAAATTTGACAAACGGCTTTGCGGAGCGAATACTGTCGGAAACCATTTTCACCATGATATTGACATTATCACGTCGCCAATCAGCAATATTCCCGATATTACGAGAATACTGCCGAAACGTCTCTGCATCTTGCGTTGTTGTGCCTTCGTAGGGGTAAAAATAATCGTCAAAATGTACACCATCAATATCGTATTTTCGCACAACATCCATAATGACCGATACGACATAATCACGCACTTCCGGCAATCCGGGATTGAGCAATCGAAAAGGGCTGCGGTACGTCAGATGCCACGCGGGGCGAGTACGCGAAATATGGCTTTCCGCCACACTCGACGACGACGAAACGACCGAACGAAAAGGATTGAACCATGCGTGGAATTCCATGCCGCGCTTGTGTGTTTCTTCAAGCATGAACTGAAGCGGATTCCAGACGGGAGACGGCACACGCCCTTGAGCGCCCGTGAGCCACTGCGACCAAGGTTCGAGAGCGCTGGGATAGAGAGCATCAGCAGAGGGACGAATCTGGACGAAGACCGCATTGATGCCCATTTGCTGGTGTGCGTCGAGTATCGTGATAAATTCTTTGCGCTGCGCTTCGGGAAAATCATCGGCACGGCTCGGAAAATCAAGATTAAACACACTCGAAATCCATACACCGCGAAACTCACGCTTTGGCGAACTTTGTGCAAAAAGCGCTGGTATGCTCATGCTCAGGATGATTGCACAAAGGACAAAAGAAAGAGGGCGAGTCGGATGGAGGCGCATACATCTAGCTGAGAAAGGATAAAAGATAACGATTCAGATAGGGCAATCGCATGAGTTTTTGGGAACGACGTAAAACCTCAATATTCCAGATAATGGGTTGCAATCCATTGTTCAACGGAGCAAGGATTGATGGGGGATTGAGATTTTGATGCGATTGCCCTAGCAAGTGGGTTACAAATTCTTCTTCCAAAAATCCAGCATTGCTTTGTACAAGTGAATACGCGCCGGAGCGTCCGCAATACCGTGTTTGCGCATCGGATACATCATCAAATCGAAGTGTTTGTCGGCGCGAATCAGCCCATTGATGAAATTCCAGACGTTTTGCGGGTGGACGTTATCATCGTAAGTTCCATGCACGAGAAACAAGCGTCCATGCAGGTTTTTGGCGTGATTGTTTACATTGGTTTTGTCATATCCGGCAGCATTTTCTTGAGGCGTTTTCATAAAGGCTTCGGTGTATTTGGTATCGTAGAAACGCCAATCGGTGGGGGCTGCAACAGCGATACCCGCTTTGAAGGCTGTCGAATGGGTCATCGCTTGCAGCGTGTATGCGCCGCCGAAGGACCATCCCCAAACGCCAATGCGCGTCGAATCCACATAACTTTGCTGCTTTAGCCAATTCACTCCTGCCAGCAAATCGTTCAATTCGCTATCGCCCGCAAGCTGCTTCAAACAGGTATTTTCAAACTTTTTCGCAATAGCCGCAGCACTACGATTGTCAATTTTTACGACCAAATAGCCCGCGTCGGCTAGAAGTTGATAAAACAAATTATCGCCCTGCCAGCCGTTGATAACATTTGGTGCTGACGGACCGCCGTAAACATAGATAACGACCGGATAACGTTTTTTCGCATCAAAGTCGTGTGGCTTCAGGATTTGAGCAGGCATCTGGAAGTTGTTATCAACAGGAATGGTGAAAAGCGAGGGATATTGCAGATTGTAGGCGGCTACGGCTTGCACGTTTGCCGGAGCAAGTTCCTGTAAGCGTTTGCCGTCGGCGGAGTGAAGCCGAAGCGCAGTGGGTGTAGAAATGTTGGAATACGAATCGGTGTAATACGTCGCAGCGTCATTAAACTCAACGGTGTGCGCACCCGCTTCTTCGGTAAGGCGCTTCATTCCTGAGCCATCGAGTTTCACGACGTACAAATGGCGCTCCACGCTGGACTTTTCGGTTGCTTTGAAATACACCAAGCCCTTTGCTTCATCAACAGCTTGGATGGCATTGCCGCGTGCTTCACCGACTGCCCAGTTGCCTTTGGTAACAGCATTTATCAGCTTTCCGTCCATGCTGTACAAATACAAATGATTGAAGCCCGTGCGTTCGGAAGCAATCAAAAAGCGCTTGCCATCCTTGAAAAAGTGTAAATCATCGTTCAAATTCACCCAACCTGAATCGCGCTCGGTGTGAATAGCCGTGAGTTTACCAGTGGCGCGGTCTGCGAGGTGCAATGTCACTTCGTACTGATTGCGCGGCATCGTCTGAACGGCAAGTTGCTTCCCGCTTGGCAACCATTTGACTCGTGCTAAATACTCAAGCGCAGGATTTACACCAGCAACAACATCCAACCACGTTGTTTGCGTTGGTTTGTCCAATTCGATAATACCTAATTTCACTTTGGGATTTGCGCCGCCCGCTTTCGGATAGCGTTGCAGGATATTATCTTGCACGGCAGGTTGAACATCGGGAAACGTGATTTGGCTCACCATAGATTCGTCGCTTTGGTGATAGGCAATCGCACGAGAATCCGGCGACCACGCATAGCCCCTATCATCGCGGTCAAAAACTTCTTCCCAATAGACCCACGAATGCGTTCCGTTCAAAATCGTGGCGCTGCCGTCGCTTGTTAGCCGCATTTCTGCTTGCTTTACAAGGTCGTACACGTAAAGGTCGTTATTTTTCACATACGCCAATTTTGTGCCGTCGGGCGAAAAGCGCGTCGTTTCATCTTTCACACCTTTGGCAATACTGCGAAATTCGGCTGTTTTCGTATCGAATACCACCAAATCATCGCCAAAGTCAATGTACGCTTGTGTTCCGGCGCCATTGAAGGTAAGCGGTGGTACGTTTTCCGTTCCGCGAAGTGCTTTCAGACTGGTGCGGGCTTTTGCCATATCAAAAAGCGGAGTGCGCTTGCCTGTTTGCGGATTCAGTGCTTCGTAAACGCGCTCTGCGGCGGGCTTTCGGGCATCAAGCAGCACCAGAGTCCCGTCAGAAAGCCATGTTTTCATGGGCATTGCCGTCATCTCGCGGTATTTCCCCGTATAAATACCTTCGACGGTAATGGACTGTGCTTGTTGTGGCGCTGCGGTTTGAGCAAACGAGGCTATTGGAAGTGAGAACATCATCAAAGAGGCAGCCACACGAGGTAGAGCCTTACGAATCGGCTGAAAAAACACCATGAACGTAGGTGGAGAACGTTAAGGAAAGAAGTAATTTGCTGCGAATATAGCAAAGGTGCAGGAGATAGCGAAATTCCTTGTGGCGTTAGAAAATAATATAAATATAATAATATTTGAGTGTGTAAATCCGCAATGCGATGAACGTGCCGCAAGACCCTATCAATCCTCACGTTGTGGTGTACAGTTTCGATGCACCTTTTGCCGAATATTTCAATAGTTACCAACGGGGGTTTATTACAACCGATCCGTTCAGCGTCGGTGGCGTGAATGTGCGGTGGAACGTAACAGGCGATGGAATTGGTATCGTTATTGGTATGGCAAGTGCGCGAAGGAAAGTACCGTAACGTATCCCATTGCGACTTATCTTTAAGGGCGCAAACATCGTCCAACAGGAGTACGAACGCAGTTTGCTTCCCCCCACATTTCATTGAATTTTGTTGAGTAGTTTTACAACGCCGCCTTGCCCGTCAGCACTGCCACAGCGTTCCACAAGCTGCGTTTGCGCTTGAGAACAAGATTTCGCCCCGTTTGGCGGTTGTATTCCGCAACGAGGTGTGCTTCACATTCGGGAAAAAATTCGGGGTCGAAGTTCGCAGCGCCGAGTTCCGTCAAAACCTCTTCCACGCTGGTCTGGCGCTCAATCCAATGCGTACAGACATCCTGCCGAAAGCGCACCCCCATCACGTTGAACCCAAGAACGCGCTTTGTTGCGTCATTTGCATAGACGATACGCAAAAGCCGCTTCCCGTCTGCATCCTGCCAGACAATCGTTTCTTCGCCCTTGCTGCGTTTTGCTGAAACTGTACCGTAGGTTTGATATTCAATGTCAAAAAACTTTGCGGAGTTGAAAAATGTTTTCCGTGCGTATGCTGCCCGCTCAAGGCAGATATTCCGTGCAATGCTCTCTCCATGCGCTCTGGCAGCATACCAAAGCGGTTCGATACGCGACGGCGCGGCACTTTCAGGGAACTGCATTTCAGCACAATCGCCCGCCGCATAAACATCGGACGCACTGGTTTCAAAATATTCATTGACCAAAATTCCTCGCCCGCAGGTAATGGTCGAAGCCCGCACCACGTCGATATTCGGCTCCACACCGACAGTCAACGCCACAAACTCGCACGGAATTTCTTCGCCGGAACTCGTGATAATGCCGCGTACCGCGCCAGAGCCATCATCCAAAATTTCGCGTAATTCTGTTTGTAAGCGGAGGTCAATGCCTTCGTGTTCGCGGATATGATTCGTAATCATGGTTGCCTCTTCGTCGGGCAGCACACTGTTCCAATAGCGTTGTTCGCGTACCAAAAATGTTACAGGAATCTTTCGTGAATACAGCATTTCTGCGGTCTCAATGCCAATAAGCCCACCGCCGACAATTACGCCGCGTTTTGCATTTGTTGTTGTGTCAACCATCGTTTGTAAATCTTGCAACGAATATAATCCCTGAACACCGCGTAAATCCTGACCTTTCCAGCCAAATGTGCGCGGGCGCGACCCCGTAGCGATGATGAGTTTGTCATAGCCCAGATGCGAGCCGGATAGTAGGAGAAGAGTCTTCGTATCAGTCTGGATGCTTTTTACGTGGTCATGAACTAAATCAATACGATTTTTCGCCCAGAACCAGTCTTCATATGGCTTAGTTTGTTCGTAGGTGAGATGCCCCATGTAGATGTACATCAGCGCCGTGCGCGAGAAAAAATGCTTGCTCTCGCTCGAAATAACGGTAACGCGATGGTCGCTGAGTTTGCGAATAGTGCGGGCGGCAGTAATTCCAGCTATGCCGTTACCGATGATGACGATGTGCATGATGGTTCAGAATAATGATCGAGAAAGGTCGTTTGGGTGTAATACGAAAAAACGGTGTTTTGCGGTTTTATTTGTGCGTCCCAAGCAATTCACGATGCTTCTCCGGCAGCCTCCACCAAGGCGTTGCGGGAAATTCGTGATGCTCAAAATGATAGCCAAAATGATAGCACGTCAAAAACGAGAGAAGCGTACTGAAGTTATTCGTTTGTGAACGATGGCGATTCGTGTAGCCGCCATCGGGAGCATCAGGATTCGGTGCTTTATGCGGCAAATATGTCCCGAAATAAAAAAGCTGCACCGTACTAAGCAACGACGGTACGACCCAGAAAAGCAGGAGGCTTTGTACAGGAATATGCAAAAGATGGTGCAAAACGTTGAAGACCAACGCCATACCGACAATCTGTTGCCAGCCGATGTAATGCTGCAAAAAATGGGCATACCAGCGCACGAAACCTGTATGTTCACCATCGTGAAAATCAGGATCTTCGTTTGGCGTTGCTACGTGGCGATGATGTTCCCAGTGTTTTTGCCACAATTTTTTGTAGGAGAAAAGCGCATAGAGGCGCACCGCCGCAATTCCCAAGACATGATTTAGTCTCCGGTAATGCCGACAAACCGCGCCGTGCATAGCATCGTGCGCCGTAATAAACAGCCCTGTGAACAAAAAGGTCTGCAAGACCAGATGTAATGCGCTCTCCCACACTGGCACGGCAAAAGCATCCCGCGAGAGCGAAAAAGCAATATGCCCCGCCCATGCTGACAGAATCAACAGCGCAATGGCAATACCTTTTATGCTATCGGTGCGGGAGGTACGCATACACAAGGGTGATGTGATTTTTGGAAAAGAATTTAACCGATAAAATTCATCAACACGGTATCGCGGTCAGGAAACTTTCCGAAAATAAGCGTGTAATGGTTTGCCTTGGGGACAGTATAGGTCGTACAGTTCGGGATATGACGTTTAAGAAAATCCAAACCCTTCGGGGGCAAAATTTCATCGCCCGGGCGCAGATTATATGCGCCTGCACCGAGAGCAAGAACGGGCATGGTGAGTTCGGAATAGCGAAAATGAAGAATTTCGCTATCAATCACGCGGCGTATTTGCTTGATGGGGTGCAGAATATTATTTTTCAAAATCGTTGTCATACTGAGAGAACTGCCGATGCTGTTATATTCCGCCTCGACGACATACGGTGGGCAACTTGAGCGGACGCGCCCTTCGCCCATATCTTCTAGGTCATACCGAATATAGTCTTCCATCACCTCATCCCAAGGCTGAAGCATTGGAATTTCCTTGATGCGATCAATATACGCCTGTGCATTCGGATAAATTGTGCCGAGTCTCTGGACAGAACTGCGAATGGTAAAATATGCTTTCATCGCATTGATAGGATTGATGGGCGCTCCGGCATCCATAAGAACGAGTTTACCGACATATTCTGGATGTTTCCACGCCAGCACCATACCGACCGCCGCACCAAGCGAATGCCCAATAACGATGGGCTTTTCGCGTCCGGGCAGATGCAGTCCCAGTTGCTCAATAACCGCACACATATCGGGAATATGCGCTTTTGTGCCATAATCGCCGCGAGGCTTGTCGGAACGCCCGCGTCCGCGCAGATCAACCGCAACAACGTTGATGCCGCTTTGCTGCAACTGCTCTGCCATAACCTTCCAGCACATATGGTTTGCCGAAAGTCCGTGAATAAGAAGTGCTGTTTTGGTCGCACCGACCACATTCCAGCGCCCAACATGAATCCGAATATTACCCGACATAACATCGGTTTCATCGTAATACATTTTTGGTGCTTCGAGTTGAAGCGGGGCGGGCGGTGTTGTAAGTGCGCGTTGCTGCGGCATTGCTACTGATGCTTGCGTCGGTTTGGTACGGCGCAAAAGTGTTCGCAATCGGCGAAAAAATGATGTGATTTTTGACTTCATTAGTAAATAAACAAATGGTTGATATGTCAACTAAAAAGTCAAGATACAAAAAAAACGAGAAAATGCAAGATGAAAGATTGATTACAACTGCAAACGATACTGCCACCTACGCCATCGCCAATTTCATCAAATCATCGCTCACACCAGCAATAATCAGCGTCATATCCGCCCCCAATATTGTCTGACTTTGTGCCGGAAACTGCACCGTTTCATCGGGGAGTTTTAACGCCAGAACGATAACATGAAAGCGCTCTGGTAGGCGCAAATCGGTCAGTGTTTTACCGATGAACGTCGGATAATCAGTCATGCGCAATTCTTTGACCGAAACGTCCAATGCGATGCGCCGCGTGACGAGTTCAAAAGAATCAATCACATTTTGCTGCAACAACATATGGGTCATCCGCACAGCACCAATTTCCTGCGGAGACAGCACGGCATCGGCTCCGGCACGTTTGAGCTTGCTTTGGGAAGAATATTGATCGGCACGAGCGACGATGTAGAGATCTGACCTCAGCCCCCGCGCAGTGAGCGTGACGAAAATATTCGCCGCATCGCTGTCCAGCGAGGTTGCCAATCCTCGCGCCCGCTCTATACCTGCTTTCTGCAAAATTTCTTCGTTGGTCGCATCACCAATCACCGCAACAATACCCTTTACCCGCAAATCCTCCGCCATCGCTGCGTTCTGCTCGACAATGACAAAAGGTTTTCCCAACTCCTGTAATTCCCGTGCTATGAGGCTGCCAGAGCGTCCGTAGCCGCAGATAATGTAATGCTGATCCATCATGCGTAATTTCCGTTTGGAGATGCTGTTGGTGATAAGTTCCGGTCGCAAAAGTGCCTCGACAAGAATGGATAAGGAGTAAGCCGCAATCCCAACGCCGACAACGATAAAAGCGACCGTAAAAAGCCGTCCATTATGCGAGAGCGGATGCGTTTCGCCATAGCCGATAGTGGTCATCGTTATCATGGTCATATACAGCGCATCGAAAGCGCTCCAGCCCTCAACGCTCATATAGCCAAGCGTCCCGACAAGCGGTATCACCGCCAGCAGTATCAGCGCGAACCATGGTTTTCGGTCAATAACCAGTCGTGCGGTTTTTTCAGCTAATGGTAAAAGGTGCATATATTCCGGGGTGGTCCTGAACGATGAATGCCTATCGAAAGTGCCTTCGCACTGCCATTACTCATTTTTTACAATGCCTTTTGCAAAAACGCCAGAAATTCGGCTCTGTTCCGCGTGAACGCTTTCGTTGCGATGACACTTCCATCCGGCTTCAGCAGTACGTACAACGGTAGTTCGATAGAGCCGAACTGCTCCAATTGACGTTTTTTATGCGATAAGTAGGGATCTTGTTTACGGTCGGTGAAAAGCTGCACTTTGATCATATCCCTCATCAATGCTTGCACTTCCGGTGCTGGGAATACATTTGCTTCCATCCATCGGCAATTGGTACAGGTGAAGCCTGTGAAATCAATAAATACAGGCTTGCCCGTGCGCTTTGCTTCTGCCAAACCCTCTTCATAGCTGGGCAGCCATGCTTCTGGTGCTTGAGGAGTGTTTGTGGTAGCGCTTCGTCCTGCATCGTTGGGATTTTTACTCATAATACGCTCATAATCCATCGGCGGCAAAAAAGCATCCAATTCGCCTAATTTTTTGCCCATCAAACCTGCTATCAGGTAAAATGTTACCGATGCAAAAAGCAGCGCAATCATTGCTCGTGGCGTGCCGATGCTCTTGATTTCGCTATCGTGCGAGAAGCGAAATACGCCCAGCACATAGAGCGTAATCAAAATTGCGCAGCCAATCCACACTGCCAAAAAGACATCCCGCGAGAGAATACCCCACGCCCAGACCAAATCGCTATTGCTGATAAATTTCATTGCAGCAGCAATTTCCAGAAATCCCATCACAACTTTGACATTATTCATCCAGCCACCAGCTTTCGGGAGGCGTTGCATCGCTGATGGAAAGAGCGCCAGCAAGACAAATGGCATAGCAAATACTGACGAAAAACCTGCCATTCCGACAAGCGGATAAAACCACTCGCCCGACGATGCCGAAATAAGCGCCGCGCCCACAAATGGTACGGTACACGTAAACGAGGTGATAGAAAATGTTACCGCCATAAGAACAACCGCACCAATACTTTCTCCGTTTCCGGCAGCATTGTTCATGCGGTTGAGGAGCATATTGGGCAGAGGAATTTCAAATGCACCAAAAAGATTAAAGGCAAAAAGGATAAACACCAGTGCCAAAGCGATGTTCACCCAAGGATTCGCTGCAAAATCCCCAATGCCGGTTGCACCAAAAACAAGCGACAACACAAAACCAAGCGCCGTGAAGGTGAAGACAATACCGAGCGCATACACCAAAGAATCCCGCAGCCCGCGTCCACGCTGCTTTTCAGCCCGCTTCGTAAAAAAAGAAACGGTTATCGGAACCATCGGAAAAACGCACGGCGTAAGCAGTGCCGATGCGCCTGCGCCCATCGCAAAAAGCAAAAATGCCCAAATTCCTTCGCTTCGCTTTTGAGCAATTTCCGTTTGCGACTCGGTTGTTTGAGGGCTTGACTGCTTGGTGCTTGATGCTTGATTATTTGGTGCTTGATCGTTTGACTGCTTGGTGCTTGATGCTTGTTCGCTTGTTCCTTGTGTAGCAGTGGTGTCGGCTGTTGCTGCCGCAAGCATTGATGCGCCTTCCGGGACAACGACGGTAAGGCTAATTTCGTCATCGGTGGGCGGCAAACACCGCTCGGAGTCGCACGTCATGGAGGTAATGGTCAGCGTTGCTTTGTGCTTGCCGACAGCCAGATTGGAAGCGGCTTTCACGGGAATCATGAGCGTCACGTCGCCTTCATAATAATCAATCTCAATCTGAAAGCCTTGGTCAAATTTTTGTTTGGGTTTGGGGGCTTTTACCTTTCCCGCAAGTGCCAGTACACTGTTTGGCGCAATCGTGATTTCTGTTGCTTGAGGTCCTAAGCCGTCTTTGTCGGTGCGTGGTATCAGCCCATAGGTGTACCAGCCCGCATCAACACTCATGGTGAGCTTCATCATTGTTTGTTCGCCCGGCTTGAGTGTGAGATTTTGCGGAGAGACGATAAACTTGATGTGCTTGCTCACCAGCAATGGTGCGGCAAAAGCGTGTTGGGATAGGAGCAGCAAGGCGAGAAAAACAAGCAGCGTAGTCTTTTTCATGGGAAGGAAGTGGAAAGTGGTGGAATATCGTCAATACGTGGCAAAATGAGGCTTAACAGGCGGTTTCTTTTGTAGAGCAATGATATTGAACGATTAAAACGCAATACCAAACTTGATAATATCGCGCACCAAAAGAAGCAAAACATGAGCAAAGCGCTCATAGCCCCAATACGTCCCAAAACCAATCATTGTCACGCCAAGAATACGATTGATTTTGACCATGACCGCGCCCGAAAAAATATGCCGATAGCGCAGCGTCATCTGGGTCAAAAACGTCAGCCATGACAACACGCCGATGGCATAACCGAGCGAAAAAGCAATGTGTTGAGTAAGTATGCCGGATTGCATAAAACCGTATTTTCCAGCGATGTAGGAGATGGTCGTCATAAGCGGGACGAAGGTCGGGTTTGCCAGATGCGTCAGGGAAAGCGCCACGCCGATAAAAAATGGTCCGTAGGCGGCGATACGCCCCATGAAGCCCCAGGATGTTTCGTGGGGTGCCGTTATCGCAGCATCATCGGTATCGGGAAGTGTATTGACAGCTTTGCTGAGATTGGTGCGAAGGCTGATTGCGCCATAGACAATCAATCCAATGACTGCGACTGCCTGGACAATCGTGAGAAGGTGAGGAAAGCGCGTCATTACGCCGTCGGCAAAGGAGATAATGGTGCCTGTGGCAAGGGAAAACGTAAAGCTGTACACCACATCCAGCAAGGCAATACCGTAGGCAATACGCATGGCATGGTGTTTTCCTTGATTGAGTGCTGCACGCATAATCACGACCATTACGGGACCCGGCGGGATTGCGACGAGCAAGCCTAATGTCAAACCGGTGAGCAGGGTTAATATCATCGGGAGTATTGAGTGTTTATTCGGCAAAAATGAAAAACAATGTGGCTCTGTGACTACTTTAACGCAAAAACGCTCTAAAAAGTTATTGTTTTTTGATGTAAATCTTCCAAATTTACGCCTCTTTCGGAACATAGCCAAAGAACAATCACAAACATTGAGTGTTTATGCGGCTTTCCTTTGGCAGAAATCATTTGTTCATTTCTCTTACCATCATGCGCATCACGAAATCCTTATCCATTGCCGTTTTGCCGCTTATTGTCTGCTTTTTGCTGGCGTGCAGTCTGTGGCTGTATGCCAGTATGCGTGAGGAGTACACGGCTGTTGTGGATATTCCCCTCGAAATCCGCCTGCCCGCCGGACGGACACTCGAAACGGAAGTAGCGACAAGCATCAGAGCGCAAGTGCAGGGCGCGGGCTGGCAGTTGGTGAATCATTTTCTTTCTGCTTCAATTCGCTGCGTTGTCTATGTGCCGGAAAAGCGACTTGCGCGTGGGGAGGAGGAGCAGACCAACATCACGATTTCGCGGCAAATGCTCACTCAAGCTATCCAATCGCCTGTGGGCATAGCATTGCAGCGCATTATGGCGGATTCGCTGCTTCTTTCGGTGGGAAGTATTGTGGAAAAGCGTGTGGCGGTGCGACCGGTGCTGGATATTGAAATGCGCGAAGGATTTATTTTAGCAGAGTCGCCTTCTGCTGTGCCGGACAGTATCGTTATTCGTGGCAGTCGCACGATGCTTCGGCGTATGCCGTCGTGGAACACCAGCGTCATGCGTCTTCGCGATATGTATGAAGGCACACGCATCCAAACAACGCTTGACGACACGCTTTCGGGACTTATTACCATTCCGCAAGTCCCCGTGAATGTTAGCTTGACAATTCAACAAATGGCAGAAGTGCAGTTTGATGATATTCCTGTGCGGCTTTTGGGCGCTCCGGCGCGTCATTCCTTTGTTGTGCTGCCGGAACGTGTATCGGTGACGTTGCGCGGTGGCGTAGAGAATATTGCGCGGCTTTTGCCGGAGAATGTAACGGCGGCGTTGGATTATCTGGATGTTCTCGCCTCGACGACAGGAACTCTTCGCCCCCGCATTGTTGTGCCGACGGAGGTGCAGGTCATCAGCGTTTCACCACAGTTTTTGCGGAGTCGTAAGCGTCTTTTTCTTGCACAAAAACGGGAATGAGACAGAAACTTCTTTGCACAACATCAGGAAGAATCCTATTTTGGTACGAGGTTACACGCCCTATTACGTTTTTGCAGCTATTATGCACCGTCAATCACTTCTCAATCTTCTTGCTGCTTACACGCCCGCAAGCACGTATGAAAGCCACGTCTGTGGCGTTATTGCTCACTTTGTTCGAGAATACCACGATTGCTTCAAGCGAGAACTGCTCGTGGGGCATATTACGGGGTCGGCGTGGGTTGTTAACGGCACGATGGATAAAACCTTGCTAACGCATCATCGCAAATTGAATAAATGGCTCCAACTCGGTGGGCATTGCGACGGTGATCACGATGTGCAGCGTGTAGCACTCCGCGAGGCAGTGGAAGAATCGGGCATTTACGATATTGTCCCCCATTCATCCGATATTTTCGATTTGGACATACACGAAATTCCCGAAAGGCGCACTGAATCTTCCGTTGAGCCGAAACATTTTCACTACGACGTGCGGTTTTTGTTCATTGCCGATGAAATGTCGCCCTTGACGATAACGGCGGAATCAAAGGATTTGCGCTGGGTTGCGCTGGGTGAGGTGCAAACATTGACACAGGAAGAATCTATGCTTAGAATGGTCGAAAAGACGCGCAAAGCCTCGCGGCATCATTTTTGAAATACGAGCAAACTTCGTTTGCACTCCTGTTTGGGGAATGATTCTTTAGCGCAAAGGCAATGCTACAATAAACGCCGCACCGCTCCCATACTCACTTTCGCAATGAATAGTGCCGCCAAGAAGTTCGACCAATTTTTTTACAATCGAAAGCCCCAGCCCCGTTGATTGCTCGCCAGCCGTAGGGCGGGCAGAGAGTTTGGTAAACCGACCGAAGAGCTTGGTTTTATCATCCTCCGTCAGCCCCTGCCCTTCGTCGGTGACCGATATTTTGACCATTGTTTCCGATGGAACAAGACTTACCCAGACACGTTTATCAGGAGGCGAGTATTTCAGCGCGTTAGAGACGAGATTATCCAATACTTGCCGAATAATCGCCTCGTCGGTATGCACCATGACGGGATGCGCGGGAAGTTCCTGCACAAGCTGTATGCGCTTGCTTTCGGCGCGAAACGCATATTCACTGCTGACGGTGGCGACGAGTTGTACCAAGTCAACATCGCCGAGATTGAGAATAATCTGCCCCTCATCCACCGCTTGAGCATCTAAAATGTTGAGAATAATATCGCGCATTCGTACTGCTGTGCGCTCTATTCCTTCCATTTGTCCAATAATTTCCGGCATCGTCAGTTTGTGCGAGTAGCGCTTGACCATTGATGCCGACATAACAATCGAACTGAGCGGATTTTTCAAATCATGCGATGCAATTGCCAAAAATTCACTCTTTTGTCGGCTCAAATATTCAAGAAGAGCATTTTGCTCGTGCAATGCGGTGTTTGCCAGTTCAATTTCTCCGGCTTGTTCCTCCAAAATGCTTTGTTGGCGCTCTAAGGCAAGATTTTTTTCATTGAGTTCGGTATTTGCAAATTCGATATCGGTCGCTTGTTGTTCCAAAATAGCTTGTTGGTGCAGAATTTGCTCATTCTGCTCTTGGAGGAGCAGATTATCATGCTGTTTCCGGCGGATAAAGACGATGAGAACCACCGCCAATACAATTAATATCACCACAGCCCCAATAACCGCCAAAAATTGAATGCGCTGCCGCGCTTGCTCCTGCCCCAAGACCTCAATACGACGCTGCTGCTCGGTTAAGGCAAGGCGATTTTGCATCTCGGCAATCCGCTTGCTGCTGCCGACGCTTTTAAGCGAATCCGCCAAGTGAATGTGGAGCATACGGTAAAAATATGCCGAATCGAAGACATTTAGTGCCACAAACCGCAGAGCAAGCCCGTCGTAGCTATCTTTCAAGACCTGCGGCGCACCAATGCGCTGTGCCACCGCGATTGCCTGACGGAAATATCCAAATGACGAGCCGTTATCGCCGAGTGACGCATAAATTTTTCCCAATAAATGATAGGACTCACCCAAAGAATAGCTGTCTCCACGCGGCTCACGAATGCGAAGTGCCTTTTTTTCGTATTCCAATGCCGCAACAATCTCGCCTTGAAGATACCGCACCGCACCCAAATTGAAATATGAATACGCGATGCTATTGGAGTCCGCACGTTGGAGTGCGAGGTCAAGCGACCGATGATGCCAATACAACGAAGAGTCGTACTGCCGCATTTTTTCATAAATAACACCGAGATTATTTGTGCATATACTAATTCCTTCGTTATCTCGTACCGCTTCAAGCAATGGCAACGCTTTGAGGAGATACTCTTTTGTTCTTTGAAACTCCTCCCGATAGGAATAGAGCGTTCCCATTTCTATGTAACAATACGCTTTACCAACATCATTCCCTGTTTTGTCATACAATGCAAGCGCCGTCGCATGGGATTCCAATGCCTGTGAAAAATTTCCCATGCGCGTATTGGCAGCGCCAATATTGTAGTGCGCCCGTGCAGCGCCGTTGGTGTAACCAATACGCTCGGCAAGAGCAAGCGCCTCGGAAGCACGAAGAATCATCTCCGAAAATTTGGTAAAACGCATCGAACGGGCTAATGTATTGAGCGCATCCACCTTCACAGAATCGCTCGTCGCCGATGCAACCGCCGCACGAAGGCTGTCCGAAAGTGGGTTGCCGGGTAAAGTGCTGATGCTTGCAGGTGTGGTGGCGTTTGTGGGCTGCGCAAAAGCGGAAGGCGCAGAATACAATAGCCACAAAAGCAGCAAGCCGCATCCGGCGGCGATTGCTTGCTTCGTATTCGGGAAAGGGAAGGTGAACCGAAAAGATTGTTGCTGGGAATATCCCCAAAATAGCGGATTCATCATGGTCTTTCTATCCTGTATCGTGCTTGCTTTGCCTCTAGCGTTGAGGTTCTGAACGACAATCTACGAAAAACTCCTCAAGAAGAGAGCGAATTACGTGTTTTTTACTCGCACAGGAGTAGTGCGGTAAAAAAGGAAATCGGCGTTAGGCAAAATCTCCGTTGGTTTTCCCCCATTCCTCACGTAAATTACACGCCGATTATCAAACAGACGCTTTCGTTCACATTTTTTCGGGAGACAGTATTTATGCGGTGTTCAGAACGTTTTCGTGGATTGCTTGTTCTCGCGCTGGCGGGAATCATGCTCTACGCTTGTAGTGGCGGCAATGACTTAGCCATTACGAGCAAAAATTTCGAGTCTCAAATTGACCTTCAGCAAAATTTGGTGCTGGAATTTTCTCACCCCCTTGTGCCGGATTCGCTACTGAATGCATGGGATTCGACGCGCTATGTGAAGTTCACGCCTGCCGTGCAAGGCTCGTTCAAATGGACATCGCCCACAACTCTTGTTTTTTCGCCGTCTGCTGCCTTCAAAGCCAGCACCGACTATAAAGCCGAGCTTACTGATGCACTTCTTCAAAATGCCGGAAAGCGAGAGCAGAAGCGCGTTTCGCTGCCGAGTGAACGGAACATTAACTTCCACACGCCCTATCTGACCCTGCAAAGTGTCGATGCCGCTTGGGTTCGTGCAGGAGGCGAACAACCATCCGCCGGAATGAGCAGTGGTGCGCCTTCAGTGGAATTGCGTATTTCGCTGCCATTTAATTACAACGTCGCACCGCAGAGCCTTTCGGAGCATCTGCAAATAGCAATGGACGGGAAAACGATTCCATTTTCGGTAAAAAATACCCAAGCCGCACAAACACTGGCATTGGCGGTACAGTGCCGTAAAGAAGATGGTGGTAAAACGCTGACACTGACGGTCTCCAAAGGCTTGCGCTGCGTGGAAAGCGAATGGACAACGCCCGAAGAAATCAAGCAAACGCTGACCGTGCCGTCGCCGGACGAGTTCAAAATCACCGCCGTAACGAGCGATTACGACGACGATAACCCGATTATTCGCATTCAGACCTCGCAAAGCCTCTTCGATGCTCAGGTTCAGCCCTTTGTGAGCGTTCAGCCGCAGCCGAAAAATTTCAGCGTTGAAGCGTCAGAAACAGGCATTATCGTGCGCGGCGCATTCCAGCCCGACTCCGCGTATCAACTGACCGTAAGCAAGAATTTACGCGGTCTTTTCGGCGGTGAACTGGGCGGCGATTATGTTCAAACCATAAATTTTGGCACTCTTGTTCCGGCTATCAAATTTACCGATGCCAAGGCGATGTACCTGTCCACGCAAGGTGGCAAGAATATCGGTGTGAAAATTAGTAACGTCGGAAAAATTGAGGTTATCGTTGAAAAAATTTACGAGAATAATATTCTTGCCTATGCCCGTAATGGCGGCAAAACCTACGATGGAAGCTATGATGAGGCAACTCAGCAGTATAATTCCTGGGAAGATTATGCAAATGTTGACGATTTTGGCGACCCTGTTTTTCGTAAAATCATTGATACCAAGGGGCTTCCGAAGTCCAATGGCGCATCATTGCTGAATCTTGACTTTCAAGATAAACTGACAGGCAAAGGGCTGTACATCGTCCGTGTCATTTCAACCGAACAAAAATGGCTCCGTGACAGCCGCATGATTGCTATTTCGGACATTGGACTGATCGCAAAAATGAGCGATGACGCACTTTTCCTGATGGCAAATTCCATCAAAACCGCAGAACCACTTGCTTCTGCCGAAATTCGCGTGATTTCGCGCCACAACCAAGTCCTTGCCAAAGGCGAAACCAACAAAGACGGCGTTGCGACCTTACCCAATCTTCGCGGAACCACGCCGGGAAGCACTCCGGCGCTGATTACGGCGACAGCCAACGGCGAAACCACCTATCTGATGCTTAACGACACTCGCGTCGAGACTTCGCGCTACGATGTGGGCGGCTTACAGGAAAATGTTTCCGGTTTGCAAGCATTTATCTACGGCGACCGCGATATGTATCGCCCCGGCGAAACCGTGCGCTTCAATGTAGTGCTGCGCAATCTTGACTGGTCTCCGGCAGCAAAACAGCCTGTGAAAATCAAGATTATTCTACCGACGGGCAAGGAATATGCCGTGCTGAAGCGTACCTTGAACGATGAAGGCGCAGTCGAAAACAGTCTCGCCATGCCGACTTCCGCCATGACAGGTGGCTACGCGATTGAGGTCTATACGATGAATGATGTGCTGCTTTCTTCGCAGCGCTTCAATATCGAAGAGTTTTTGCCTGACCGCATCTCCGTAACGATGGCACTGTCGGCAGAAGTGGCGCGTCCGGGCGAAAATGTGCGCCTGACGGCAACAGCGCTGAATCTTTTTGGTCCGCCCGCCGCAAATCGCAATTACAACGCTGAAATCTACCTTAAACATCGCTTGTTTACAGCTAAAGGCTTTGAAAAATACAATTTCGCCCTGCAAAGCGGTGGAAGCCGCTCTGGGCGCTATGGCGAGGATAATGTTGATTCTGCACCGATGGAACCGCTCACGCGGCAAGGCGTGACCAGTGCCGAAGGCACACTCGCAGAAGACATCGAAATCCCCGCGAACTACCGCGACATCGGCTTGCTGCAAGGCTCGGCGTTTGTAACCGTGTTCGATGAAAATGGTCGCCCTGTGGTGCGGATGAAACCCTTCACCGTGCCGACGCAGGAAGTATTTTACGGCATTCTCGCCATTGACCGCTACCAAACCACGCGCCAATCCTTGCAAATCCCGCTTGTTGCGGTGGATGCAAGCGGTAAATCCTTGAGCAATATTCAAGCACTGGTGAGGGTTGTACGGCATAATTGGGTGACGGTGTTGGAACGCGACCAATACAACACCTCGCGTTACCGCTATGTTTCGCAAAAACAAGAAATCACCGAACTTGAGCGCACAATGACGATTAGCGGCGGCGCGACAAGCGTTGCCTTCACGCCGCGCACATCCGGCGAATACGAAGTCCGTGTTACAAAACCCGGAGTTTCGAGTTATGTAAGTGAATTTTTCTATGCTTACGGCTGGGGCGACACGCAAGCCTCTTCCTTTGAGGTGAGCAAAGAAGGAGAAATCACGATTGAAAGCGAGAAAACCGCGTACCAAAGCGGTGAAACTGCCAAGCTGCTCTTCAAAACGCCTTTTGCGGGCAAATTGCTTGTAACGGTGGAGCGAAGCGGTGTTCTGGATTATTACACGCTTCAAACCGACCAAAAATCGGCGAAACTCGACATCAAAATCAAGGACGAATACACGCCCAACGTTTACGTTTCGGCAACGCTCATCAAGCCGTTGGACGACGGTACGATGCCGCTCACCATCGCCTACGGCTATCACCCGCTCAAAGTCGAGAAGTCTGGTACGAAGCTGCCAGTGAGCATCACGGTTGCCGAGCAGTCCCGCTCAAAAACCAAGCAAACCATTACCGTACAAACGGGTGAGTCCGACGCGGAATTGACGGTGGCAGTGGTGGACGAGGGAATTTTACAACTCAAAAACTTCCAAACCCCCGACCCTTATGGCTATTTCTACCAAAAGCGGGCGCTCCAGGTTGCAGCGCATTCGGTGTATCCGCTTTTGTTCCCCGATTTACGCCCCAAAAGCAGTTCTGCGGGCGACGCTGCCCTTGCAAACCGCATCAATCCTTTCTCCAATAAGCGTGTAAAACTCATTGCGCTTTGGAGCGGTATTGCCAAAGCAAGCGGCGGGAAATTCTCGTACACGATAGATGTGCCAGAGTTTTCGGGTGCGCTGCGCGTGATGGCAGTGGCATACAAAGGGAGTAAATTCGGCTCGGCGGAAAAAACGATGCGCGTCGCCGACCCAATCGTGATTTCAAGCGGCTTGCCGCGCTTTTTAAGTCCGGGCGACGAAGCACTTGTGCCTGTAACGCTCACCAACACAACGCAGCGTGAAGCAAATGCGCAAGTGGCGGTGTCGGGCGAAGGCTCGGTCGGGGTTGCTGACGGTAATCAAAGCGTCGCACTTCCGGCGAATAGCGAAAAGCGTATTTTTGTCAAGGTCGGTACACGCGGCTTGGGGACTGGTGCGGTGAATGTGCAGGTAAGCGGCATGGGTGAGAAATTCTCCGAGCGCACAGAAATGACCGTGCGCCCTGTGGCAGGTTTGGTGAAATATTCCGGTTCAGGAGCAATGAGGGCAGGAGAAACACAGGCGTTCAGCCTTGCCGGAAACTTTATGCAAGGCACAGCGCGTGGGCGCTTGGTTGTGAGTAAATCTCCGATTGCACAATTCACGAAAAATCTCAATTACGTCTTACAATATCCCTACGGCTGCGTAGAACAGACGGTTTCAAGCGCTTTCCCGCAAATCTATGCTGCCGACCTTGCAAAATCGCTGAACCAGAGCCTTACGCAAAATGGCGGCAGCGCTCAAGCGACTGCGAATATCCAAGAAGCCGTCCGCAAATTAACCTCCATGCAGCTCTACAACGGCTCTCTGAGCTATTGGCAGGGCGGCACGGAAGAAAGCTGGTTCGGCACGGCGTATGGTGCGCATTTCCTCGCTGAGGCACAAAAAGCGGGATACGACGTGGGAGAGCAGTTTTTAAGTCGTTTGCAGGGGTATTTGTCCAAAAAAGTGAAAGAGCGGAATTATGAAAATTACGGGTACTTCGACCGCACCGGGCAGTACAAAACTCGGACTATTCCAGCAAAGACGATTTTTTACTCGCTCTACGTCTTGGCACTGGCGAACAAACCTGATTTTGCAACGATGAATTTCTACAAAGCAAATCGTGATTCACTGGCATTAGATTCGCGGTATTTGCTGGCAACCGCATATTTCCTTGCGGGTGACAAAGCTAGTTATCGCAGCCTTCTTCCGAAAGCATTTGATGGCGAAAAAGCGGTCAATAGCTTCAGCGGCAGTTTTACCTCCTACGTCCGTGATGAAGCCATTTCTCTCAGCGCACTCATGGATGTCGAACCGGAAAATCCGCAAATCGGTATTATGACCAAACACCTCTCGGAACAGCTTAAAACCTCGCGTTATTTGAGTACGCAAGAAAATGGAATGGCGCTGGTGGCGCTCGGCAAAATTGCCAAACGTGCTGCCGCTAGTGACGTAAAAGCCGTGATTTCAAGTGGCGGGCAGAAGATTGCTGATTTTGCAGGCGGAGACGTGGTATTGACACAAAATATTGCCGGAAAGCAAGTATCGGTTGCCTCTAGCGGTACAGGAACGCTCTATTATTTCTGGGACACCGAAGGCTTGAGCGCTGATGGCTCGTTCCCGCAAGAAGACAGCTTTTTACAGGTGCGCCGTACCTTCCTGACGCGCACGGGACAGTCGTTGAACCCGGAGTCTATCATGCAAAACGATTTGGTTGTCGTAAAAATTTCGCTGGCAAGCACGAATAAAGCTAGTGTTGACAACGTGGTGATAACCGATATGCTTCCGGCAGGGCTTGAAATTGAGAATCCTCGCGTAGGTGCTGTGGCAGAACTGTCGTGGATAAAGGACAATCACGAACCGGATCATCTGGACATACGAGACGACCGCATTAACTTTTTCACAAAAGTTGAAGGCACGGTGCGGCACTACTACTACCTTGCGCGGGCGGTCTCGAAAGGCACATTCCGCTTGGGTCCCGTGAGTGCCGATGCGATGTACAACGGTGAGTATCATTCCTACAATGGCGCAGGTGTGGTGCGGATTGCGGAGCGCGTTGGCGCGTCGCAGTAAGGTTTGCCCTATTATTGTTAGCGGCAGTGATGGCATTTCAGTATTATCACGTCGGGCGGCTTTTTCGCCGTCCGGCGTTTTTTTTGTGGTGTTTGCCTCCGAATTAACGGTGGTGTAGAAGAATCCGCCGGACGGCAGCGTATATGCACTCCTCAGCCTCCCAACGAGGGTATGATATGAGCAATTATCCTATTTTTAGACCTTACCAGCACCATTTCCAACTATGTTCCAAACAGAGTTTTTTTCCTACCTCCAACTTGGTTTTTCGCACATTGCCGACCTTGCTGGCTACGACCATATTTTGTTCGTGACTGCGCTTTGTGCGCTCTACGATATGCGCCACTGGCGGCACCTGCTCTGGCTTGTTACTGCTTTTACGATTGGACATTCGGTGACATTGGCGCTTTCGACGCTCAACGTTATTGCGTTTTCGAGTAGTATCGTGGAATTTCTTATTCCCGTGACGATTGCGCTCACGGCGTGTGTCAATATCGCAACCTTGCACAGGAAGGAGGAGTTTTTTGCGCAAGAAGAGTCGGCGAATTTTCTTCAGGTATTACGAGGGCAGGATTGGACAAAGTACGCAATGGCACTGGGTTTTGGCTTTATTCACGGGATGGGCTTTTCGACATTTTTGAAAAGTTTGCTGGGCAGGGAAGCCGCCATTACGCTGCCGTTGTTGGCATTTAATGTGGGATTGGAATGTGGGCAGATCCTCATTGTTGGCTGCCTTTTATTGCTGACCTTTGTAATGACAAGGCTTATTGGGTTGGCACGGCGCGATTGGGCGCTTATTGTTTCGGGTGCATCACTGGGAATTGCCTTGACGTTGATGCTGAAAAATGCTCCATCGTTGTAGCGTTATTTTCGCTGCAACATCGTCCAACAGGAGCGCAAACGCAGTTCGCAAAACTACGGTGTGAATTGCATTTGCACTCCTGTTGAGCGTATTTTTACACCGCCGAGCGCGTATCTTCTGCCAGCATTGGGAAAAGGCGCGAAAAGAGCGTTAGTGAACTTGCCGAAAGTTCTGCCAGTGTGCCGCTTTCCACCGCTACACCTTCGCTGAGTACCAAGATACGGTCAGAGCGGCGAATGTTCTCAATGTCATTAGAAATATCAAGAATCGTCCAGTTGCCGCAAGCATAGATTCCATCAAGGATTTGGAGCTTCCGGGCTTGGTCGAGCGTGTGCAGTGCCTCGTCAATAACGAGCAGTTGCGGACGAGCAATAATCGCACGAGCAATCATAATGCGGCACAAAATACTTTCCGAGAGATTCACGCCTGTTGCCAAAATTTCTGTATTTAAGCCATTGGGAAGTTGTACGATTTCTTCATAGACGTGTGCTGTCTTGAGCGCCCATTCAATATCTTCCGTCCCAAAATGCCTTCCAAGCATGATATTATCACGCACGGTGCCGTCAAAAATTTCCAGATTTGTCGAAACAATACCGATTGCAGCGCGAGTGTCGCTCATTCGCAAGTGGCGTATTTCCTGACCATTCAGCAAAACACCGCCACTTTGCGCGTCGTAGAGTCGCGCCAAAAGATTGGTAACGGTTGTTTTACCCGAACCCGGCTCTCCAACAATGCTGGTGTGTGAGCATGGTGTAACCTCAAACGACAAGCCATTGAGTACATTGACTCCATCAGGGTAGGCAAAATAAATATTTTGTAACCGCAATGAAGCTGGTCCTGATCGTCGCTCAAAGTGCTCACCACCACTGGTTTCCAACTCTTTATCGGTAATATGCGATACTTTGTCAACGGCAGTAAGTAAGTCATAGTAAATATCAAATTGGCTGATAAGTTTTTCCAACGAACTCAGAATAGATAAAATCACCAATTCTGCGGCAACCAACTGACCAATCGAAATACTTTGCTCAATGACTAAAAAGCCGCCCAATCCTAATACACCAGCGCTGGCAATTGCACGGAAAATCGCAGAACCCATCAGTTGCCGTGCCAAAACAGCAAAGTGTTTTGCACGTGCCTTCACGTATTCTTCCGCAATGTGGTCAACGCGCTCCATAATAAATTCTTCCGTCGCATAGACCTTGAAACTCGTGTGGCTGCGGGCGATTTCTTCTAGCCATTCGACAAGAGCATATTTTTTCTTTGATTCTTTGATACTTGTTTCTAAACCGCCGTAAGAAAGGGCAAAAATGACAATAGCGGCAAAAAAGAATAAAGCAAAATCAAAGATAATAAACACAGGATGATAGACAGCCAGCAAAACCAACCCCACTAATGCTATCAACAGCGCACTCAAGCCATCTAGGAGCATTTTACTCAGCGATTTTTGAATTGTTATCACATCAAAAAATCGGTTGACGAGTTCCGGTGCATATTCGCCGGAAAGAGCATCCATGCGGATTTTAGGCAATCGCGTGGCAATATCCAATGCTGCACGGACAAATAAACGACGCTGCAAAAGATCCACCAAATACGATTCCATAAGCAGGAAAATGCCCGTTATCATCATTCCTATTGCCACAACTACACATAATACAATCAGTTGTGGCGTGATTACGCCCAACTGCACTGCATTGACGATTGCTTGCGAAGAAAGTGGCACCACCAAACTCAGCAAACCGGAGATAATCGAATACGTGACTAACACCCAAATATCACGCTTTTCTGCATGAATAAGGTGATAGAGTTTTTTGAGTAATTCCCATGCGGTTGGTTGATGATGATGCCCCGCCGCGCCATGGCTGGCGTGGCTATTGTGCGAATGTGCTTGACCGTTGGTGTGGTGTGAAGCCATGATGACAGAAATGAGGTAAAATGGATGAATGAACGACAACCGTCGGCTTCTACGCAACATCAAGGAGCGTGAAGTCCTTCTGGTGTTGACGCAAAAATTCGTTGCGTATTGTGGTATGCTCCGATTTACGCAAATGTGGGTCTTCGGCAACGATAGCAAAGGCTTCACGGCGGGCAATCGCAATCACATCGCCGTCGCTCACCAAATCCGCAAATGTAAATTCGGGAATACCCGATTGGCGCGTACCCAAAAAGTCTCCAGGACCGCGCAATTTCAAATCAACTTCAGCAATTTTGAAGCCATCACTGGTGTCTTGCATGGTTTTGAGGCGAATAATGCAGGATTTGCGCTCTTGTGCTTCATTCTCGCGTTTGCCGATGTGAAATTTGAAATGGTCTTTGGTTGCCAGCAAACAAAACGACTGCTCCGCGCCCCTTCCGACGCGCCCTCTGAGCTGGTGCAGTTGCGCGAGTCCAAATCGGTCGGCATTTTCAATCAACATCACCGTTGCATTCGGCACATCAATACCAACTTCGACAACCGTTGTCGCCACTAAAATATGGAACTCTTTGTTTTTGAACGCTTTCATGGCATCTTCTTTTTCATACCAAAGCATTTGTCCATGAAGAAGTCCCAGCTTGAGGTCGGGAAAAATCTCGTGTTGAAGCCGCTCGTGGTGTTCGACGGCGGATTTTGCCTCGACTTTTTCTGATTTTTCGACGAGAGGATAGACGATATACGCCTGATGCCCCTTCTCGACCTGCTCTCGCAAAAATTGAAAGACGACGGGGAGTTTGGACTCAAAGACCACTTTCGTTTTAATTGTTTTGCGATTTTTCGGCAATTCATCAATGACGGAAACGTCGAGGTCGCCATAAACGGTCATGGACAACGTGCGTGGAATGGGCGTTGCTGACATAACCATAATGTGGGGCGAGATTTCTTCTGCCGTCAATTCTGCATCGTTGGCAAAACTAGCTGTTGCTTTTTTCTTCAATTCCGCACGTTGCAAAACGCCAAATCGGTGCTGCTCGTCAATAACAACCAGCCCCAAACGCTTGTATTCAACGGTGCTTTGAAAGAGCGCGTGTGTGCCGACGATGATGTTTGCTTCGCCGGAAAGGATTTGTTCGCTAATGGCGGCGCGTTGACGTTTTTTCTGTCCGCCGACAAGCTGCGCAACGCTGATTTTGCGCGGGTCTTGGATGTCGGCGAGTTTGGTGTTGAGTTTCTCAATATAGTCGCGGAGCGTGTTGTAGTGCTGTTCGGCAAGAATTTCGGTTGGAGCCATCATCACGCACTGCAAGCCCGCATCAATAGCGGCAAGCATCGCCAAGAGCGCCACAACGGTCTTGCCGGAGCCGACATCACCTTGCAAGAGCCTGTTCATAGGCTTTGTGCTGCGCATATCGTCCAGCGCCTCGCGGAGAACACGCTTTTGCGCACGGGTCAGATCGAAGGGCAAAAGTTCCAGCAGCAAGCGGGCAAGCGGGCTTTTTTCGCCGATTGCGGGCGCTTTGTCAATGCTTTTAATGCCATTATGCCGCATTGCCAAGAGCATTTCAAAGAAAAATAACTCCTCAAACTTCATGCGTTCACGCGCCTTGTGGAGCGCTTCGTGGGAATCGGGAAAATGCAACTGCCGTGCGGCGGACTGAATACCGGGAAAGTCAAATTTTGCGAGTAGTTCCTCCGAAAGTGTTTCGTGCAGATTGGGTATTTCCTGCTCAACAACGGCGCTAACTAAATTTCGCATAACCCGCATGGTTAAGCCAGCGTCCTTCATTTTTTGTGTGAGGCGATATTTCGGTAAAATCCTTCCGGCGGTGTAGGATTCTGCGTCATCGGGTTCGATACGCTCTATTTCGGGGTGGTTAAATTGAATTTTGCCGTAGGCGTATTCAGCAATGCCGCTCACGGCAAGGAGTTGGTCTTCTTGGTAGATACGCTTGAAATATTCCGCCTGATTCCAAAAAACAATTTCCGCCTTTACGCCGCTATGATCGTCAAGTTCCACCGCAACCATTGTCCGATTTTTCCCGAAAGTTCTGTCACGCACAGCCCGCACGAAGGCAACGACGGTCACTTCTGTTTGCAGATTCATGTTCTGTTCCGAAAAAGCATCCTGCTGTTGAGCATTGACGAGAGCCGTTTTAAGGTCGCGGAGCGAGGGAACGCTATTGCGGTCAATATAGGAGCGCGGGTAAAACCGCAATAAATCGGACGGCGTAAGGATGCCCGCGACTGCCAGTGCTTCGGCACGGCGGGGTCCGATGCCTTTCATGTACTGAATGCTCGCGGCTTGCGGCGGGCTTGAATGTGTAGAGGCTTGTGGAATAGGCTGTTCGGGCATGGTGTTTGGTCAAAAGCCTAGAAATTATGAGTTGATGGTTTTATTGAGTAACGATCAAGCGATGCACCCAGTGACTACGCCCGCTTTGCGCGTACACTGTATATGCGCCTTGTGCAAGACGGCTGATATCCAGCGTTGTAGCAAATGTGCCTTGCAGGGCGTACTGTTCCGCGTACCGAAACACAGTGCGCCCAAGCATATCGTCTATGCGTATCAGTACGGGAGCGCTTTCCGATAGAGCGAAGGCGATGTGGAGGTTGTCGGAGGCGGGATTGGGGATGAGAGAAATATTGGACGTTTTGCTTCGCAGAGCAACATTTGTCGTTTGGACGAAGGTTGTGGTGGCGGTCGTGATGGGCGGTATGGGGCGAAAGAACCAATAAAAAGGGACAGATGAAGATCGGTAACTTGATAAAGCAGCATCTTCAAAGGTCAAAACAACAGTATCCATTGCGCTGACGCTGGCAGGACCAAGCGGAGTGAAGTTATTGAAGGTGTATAGCCCATTGACCGCAACAGCACTGGTGCCTATGGCGGTAAAGCGTTGTTTATTTGCACGAACATACGGATCAGCGCTTGCAGAAAATTGAAAACTGGATGTCGTACTGCGTGGCAAACCTTCTTCGGGCGGGGCAATGCGGATAGTCGCTACACCGCCATTATAGGCATTGGGTCCGTTATCAGCACGGTTGCCGAATTGGTCAACGGCTTGGAGGTAGAACCACGTGCGCGGGTCGTCTGCATTGGACTTGCCGATAGTAAAGCGAGAAGGTATTCGGTTGGGAGTATATCCTAAATATCTATCGGGCATATTCCCGTAAATGTCAGGAATGATGGCTGGTGCAATCGCAACAGCCCGATTGGGAGCAAGAGTAACCGTTGCTGATGTATTCGCAGGATCACATAATCCCTCATTCGCATTCGGTGGCGGTATTGCCAGCCAACCATAACAGCCCAGAGACTCTGTAATAGAAGCGACTAAAGTTACATTTGATGAAGTCTCGCCGAATACTTGAAAATCATTAAAGATAGCAATTCCTTCAGCGTTTGTCAGAACACGTGAACCGAGTATGGGTGTTCGTAGTTGGTCAACAGGGGGCGTACCACCTACCAAGCTAATTGTAACAGTCGTCGAGAATGAAATCGGATTATCCCAGTGGTCGAGAATCTGTACTGCAATATGGTTATAGTCTGCCAAATCAGGATTGCTAAATTGTACAGGCTGACCGACTATAATATTTTGTGTTGCTCCTTGCTCACCATATACCGTGCCTGGTACTGCCTGCCTCCCGCTCTTGAGTTTTACGAACAATTCCCGCGATCCATAGCCTCCTATTAAAGATACCGAAAGTGATGTGGACTGTATGTTTGCTGATGTACAATGTAATGGTATATTATTGTTTGCCTTGCCAGCAATGCGGATGCCCTTGAATTCCAAAAGACCCAATTTCGCTTGTACTTTGACGAAGCCCGATGTTTGCTTATATCGACCATATATTGCTCCGTCAAACCAACTACGCAAAACAGAGTCTGTTTGTACAAGAGCGGGTTGCTTTATTTGGTCGAATGTTAATGAATCCGATAAGCGCAAAAACGCTTCGGTACTATCATCCTTCAAAATCCTCCCCTCTTTATCCATAATCGCAAATACCAAACTCGCCGTCGTTGGCACACCAGCTCGGAACGGCTCCACCGTAGGCAGCAGCGTCCCCGTCGTTACCGAGCGCTGTCCCAGAAAGCGCAAAAAGCGTTGTTGTGTGGGTGGCTCTTGAGCCGCAAGAGCGCAAAAACACAGGCAGAGTGTGAGACAAAGGCACAGGCACAGCACAGAGCGTGTGGAAATCGTCATAACACGTTGGGGTAAAAATTGGAAGAGGAAACTTTTTTGCAATCTACAAAAGGCACGGGGAAGATGAGCAGAGAAAATATAGAACAAGTGTGATGTTTTTTGTACATTCGTCTCGAAAATACCATCGGCGCATTCATTTTCTGCCCACTATGAATACTCTCGAAACACGCCATAATGCTCTTTTGAGCGACATTCGCACACTCGTCAGCACGGCTCAAGAGCGCATTGCCACAAGTGTTAATACGGAACTCACCATGCTCTATTGGCATATCGGGCGGCGCATCCGCACCGATATTTTGCAGGAAGAACGTGCCAAATATGGCGATGAAATTGTACAAAAACTGTCGGCACAATTAACGGCAGAGTTTGGCAAAGGGTTTACCTCAAAATCGTTGCGCAACATGATTCATTTTGCCGAGATTTTCTCAGATGAGCAGATTGTCTCCACACTGTGGAGACAATTCACATGGTCGCATTTTCGTGAGTTTATCTACATCAAAGAACCGCTCAAACGCGAGTTTTACATCGAAATTTGCCGTTTGGAGCGCTGGAGCGTTCGCACCTTGCGGGAGCGTATCAATTCCCTGCTTTTTGAACGGACGGCGATTTCTCGCAAGCCCGAAGGAACTATCGTCGGCGATATTGCCGCCGCACGCGAGCAAGATGTATTGTCGCCAGCGATGGTGTTCCGCGACCCTTACGTTTTAGATTTTCTAGGGTTGCAGGATTCGTACCATGAAAAAGACCTGGAAGGTGCTATTTTGCGAGACCTTGAGGCATTTTTGATGGAATTGGGCAGTGATTTTGCCTTTGTGGCACGGCAAAAGCGCATCACTATCGACAATGAGGATTATTATCTTGACCTTCTCTTTTACAACCGCCGTTTGAAGCGCCTTGTGGCGATTGAACTCAAAATGGGAAAATTTCATGCCGCCGACAAAGGGCAGATGGAACTCTATATGCGCTGGCTGGACAAATATGAACGGCACGAAGGCGAGAACCCACCTTTGGGCTTGATTCTTTGCGCCGAAAAAAATGATGAACACGTTGAACTGCTCGAACTCGGCGCAAGCGGCATTCACGTAGCCCAATATTTGACCCACCTCCCGGAAAAACAACTTTTAGAGCGCAAATTGCGCAGCGCGATAGAGCAGGCAAAACGGCGATTACAGTAAAATACCCTCAGCCATTGCCGCACAAGTAGCAGTGCAAAGATTACTTCTGCCCCAGAGACAACCACAAAAATACACACCAAATTTTCGCCCAGAAATACTCCTATTCTGTGCTAGAACACAAAATTTATTGATTTTCTCAAAATCTCCTGTTATATTGCGAGTCTGCATAAATTGTTGCTAAAAAGGCAATAACAACGCTTTTACCCTGTTTTTTCGTCTGCAATGGCGCATCAAATCTTGCTTCATAGCGCAGCGCGAAAGCAGTTCCTTACGGCAATTCTACCAAAACTGTTTGCACAATTTCAACACACATTTGTTTAAGGAGTAACTACCTTGAAAAAAGGACTACTTGGGAAATGGCTTATTATCGCACTCCCGCTTTTGGCGGCGGGTCTTTTGCTATTTCCAACTTTCCGCGCATCGCAGCTTGAAAAGCAACGCTTAGAGCTGGTCAATGCAAAGAATGAGGCTGCTCTTGCTGCGTTCGATAAAGAACACGGCGAGTCGCTGCGCAAAAACAAAGAACAGAGCTTGAAGCTCGGTCTCGACTTGCGTGGCGGTATTTATGTAACGCTCGAAGCAGACGTTATCCGTCTTCTCGAAGAATCCGCCATGCGCGATGCCGTTGACGAAGTGTTCTTGGAAACACTGGAAAAAACCCGTCAACAAGTCGATGCTGGTGGCGATGATGATGTTTTGCCCGTCTTCCTCAAAAATTTTGATGCTATTGCTCGTCCCAAAGGACGCAAACTTTTCTCGTATTTTGATACGGGCGATAACCGCGACCTTAGCGAAGATGCAATCGTCAAACGACTTGAACGCAATATCAATGAAGCCATTGACCAAGCTATTGAGGTTGTCCGCCAGCGTATTGACAAATACGGTGTTGCCGAGACAACTATCCAAAAGCAAGGTACACGCCGCATTGTTATCGAACTTCCCGGTGTAAGCAATGAAGCAGAAGTCCGCTCTTTGCTTCAAACAACGGCACGCTTGGAGTTTAAGTTGGTTCGCAATAATGCTCAAATCGTACGCTCGTTCTACGCGATTGACCAACTCTTGAAAAACAAGGGTGTTCAATCAAGTGCTTCGACTTCAGCAACGGCAACGGCTTCCACCGCTACGACAACGGCGGCTTCAACGGCAACCGCAAGCGCTGGCGCGGATTCCACGAAGAAAGACCCTTACGCTGGTCTGACAGACGACCAAAAACGCGAAAAATTCAAAAAGGATTATCCTTTTACCTCGTTGTTTGTCACGTATTTCAATCCGCCGGGCGAAGGGCAACAGCCTGTTCCGGTAATTTACGAGAAGAACGAATTTCCCGAAGGCGATTACAGCTTCCAAATTCCTGACGAGACGTTGGCGAAATTTGAAGAAATCATGGCTCGTCCTGATGTTCGCCGTATTATGGGCAATGAGTACCAAGCAATTGTCTCGGCAAAGCCTGAGCCATTCTTTGAGCGTCAAGGTGTGAAACTGTTCTACATCTATGGTGTTTTGGCAAAGCCAGAACTTACGGGTGATGTAATTTCCGACGCGCAAGCAACCTTCGATCCGACGAATAATTCGCCGATGGTAATGATGGACATGAATGCCGATGGCGCTTCCAACTGGGCGCGTATCACAGGTGCAAACATCAAGAAGCGCATTGCCATTGTTCTGGATGACCGCGTTTATTCGGCTCCAACAGTACAAAATAAAATCACGGGCGGACGCTCACAAATCACAGGCAGTTCGACGATTGACGAAGCACGGTTGCTCGAAATCGTTCTGAAAGCTGGCGCACTCAAAGCACCGGTAAAAATCGTGGAAGAGCGCGTCATTGGTCCGTCGCTTGGTGAGGATTCGATTCGCAAAGGTATCATCTCTGGTGCCGTCGCGGCGCTTTTGGTTGTTCTCTTTATGATTTTGTACTATGCAACAGCAGGTATGCTGGCGGATATTGCCGTGATGGTCAACATCTTGCTCGTCGTGGCAGTCTTGGCGGCATTCGCCGGTACGCTCACGCTTCCAGGCATTGCGGGTTTGATTTTGACGCTTGGTATGGCGGTGGACACAAATATTCTCGTTTTTGAGCGTATTCGTGAGGAATTGCATCGCGGTCGTTCACTTCGTGCGGCTGTGGATGAAGGCTTTAAGCGGGCATTTAACGCAATTTTGGACTCGAATATTACCACGATGATCACCGGAGCAATCTTGTATTATCTCGGAACAGGTCCGATTCGCGGCTTTGCTGTAACGCTTATGATTGGTATTGTTATCACACTCTTCACCGGCATTACGCTGTCGAAAGTGTTCTTTGAACTCATTCTTTCGCGCGGTGCGACGACCTTCAATCTTGGTCAGCCTGCGTCGGACAAAGCGTAATTACCAATAATATTTAACCTGAGGAGAATATCCATCATGCAATTCTTTCACGATACAAAAATTGACTTTTTGAGTAAGCGCCGACTATTTTTCTTCGCGTCGGTGATTCTGAATGTTGTCGGGATTTTAGTCGTTCTCATCAAAGGTCTGGACTACGGCATTGACTTTGTTGGCGGCACAGAAGTCGGTATCAAATTTAGCGGTTCGACGGCTGTTCAAACTGAACAAGTCCGCAAAGCAATGGACGATGCAAAATTTGTCGGCTCGGAGATTAAATCCTATGGCAAAACTGATGAATTTTTGATTCGCCTTCCGAATATCGCGGGCAAAGATTATTCGTCGGCAGCGATTATGGAGAATCTCAAGAAAACATTCCCCAATCAAACACTCACCTTGTTGAAAGTGGACAAAATTGGTCCTAAAGTGGGTGCTGAATTGCGCAGCAAGGCGTTTATCGCCCTTGGATTGTCGTTCTTGATGATTATGCTCTACATTGCCTTCCGCTTTGAGTTTCTCTATGGCTTGGGCGCGATTGTGGCTCTTATCCATGACGCAATTCTGGCGTTTGTGGTGTCGGTCATGGTACACGACCTCGGCATCATCAATCTGGAAGTGAATCAAAGTATGCTCGCGGCAATGCTTACAGTTATTGGTTTTTCGGTACACGATACAGTAATTATTTTCGACCGTATTCGTGAAAACCGCGAAAAGCACAAAAATATGCCATTTATTGAAATGGTAAATCTCAGTATCAATGAGACGTTGAGCCGCACAATCAATACCGTAATGACCGCAGTAATCGTGCTTTTCGTTATCACGATTTTTGGCGGCGCGGTGCTTCAAGGCTTTGCGTTTGTCATGCTCATTGGCTTTATTACTGGTGCGTATTCGTCCATCTACATTGCGAGCGCATTTGTGGCATGGTATCTTGAAACCTTCAAGAAATACGACCTCCACGTAGAAAGCTATGCAACGATTACGGCAAAAGCAAAAGCGTAATTGACGACGCTCTTGCCAGACGCTTGCGTAAAAAAACTTGGAAAACACAGCAAAGGGACTTAATTTGAGTCCCTTTGTTGTTTCCAGTCTATTTTCTTCATACAAATTCTTCTCAATTATGGCTGAAGCATTGGAATTTATCGCTCACCCCGCAAACAGCGTCGTTGCGACGGTCGTGCTGCGCGGACATATCACAGGCGGACCGCAGGCGGTGGAGTTTTCGACAAACCTGAATAAACTCGTCGCAGGGAAAGTAAAACACGTTATCGCCGATTTGTCTGCCATTACGCTTATCAACAGCTCCGGCTTAGGAATGCTTGTCGGCGGATTGACAACGATGCGCAAAGCGGGCGGAAGTATGCGCTTTGCCGCTATTCCTGAGAATGTGATGAATCTTCTGGAAATCACGCGTTTGAACACCGTTTTTGATATTTCTGACACTACCGAAGCGGCATTAAAAAAAATATTATCCGCCTGAGCATAATGCGGCCCACGATAGGACGTTTCCTATCTTCCCCGAACTTGAAACTCAACAACAATGATTTTATCCGACGCAGAAATTCTCCGTAATATCGAAAGCGGAGCTATTGTCATTACGCCCTTCCGACGCGAGGCACTTGGCTCGAATAGCTACGATGTGCGGCTCGGCAAAACGCTTGCCCGCTACCGCGACGAGGTGCTGGATGCAAAGCAGCATAATCTGATTCAAACCTTTGATATTCCAGATGAGGGCTTTGTTCTTCAGCCGCATGAATTTTATCTTGGCGTGACCGAAGAATACACCGAAACGCACAAGCACGTTCCGTTTTTGGAAGGTAAATCAAGCGTTGGGCGCTTGGGGATTGATATTCACGCAACAGCAGGAAAAGGCGATGTGGGCTTTTGCAATACCTGGACACTCGAAATTTCGGTAAAACAGCCCGTGCGTGTTTATGCCGGAATGCCGATTGGTCAGCTCATTTATTTTAAGGTTGCCGGAGAGATTCTAACGCCATACAATACGAAGAAAAACGCCAAGTATAACGGTCAAACAAGACTGCCTGTTGAATCCATGATGTGGAAAAACTTTTGATATTCCTCTTATGCGCCTCTACTCTCATGCCCAGCAATATCCCGTTTCTCTTCCCGTGTCGGTACGAGTAATGGTGCTGTGTTTGGCGGCGGGACTCTTTGCGCTCTGCGGTCTTGTTTCCTGTGGACGTTCTCAAGAATCAACGAAGAACCCATATTTTCATCAAGATAGTATTTTGCTGGAGCGCAAGGCAAAAGATGTGTATTGGCGCGAAGGCGAAGCATCACCGCTCCGGGCAGAAGAGAAAGCGCTATTTCAGGGATTAAGCTATTTTGCCCCAAGCGCTGATTATTGCTTGCTGGCACGGTTTGAGGCTTTTCCAAACCAAGACACGGTACGCATTTTGACTAATGACAACGAAATCCGCCTGATGCTTCGTGCCGGGCGCATTCATTTTGCCATCGGCAAGGATTCATGCCGTTTGACGGCATATCGTTATACGGGATTGGAAGGTAAAATGCAGCGTGGATATTTTGTTCCATTCAAAGACGCAACCAACGGGACGGACACCTATCGCCCCGGTCGTTATGTGGATGTGGAAATCCCCTCTGCGGGCTTGCCATACGTTCTTGACTTTAATCGTGCTTTTAATCCGTATTGCAACTACAACGATGAATACAGTTGTCCGCTTGTTCCTGCGGAAAATATTCTCGCTGTGCGCATCGAAGCAGGAGAAAAAATCTTTTTTCATCCCCGCAAATAACCATTGTTGACCAGCCATGCCGCACCATCAACGCTTTGTTCCTCTCATTCCGTCTGTCGCCCTGCAAGCCGCTTTGTGTCTTGTGCTGGGAGCGTTTTGCTTGATATTGCCGCTGTCGGGTTGTGTTGTCGTTGTGCAGAAGCCGACGCAACAGCAACCTCAAGCCAAAACAGCCGCAAAAGCAGAAGCAGAGCGCCCACTTCGGCAACTTCCGTCGAAGCCTCTTGTGGCAATGTCGGATGAGGTCGTGCGCTCCGAATTGGGTGATATGGTCTCGCTTCTGCCTATGGAATGGTCATTGGTGAATATTGAGACCAATCTGCCCGTCCAGATTTTTAGCGTTGCGGTGAATAATCAATATACCGCAAGCCTCGCCTATTCTGTTTTGCGCAAAGAAGAAAATTTTGACCAAGTGCTTCAAAAGGACGGTTTGGTGGGTATCGGGAAAATTAGTGCAACCAAGCGCGACACGAAAATGCGCAATATCAAGCGCTTAGGAGAATTTGAAGAAGTCCAAGTCGGGACAAAGCGTTTTTGCCTCTACCGCTACACCACCGACAACGGCGCGACATTGAACCGCGTGGCGGTGTTCCGTTCATCATTTGGCAATTACTACGAATGCACTCTTTCCGACCTTACCTTTACGGGACGCAAACTCATCCCGCGCGATGAGATGGAAAATATCTATTCTTCCGTGCTGGCAACTATTGACTTTTAGCAAAAAGATTTGCTAAAACGCACCGATAAATTCAATTCGTGCCATGCGATACGGAAGTGTTGCATTCGGCAAATTGCTGAATAAATCCCGCACCTGCACCTCAACGGTAAACCCACGCCCCGTGCTGACACGAATGGCGGTATTCAATAGCCCGCCCCGTGAGCGAACACGCGGGTCGTCTAGTGTGGGATTGTACTCAATGCTGAGAGAGACAATATTCCCAATGGTCTTTTCAATGCCGATATACGCATTCGGAAAGCGCTCAGAAAGTACCGGGTCGAAAGAATAATTGATACCGCCATGAACAGCAAGCGATCCCCACAGCACAAAGTTTTTGCTGGCGGAGACAAAAATGCCGGGCGAATGCGTCAGAAAGCGCCCACCGCTATATTCCCCGCGCCCTTGCGAACTAAAGCCAACGGTAACAGCAGGAATCGTTAATGTCTCATCCAATGGACGAAATCGTGCGTGAAATCCGGGTAAGTTCTGGAAAATAATACTGTTATTGCCGAGAAAGCCTGAACCGCCAAAACTTATCCCTAGTTGAAGATTCGTAAAAGGCGAAGCGGTAAATTCTGCCATCACGCCGCTATTGCCAAAAACGTAGCCGTCAAAAGCAAAGCGGGATTTTGCAAGAACTCCCGCCGTGGGCATATCCACGATATATCGGGACTCGTTTGCTGCCTGTTCGCCCGCCGTAGCTTGGGCGCGGAGTTGTGGGGTGCCGAGAGTGATACCGACAATTGAGACTATGATTGCGATACCTGATAGGAAGCGGCGTTGAGAATATTGACGCATAACACAAGTGGGGAAAATTATTTGGTGATACGATTGATTTTGTTGATGCAATTTCTTGAAGACTTCAAGTGTTGTCCGTCCAGTAAAATAGCAATTCCGCGATAAAATTTGGTCGTTTTTTTTGAGAAAATTCTCCGCCCGTGCGCCCGTATTACTGCTTCTTCGTGGTTGTATGGGCTTTGGGGAAAAATCCGAAGCGCTTCTAATCTCGTACTGTCACTATAATTTCCACCCCCGCTCATTTCTATTTTTTCACGACTATGCTAGCACAATTTTTTTGCTGCGCGTGTGCATTTGCGCTGCTTTGCTCATTTTCGGCACAAGCAAATATTGACAATTCAGGCTTTACGGCACTTTTGTATGACCACGTGAAAGATGGGCGCGTGAATTACAAAAGTATAAAGCAGGACAAGCGCCTTGCGGATTACCTCGCTCAACTTAGCAAAACCGACCCCAAGACGCTTTCCGGCAAAGACGAACTCGCTTTTTGGATCAATGTTTACAATGCCTTTACGCTCAAAGTGATGTGCGATAATTATCCGCTTAAAAGTATCACCGACCTCAATAGCCCTAGTGGTGCGGGCGGGCTGATTTTTGCGACGATTGCCAAAAGCACAATATGGGACAAGCAATTCATTGAGATTAACGGCAAAAAATATTCACTCAATGGCGTGGAAAACGACATTATTCGCACCAAAGGCGACCCGCGTGTGCATTTTGCGATGGTCTGTGCGGCAAAAAGCTGTCCCCCGCTCCGAAACGAAGCATTTGAGTCTGCGAAACTCAATGAACAACTCGAAGACCAGGGGCGCATTTTCCTCGCACAAAACAAGAAGAATTGGTTTGATTTTAGCAAAAAAACGTGCCAAATCTCCAATATTTTTAACTGGTTCAAAGGTGATTTCGAGAAAACCGGAAAACCCGTTCTTCAGTATATAAGCCGCTTCCTGCCAAAAGAGCAAGGCGAAATGTTACTTGCGAATGCTAACAATTTTTCCGTAAATTACACCGAATACGATTGGAGCATTAACGAATAACAACCGCCATGGTGTCGCTTATCATCCCAACGCTGAACGAAGCCGCACGTGTCGAGGCGCTTGCGGATGCACTTTGCAAACTCCCCGACGGGGAATGTATTTTTGCCGATGGCGGCAGCACCGATGGCACACAGGCGAAATTGGAGCGTCTCGCCGAACGGTATCCGAACTGCCGATGGATAGGCGCTCCCAAGGGGCGTGGTCGGCAGATGAATGCTGGTGCGGAGGTTGCCAAGGGCGAATGGCTTCTGTTTCTCCACGCCGACACAGACCTTCCGGCGGCATCCTATCAGCATTTTCTTACGTTGACCCAATCACTACCGCTTCTGAGCGCCGGAGCATTTACGTTTCGCATAGCGCATGAACGCAAGGTGTACCGATACTTAGAGTGGTACGTGGCGCAGCGCTGTCGTTGGTTGAAATTGCCCTTTGGCGACCAAGCTATTTTTGCTCGTCATGACGTATTCAAGCGCTTGGGCGGTTATCGTGAGGATTTTCCGTTGATGGAAGATGTCGAATTTGTTGAAAGAGCCAATAAGGATGCGGGTTTTCGCGTCATTGAAGCCCCTGTCTTTACCTCCGCCCGGCGCTATGAGAGCGAAGGCTATTGGAGACGAGCGTGCGGTAATGTATATTTGCAGGTTCTCTATCGCTTGGGCGTACATCCGGAGCGCCTTGCAAAGCGATATTACCGTTAATGATTGAACAACTTTCTTCGCACCAAACTCTCGTATTCATGCGCTTTCTCAGCATTGTTGCCTTGTCCATATTCTTCGTGCCATGCGTCTTTTGTCTGCCGATTTCGCTCTACGCCCAAGAACGCTCCGCGACTGCTACGCAAAGCAGTACCGAAGCCACTATAGAACCACCTTCGCGGACAGGTTGGCGTATTTTGCCTGTGCCGGGCTATGCGCCGGAAACTTTGCTTTCTTTGACGGTTGGCGGACTGTATTATTTCCCGCAGCCGGATAATAGCGATTCAACAAGCCGCTTGAACCAGATTTTTGGCGGTGTGCAGTACACGTTGCGGAATCAGTTTGTCGTTAGTGTGCTACCGGAACTGTACTTTAACCGTGAAAATATACGCCTTTTCGGGCAGTTTGAGGTTTCGCGGTATCCCGATTTTTTTTATGGCGTAGGAAATAGTATGCCCGAAAGTAACCGCGAGGCATTCACGATATTTCGGGCGGCGGCGATAGGCAGTTTGTGGTGGAGTTTAAATGGGAAAGGCATTAGAAACGGCATCAATGCTGGTGTTCGATTCGATATTGATTATCAAAATGTTATTGAACGCCAAGCCGTCGGGCTTTTAGCAAACGAAGGCGTGGATTCTATCGCAGGGCGCAATGGAGGCTTATTGGCGGGTTTGGGGCTGACGCTCAATTACGACACCCGCGACGTAGCCGTCTCTGCACGGAAAGGGGAGTTTTTTGACCTGCGGTTGCTGCCCTACACGCGGCTTTTGGGCAGTGCTTTCGAGGGGTGGCGCGGAACGCTGGAATTGCGAAAATATTGGACGTTTAATGAGCCAAATGCAGAATCAAACGGCTTGGCACACACGCTTGGTGTGCAGTGGTTTACCGATGTAATGACGGGTAACATCCCATTTTTTCGACTGGGACTTTTGGGGCAGAATGTCAGTGGGGTTGCTTTGGGGCGCGGCTACTTTGGTGGGCGCTTCCGCGACAAGGTTTTAAGCTATGTTCAGGCTGAATATCGCTTCCCGATATTTTGGCGTTTTGGCGGTGTGGTTTTTGCTGGAACGGGTAATGTTGCCGCTACGCCATCGGCGTTTGACTTCACAACGCTGAAACACAGTGTCGGTGCGGGGGTGCGGTTTGCGTTGGTGCCAGAAGAGCGTATCAATTTGCGGATTGATGTCGGATACGGCTTTGCTACGCAGAGTTTCTATCCTTACGTTTCTTTCACCGAAGCATTTTGAGCCAGCAAAGTCTCTCCATTGCTTGCTTCTCACGGTTTTGTTCTGCCGACTATTTTGGGTGAAAATATTTGAACAACAATTCTTTTTCAAATACTATTCAAAGGGAAAAGGGGATAACTATGAAAAAAGTTTTCAAGTATGGTTTGATGCTGCTTGGCGGCATTATTGGGCTGATAGGCGTGGCGGTGGCGGCGATGTATTGGAGTGATTTCCCGCGTTACGACACATCCATTCCAACGCTCACGATTGATTACACGCCCACACGGGTCGAGCGGGGACGCAAACTGGCTTCCATGCTGTGCGTGGAATGTCATCAAAACCCCGAAACTAAGCAAATTACAGGGCGATTGATGTTTGATTTGCCACCGGAATTTGGTACGGTTTATACAAAAAATATCACGCAGCACCCGACAAAAGGCATTGGTGCTTGGTCGGATGGTGAGTTGGTGTCCATGCTTCGCACCGGGATTCATCCCAAAACCGGACGTGCCGTGCCGCCGTACATGATTAAGCTGCCAATGATGGCAGATGAAGATGTATTTTCCATTATTGCATGGCTTCGTTCTTCCGACCCAATGGTGCAGCCTCTCGACGTAGATAATACGCCATCCTCGCCGTCGCTCTTGACGAAATTTCTCATGCGTGTTGTCATTAAGCCCTTTGCGTATCCCACCAAACCTATCGTTTTGCCAGACTCAAACAATAAGGTCGCGCTTGGAAAATATCTCGTGAGCAATCTCGGATGTAATGATTGCCATGCCGCCGACGTTACCAAGGTCAACGCCCTCGAAATTGAGAAAACACCGGGCTTCATGGGTGGCGGGAGCAATTGGACGGATGTCAACCGCAAAGTTCTCTATGCCGCAAATATTACCTTTGATGTCGAAACAGGCATTGGTTCGTGGTCGGAAGCAGATTTCCGCCGCGCCATGCACGATGGCATACGCCCCGACGGAAAACCACTGCTCTACCCGATGGAGCGAAAAGTACAACTGACTGACCACGAAATAAGCTCTATCTACGCGTACCTCAAGACCGCACCACCTCTCAAAAATAGCCGCAAACCAGCCGAAGAATATACGCTTGCGGCAGATGCTTCGGCGGGGTTGAAGGTCTATACTAAATACGGCTGTCAGCGTTGTCACGGCGAAAGCGGCTTGGGAATTGGGGATTTGCGCCAAGCGGACAAGAAATATCCCAATGATTCCACGCTGACCGATGTTATCAAACATTCCAGCAAATATTTCCCCGAAACGGTGATGATTCAATGGGACGGCATCATCAAAGAAGAGGAATATGCGCCGCTCTGCGCACACGTCCGCGAACTTGGACGCAAAGCCAGTACACGGGCTTCGCGGTAACCTGTCTGATGGAGAAAGCGGGCTCTGTTCGGCACGGAAAAGCGAACAGCCCGCTATCGGACGAGAAGAGTGCTTCTATTCCTCCAGCAAATCCATCCTCAAGCGTGCCTCTTCAAGGTCAAGTTCACGCTCAATTTTTCGCACGATTTCGTCGCTGGCTTTGCCCTGTTTACGGAGATTTTTCGCTATATCGCGCTCTACTTCCAAAAGTTCAATTTGCAGGGTGAGAAATTGATTGAAAGTCTCGGTTGCTGTGGAAGAAGTACTGCCCTGCGCACTTGTGCTGCGGAGCGGAAGGTCGGTTTTTTGGAGACGATGAAATTTAATCTCGTATTTATCCTTGATGCGGGCAAGAATACTGTCATTGACCAGCGCAAAATTGTCCTCAATGTGAGCAATAGAGCCGTTGACTACCAGCATCCGTGTTTCGTATTCTTCCGCAAGCGGCGAGTACGCGGGTAGTTTCAAGCGCCGAATAAGCCAAGGCAACGTCAATCCAAAAATAACAAGCGTGAAAATTACCACACAAAAGGTAAGAAAAATAATAAGATTACGATTCGGAAATGGCGTATTTGCGCCCGCCGTGAGCGGTATCGCCAGCGCCGCCGCCATCGAAACGACTCCCCGCATACCCGACCACCCAAACACCGCCATATAGCGCTTGTCGTAAAATTCACGCTCCCGAATACGCTTGCTCAAAGCGCGTGGTATCAGGGACGACGGGACAACCCAGATAAAGCGTACCACCACAACAACCAAACTCACCGCAAGCCCGTACCAAAGCAGCGTTCCGAAGGAAAAATCGCCTAAGCCCTCTAAAACACGCGGCAACTGCAAGCCAATCAGAATAAATACCAAACCATTCAGCACAAAAATAATAACGTCCCAAACCGCGTAGGTCTGTATTCGAGAGTTGTGCGAGAAAAAATCTGCCGAGCGAAAGGACAAATATAACCCCGTCGCTACGACCGCCAAAACACCCGAAACATGGACGGATTCCGCCAGCAAATACGATGCGTATGGCGTTAGCACCGTCAACGTTGTTTCAACGGTGGAGTCACAAATAAATTTCTCATGGATAATAAAAAGGATATATCCAACTGCCAGACCAATAACCACGCCGCCCGCAACCACCATCGCAAACTGTCCGCCAGCTTGCCAAAACGAAAATGCGCCCGTCATAACAGCAGCAATGGCGTATTTGTACGCAATCAGCCCACTTGCGTCGTTCAGCAAACTTTCGCCTTCCAAAATAGCAATGATGCGCGGATGCAGCCCTAGACCTCGTGTAACCGACGTTGCGGCAACGGCATCCGGCGGTGAGACGATTGCGCCCAGCAAAAACGCCTCTGCCCAGCCCAAACCCGGTATCAACCAATGCGCCGCCACGCCGACAAGCGCAGTCGTAAAAAAGACCAAGCCAAACGCTGCCAGCGATATGGGGCGTAAATTCGCCTTAAATTCGTGCCAACTCGTGTACCACGCCGCCGCATACAGCAACGGGGGTAGAAAGACAAGAAAAACGATATTCGGATCTAGCGCGATCGGGGGAAGATGCGGGATGAGGCTAATCACCAAGCCAATCAGCACAAGAGCAATGGGGAATGGGAAGCGAATTTTTTGACTGAGAACGGCAAGAAATGTTACGCCGAAAAGCAGAAGCACGACGATGGCGATATTTTCCATAGAGTGTTCCTGAAAAAAACGGTGACAATATGATGGTACTTGGTATGATGCAAACCTACGCGATTGCGCCGTATTCGCAAAATATTTTGCGCAAAAGGGCGTAAAATCGTGCTTTCAAAAAAATCTCACCACACTTCGCTACAAAAAATGCTATATTTGCAAGCTATATGCGATTGTACAGCATCCGCATCCTTACACACTATTTTGAAAACTAGGCATATATTTCCGATGAAAGACGCACTGATTAAGCGCATTAGCGAACGCGATTACACCGTTGGTATCGTTGGTTTGGGTTATGTTGGCTTGCCACTGTTGGCGGCGTTTCATAAACAAGGCTTCCGCGTGGTGGGGATTGATATTGACACGGCAAAAGTCGAAGCATTTCGCACTGGCACAAGCTATATCAAACATTTTCCTGCCGCAGAAATGCAGGAATTAAGCGCTTCAGAGCGTGTTCGCGCCACAAACGATTTCGCTATCGTCCGCGATGTGGATGCCGTTATTCTTTGCGTTCCTACGCCGCTAACCAAGCACCGCGAGCCGGACATGAGCTATATCATCAGCACATCGAATGCGATTGCGGCGCACCTAAAAGCTGGTCAAATCATTATTCTGGAATCTACGACCTATCCCGGCACAACGGACGAACTCATTCGTCCCATCTGCGAGAAGGCTTCGGGACTCGCTTCCGGTAAGGACATCTTTTTTGCTTTCAGCCCTGAGCGCGAAGATCCGGGCAATCCCAATTACGGCACAGCAACGATACCAAAAGTGATTGGCGGCGACGGCGAAGATGCGTTGGATATTGCTGAAGCGCTCTACTCTGCGGCTATCGTCAAGACGGTGCGCGTCTCCAATCCCAAAACTGCCGAAGCGGTGAAACTTCTGGAAAATATTTTCCGCTCGGTCAATATTGCGCTGGTGAACGAACTTAAATTGGTTTTCCATGCGATGGGAATTGATGTTCACGAAGTTATCGAAGCCGCAAAAACGAAGCCTTTTGGTTTTATGCCGTTTTATCCGGGTCCGGGCTTGGGCGGGCATTGTATTCCGATTGACCCGTTTTATCTGACGTGGAAAGCACGAGAGTTTGGCTTGCACACGCGCTTTATTGAGCTTGCGGGCGAGGTCAATACTGCCATGCCGCAATTTGTCTTGCGCCGCACGATTGAGGCGCTCAATCACAAGAAAAAGTGCATGAATGGCAGCCGCATCCTCTGTGTGGGACTTGCCTACAAGCCGAATGTGGATGATATGCGTGAATCCCCAACCTTTGCCATTATGGATTTGCTGGGACATGAAAAAGCGCTTGTTGATTTTTACGACCCCTACATTCCCGTTATCCCGCCGACCCGCGAACACGCTGCTTACACGGGCAAAGCATCCGTAGAATGGCGTAAAGACGTTGTTTCCGCCTACGATGCGGCTATCATTGTAACTAATCATAAATCGGTCAATTACACCGAACTCTTGGAATGGTGCGACACGGTGATTGATACGCGCAATGCCTTGAATGGTATGCCCGCCGCCCACGAACAGGTCTGGAAGGCGTAAAAGCGGGTGCGCATAATGAAAATGACAACGCTCGACGCAAGGTTAGATGCCATCAATTGTTGTTTGAGTATCTTGGGACAGCCATGAAAATAACCGTTCATACTCCTCTCGAATGGCTATTGCGCAGCGCTTGTGTCTGTTTTGTGCTGCAAGCCTTTACTGGTGCGCTTTTGACGCTATACTACGAGCCGTCCTTACGTCAAGCCATGACCGAAAGCGGAAAGCCTCTGGTGATGCTGGAAGTAACGCAATCCTTTCGCTATAAACCCACAAAAACCCTCTACAACGCTCACGAAATTTTGTTCGCCGAATACGACACTGCCATAAAAGCGCCATTCTATGAGCCCGACACGCTTCGTTTCCTTTCTCGCCTTCTCGCGCAACCCCAAAGCAATGCGCCGCATCTCCCCAATACCGCGTATTACAGCATAGAACAAGGAATTATGCGGTCTGCGGACTTTGGCGGACTTGTGCGCGGCATTCATGCGGCGGCAGCGAATGTGCTGATTGTTGTACTGGTGTGCTGGCTTAGCGGGGCGCTTTTGAGCGGATATTATGCCCAAATACCGCTCTTTCACTGGGCTATGGGCATTACCATTTGCGCCATAAGCATTGGGACAAGCATTTTGGGCTATATTCTCCCCATGAATCTTCGGAGTTTTGCTGCACTAAGTATTGTCCTTTCAACCCTTGATTCTATGCCGCTTCTGGGCAAGTCTTTGGCGGACGCTCTGCGGGGTGCTTCGGCAATAGCCGCACCAACGCTTATTCGGGTGTATGTGCTGCATATTCTTTTTCTTCCGGCGTTGCTGCTTGTGTGCTGGTACGCGCTCCGTGCCTACGCTCCAAAGCGTGAAGAGTGGGCGGAGTATTGTTTGCTGAGTATTGGGGTGATTTGGCTGTGTGTGGTGATGGCGTGTAGTCTGTCGCCCGCGCCAATAGGCGCATTGGGGCTTCCTCTGGATTCTTCGCAAGCACTCGCCACGCCGCCAAACGCACTGCCGGAATGGTATGCACTTGGCTTTGCGGCGTTGTTACGCATTATTCCGGCTTGGAGCCTCAGTATTGGCGGGATTCTGTGGTTCGGCATTGCGGTATCGTTGCCAATACTGGGGCGGTATTCGGGCGCTCTGGCACGGGCGACGTATTATCTCACAAGCGCCTCATTGCTGGGTTTGATGGGATTAACACTGTGGGAACTGCGTTTATTACCATTGCCAACAGTGACAATAGGAGATGAGTATGGGGAAATTCTTATTGTCGTTAGTGTTCTCACTTTCGCCCTTGGTGCGGCATTGGTGGCGTATTTGCGTCATCAGCGCACCTCTTTTTGAATATCCAATACTTGCACCGTCAAACGGCTTAAACACACGGGTTTTCCGTCTTCGGTTGATACAATAATTTCCCAAACTTGCGTTGTTTTGCCAAGATGCTTCGGTGTGGCGCGTCCAATCACGAAGCCCGTGCGCACCGAGCGGATGTGATTGGCATTGATTTCCAAGCCCACACACGCCTTTTCTTGGGGGTTGACACACAGATATGCGCCGAAGCTGCCGAGCGTTTCTGCAAGCACGACCGATGCGCCGCCGTGCAGCAAGCCCATAGGCTGATGCGTCCGCTTGTCCACAGGCATTCGTGCTTCGAGGTAATCCTCGCCAATGGCAGTGATGGTGATGCCCAAATGTTCGACCATGGTATTGCGCGACATTTGGTTAATTTCTTCGATTGTTGGTTTGAAGAACCACATAGATTATTGGGGGTTGGGGGCGAATGCCGTGACAATGTAATGGAAAGACAAAGATGAAATTTCATAACCTCTATGGGCTATTTACTCTTTAAGAAAGCATCGGCAAAGCCTTGTATTTCAAAGTTTTACCAAATCATCTTTCGAGTAATTCCAAAGAGCATCGGTATTTTCTAATCGCCCAGTGCGCACAAGCTCTGATGCCTGTTCCAGCATAGCAAGACGTATTGCAAAACTCTGCTTCATCGTCTCCGAGCGCAGGAGTTCGATTTCGTGCTGTTCTGCCGCATACCTATTCCACTGCTGGCTGAGAAGTCGAGATTTCCACGATGCTTTGGGCGTTTCGGGAAATTCATCATCATACTTCCGCAAAGGCGCGAGCGCGAGTGCTTGGGCAAAGGTTTTTTGAGGGGTTTCCCGAAACCGCGACACCGCAATATCGCCTTCGTACAGCCCCCGATGTCCGTAGCGAAAACAAAAAAAGTGCCATGCCGACCGAAAAACAATATTCTGCGGAACTCTTCCTTCGCGCAAATCCGTCTCTATCTCTGGATATGCTACTGCAATGCCGCGTAGCGGCTGCAAGGCGCGTTCCAAGGTGATTGGCAAATCCTCACGAGAATACTGCTCCCATACACCCCAGCTTTTTAAGCGTTTTTCGGCTGCTATGCTGGCGATTTGTCGTGTTTCCAAGACTTTCGCAAAACTTCCATAGAGCGCAAGCAGCATTTGTGCGGCTTCAGGGAGTGTTTCCGGCAGAGACATGGGAACAACATTTGCCGTGAGTTCCGCCGATTCGCAGAGTGAGCGTGTGAACGCTGACGCTTCGGCAGGAAGAAAATCGGGAAGTGCTGAGAGAATGGATAGTACAGACATTTGAAATGTGATGAAGAATCAAAAATTTCAGGCGAGAACATTTAAGTATTTACGGGCGCAGCAGCATACAACTCCATCAGCACACGCTCTGGCGACATCGGCGCTTTCAACAGCAAGCGTTTGTCAGGTCGGAATGCCTTCAGTGCATTCATAAGTGCGAAATATGCGCCAATGCCGTACATAAAGGGCGGCTCTCCGACGGCTTTTGAGTTCATAATGCCCATCGGGTTTTCGGAATTTTCCAGAAAGCGCACATCTATCCGCTTCGGCGCGGCATAAATATCGGGAATTTTGTAAGTGGAAAGCGCATCAGTAAGCAATCGCCCATTTTCGCCATAAATAACTTCCTCCATCGTCATCCAGCCTATACCCTGCATAATGCCGCCTTCCGCCTGCCCTAAATCAACAGTGTGGTTAAAACTCTGCCCGAAATCATGTACCGCTTGAACGCTCTCCACCTCATAGACACCGCGCAAACAGTCCACCGTCACCTCAAATATCGCCGTTCCATAGACGTGATACGCAAATGGACGACCTTTCATCGTGGTTTTGTCAAAGTGGATAAGCGGCGTGGCGTATTGCGCCTGCTCTGAGAGTTTGACGCGCTGAAAAAACGCTGTCTGTACAAGTATATTCCACGTAAGACTTGTTTCCACGCCGTTATGCCAGACTTTTTCTTGGTGAAATGTCAGTGTATCATCTGCGGTGCCGCGAAGTTCAGTACGGGCAAGCGCCAAAAGCCGCTCACGGAGCGCCACGCAAGCAATTTCGGTAGCTTTGCCGTTCAAATCCGCTCCGGCGCTGGCGGCGGTGGGCGAGGTGTTCGCCGCACGGCTTGTGTTGGTGGTTTGAACCTTGATGCGCTCTTCCGGCAATCCAAATATCATCATGGCAGTCTGGGCAATTTTCGTATTCACCCCTTGCCCCATCTCCACCGCGCCCGTGCTGACGCTGACGCTACCGTCCGAGTAAATGTGTACAAGCGCACTGGCTTGGTTCATCATCGTATTGGTGAAAGAAATACCGAAGCAAATCGGCATAACGGCAATACCTTTTTTGTACAATATATTCTGAGCGTTAAAGTCTGTAACTCGTTTCTGTGCTGCTTTAAGGGCGAATGTTTGTGCTGTTTCGTCCCACGTCCGCTCTGCTTGACAGCGCTCGGTCACTTGCCCGTAAGGAAACGTATCGCCGTCGCGGAGGAGATTTGCCCGTTGAATCACGCTTGCTTCCACGCTCATCGCCTCGGCAGCCCGATAGATGGCGGCTTCGATAAGAAACATTCCTTGTGGACCGCCAAATCCGCGAAATGCCGTGTTCGGTGGGACATTCGTGCGGCAAGAAATACCTGTTGCGCGGACGTTGGGGATAAAATAGCTGTTGGTACAATGAAAAAGCGTCCTATCCAACACCGCCGGAGAAAGGTCGGCAGCAGCGCCCGCATCCTGATAAAAGGTTGCCTCAAGTGCCAGAATCTTACCCGTTTTGGTCAAGCCGATTTTGAAATCCGACGAGTAGGGGTGCCGCTTCCCGGTCATGCGCATATCCTCTTGGCGTGGCAAGGTGAGTTTGACGGCGCGGTTTAATTTCAGCGCTGCCATTGCTGCCATAATTGCCCACGGCGTGGCTTGGTCTTCCTTGCCGCCAAAACCGCCGCCAAGCCTGAGTACATCTACCTCAATTAGGTGCATCGGCAAGCCCAGCACCTTTGCGGCTGCCCGCTGAACCGCCGTCGGACCTTGCGTGGACGACACAATTCGCACACCGCCTCCTTCGGTCGGAACGGCAAAAGCGCCTTGCGTTTCGAGGTACAAATGCTCCTGTCCGCCTGATTCTGCCTTGTCTTCAATCACAATATCGCACTCAGACCAGACCGCATCAACATTTCCCGTCTCGACTGTCCGAGCGGGCATAATCAACTGTCCTTGTGCGGCGGCTTCGCGTGGGTCGGTAATAACGGACAGCGCCTCAATATCGCATTCAATCGCAAGCGCTGCTTCCCGCGCTAATGCTGCTGTTTCCGCCACAACAACCGCAATCGGCTGCCCCCAAAAATGTACGTCACCGTCTGCCAACAGGGGTTCGTCGGGGATGATGCCGCCAATTTGATTTTCACCACGAATATCGCTGGCGGTCAGCACGGCATGAACGCCTTTGTGTGCAAGTGCCGGAGCGGTGTTCAGGTTTTTGATATGCCCATGCCCGACTTTTGCATAAAAGACTGCCGCATGGAGCGTACCTTCGGGAATACTCATATCGTCAAGAAACTGCGAAAGACCGCTTACATGGCGGGCTGCGTCGAAATGTTTGTTGTTTGTGGAATTTTGCATATTGTCTGAAAGACATAGTTGTTACAAACCCTGTATTTGTGCGGCATTTAAGCCCGTTGCCTTGGCAATATCTTCAGGGGCAATGCCAAGAGCCTTGAGATTGCGGGCAATCGTGAGGCGCTCTGCTTGCTCACGTGCGAGGCTTGCTTCGCGCTCTTCTGCACGTCCAAGTTCTTTCCCGATTTCTTTCCCACGTTCTTCACCCTTTTTTTGTGCTTCCTGCACGGCAAAATCAAACGTGTTCTGGTTGTCTCGATAATACTTCAGCGAAGCCTCGTAACTATTGTACTCCGCTCGTGTAAATTGCGCTATCTCCGCTATGCGGAATGCTTCTTCAAAAATCTGCTCCTGCAATGAGGGCGGAATATCCGCCAACTGACTAACATGGCGGAAGAAATACAGCCATTTATCGGTGTGTGTCTCAAGCTCGGCTTCGGTTTTGGTGAATTTGGGCATTTCTAAATAGATCATCGTCAGTTTGTCGTAGAATACTTGATTGTGCTGGTCTTTAAGCTGTACAACGTGCTTGTATTCTTGGTTCCCACGATTTTCTTCAAAAATAAAATCCAAAATTCCGATACAATAGACCGCCGCTAACTCGAAATCCCATACATCGCCGCGCTCCGCCTGCTCCCTGATTGGGAACGTCGCGTAAAAAACGCTTCTGTCCTTGAAGAAATTTTGTTTTGCTTTCTGAAGTTCGACGATAAATCGCTCTCCATTTTCGCCGATGCAGGAAATATCGAAGACGGCGCGTCGGTCAATCTGGGTATCGCCGGAGCCTTCGTTTTTAGTGTATTCAAGATTGCGAATACGATGTTTTTCAGGTAGAAGCGCGTTGAGAAAGTCAATCAACAAGTTTTTATGCGCTTCCTCGCCGAAGAGCTTCTTGAACCCGAAATCGGTGAACGGGTTGACGTAGCGTTGTTTTTGGTAGTGCATAGTTACTCCATCGCTAGTAATTCTCGTGCATCCACGCGCTCCGGAAACAAGTCCAGCGCATGAGCAAAAAAGAGTTGTCGGAGCAAAAGCCGCTTGTAATCTGCCGTTCCACGTGCATCCGAAATAGGCGATGTTTCCGAAACGGCTATGGAAGCGGCTTCGCGGAAAGTTTCGGTGGAAAGGTGCTTCCCAACAAGATACTGCGCCGTTTTGCTGAGATACAGCGGGATTGCCGCCACACCGCCCGCAGAGGCGTGTGCTTCGGTGATAATCTCACCCGCCAAACGCAGTTGCAAAGCGGTGTTCACGCTGGCAATATCCAAATACGTTCGCCGCGAAACTTTTTCATAATTAAACACTGTACCCCTGTCCGACAGCTTAAAACGGAGCGTTTCGACGAGTTCATCCTTTGCGCGGTCAAGCGTTTTGTAGCCTTTGTAATAATTACGCAGTTCAATAGTTCGCTCCGTTCCATTCGCCGCCAAAAGCGTGAGTTCGGTGTTCAACGCCAGCAAAATCGCGGTCATGTCGCCAATCGGGGAAGCATTATTGATGTTCCCGCCAAGCGTGGCGCGGTTGCGAATGGGCGTGGAGGCAAACAGCGTAAGGAAATACTGCATTTGCGGAATATGCTTTTTGATAAGCGGCGAGGCAAGGAAGGCGGCAACAGGGGTTCGGGCATCCATCACGCACCAGCCCTCTTCTTCGTGGACGGGCATTATTGGTACTTTGGGTGGACCAAGAAGCCGGACGCGAGATTTTAAGAGTGCTTCGGGCTTTTGAACGAATAAATCCGTTCCCCCGCCAATGGTGAAATCGTGTGTGTGCGCCAGTTCGTCCCCATCAAGAAGAACTTCTGTATTGATGCGGTTTTGAAGCGCCAGCAATCGTGTGGCAATTGTTGAAAAATACTCCGGCAACAGCCCCTTTGTGACCAGCGTTGGAATACGATTGTGCTGCGCCTCTACGCCTGAAATTGCAGGAATAATGCGGTCTATGGCACGTTTGATAGAAGCATAGCCCGTGCAACGACAGACATTGCCGTCAATAGCTTGCGTCATGCCTTCCGCCGTGAGGTTTTGTGCGGTGAGCGAGTACCCCGTCATTGAAACAATAAAACCCGGCGTGCAGAAGCCGCATTGCGTCCCGCCTGTGTCCACCATTGCTTGCTGAACAAGGTTTAATGCGGGTTGTGTGGGATTCTCAGCGCTTTGCGCTGCCAATGTTACGCCTTCGACCGTCACGATGTGTTTGCCGTGCATTTCGCCAAGCGGAAGGAGGCAGGAATTGGCAGAAATGTAGCGCACGTGCGGCTTTCCGTCTAAGGTCTGGAGTTCACCGATAAGCACCGTACAGGCACCGCAATCTCCCTCGCGGCAACCTTCTTTTGTTCCCGTAAGATGGGCGGAGCGCCGCACGAAATCAAGGACGGTTGTGGCGGAATGCTCATTGGTTGTGACTTCGTGGTCATTGAGAATGAAATGAAGGGTGTTCATAGTTATACGGGGAAAGTTTGTGGTTCTGGGGCAATATTTACCTCCCATTGCAGAATATCGGGGTCAATAAATGCGACCATATCCATTGGGCTATGAAACAACGGATTATCCTCGGTTGAAGCAAGAAGATGATGCGCTAACCCTCGTGGTGGCGGTATTTCTATGCTGTTTTCAGCAAGCCCTTCAAAATGAAACTCCAGAGCTTCTTTCATCATAGCAATCGTCTCTTCGATTGTCGAACCAGTCGTACCGCATCCCTCGACATCAGGGCTGTATGCTGCATAATTACTGGTGGCTTTTTCGATAATGATGGTGTAAGGAGTCATAATGGATGATTGATGGTTATTTTTTAAGCCCAGATTTTTTGAGGATTTGATGTTCCGTTCCTTTCGGTATATCGTCGCTCAGATTTCCCGGCACAGTGATGACATTTGGGTTCTCCGTATGCTTGAATTGACGATGGCTGCCTTTTTGCCGAGAAAGTACCCAACCATGTTTTTCGAGAAGCGCGATGATTTGAGCAACTTTCATAGAGTTTGCAAGAACGTAACAAGTATATCCACGGAAAATGTGTCTGAACTTACGAAAGAGCGCATCAATAGCCAAGCGGTTTTCTTGGGGGTGACGGAAAAATTACCGTGCATTGTTTATGCCGATAATCTCCGCCGCAATGCTCACGGCAATTTCTTCCGGCGTGTCGCTGTTTATTTGCACACCTATTGGCGCTCGCACCGCTTGAATCCACGCCTCACGGACTCCTGCCAAGCGCACATCCCGCATGATGGTCGTGATTTTTGCTTTGCTGCCCATAAGCCCGATGTAGTGCGGTGTTTCAGGAATCTGCGCAAGTGAAACCAGCGTTTCCACATCCGAAGAATACTTTGCTGTCGCAATTACCACAAATACCTTGCGCCCTGCATACTGCACGACGATCTCGCCGAAATCTTGATACGATGTGGTATAGCGCTCGTTGGCAAAGGTGTTTTGCTGCATCGTTTCCAGCATTTCGCGTTCATCCGCCACAACAACGTAAAAGCCCAGAAGCGCCATCTGGCGCGACAAAGCAAGCCCAACGTGTCCGCCGCCCGCAATAATCACCGTGTCTGGTGCGCCGATTGTTTCGGAATAGCACCAATGCTCATTTGCGGCGTTTTCGAGAAGAAAGCGAGGCGGAGAGCTGTTTGCGGGCGATGTGGAGAGACCTTTCCTTGAAACCTGCACTCTGAGTGGTGATGGTGTGGAAAGTGCCGTCAGTATGCGCTCCACAGTCGCAACGTCGTTGCCCGAAAGCGTACAAGCCACAACCGTTTGAGAACCCGAACAAATCAAGCCCGATTCCTGCACGGAGCCATCGGAACGCTTGTAGTGATGTAGCTTGCGCAGCCAATGAAGTGATTGTTGATTGCGGAGCGCTGCCGATGCTTCACCCACAAGGTTTTTCTCCATAATCCCACCGCCGATTGTCCCCCAAGTCTCTTCATTGCTGCCGTTTAGGGCAACGCCCATCGCAAAGCCCGCATTCCCGGGCGAGCCTTTTTCTGCCGCCGCGACGACGTAGAGGACGCATGGAACATCGCGCCGAAGGCGGTTGAGGATATTTTGCCAGAAGGAGAGATTGGAGGTCATTGGTGGATTGCTTGATTAGTCATTAGTGCATTGGTCATTCGTCGAGAGTGGCTTTATTCCTCGACCTTCTACCCGAACCAGACACTGCTGAGAGCATAGTAAATTGCCGTTAAGCCTGAGAAAATAGCGCTTCCGAGAAAACGATGTTTTTCGGGGAGGATGTTTTGAATGAGAAAATTTCCTGCGAGTGAAATAGGAATACTCCCCAAAAACGAATACCATGCCGTGAGCAGAAGTGCTGATGAAATCTCGTTCCATGCGCCGGAGAAGATTTTGACAAATGCCAAATGCCGCGCTATCCAAAGTGGGTTAAAATAGAGCCATGCAAGCGCTGTTCTGGCGAGTGCGCCTTTCCAGCCAAGTACGTGAGCGGTCTTGCGGCTTATCCATGCAAAATAGGCGGGAATTTCGAGGGCATAAATAACCGCACCAATTGTCATCATTCCCAGCATTCGCCAAATGAGGAATTTCCCCAAAATAAGCATGGCTACTCCGTCTCCGACGGCATAGACGATGGCTCCGCGAAGGATGTTGGTGCGGGTGTAAGTCTTGAAGAGTGTGTTCATAAGTTAATTCTCAAAAGTAACTCGGTATTTTGTTCCAATAGCATTAAGTATAGCGAACAGGTAGTGGTCAACTAACGCATGATGGGTTGTAAGTAACAATAAACATTTCGGTTACAATCTGATGCCAAAAGTTAAGTTTAGAAAACGAGAGGGTTTTGCGGACATAACGCCCCACACGCTGCCGAAGGGTGTTGTTCCACCGCTCCATATGAGCAGTCTCTCCTGTTTCTTTGCCAACACAACGATGCGTTTCTTCGTCGAAGACGATGGAATATGTCTC
>CANHDJ010000008.1 GCA_947459425.1 Ignavibacteria bacterium
ACCAAGCTAAAATTTGTAGTTCGACGAAACAAACAAATGGCTCTAAAACAGCCTTAGCGGTCGGGCAGACCGTGATAGCTTGGGAGATATACAACGGCGTTAGCTGGGTAGCCCAAGAATCCCCCGCCTTCAGGCGTGGGGAGTGTCAATGAGGTTGAGATGTTCCAAAGCGCTGAGGTTCTCGATAAATTGCGGCAGCCCGCCGGAGAGATTACACCGCTCCAAAATCAAGGTTCTCAGCGCTGTGAGCTGTGCCAACGTGTCCGGCAATATGCCCGAAAGATTTGCCCCCGTAACGGTAATGCCCACAACACGCCCATTATCAAGCGTAATGCCGTTCCAGCGCTCCATTGGAAGCGCGCCCATGCGCCAGTTTAGGCGTTCATCGGAACGGTTTGTCGTTCGCAAAGCCCAAATTCGTGCGGCTTCTCGGAGTGCAAGGGAATCAACTTCGCGCGGTGTGAAATAGGTAAATCGTGCTGTGGAAGTCCCAACGCCATTTGCTGTCAGCACTTGCAGTGCGCCGCTTGCGCCATCGCCGATGGTCAGGATAGCCGCCGTCGAAGAAAGCGATTCTACGCGCTGCGCTAGTGCGCCTCCTGCGTAGCCAACCAAGGCGGAATCAAGGTTTTCGCCGCTTACAAGCACACGTGTTCCCGTTCCGCCTCCCTTGGGGCTGAAGGCGAAAATACGCGGAGAGCGCGTATTTGTGCGAGTTGGCACAAAGGTAAAGAACGGATTGGCAAGAAGCGAGGCACTGCTTGCCGTGCCGCCATCGTTTTGTATTGTCACAAGGCCGCTTCCGCGTTCACTCTGTGGCACAATCGCTGTCATGCGCGTTGGCGACTCCACGGTGAATCGGCTTACCTGAACGCTGCCGATGGTAACGCTGCTAATGCCGTAAAAGTTTGTTCCGGTGATAGTAAGCACCGTACCGCTCGTGGCAGCGATTGGCTGAAAACTCGTGATGGTGGGCGCTGCAAGCAGGAAATCCTCGGTGGATTCTGCGCTTCCCGTCGAACCCGTCAGAATAATTTTGCCGCGAGAACGAATACTCCCGACCGTTACCGAAAGCATTTCATCGGAATTTACTGAAAAAAGCGCTGGTATTCCCGCAATCGTCATCGTTGTTACGCCGATGAATCCTGCACCTTCCAGCACAATCGCCGTTCCCGGAACCCCAAGACGGGGCGCAACAACGGCAATCCGCACCGAAGGCGTGATGCGAATGCTTTGTGCGGACATTGCCTGACCAAACGGCGTGGAAACTTGTACCGAAGCCTGTGATACCGTGATTCCCGCCGGAACCCTTACAATCACTTGTTTCCCACGAGCGCCGATAATTTCCGCAACAACGCCGCCAAGATGGATTTGCTGCGCCGCCCAAAGATTTGTGCCGATAATCGTCAGTGTGCCGCCCGTCGTAACGGCTCGTTCCGCGAATGCGGTGATGCTTGGCGCTCCTTCAAAACCAAACTCTGTTCCCGCTATTGCCGTTCCGCTTCGGGTGCGAAGCCGCATCTCGCCGCTTGTGCCGGAGCCAACGACTGCTGTCAGCACCGAATCTGATTCCACGTTTACTGGTATTGCGGCAATGCCACCAAAAAAGACTTCTGCCGGGTCGCTGAAATTCGTTCCTTTGAGGACGATGCGCCCGCCAGACGGGGCTGAACGCGGCGTAAAATCGGTGATGGTGGGCGGTAGTAAATAGCGGAACTGCTGCTCGGAAACTGCCGCACCGAATCGGGTTTCAACCTCGACTTTGCCGCTTGCGCCCGCACCAACTCTTGCGCGTAGTTCTCGTGAGGAAATAAAGCGCACTGAATCCGCCGGAACGCCACCGAAGCGCACTTGAGAATTGGTGGTGAAATTTGTACCCACAATGCTCACAAACGTACCACTGGTGGCATTGAGGGGGCTGAAACTACTGATGCGTGGCGGCTCATTGAAGCCCACGGTAAAAATGCCGCCGAGAAGCGCACCCGAAAGAGGAACGCTGACAATGCTTGTTGTGCCGACGACCGATTCAACTCCCGTGAATGCGCCGCCCGCCTCATCTGTCCGTGCGATACTGCTCAGGGGTGTTGGGGTTCCTGTGGGGGTAATGCGCACTCGGGACTGAGCAAGAGAGCCGCTTACAAGGCGTGTTGACCAATAACCGACATTGTTCACGCCGATAATGCCATCGCCAATCGTTCCCGGTGGTGCTGCGTTGAATGCTTCCGCCTGAAGGATTGCGCCTTCGGAGCCGCTTTCCGGTGCGACGAGTGCAAACGGCATCGGTGCGGATTGCCCAACGGGGAAGAGAAATTCTTGGGTCGGGTTTGCCGCCAAACGAGGCGGAATCACGCGCTGCACCGCACCTTCGACAAATGCTTGCCGACCACTGCCGACAAACGCCGTTGCGCCGTTTCCAAGCAGTCGTAGGAAATTTGCGGCGGGCGCAATGAGCGTTGCACCTGTTAGTATCAGGCTTTCGGTTAATGCCAAGGGTGCACCGAGAGGCAAGCGCAGCCCCGCACGGTTCAGCGACAGCGTACGCAAACGCCCGATAGCCGCAGCAGTGCTTGATCCGGCGGAGTTTGGTGCGGTCATATTGAGCAAGCCGTTTACTCTACCGCTTCCGTCAATCATCAGTGTTCCAAGCGAATCATCGGCAAAGCGCCCGGTGAGATGTACGTCTGCGGCAAGGCGCAGTGTGGCAGCGCTGGTGTTGCAAATTGCTCCGGCAGTAAGGGTAAATGCGGTTGTGACCGTTTTACTGCCGTTCAGCCGCACACCGCCGCTATTATCCACCACAACGCTGGCAATGGTCATACTCGTAGGAAATTCGACGTTGCTGCTGGCGATTGCTTGATTGCCCGTGTAGTTCAGCACTGCTCCGTTCCCAAGCCAGCGCACGGGTGTTCCCGTTACGTTTGCGTTATTTTGCAACTTCAATGTACCGCCAATCTGCACCACGCCTTGGTTGGAGAGCGTTACGTCGCTGGCAATTGATAGACTTGCCCCCGTCTCAATCGTCAAAACGGTGCCACTCGGCAGGGAAAGTGAGGATTGTAACTGGGCTGTTCGCGGGGAAGGGACAATAAACTCGGCTCTCGCCGCCAAACTGAGCGGCGCAACCGCCGTTCCACGCGGGTCTGCATTCCACGAAGAGCGCTGGGCGGCATCGCCGGAGATGTAGTAAAACGGACCATTGACGTTCACGCTGACCGACGTAGAGACACTGAAGCCCAGTGCATCGGTGACGGTGAGAGTGTAGGTTGCATTGGTGGCAAGGGTGGCGGAGGGCGCACTGGCGCTTGTGCTGCTCAGTCCCGCAGCCGGAGACCACGAATAGGTGAGCGGTGTTGTGCCGCCGAAAACCGTGTAACCACTTGCCAACGAGGTCGGTGTGTCCGGCAGCCCATAAACGGTGCGGCTTTCCAGTTCGGGCAGAAAGCGCACCGTGAGGCTGCTGCTGACGGTATCGCGCTCTTGAGCAAGGCGGTAACTCACGCGGTCAGTGAGTCCCTGCTGGACAGCGCCGGAGCGGGGAGCATACTGAAAAGCCTGTCCGCTTACGGTAACGTTTGCCAAGGGCGAACCGCCGTTTGTACCCGTAAGCAAGAGGTTCACGGGGAAATTGGAGGAAATCTGCCCGACGCTGGGAATGATACGTGGAGCAAGATTTGATGCGGTGCGCGGGGAGACAAAGAGAGTGTAATCTTGGGTGGTGTAGAACACATCGTTGCCAAAGATATTCGTCATGGCAGCGTGGTTGCGGTTTGTGGTGGCATCAAGTGTTGTGAGTCCGTCGAAGTCATTACACCGCCAATAGCCCGTCAAGCGAGGAAAATTCGGATGGTCGGAGGTGAGTTCTTGCCCATTGAAGCGGGAAATGACATCGCGGCTGAGGGCGACACCGCGCCAGAGGCGGATTTCGTCAATCATGCCCGTAAAATGTCGTGCAGGGTGCGATGGTCCGTAGCCGCCGACACTCAGAATCCCGCTGACCACGCCGTTATCGGAAAGATTTGCCGTGAGCGGTATAGTCATCGTTGCATCGGGAACGCCATCAATGATGAGCTCAATACGAGTTCCTGTGCGTTTTACGGCGATATGATGCCAGCGACCGTCGTTAATGCTGCGTGTGGAAATGACTGCGTTATTTGCTCCCCCCCAACTCACTTCAAAAAAAATACGCCCCGGCATAGCCGCGAGGGTTCCCAGCGCCCACCAGCGTTGGGCGTTACTTAGGGAGTTCCAGCGCGTTGTCAATATGGTGGATTCTTCTGTGTTGGTGGTGTTCACGAGGCACTCAATCGTGAAATCCTCCGTTCCAACGTTAAGTTGTGCAGAATACGGCATTTGCAAGCGCCCTGTGGCGGTGTTGCCGTCGAAGCGAAGAGCAGAACCGAAGCCTGTTCGCAGGGGGAATTCGGGCGTGGGTGCGATTTTGCTTATTCCTACATCTATGCTTCCGCGAGGAGTTAAGCGATAAGCACCGGCGGTAGTCGGCAGTGTTCCCGGGTTGAATATTCGGCTGGCGATAATTGCTGCGCCATTGTTATCAGTTTTCAACGTAATTCCATTTTCAATACTTGTGCCGCCCAGCAGAGTGGAATAACGTAATTGTGCCGTACCGCTACGGGTTCGGTCGAGAACAACATAAAATATATCTCCATCACCACCACCGAAAGCCTGCTGCAAAGAACCAGGTGTCGTAGGAAACTTTGTCGTCCCCATACCGACAGCATGGATTAACCCATTTGCATCCACCGAAATATCAGAGATGAGTTCATCGTCGCTTGTACCCAAATATGTACCGTAAAGGAGTCCTGCCGATCCTGATATATTTGGATTGACCACAATGAGAAAGCCATCGTTGCCATTCGGAGAACCTCCTGAATATGATGATTGGAAAGCATTTGCAGTGATAGGGAAATTTGCCGGGCTTCGTGTACGTCCGGCAATGTAGCAGAGTCCGTTGGCATCAACACGCAGCGACATAAAGTATTCTGGACTATTACCCCCTAGGTATGTTGAATACACTACATCACTTGCACCAGTTCCGGCAGGATTGATTTTCATAAGAAACGCATCACCGCCGCCTCTAAAAGCAGCTTGACAGCGATTTGGCGTAACATAAAATGGCTGTGCCCCGCCGAATGCTTGCCCAGTGATATAAACGTAACCATTTGCGTCAACACGAATGTTTTGAACATCACTGCCATTAGTTGCGCCATTGCGCAAGACATAATTGACCGTCCCTGTCGGGTTTAATCGAATGACTGTTGTCCCAACAAATCCTCCGCCGTTCAAATTGACATCAGGGGTGTATCCGGCAGGAATGGTTGGGGAGCCGCCCGCGGTTGCTCCTATGTAAGCGTTTCCCGAATTGTCGGCAGCAATATAAGCAGCATAGTCGTCTCCAATGCCGCCCATATAGGTTGAATAAATTAGTGTTGTACATGTCGGGTCAAATTTTGCAACAAAGCCGTCAAATGTGTACATTGGACCGCCTTGATGGGTAGTTTGATACGCATTGTGTAAAGGAAAATTTGTTTGGTCATTTGTGCTGCCTGAAATGTATATATTTCCTGCCGGATCAATTGCCAAGCCACCTGTAAAAGGACTAGATCCTGGCAGCAAATTTCCGCCAATCCTATTCGTAGAGCCGGCGGTTGTGCCGCCATAGAATGTAGAAAATAGTAGCCCGGAGCCATTAGCATTAAATTTTGTAATAAAACTCTGACTTGCTCCGCCTCCCACAATTTGTGTTATATTATATGCACCGGCAGTCGTTGGAAAATTTGCCGAAATAGGGAAGAAGAATCCTGCTATGACGGGATTATTACTTGCATCTAAAACAATATCTGAGACGTAATCTTGACCCGCCCCACCGAAATATGTACTCCACACAAGCGGGTCAATCACGAGCGGCAGCGCGGAGTCGTAGTCTCCCAAAGCAAAAGAAATTCGCCGATGTTTTTCTGTAAAGCGGCACGAAATCTGCTCCCGTTGTCCGTTGCGCATTTGATACGCATACAATTTTCCCTGTACCACTTCGCCGACGCTGGTTTGCAAGACCAAATCGCCATCGCCGTTCACGCGCACGCCGTCTGTGCCGTCAAATTCCAGCGCAATGCGGCTTGCATCGGCATTCGGGGCAACAATCATGTCGTACCGCATCTGTCCTTCCTCGAAATAGGCGCGGGCTGCTATGCCCGGATAGACCTCTTCCAAGCGCACTGCGCCGTAGAGCGGTACATTCGATGCCCATTTCGAGCGGTCACTGCCGAGGAAATAGTTGTAATAGGCGGTTTGCTTATCCTCGCCGTGCGAGGGAATATGCTGTCTGCCGCTATATTCCGTGCCTCCGGCAAACTTCATACGGACGACGTGTCCTGAAAAAGAAGAATCGGCGTTCCGGCGCTGAAAATCATAGACAAAGCCGCCGTCGGTGAGCCAAACGTTCATGCCGCCGAGCCGCGCCATATAGCGGACTTCCGAAGCCCATTGTCCTTTGTTTTCGATAAAGACCGACACAGGGCGTTGTATCTTGTCGGTGTATTGAGAGACGACCGATGGCGAAGGAAGTATCGGTGTTTGGTGCTGGGCTGCAAGTGGCAAGCAAGCAGAGAGACATAAGCAAAGAACAATGGTTGCACACGTTGAGCCAAAGAAGAAAGAAACCATAATAGTTGGGGACTGGATATTCGTAGGAGGTCTGGCGAACTGGCAAAATTACAAATTTTTTTTCAAAAAAGAATACCTCAGAATGAATTGCCAGGGCTAAAAAAGGGCAAAGGTTGCATACGCAGCACCCGCCCGACGACAGCGTTCTCGCACTCTTCAGCCGCCGGACGGGAAGAGCGTTTTAGCCTTCTTTAGTATAGACGATAACGGTATCGTCCTCCACAAAACCGCCTTCCTTTTTCACAAATCCGATAAAACGGCTCAAAATCGGGCTGTGCGAAAGCACGTCGGCTCGACCCAGCACAATCATTCGTTCTCGCGCCCGCGTTAGAGCAACATTGAGTTTGCGGTCAACCGCGCCGTCGGCGGAGAGCGACTGCACGGAGCGCACTTGCGGCGGGAAATTGACGGCAAACGACAAAATAATCGTATCCCGCTCGCTGCCTTGATACCGCTCGACGGTATCAACCGTGATGGTGCTGTGCAGTTCGTGGGGCAGATAGCGGTAAATGGCGGCAATCTGCGCCCGAAATGGCGTAATAATGCCGATGCTTCCGGCATGAAACTCCTCGCCCAATTCCTGTCGGAATGTGATGGCAAGCAGCGCTGCCCGACGCGCTTCCTCGTCGTGAACTTTGGTTTGTGTCTCGGCGGGAGAGTCCCAAAAGACGACACGTTTTTCTTTGAGTGTATTTTTTACACAAAGAAGTTTGGGAAAAATGTTCTCGAAGGCAAACGGCGCTATCGCGCGGGTCTGACGCTCGGCGATTGGCTCCAACGCGCCACCGTAAAATGCGAGATTGGGAAACGCCGACACGTCCTTGTGCATTCTGCCTTGACGGGAAATCATCCCAAATGCCGACTCCCAGCCTTGCGCCTTGCAGCGCAGCACAAGGCGCTCAAAAATGGAGACCCGCAAATCCACAAAGCCCGCGTTATTCATCTCTTCGTCTTTCACAAAAGCGCCGCGTTCCGGCTGCACGACAACTGCCGGAAGTTGCTTCTCATCGCCAATCAGGATAAACCGCCTGAATCGTGCTAAAAGCCCGATAATTTGCGGCTCCACCACTTGCGAGGCTTCATCCAAAATGAGCGTATCGAAGTGCTTTATCGCCAAAATTTCTTGGTTTTTCAGCAAGGATGAAATGGTCGAAACAATAATGCGTGTGTGGCTTAGAAGCTCTTGTGTTGATTCAATCGGTTTACCTTCGGTTAGTGTATAAAGTACACGGTCGGGATGCGCGGTCGAATCTTTTACTCCAAGCCTGATAAAATCAAGGTTGGCGGATTTTAGCGCTTCGCAGATTTCATCTACGGCGCGATTGGTGAATGCCAGAAAAAGAACATTCTCGCGGGTATGATGGTGGAGATGCACCGCCATTGACTTGAGCATACGCGAGGTTTTACCGGTGCCGGGAGGTCCTTGCAGCAAAAAATAATCCTCCGCGCTCATAGCGGAAGCAAGGCGCTCATGCTGCTCCGGCGTGAGGTCTGGGTATGGTGTATCTTTTACACGTTGGCGTATTTCCTCGTTGCATTCAGGCTTTTCCAGCCCTAAGAGCAGCCTTCGCTTGCGTTCTGATGATTTGAGAAATTCAAACAGCGATTCATATTGCGATTTAAATTCCGTTCCAAAAAAATCCGGCTCTAATGCCCATAAAACCTCGCTTCGGAAGAGGTTCTCCGTGTCACCGTTTGCCATCATTTGCTTATTGCGCAAGCTCACGACGACTGATTCGCGGGATATGCGCTTGATATAGCCCTTGAGCATCGCGCCGCGCAAAAACGAGCGTTCATCAATGTCGTCGGGCGGAAGCGGGTACAAAATGACAATATCGCCCACACGAAAATTCGCCAACGTCGATGTTTGCTGGGTTCTGCGGAAATGCAGATGCAATTTGCCAAAATCACTTTCTTCGTCGTCCAACGCTAAATGTGCTAAAATGCTGTATTCATCAGCTTTTTCGGCAATACTTTTTCGCCACAGCCCCGAAAAACCTTCGCCACGCTCACTCCCAAGCCGCGCCGACCAATTTTCACGACTCACAAATGCCGAAAATACCCGAAAATACTTGCGTTCCAACGTGGAGGCTTGCGCAAACGTCAGCGCAAAACGCTGAACATCCTGTGCCACAAAGGTCGGCATCAACCCAAAATGTTCGGGATGAATATCGTTCAAGGTGCGGGGCTGCCGCAGCGCCAGTGAGTGTTCTTGCGCGATGATGCGGTTGCGGAGCGCCAAAAGAAGTTGTTTAGCATGGCGGTCATTGACGATATTCCTCAGAGGGCGCACAATATCTCGTGCGTAGAAGATACAGCTATCGCCGGAGCGCTCGCGGAAGCAGGAATCCAAGAGCGTGTTATAGGCGGTTACTTGCGCGGCGTGATTCTCCCATGTTGCATTCGCGGGCGCAGAGCCGCTTTTGAGTTCCACAATCGTTTTGCGGCGTGGGTCGTCAGCATATTCCACCATCAAATCCAATCGCCCTTGCAACCCATACATTGGCGACATGAAACTAGCTTCAATACTGGCTTTGTCCCATGCCAGCGTACTGAGCAGTGTGCGAATATTCTCAAACACTGTCGAGGCTTGCATCCTCAGCAAACTGAGCGCTTGCGGGTTTTCATTTTGCAGAGCGATGATTTGAAGCGGCTTTTGGAGTGTTGCTTCTTGAAATATGGTATCAAAATCTGCGTCGGGGTTGCCCAAAAGCGCATCAAAACAGTGGTTTGCGATACCTCCGCTCACAAGCGACATTTTTACTTCCGTCGGCATAAACTTTTTCAACAAGGAAACACGCGGGTTTCCGCCGGATGGCAGCGCACGTTGGACACATTCAGCCAAATCGGTGGCATCGAGCAAATAATCCGGCTCCAAAATGACAATGGATTCGGGCGTGGTCTCGTAAAGACTGATTTCTTCGGGTTGCGCGGCTTTTTCTTGCGCATGACGTTGTGAATCATTCTGCAAATTGCTTTGCAGAGCGCTTTGTGCGGCTTCTTGTGTCAAAACGGGCTGTGATCCCACAAAGCGCACGTGGACAATGTGCAGCGTACAAAAATCCCATCCAAGCTGCTCCAAGTCGTGCCAAGGCTCCCAAAGCCGCACCATAAGCATTTCGCCGTCGTGCGTTAAGCCTTCGATATCTACAAAGGCTCGTCCCTGCTTGTTTTCCACGAGTCCAAAACCTTGAACGGTCATCCGCAAAAGCGGTACAATCGTTTTGGTTGTAGCGGCTTCTTTTGTGAAGGGCGTTGCTGCCAGAAGGAGCGTCCGAAGAGGCTCCGGCGCACGTTCTTGAGAAAAAGAAAAGACGAGAAGCGCCATTGCTCGCGCTGAACTATGGGTGGTTGCTTGAGCAATCTTGACATTTTTTCGTCCGGCACGAGTGGCAATGCGGCGAAAGGCGTGAAGTTCGCGGACGATGTACGCCGGAAGCGCATATTTATCGGCAATGAAGAGAAGGCGTGAATACAAATCGGTAAAAAGCTGCGGCTCATCGGCGGTGATGGTGCGAAGGATCTCGTTCAAAATACCGCGCAATGCCAGTATTTGTGCGCTTGGAAGAGAATGCTCGTCAAGGATAATTTCGGAAATTTCTTGGTAAAAATATGCCGCAGTTTCTGCGGGAAGTTTGAACGTCGCCATAGTGAACGTAGGGTGGTGGTAACGAAAAATGGTCGGTTTGGGCGATAATCAAGATTGTTAAGGAAGGAATGAAATGTAAGGGGTGAGTCTCGGAAGTCACCCCTCTTTTTTTGCCAATAAAAAATACGTCATCATGCTTCCGCGCCCTTTGACCGCTATTTCGCCACGCTTTTCAAAGTGGAAATCCTCACGGAGCAGTTCGTACATTTCCTCCGAGCAGTGGACTTTATCCGGCTCACCGTGCGATTCCATGCGACTGGCGATATTCACGGTGTCGCCCCAAAGATCGAAGGCAAATTTTTTGCGCCCGATAACGCCCGCCACGACTGCTCCAGAGTGCATCCCGACGCGCAGTTGCAAGTTTGTGTGGAACATCGTGTTAAATTCCTGCAACTCGCGCACCATCTCCAGCGCCGCTTGTGCTGCCGCTTGCGCGTGGTCGGAGCGCTCTTGCGGTAAACCGCTTGCCACCATGTAACAATCGCCAATCGTTTTGATTTTCTCCAAGCCGTGCCGTTCCAAGACGTTATCGAACACGATAAAAACTTCGGAAAGAATCTGCACTAATTCTTCGGGAAGCATACTGGCGGCTAATGGCGTGAAATTCGCAATATCTGCAAAAAACACCGTTGCGCTGCTATAACGCTGCGCAAACGAGTGTTCACCAGCTTTCAAGCGCTCGGCGACTGATGCCGGAAGGATATTGAGCAAAAGCGCGTCGGCGTTCGATTTTTCTACTTGGAGCGCTTGAAGCGTGTCGGTGAGATTGGTGTTCAGCGCATCGGCTTGTTCGTAGGCGGAAGCGAGTTCATGGTTCACGTCGAGAACACGCAAGTTAGCGCGTTCTATCTCGCTATTGCGCGTTTCGAGTTCGGTTTGCTGGCGGCGCAAGGTCTCGTTCAGACTGCGGCTCCGGCGAAAATTGACGGCAAAATACACGACAAAACCAAGTGCTAAGAGCGCCACGGCAGCAGACGCATTGCGGGCGAGAGCATTTTTTTCCGCGTCTTTTTGGAGCATTAGGACTTCTTGTTCGCGTTTTTCGCTTTCATAGCGGGAATTGAGTTCTGCGACAAGTTTTGAACTGCGCTCGTTGAAAAGCGAATCTTTGAGGGCATCGCGCAAACGCCGATAGGTATTGGCTTCGCGGAAATCATTCGTGGCTTCGTGTGCATTTGCCAGCGCTGCATAGAGGTCGTTGATTTCGCGGCGGTCGCCGGACTGCTCGGCAAAATTGAGTGCCGTGCTTAGTGTTTTCACCGCAAGCGGATAGTTTTTTTGCTGAAAATACACCACCCCAATATTGTCCAGCGCAAGCGCTTTGCCACGCACGTCGTTCAGAGAATCAAACATTTTGAGTGCCGTATTGAACATGACGAGTGCTGAATCAAAGCGGGTTTGCAGCCGCAAGAGCCAGCCGATATTATTGTTCAGCGTTGCCATCCACCGCCGCTCATTGAGCCGTTGACGTAATGCCAGCGCGGAGGTGTAGTACGCCATTGCGCTATCGAACAAGCGCTTGTTGCCGTAGCAATTCCCGATATAATGCTGTGTTTCGGCTATTTCACTACTATTGCCAAGCCGAGAGCGCAAGACGAGTGCTTTGGTGAGGTATTCGAGTGCTTTGTCGTTTTCGCGTTGAACTTCATAGACACGTCCGATATTGTGCAGCGCTTGGGCTATTCCTTGCGTGTCTGCGAGGGATTCGCTTTTTTTCAATGCGTCGAAATGATAGCTTGCCGCCACTGCGTACAAGCCCTGTATTCGCGCTGCCACGCCAAAGGCATTTTGTGAAAGCGCCGTTCCGCGCTCAAATTTTATGCGTCGCGCAATCTCTAATGCCTGCTCTGCATAGCGCATAGCAGCAAGGGGTTTGCTGAAATCCAGCTCGCCGGAGAGCGTGAGAAGAAGCATCACGCGGGCAGAATCGCCAGAGGAATCCTGAGAAGCGTGTTGGAGTGCGGTTTGGAGGGAATCAATTGTGCGCTGTTGTGCGTGCAGGGTGACGGAAAAGGCGCACCACATCGTGATTGCGGCAGCGCACCATGCCGCAAGCGACCACCATACTGAGCGTTGAGAGCAGAGGCGACGAAGGTGAGAACGAAAAAACAGTGTCGATATCATAACAAAACGCTACTTCCATTCTGCAAAACAGCTTTCAGTGCGGCACTGCTCATAATCGGTTCTTGGCAGGTGAAGTTCTCGCAAATATAGGCTGTTGCTTGATTATTGCGGGAAATTTGATATTCCGTCTGCTCAATGCAATGCTTTAATTCTTGCGGCGAATGATTAAAAACCATCAAGGAATGGGGTGCGTACTGCTCCGCCAGAAGGCGCAACATTGCGTGAATCTCGCTATCATTCGTGCGTCCGGCGATAATAATTTCTTGTGTCGCACCCGTGAGAAAGTCATGCGCCATGAGCATTTGCGCAAAGCCCGTCGGGTGGTGCTGAATTTGTGCCGCAAAGCGTTCAATCGTGCGCAAGGCACAATCTTGGTATGCGCGATTCGAGGTGAGTTTGCCCAAACGCGCCAAAACACTGGCTGCAATGGAATTGCCTGACGGAATCGCACCGTCATAGCCTTCTTTGGTCTGCATGAGAAGCGCTTCGTTGTCGGCAGCCGAAAAGTGGAAACCGCCTTCCGAGGTGTCGTAAAATAAGCGAATCATCTCGTCAGCAAGCATTTGTGCGGTTTTGAGATGCTGAATGTTGAAGGTTGTTTGATAAAGTTCCAATGCACCGTGCGCTAAAAATGCGTAATCATCCAAAAATGCCGGAATCGCCGCCTCGCCAGTACGGTAGCGGTGGAGAAGGCGTTTTGTGCCGTTCTGCTCAGGCAACGACATTGTTTCGAGGATAAAGCTCAAAGAGCGCTCTGCTGCTTGCGTGTAGAGCGCATTGTCCAACACCCGCCCACCAATGGCGAATGCTGCAATCATGAGTCCGTTCCAATCCGCCAAAATTTTATCGTCTTTGAGCGGATGAATGCGCGTCTCGCGGTGGTTAAAGAGCCGTTCTCGCATGACAGAAAGCCGTGCGCGGAGTTCGTATTCATCTATTGCATGGCTTTGGGCAAAATCATGTAGCGCAAGCCGTAAATGCGGGATGTTCTCGCCGGACACCGCTCCGGTGGCTTCGTCGTGAAAATTTCCGTCCTCACGAACATTATACGCCGCCGCAAACAGCGCCGCATCTTCTTCACCCAAAACCCGCACCAGTTCTTGCGTTGACCAGACATAAAATTTCCCCTCATGCCCTTCGCTATCAGCATCTTCGGCAGAATAAAAGCCGCCTTCGGGCGAAGTCATATCGCGCAAAACGTAGGTGAAAATTTCTTCGGCAACCTGCGCAAACAAAGGGTCTTTGCCGTCTGTGGCTTGATGTGTCTCCAAAAATGCCACAGCAAGCATGGCTTGGTCGTAGAGCATTTTTTCAAAATGTGGCAAAAGCCATTCGCGGTCGGTGCTGTAACGGTGAAACCCATAGCCGATGTGGTCGAAAATGCCGCCTTTGCGCATAGCGCGAAGAGTGCGCTCCACCATTGCCAAGGCAGAGGGTTCGCCCGTGCGCTTGTAATACCGCAACAAAAACAAGAGATTTTGCGGGGAAGGAAATTTGGGTTGACTTCCGAAGCCGCCAAATTGGGGGTCGAAGGATTGTTCGTAGCGCTGAAACGCAAGGGGAAGAATATGCTCAGGAAGCGCGGCGGCAGCTTGGTTGCTGCTGGCGGTAAAATGTTCAAGAATGGCAGCGCATGATTCCTCAATTTTCTCTCGCTCATGCTTCCATGCGTGAAAAATTTGCTGGATAATATGCGGAAAGCCCGGACGATTGTGGTAATTCTCCGGTGGAAAATACGTTCCGGCAAAAAACGGTTGTTTACTCGGATTCATAAAGATTGTCAGGGGCCAGCCGCCGTGTCCCGTCATTGCTTGGCAGACGCGCATATAGATTGCATCAATATCGGGGCGCTCTTCGCGGTCAACTTTAACGGCAATATAGTGTTCGTTGAGGTAATCGGCAATGTCGGTATTTTCAAACGATTCACGCTCCATCACGTGGCACCAATGGCAGGTGGCATAGCCAATGCTGAGGAAAATCGGCTTGTCCTCGCGTACAGCACGGGCAAAGGTTTCGTCGTTCCACGCGAACCAATTCACCGGATTATGCGCGTGTTGCAGCAAATACGGAGATTTCTCGTGAATGAGTGCGTTGGTGTGGGTCTGAGAATGCAGAAACGGTGCTGCCATAATTCAATGCAAAATGCGGCGTAAATGGATATGTAAACGACGAGAATCTTGAGAATGACGTGCCGGGAAATGGTGCAGAGAGGAAAGGCGCACAAACTCGAACAGCGCTATATTTTCAAGCCAAGACGGAAATTTACGAAAAAAAACGCTAGGAGAAGGCGAAAAACTCAAGGCAGGATAAAAAGAGGCAGACGGCATACAAGGCGGATGCTCCATGATAAGCGGTTCGTTATGCGCTTGCGTGCATACAGGGAATTTTCACCGTAAAAGTGCTTCCTGTCCCGACGGTAGAGGTGACGGTGATATTGCCGCCCAGAGCTTCCAAAAGACGTTTGGCAATTGCCAAGCCAAGTCCTAAGCCGCCCACAGAGCGGTTTTTACTGCCATCTTGTTGGTAAAATGGCGTGAAGATGTATTCAAGATATTGCGGTGCAATCCCAATACCCGTGTCGCGGACTTCGCACACCAGCATCTGCTCTACGCCACGCTCAAGCGATAGTGTCAAATGGACATCGCCGTGTTCGGTGAATTTGATCGCATTTTCGGTAAGAAAAATAATAATCTGCTGGGCGTGAGTGCCGTCAATCATCATGTTTTCCGGCATATCTGGGGCTTGGTCAATCGAAAACGTCAGTCCTTTGATTTGTGCTTGGGGTGCGATAATATTCCGAATGTGATTCACGATATAGCGTGTCCCGACAAGGCTTTGCTCCGTGACGATATTGCCCGCTTCTATTTGCGAAAGGTGCAGGATATTAGAAAAAATACCCAAAAGATTCGTTGCCGCTTGGGTGATATGCTCTAAAAAAGGGCGGTTATTGGGGTCGGAGCGAAGTTTATCGGAAAGAATTTCAGAAAATCCGAGAATGCTGGTAAGCGGAGTGCGTATCTCATGCGAAATATTTCGTAAAAATTCATCTTTTAAGGCATTCGCTTGCTCAATGTCGCGCAATGCCTGTTGTAACGCGGTGTTTTGTGCTTCCAGATTATCCGTTGCCTCATGGACGCGCACCTGCACAGAATCTCGCTCTGCTTGTAAGTCTTGATAGGCACGTTTGCGAACACGGTCAAAGTAATAGAATGATGCAAGAATGCTGAAGATGACAGTCAGACTCACAAAACCATCAATAATCGGCGCAACAGATGATGAATAGGGTGGTGGCGCTTTGATGCCAAACAAGGATATGATCGTCAATCCGACAATGCTTACAACCACAAGCCCCAGCATAAGCCACATTTCTTTCGTTCCAAGCAGAATGAGCGCAATAAGCGGGGGACTGAAAAGACCAATCGTGGCGATGCTCGAAATACCGCCCATCGCAAAAGAAACCGCAAGCATCATCACATTTTGCCAGACCACGTATATCCACGCTGAAAGACGTACTGAGCCGATAAACCGGAGAATGGCAAGTTGTATTACTGCCGCAACAAACATTGTCGTTGTCATCCCCATCAAAAGAGGGCTGTGCAGGAAAAAGGCATAAAGAAATATGGAAGGGAAAGTCAGCACAGCCGTCAACCCTAGCGCTACGACGCAGAGAAGCGCTCGCCAGTAGATTTCCGATCCTGACTCTTCGGCAATCCATGGCGGTAAAAAATATCGTGCAAGATGTCGTTGCATTTGGGCAGAGAATGATGGAACTTCACTGGCAAAATAACGATTTCGCACCGCCCAAACAAGGTGAAAACGTTGTTGCGGCAAGCTATTTGCCGAAAATATTCTCATAAGCATTGAAAAACGCCGCAAAAAGTCCTATTTTGCAGTGAGGTTTGGCGCAGATTTCACCTAATGCTTCTTCGCACTATGACTATTTCCCTCGGAACACTCGTGTTTTCTCGTCTTTTAGCAATTATTGGACTCCTTTTTCCTATGGTATTCCTGCCGATATATGCTCAAGACTCACCCCCAGCAACCGAAAGTTTTTCCCAAAACGAATGGCGTATTGGCGTGCTTGGCGGACTGTCGCGTCTGTATCATTCGTCGGCGGTGCTGATAGCGCCGCCAAATGCGAACTGCTGCGCCTACGAGCGTGGCGAGGCGCTTGGCTGGTGGGGCGGAATCTCCGGCGATTATGCTTTTTTGCCCGAAACGATTGAAATTGGCGCACGTGTGCTGTTTGCACGGAAGCCTCTTGCGCTCTCGCAAATCGTCAGTAAATTTGAGCGGTTTGATGACGTTGACAACTATTTTACCCTCACACGACGATTTGAATATAGCGCCCCGGCAGATTTTATCGTCGGCGACCTCGGCGCACGGATTCAGCCGATTCGCGCCTTCCCGCTCTATCTCCGGCTCAGTGCCGATGCGTCGTTTGCGCTGCGTTCGCAACTGCCTGTCAACGAAGTGGAAACCATGCTTACACCAAACGCCCTCTATCCCGCAACAAACAGTGCAAACCAAACCAATACTCGCACGACAGCACTTCTTTCGCAACTCAATTTTGGCATAAGCGGCGCTCTCGGTGTGGAATTGCCCCTTGGAGAACGCCTATTGCTTGGTGCGGAAGCCGCGTACCGTTACGGCTTGACGACGGTGCGGCGAGATATTGACTGGCGCACAAATGCTCTACAAGGCGCATTAACACTGCGTTGGAGGTTTTTGCCGGAGCGCCCTTCAACGCCAACACCCGCGCCACCAACGCCAATAGACACGACTCCCGCACCGCGAGTGGTGGCAAAGGCTCTTGAAATCTCGTCATTTTCGGGAGCGCCCTTGGAAATTCAGGAAACAATTGTCACGCAGACCTTCCCGTTGCTGCCGTATATTTTCTTCGATAGCGCCAGTACCGTCGTTCGCAACCGCTATAATCCCCGCATCGGCACAACGGCGAGGTTTGATGAAAACGCTCTGCCGAAAGAAACCTTGCAGATTTACTACCACGTGCTGCATATCATTGGGAAGCGGATGAGGGAAAATCCAAAATCAACGCTGACAATTACCGGCACGACCGACGGCAAAGAATGGTCAAATCTCGACAGCCGCCAAATTCTCGCCATGCAACGCGCCCGCGCTGTTGCCAGTTTTTTGACAGGGTACTGGGGAATTGCGCAAAACCGTATAAAACTTGCCACAGAGGACACACCGAAACTTGCTTCCAGCGACCGCTACGCTGAAGGCAACGAGGAAAATCGCCGTGTGGAGCTGAGTTCCACCGACCCCGAACTGCTCCGCCCAGTGGTGCAATATCGCTTTCTCGAATTTACGCCTGTTCGTCAGGAGCATTATATGGCGGTGAAATTGCAAAATGCAGATGAAGCACAAAGCTACAAAGGCAGTATGCAAGCGCTCGACGAGACGTTTGCCGTCACCTCCGGCGTTTCCGCGCCTCCGGCACGATTGCCCTTTGCGCTGCGCCGCAAGTTCACTGCCAAACTCTCGCAGTCGCTTGGCAACTTGGATTCGGCGGATTGCTCCTTAGAAATTAAGGAAAAAAGCGGCGCTACGCTGACGGCGCATATTCGCGTTGACGTTTCGACGATAAAAAATCAGTACGAAGTAAGCCGCCTGAATTTGATTGTTTTCGATTTTGACCGTGATGATATGGTCGAGGCAAACCGTGTTATGATGCGGCGTTTCGTGCTGGATGCGATTAAGCCAAATTCTCAAGTGTCCGTCACGGGTTCGACCGACCGACTGGGCGAGGCGAAATACAACAAAGAGTTGTCCGAATCTCGCGCCAAGGGCGTACAAGATTTTATGCGGCGCGTCAATCCTGCCATTAACTTCCAAGAAGTGCGCGGCACGGGCGCATCCAGCCTACCTTTCGACAATGATCTTCCCGAAGGACGCTATTATTGTCGCACCGTGAGCATTACCGTCCAAACCCCTCGTGGAGGCTAGAGATTGAGGAAAATATGCAGTGAAAATGATGAAGTATGAAATAATTTTCCCGATGCTTAAAATTACACAACTCGCGCATTTGCTTGTGCGCACGTGCTTTGCGGAACCATCATCCGACAGCCCGCTTTTCGCCATTGATGCGACGGTTGGCAATGGCTACGACACGCTTTTTCTTGCGGAATGTGTCGGGGAAAACGGCATGGTCTTTGGTTTCGACATTCAGGATATGACGGCGGTACGCTCGCAACTGGCAAAGCGTGGTCTGGCAAAGCGCGTAACGCTCTTTCAGACGGGGCATGAAACAATGCTTTCGCATATTGCCGACAGTGCTGATGCGGGTGCAAGCGCAATTATATTCAATCTTGGCTATCTCCCAAATGGTGATAAATCGCTCGTTACAACGCGCCAAACAACGCTTGCAGCCTTGTCGCAAAGCCTGATGTTGCTGAAGCGTGGCGGAATACTGAGCGTTGCGTGTTATTCCGGTCATCCGGGCGGAGAGGAAGAAACAAACGCGGTGCTTGCATGGGCAAAAGCCTTGCCACACGAAGAATACAGCGTTCTGCACCATCATTTGCTTAATCGGCAACGTACCTCGCCGGAACTTGTGGTTGTTCAAAAAATATAGGACATTCCTTGCCAAAAGTATTTTGGTATTGTACTCTTTTACTCTTCGACAGGTTTAAAGTAAAAAGTATATCAAGCCTTATTGAGCCGACCCAAAGCATCATCTGGCGGCTTTTGGGGACAGAAAAGAAAGAAAATGTTCTTGCGCAAAAAACATTCTTGTATATTGCCATTGCAACTGACAATACGCCCCCAACGATGTCTTTTCGCAGTCGCCTACTCTCAAAACTGCACTTATGGCAAGTATTTCGCCTTCAATACCGTTATCCGCTACCCAAGCACCTATCGTTGACGTAGGTGGCGATTTGTTAATCTCAAGTATTCCCAATAAGAACTTTGGCGGAATAACCATGTCAGCAATAGGTCAGAGACCTGCTCTTCTTGCGCCAAATGTCTGCCTTCAAATCTTGTAATGCTAGACTTTACACTTGCTTTCATCAATTTTTGCTCTTCGTTCCATGACCGACCAATTTAGCGACCTTCTCCGGCAACTTCGCCGCACAACAAGCTACGATGTTGCGCCCAAAGCCGCTCAAGCAATATTTTTTCAACTATGTTTTGACGAGATTGGCGCATTTATCCGTGTTGTGAATAAAAAAGGCGAGGAAGTTGATGCTGACTACCGCGCCTATTCCGGCACAGACCGCACGTTGCTGAAAACATTGGCAACCATTCAGGAACGGAGCGGCTTTGTGATTGACTGGGACAAACCCGCCAAGGCAGCGGATCATCCATATCTTGCCGAGCATGATTTTTTAGTCTGGCAACTGCGCGGTCTTTCCAATCTTCTTGATGCCGATATGCGCCCCGTTAGTTTCCCTGCGGCTTCCGAAGGACAAGCAGCGACGGTACTCCTAGAGATTCGCGCCGACCATACTTCTCCAAGCGCTTCCAATGCCTCTGCCCGTGAGAGCGACAACAGCGTACTTGTCGAAAATACCGCACAAGCACAGAGCGCAGAAGGATCGCAGCGCCTAAGAGCAAGAGTAATCATCACTCTGGAAGGCGAAGAGGTTGATTCCATGCGTCTTTTGACGGAACATAGCGCAATTATTTATCGAACACCAAGCGAAAATTCATCGGTGGTACTTGCGGAGATTGTCGAAATTGCGCCGCTTGGCGAGGCATTTATGGTGTTGCCGCGTTTTGCCACGATGCTTTTGCGGCAAGATGTGGAGCGGTATTTGTCGCTGTTGCACTCGTATTTCCCATCGTTGCGCTTCCGCTTTGAGGATTTTCGCCGTGCCACCGATGCACCAGAGGCAATAAAGACCGCACCGGCACTGCTTTTTGAGAAAGTTGACGAAGATAATATGCTGTATTTGAGGGTTGCTGCGACCTTGCCGCAATATCCGCAATTTGATTCCGATTTCCTTGCAGAGTATGATATTACCAAGATTGTCAGTCTGAACGAGTTGGAGCGCACGTTTGCTGTGAGCAATATCAGCAACGACGGTTTCATAATGCACGTGGAGGAAATTGATAAATTGCTTGCTAAATACGCCGCCAAGCTAACGGGAAAATCCGTTCGCAAAGGGCAAGAACACTATATCCGCGAACAAAATACGTTTATTATTCCCAGCGACCTTGCGAAGGAATTTATCCGCCATGAATTGAAAGAATTGATTGGTTCCTACACGATTTTGGGAGCGGACAAACTTAAATCCTATAAAGTTCGCGCCGTGCAGCCCTCATTAAACCTGAGTTTGTCGAGCGGTATCAACTTTTTGGAAGGCGATGCGTCGCTGGATATTGAAGGCGAGACGTTTTCATTGTTCGATGCGCTTTCGCAGTATCGCAAAAACTCCTACATCACGCTTGCCGACGGCACTCAGGCGATTATCAACGAGCAGTATTTGGCAAAATTAGAGCGTATTTTTACGAAGCAGAAAGATAAGGTCAAAATCTCCTTTTTCGACCTTCCGCTTGTTGAAGATCTTATTGACGAAACCATTGCTACAAGCGCTTTCCAAGCCTCTCGTGCTGTTTTTCAAGGCTTCAATGATTTGGCAACGCAGAAAACAAAACTTCCGAAAATCAATGCGACCTTGCGCCCCTACCAAGAGCAGGGCTACAAGTGGCTTCAATACTTGTACGACACTAACTTAGGCGGTTGTTTGGCAGACGACATGGGCTTGGGGAAAACGCTGCAAGCCATAACGCTGCTTTCTGCCATTTACCCCAAAGAAAAGCGCCCAACGCTTGTGGTCATGCCGAAAAGCCTTCTCTTCAACTGGGAAGCGGAATTGCAGAAATTTAATCCCAAACTCACCTACTACACCTACTACGCCGCCAACCGCGACATCAAGCAAGCACGGGATTCGCAGCTTATTTTGACCACCTACGCCATGCTGCGGAACGATATTGAAATCTTCAAAGAAGAGAAATTCCACGCGGTAATTTTGGATGAATCGCAGAATATTAAAAATCTGCAATCCCAAACCTCGAAAGCCGTCATGCTCTTGAATGCCGATAAACGCTTGGCGCTTTCCGGTACACCGATTGAAAATAATTTGGGCGAACTCTACGCACTCTTTCGTTTTTTGAACCCCGCCATGTTTGGTTCGGCGGAAGAGTTCAACCAGCGCTACGCAACGCCCATTCAGCGATACAGCGACAAAGAAGCGATTAGTGATTTGCGTAAAAAAATCTATCCGTTTATTCTCCGGCGGCTCAAAAAGGACGTTTTGACGGAGCTTCCGGGCAAAATTGAGCAAACGCTTCTGGTGGATATGAGCGCCGAACAAGCCGAACTCTACGAATCGCGCCGTCGATTTTACTACGACACCGTGCGAACGCAGGTACGGACGCATGGCGTACAGAAATCGCAATTTATGATTTTGCAAGCACTGTCGGAATTACGTCAAATTGCCTCTATTCCTGAGTCGCAGACCGATGGCGCTATCATTTCGCCGAAGCGCGAGGTGCTGATGGAGCAGCTTTCCGACGTAATATCTAACGGGCGAAAAGCACTCGTCTTTGCGAATTTTTTGGCGGGGGTCGAGGCAATTACCGAAGAATGTGAAAACGCCGGAATCCGCGCCCAATCAATGACCGGAGCCACCAGCGACCGCCGAACACTCGTCAATACATTCCAAAATGACCCCGATATGCGCGTGTTCATTATGACACTCAAAACAGGCGGTTTGGGCTTGAACTTAACCGCCGCCGACACGATTTTTATTCTCGACCCGTGGTGGAACATTGCTGCCGAGACGCAAGCCATTGACAGAGCGCACCGCATGGGGCAAAAAGGCACGGTCTTCGCGTACAAACTCGTGGCGCGAGGCACTATTGAAGAAAAAATCCTGCAATTACAAGAGAAAAAACGGGCGCTTTTTGATTCGGTTATCTCCAGCGATACCGCATCACTCAAGGCGTTGAACGACGAAGACATTGAATTTATGTTAGGAGGTGCGTTATGAGTTACGAACGAGAAAAACAGCTTCTCAACGCTATTTTCGGGACACCCAATCAATCATCAAAACCTGGTACGAATACACCTTCTACCAAAAAGCAGAGCGGTGTTTTTCACCCAAGCGACCCACTTTTTGACCTTAAAGTGGCGATTGACAAAACGTACAGCAAAGCCGAGATGGAAACAATGATGAAGGTCTATCTTGCGCCGTTTCTTCAGGATTGCGGTGCTACGGAGCCAGCATTAGCTTCCTTTCAAGACCTTACTACGCCCAATTACAAAGCCTTCAAAGATGAATATACGGCACTCATTGCCACGATATTCAACGATGGAGCGCTGTTCACACGGTTTTTTGCCGACCTTCCGCCAGTAGTGCAATCAATTATTTCGATTATTGTCTTTGAGCGCCATACGATGTGGTTCACGGAAATTGCACAAGAATTTCCGGGAACACAAGTGCGCACGTACAATAAAGCGCTCTATTATTCCGAAGAGCGCCCCGAAAGGACGGCGGAGTTTTCGTTGTTTCCGTGTAGCAAGGGACGCAGCCTTCTCAATAGTCTTGACCGTACGTACGATTTTGGTTTTTATTTTCCCCCGGCAATGCGGAAGGCGCTGCGCAAGCATTTGCCTGTACCTGCAACGAGTATTCTTGCGCCACTTGAGGATCCGCCAAAAGCAACATTTCACTACACCAACGAAGAAAACGCGCCGGATGCAGCAAAAATCGCCTATAATTTCATTCACAACGGTCGCCTTGAGTTCAGCAGTAACGGCAAAAAACCGCTTAAAGCCTCGCTAAAAAAGCTCTCTGTACTAACGCGCCTCCCGGAACTGTATCCTTCAATTTACAAGGATTTGGATATGCTTGCTGCCACACTGCTGGCGGCTCTGGCGCAAGGCTCATGGCAGACGAGCAGTCATCCCAATGATTCCGTACCAGAAATAGGCTCTTTGCGGGGGATGTTGTCGAATTATCGGGGTGGCGAGGCTGCGGGTTTTTCTGTTATAGAGCATATTTTGAGTCATGTTCGTAGAGTTTCCGCGAATTATTATTACTCGCCAAAGAGCGCTACGACAGAATTGGATAATAACGGCGCGTTTATTGACTTGCTTGCTACAATTCCTTCGGGGAAATGGGCGACGGTTGAGAATTTGTACCAAGTGTTGAAGGTCGAGGAAGAGCGATATTATCCGATTGCGCTGGACGATGCAGCGCAGAGCTGCTATATTCCGTATAAGATGCAATACAGTACAGAAAAAGTCATGCTGAATGATCGCGATTTGTATTCGCAAGCGCTGATTCTGCCTCTGCTCCAAGGCACGATGGCGGTATTTGCGGTATTGGGTATGGCGGAAATTGTCTTCGACGACCCCACCGCAGGGAAGGCGTTGTCGTGGAATGGAATGCCGCTTTCAAGCACCTTCGGCGGTATTCGTGCGATACGATTGACGGCGCTTGGCGAATATCTTTTGGGCAAAACAGCCTCCTACACCCCTCTAAAAGCACCGATAGGCTCATTTGGAACGGTTACGCTGGACGAGCATCGTTTATTGGCAAAATTATCGGGCGAGAATCACGAACTGGAACCGATATTGGAAGAATCCATGAGTCTTATAACAAGCACTGTCGATGGGCAGAAGCTCTACAAGATGGATTTTACCTCGTTCCTGCGGGATTGTCGCGACGACGACGATGTCAAGGTGAAAATAGAGCGATTCAAACGCAATATCGACCAAACATTGCCGCCCGTCTGGGAACAGTTCTTTCGTGAGGTGGTGCATAAAGTGGAGCCTTTGAAGGAAGATTTGGGATACCGCGTATTTACTTTGTCTCCGTCGCAAGGTTTGATGCGGGCTTTAATGCACGACGAGGTTTTGAAAAAAATAATTATTAAAGCCGAAGGGTATCGAATTTTAGTGCCGAAGCAGCATATCTCGACACTCCGAAAACGTTTAGAGAAACATGGTTACTTATTTTCGGGGAAAAATTAAGAAGACTTCCTTTCCCCGGCGACTGTTACCACAAGTGCAGCAACTCGCCCGCCCAACGAACGGTGACACCACCCGACAACGAACAATGATAAAAAATCTATGATACATTTTCGGCAATTTTCCTCATATTTGCTGCTCATTCTTTCGGCACACATTGCCAGTGCAAAAACGTCGGATTCAGTGCAAGCCTCTGTTCCTCTGCGCGACAGTGCGCAAGCGGTTTCGGGGCTGAACCGAGGCACAACTGCTCCCGGAGGCGAATATCCGTTCACCCCCGACCAAGATAGTCGATTTTACGAGGCGCGAACGCTACATCTCGCGCCCTCGTTGCGTTTTGAATTGGATGCAAGGCGAGTTTTTCAGGAACTGCTTTCCCCGCCTGATGCAAAGACAGTTTTGAGCGAAATTATTCGGCAAAATATGGTCATCCAACCGTTGTTGTCGTCAGAGACAATGACGGAACTTGTGCAATACAAAGAAGATATTAGCCGAGCCATGAGCATTCCGGGAGTGAAGCAGTTTTCGGAACTGCCCGGACTTTTTGCACCTGGGAACCTCGGTGGAATCAAGCGTTTGCTCGGCATGGAGGAAGATGTTTCTCCGACAATGCGCTACACACTTGATGAACGCGCACTGGTGAACGTGAGTATTTTTTCGCAACAAGCCGACAGGGTACGACTCATGCTGCACGGCTTTCAGTCTGCCGGAGCGTATTCCATGGTCTGGAATGGTCGTAATGATGCGGACTTGAGAGTTACAGTGGGTGATTACATCGGCGTAGTAGCAATCGGCACAAAAACCGCTCTCCGCAAGCGTATCCGCATTGATTAGCCGTCTTTTGATTCAGTGATTCTTTATACTTCATTTCACATCTTCATTCTTTGTCCGATGAAAAAACTTAAACTTCCCAATACGTTTGTCTTGATTTTTTCCCTGCTTGTTGTGATTGCAGGGCTGACATGGATTGTGCCGGGCGGCGAATATACGACAGCGCAGGTCAATGGGCGAACGGTGATTGTACCGGGTTCGTTTCATTACATCAAAAGCAATCCACAGGGTTTTGGGGCGCTCATGACCGCACCCATCAAGGGCTTTGTCGAAGCCGCAATGATTATCGGTTTTGTGCTGATTGTCGGTGGTGCATTTTCGGTGCTGCAAAAAACCGAAGCGATAGATGCACTCATTAAATCCATTGCCAAAGCACACGCGCGGTCAGCCTTTGTGCGGGCTGCACTCATACCCTTGTTTATGCTCCTTTTTTCGGTGGGAGGGGCGACCTTTGGCATGAATGAAGAGGCGATTCCCTTTGTTTTGATTTTCGTCCCACTTGCCCTCGCGCTTGGCTATGACTCACTTGTGGGCGTTGCAATTCCTTTTATTGGGGTGCAGATTGGGTTTGCCGGAGCATTTTTGAATCCGTTCAATGTGGCGATAGCGCAAGGAATTGCGGGCTTGCCGCCATATTCCGGCTTGGAATATCGCTTAATCGTCTGGGCGATTGCCAATGTGCCGGCGATTGCCTTTGTGATGTGGTACGCAAAGCGCATTAAAGCTCAACCCACACTCAGTCCGATTTATGCCGACGACATGGAGCGCCGAAAGAATCTGGATTTTGGCGATTTTGAACAATTTACCGCAATGACCCGAACCCATAAAACAGTGCTTTGGATGTTTTTAGCGACGCTTGTAGTGATGATTTTTGGCGTTGTGCAGTATAAATGGTATATCGAAGAAATTGCGGCACTTTTCCTTGTGATGGGTATACTTGTTGGGTTGGTCGGGCGTTTGGGGGCGGACGCATTTGTTGCCGCATTTTTGCATGGCGCGAAGGATTTGGTCTCGACGGCGCTCATTATCGCACTGGCACGCGCAACGATGGTTGTTGCGAAAGATGCACATATTATTGACACGATGCTTTTTGCTCTCTCTCCCTTTGTCGAGTCCTCAAGCCCGATATTTGCTGCGCAGAAGATGTTTATTATTCAATCGGTCATTAACTTTTTTATTCATTCCGGCACCGGGCAAGCCGCACTGACAATGCCCATTATGGCTCCTCTAGCGGATTTGGCAGGCGTGACGCGCCAAACCGCGATTCTCGCTTTTCAATTTGGCGAGTTCACCAATATTATCATTCCGACCTCTGCTATTACTATTGGCGTTTTGTCCTTGGCAAATATCCCCTGGGAAAAATGGGCAAAATGGGTACTGCCGCTCCAATTAGTCTTAATGGCGCTTGCACTCTTGCTGCTCATTCCGCCTTGCTTATTTCACTGGCAGTAAATTACCGATAAACGAAATCTTACGCCGAACAGGAGTGCGAACGAGGTTCGCCAAAAGAGAGTTTCGCAGAAAACTGCGCTGCGGTGCAAACGGCGCTTGCACTCCTGTTGGACGAAAATTTTTCTCAATCCGTAAACGAAAGTAATTGGAAAGGCATGGTAAAATCAACCGAAAATGCCTTTCCAATTTCCAGCATATCGTCGTCATCCTCTTCGTAGTACCATTCCACTGTTATACTTTTGTCGTTGCCGTGATATTTCTGCAAAAGAGTCATAAAATTGAGCATACATTTCGCTGAACTGGTATTAAAATAATTCAGCCGAAACACTGCCCGCAAACGGTCTGCGCCGCTCGCAAAATAGGTATCAATCCAGTCAAAAATTTGCTGATAAAACTCAAACGCATTTTCGGGATAGGAATTACCCTCAATGTCAATCACCCCGCCTTGTACATCCATACGGACGCTTGGGGTTTCGGTCGTTTTTTCTAAATACACAGATTCCATCGTTTGTAACCTTTGGAAAAATAAGACAGTTGTGGTTAAATGTAAATTGTTATGTAGATTTTATGCAGGTTTCGCCTCGTCATCTGCCACTTTACCTTTGGCAATATACGCCGTAATGACGAAAAAAACACGGTCGTTCTCTAGTGGATAAAATTCGTATTCCCAGTTGCCGCTTGCCTTCATCGCAATATCAATGAACCCAACGCCCGCTCCTTTGCTCGTATTTTCTTGCGTCTGTTTTATCTGCGCGTTATAGAAAGCGCGTAATTCTGATGTGGGAATATTCTTAATGACGGTACACTTTGCTTCGATGCGTTTGAATGCCTCTTTCGTGATGCAATTCCCTGCCGTAACGGTGAAACACAAACTTTCCTCGCTCACGCGGATAATGCCGATGCCGCTTTCCGAGCCATCGGGCAGGAGTTCTGTTTCTGCGGAGTAATGCTTGATATTCTGAATAAGTTCGATAAAAATGCTAAACACTTTTTTGAAGCGAGAACCTGCCGCAAGCGCCAGTGCGCCTTCCAAGTCTTTACTCAGCCGTACGACAACCTCATGCGTACACACGCCCTGATACGCCAGAATCGTCGTACCAACGTCCAAAGCTAAAAATTTACTGTATGTGCTGGTCTCTATCATGCACCAAGGCTCCATCTGGGTTGAAGAATCCATATTTACCGTCATTATGCGCCGTAACGTTCTTGGCGCTGTTTATTGCTGTTAAATCCGAACGCCAATCACGAGCATATCGTCAATTTGCTTGTTTTTTGTTCCCATCCATTCATTCATCGTATCGTCCAGTTTTTGACGCTGTTCGGCAGCCGGAAGACGATGAATAATTTGCAGCGTTTCGACGAAGCGCTTAGAAGAGAATTTTTTGCCTTTTTCGCCGCCAAATTGGTCTTTGTAGCCGTCGGAGGTGAGATAGAGCATTGTGCTTCCGGCAGGCGCAGAGCCAAACTCAATGGTGTGATTCGTAAAAATGCGTTCATCGGTTTCCGTGCCGCCTATCGGCTTTTTATCGGCTTTTAGCTCAACAAATTCGCCGTTCCGCATGATGTAGAGCGAGTTCATTGCTCCGGCAAATTCCACCACACGGCGCGATTTGTCAATCATGCAAAGTGTGATGTCCATACCGTCGCGGTTGTTCGTTTCGGTCTGGCGCAATGAGCGCTGTACGCCTTTGTGCAGTTCCGACAAGAGCGTTCCCGGTTCGGCGCTTCCATGCGTATTGACGGCTTCGTTCAAGAGCGAATTACCGATAAGGCTCATAAATGCCCCCGGCACGCCGTGTCCGGTACAATCCACTGCCGCAATGTAAATCCGCTCGCCTTTGTCGCAGTACCAGTAAAAATCACCACTGACGACATCACGCGGCTTGAAAAGAATGAAATAGTCCGACAGCCCCTGCCCGATGTGGTCAACGTCCGGCAGCATCGCTGTTTGAATGCGTTTTGCGTAGTTGATGCTGTCGGTGATGTGTTTGTTGAACTCCGTGATAATGCGCTGTTTGCGTTGCAATTCCTCGAACTGCTCGGCATTGCTCAGGGCGATAGCGACGTAGTTCGCTAACATCCGCATAATTTCGACGTGATTGCTCGTGTAGGCATTGCGTTTGTAGCTCTGTACCGAAAGCGTACCAATCGCTTCGCCCCGCACCATAAGCGGGATGTAAATCAGCGATTTTGCGTAATCCTCGTCAATTTCCGGCGTTAAGCCTTCAAAAGGATTGATGGTTTTGCGGAAATCGGGGATGTAGTTTTTTGCTTCTTTGTCGGCATCATGAATAATAATTTCTTTCGCATTAGTAATGCACCAAACAGGGAATTGATTCGTGTCACTCATGTCGCGCTCGAAGTATGGAAGCCGCATTCCTTTGTCAATCGCCATGGCATATTCAATTTTTTCCTTCCATGGTCGGTAAATTCCAATACCAAATATCGTTGCGTCCATCACCTCGTAAATACGCTGATAAACCGTCGTGACAATCGTTTCCATCGTCAGCGAGGACGTAAGTTCGCGCCCAATACGGCTCACCACCGAAAGCCGTGAATTTGTTTCGGTTAATTCGCCGTTTGCGCGTTCGATTTCCTTTGCCTGACGGCGTACTTCCTCGGTGCGCTCCTGCACGATGCGCTCTAATTCTTCATTCCGCTTCCGAATTTGTCGCATACGGAATTGGTAAAAGGCAAATGCCGCCGCTATAATTGCAATGGCGCACAAGCCCAGAAACCACGGCGTTTCATAAAAATACGGCTTCAGGTAAAATGCCGTTCCCACCTCGACTTTGCTCCAAACACCATCGTTATTGGATGCCATGACGCGAAAACGGTACTCTTTGCCGCGTGGCAGACTCGTATAAAAGGCGCTGCGCCGCCCGCCGACATCCACCCAATCGTCATCAAAGCCCTCAAGCATAATGCGAAATTTCACGCGCTCCGGCATCAGAAGGCTCGTGGCGGTGTACTGGAACTCGAATTTATCAATGCCGGGCGGCAAATCAACAATTTTGTTTCCCTCGGCGTTAAACGAAACCGACGTAGAATCGGCTTCAAAGCTATCTTTCGTCGAAGCATCGGTATATTGCAAAAGCGATACGCCCGGAAGACGCAATAGCCGACCATCGGCAATGACGCGCTCAATCAAAACATTGGGCGGAAGCGGGTTGTAGGGAATGGTGAGCGGCTCGACGACGGCGACTCCTTTGATAGTCGGATACCAAAAGCGTCCGTCGCGGGCTTTCCAGACCGAAGGCTGCGCTCCACCATTACATTCACTTGATTTCATACCATCAATAACGCCATAGGCAATGCACACCACGCGCTTTTCCCGCTTGTCCAGCACATCGTTCATGGCGGATTTGCGAACGCGGAAAATGCCTTTGTTGCAACTCATCCAGAGCCATCCGGCATCGTCTTCTTGAATCGAAAAAATAATATCGCTATGCAAACCTTGCCGTGTGGTTATTGTCGTAAATTTCCCGTCTTTGAGGCGCGACAAACCGCCGCCCGTGCCAATCCACAGCACGCCCTCGCGGTCTTCATAAAGTGACCACACAAAATTACTGCCCAAGCCATCGCGGAGCATATATTTCGCTATGCTTCCATTTTTCAACGATGCCAAACCGCCGCCTTTTGTACCGAACCACATCGTTCCACGCGAATCCTGAAGCATGGCGTAAATCGTGTTGCTGCCAAGACCGTCTTTGGTGGTGTAAGTTTTAATTGTTGCGGCGGTGGATGTGCCGGCGAGTGCGCCCAAGGATGAACCAAGCGCTGCGCCTTGCACAAGCAACCGTGCCGCCCCTGCGTCTGTGCCGACCCAGAGCGCACCATCGGAGTCCTCAACAATAGCCTGTATGCGGTTGCTGGGCAAACCTTCGCTGGTGGTGTAACGCGAGGATAGTACGCCTTTGTTCATGCCTTGCAATCCCGCCCCCGTCCCAATCCAGATTTTGCCAAGTCGGTCGCTCCAGAGCGCCGTGATGACGTTATTGAGCAAGCCTTGTTGCGTCGTAATATTCGACCATGTTCCGGCGGAAAACGTGTTCAAACCGCCGTTTGTACCGATGTAGATTGTGCCGTCGCCACCTTCAATAACTGCGCTGATATTGTTGTGCGAAAGCCCGTCTTTTGCGGTGTAGGCATTAAAACGGCGGTCTTTGAAGCGTCCGATTCCGCCGCCGTCTGTGCCTATCCAGAGCGCACCTTCGCGGTCTTCCAGCAGCGTAAAGACTTCATCCGCGCCTAAGCCTTGTTGAGAAGTGAAGGCAGAAAGCTGTCCGGCACTGGTCAAACGGTTCACGCCGCCGCCATTCGTGCCAATCCAAAGTGTTCCTTCGCGGTCGGTTACAAGCGAGCGCACATCGTTTTTGCTTAGACCATTTGTGGTGTTGTAGAAGGCGGTAGCGGTGTTGTTTTCAACGCGAAAAAGTCCGTCATTGCTACCTACCCAAAGCCGTCCTTGCTTATCGGCAAGCAAAGCATGAACGCCATCGCCGACCAAGCCTTCATCGGGCGAGTACGGACGAAACTGCCCTTCTATTGCCACAAATGGTGAAAAACGCCCATTTTCCCAATGATTCACGCCGCCACCATTGGTGCCGACCCACATACCGCCTTTGAGGTCGGATGCAAGCGCTAAGATTGTCGGGGCAGTTAAGCCGTTATCGGTTGAATACTTCGTAAAACGCCCGTTTTGCCAGGATGCCAAGCCGTTTTCCGTTCCAATCCACACTGTTCCTTGCGTATCTTCGGCAAGCGCAAAAATCACGTTGTCCGGCAAGCCTTCTTTGACGGTGTAAAGCGTAAATTTCCCCTCACGAATACAGAGCAAACCGTTTTCCGTCCCAATCCAAAATGCGCCCGATCTATCTTCCAACAGCGACAAAATGGCGTTGCTTTTCAAGGGCAGATTGGATTTATCGAAAGCAACAAACCGTGCGCCGTCGAAGCGCACCAATCCTTCTGCTGCACCAATCCAGACGTAGCCGTCCCGTGTCTGGTACAAACTGCGAATACCGCTTTGCTGGAAGCCATTGTCAGTCCGCCACGCATCGAAGACGTATTGCGTCATCGGTTTGGTGGGATTCAGTCCGCGAACACTCTCCATTGCTTGTGTTTCGGGAATTTTTTGAGCAGTCGTGATATGGTGTGCGCCAAGCAGAATGCTACTAAGCGTGAGCAGGGAGAGGAATAGACGGCGAATCATGGAATAGTTCCGAGATAAGTAAGGTGAAGGCTGGCGGTAGCCCGAAATACCAACCGCAGCAAGAACAAACGATATTCAAACTCGCCCAAATTAGTATTCTTTAGGGAATTTTGTGCAAATTTCTTTTCGGAAAAATTAGGCTCTGTGTCTCTTCTCCGCGCCTCCCCGATTATTGTTCAACAGGAGTGCGAACGGAGTTCGCAATTGGTACTGAAAATATATCCATACTACTTCGAGGTGTATTGTATTACCGCACAATAAGTAGTATATTGATTGCAGAATTCCGTACTTTTTTGAGAATAAGACCCGTAAAGCTAGGGCAATCGCATGAAAATTTTTGAACGGCTTGAATACTCATATCGTGGAACAAGGGGTTGCAACCCCTTGTTGTTAGCGCAAGTTTTTATGCGGGTTACAGATGTTCATGCGATTGCCCTACCCGTAAAGCGCATCAAAATTCAATACTTCTTCTCCAACGTCTGTTATCTCTACGGTGCGTAAAAAAAACGACCTTTTGCAGACGATATGTTTGACCGAATCACCGCCCCGTCAAACAAAACAATGATACAACATTCTATTTTCACCTTTCTTTCAACGGATACTTTTATGAATCCCTTGGTAACCCCTTTTCGCTTGCAGATCTCACGAATACTTGTCGCACCCTTTATTGGCATTCTCACTGCCGTCCAAGTACGAACGGGAGATTTCATGCGCTTTGTGGGATACGTCGCCCAAATGCGTTTCGCCGATTCTCCGTTCCGCCAGCTTGGGAGCTTGTTGGTGCTACTGTTCTGCCTTTCTCTCCCGACACAAACGGTTGCTCAGGTAGTAACGACACTGGCGGGCGATGGCACGGCTGCCTTGCTCAATGGCACTGGCACCGGAGCGCGATTCAATTCCCCATCAAGAGTGGTAAGTGATGGCGCGGGCGGGAATCTTTATGTAGCCGATTTCTCCAATCACTGCATTCGCAGAATCGTCGTTGCAACGGGTGTGGTTACAACACTTGCCGGAAGCGGTGTTGCGGGCTTTCTTGATGCGACAGGCACGGCTGCTCAATTTCAAAACCCGTACGCATTGTGGCTTGATGGAGCGGGGAATTTGTATGTGTCTGATGGTATAAATGGGGCACGCATTCGCAGAGTTGCCATTGCAACAGGTGTGGTTACGTCGTTTGCTGGAACGGGAGTATCCGGATTTGTCAATGGTCCCGTGGCATCGGCACAGTTTGCTGGAATAGCCAGTCTCACAGGCGACGGTGCGGGAAATCTGTTCGTGTCGGATGGGAGCAACAACGTCATTCGGCGAATTGTTATAGCTACTGGCACGGTTTCAACACTTGCAGGGACAGGTGCTTTTGGACTTAATAATGGACCGGGTGCGACAGCAACGTTTGATAATCCGAATGGTATAGGCTGCGATGGTCTGAATGTGTATGTATGCGACGCTGCAAATTTCTGTATTCGCAAAATCGTCATTGCAACCGGCGTGGTATCGACTCTGTCGGGAGGCGCTGGTCCAGGCACGGCTGATGGTGTAGCGGGAGTGGCACAGTTTCTGGGACTAACTGGTGATATGGTCTATGACGGAATCGGTAATTTTTATTTTGGTGATAATAACCGCATTCGCAGCATTTCCGCCGCAACGGGCGCGGTCTCAACGATTGCCGGATCAGGTACAGCAGGCTTTGCTGACGGGACGGGTGTTGCCGCACAGTTTAATGAAACTCTTGGTATTACCCGCGACGCGGCAGGCATTCTCTATATTGGCGACTTTAATAACCACCGCATCCGCAGACTTGTCCTGCCGACCCCCACTGTTACCAGCTTTACTGCCACCACAGGCTATCCGGGCTTGGGAGTCATCATCAATGGAACAAATTTTTCCACCGCAACGCAAGTGCGGTTTGGCGGCGTGGTTTCGCCGTCCTTCACCGTGCTTTCCAACACGCAAATCGTCGCTGCCGTGCCGACGGGCGGCGCATCAGGCAATGTGAGCGTTACCACGCCAAGCGGGACGGGTGTGCACGTGGGCGGGTTTACCTTTACGTCGGTTATTCCGCCGCTTTCCACGTTTGCCGGAAACGCCGCCCCTGCGGGCTTTGCCAATGGTACTGGCGGTGCTGCGCAGTTCAATAACCCGATTGGTGTTGCGTTCTACGCGGGCGATATGTTTGTTACCGACGGATTTAATAATCGTGTTCGTAGAATAACTCCGACGGGCGTGGTTACGACCTTTGCCGGTAGTGGCGCGTTTGCAACGTTTGATGGTACAGGCACAGCGGCGCAATTTGCAGCACCGCACGGTATAGCCGCAGATGCTTCGGGCAATCTCTTCGTGGCAGATTATGTCACCCATCGCATTCGTGTCATTAGCGCTGGCGGTGTCGTTACAACACTGGCGGGAAGTTCATTAGGTTGGAACGATGCAACGGGCACGGCGGCGCAGTTTAACGGTCCTCTTGGAGTGGCATTTAGTGGCGGCATTGTTTATGTGAGTGATTTTCTCGGGCATCGTATTCGCAAAATTACCTATCCCGGCGGTGTGGTAACAACGCTGGCGGGAAGCGGCACTCCGGGCTTTGCGGACGCAACAGGCTTGGCGGCGCAGTTCAATAATCCTCGCGGAATCGCGGTGGATGCAGCAGGCAACGTGTACGTGGCTGACCAAAGCAACCACCGCATTCGCAAAATTACGCCCGCAGGTGTGGTAACGACCTTGGCAGGAAGTGGCACGGCGGGCTTTGCGGACGCAACGGGTGTACTTGCGCAATTCAATCTTCCGTCGGGGGTGACAGTGGATGCCACTGGCACTCTTTACGTTAGCGACGCTACTAATCCTCGCATTCGCGTTGTTTCTCCCGGAGGTGTTGTTACGACACTGGCGGGAAGCGGTACGGTTGGTTTTGCCGATGGCACGCTTGCGGCGGGACAGTTCGCTATCGCTATGGAAAGCCTCTCGTTGGATGCGTCCGGCAATGTGTTTGTTGCCGATAGAGTAAACAATGCCATTCGCCGCATTGCCGCGCAACCACCCACCGTTACTGGCTTCACGCCAACCAATGCATACGCACTGCAAGCCGTAACCGTGAACGGCACAAACTTCTCAGGAGCGACGCAAGTGCAGTTCGGCGGCGTGAATGCTGCATGGTTCACGGTTGTCTCGGCAACGCAAATACGCGCTGTTGTGCCGATTGGCGGCGCAAGCGGCAATGTGAGCGTTACCACAGGTCTGGGAACGGGTTCGTTTGCGGGCTTTACCTTCACCGCAACGCCGCGTGTTTCCTCGTTTGCGGGGCAACTCACGGGCGGCTTTCTGGATGCCGTCGGCGGTGCGGCGCAGTTTGTGAATCCTAACGGTATCGGCGTGGATGCTGCGGGCAATATTTATGTTGCCGAGCAGAACAATCATCGTATTCGCAAAATCACGGCAACGGGTGTCGTGACAACCTTTGCAGGAAGTGGAGTGGCGGGCTTTGCCAATAATACAGGCATTTTGGCGCAGTTCAGCAGCCCATCGGGTGTGGCGTGTGATGCGGCGGGCAATGTTTATATCGGCGACGAAGGCAATCACTGTATTCGTATGATTACTCCGGGCGGCGTGGTTACGACCCTGGCGGGTTTGGGCGGTACGTCGGGTTCTGCCGATGGCACAGGTACAGTTGCGCGGTTCAACAATCCTGCCAGATTGAGCATTGACGCGGCGGGCAATCTCTACGTTCCCGATGCCAGTAATCACCGCATTCGCAGAGTAACGCCCGGCGGCGTGGTTACGACGATTGCGGGAAGCGGCGTGGCGGCTTCGTTGGACGGTACGGGCGTGGCAGCGCAATTTAACTCTCCCACTGCTACAGCGGTTGATGCGGCGGGGAACGTCTATGTCGCGGAATCACTCGGCAATCGTATTCGCAAAATCTCTCCGGCAGGTGTAGTCACAACGCTTGCGGGCAATGGTACGGCGAGCAGTGTGGACGGCACGGGCGCGGCAGCCACCGTAAACGCGCCCGTTGGCTTGGCGACGGATGCGGCGGGAATGCTCTACATCATCGAATCCGCGTCCAATCGTGTTCGTACGGTCAGTCAAAGCGGTGTAGTTACGACCTTTGCCGGAACAGGCACGGCGGGGCTTGTGGATGGAACGCTCACCGCTTCTCAGTTTGCTTGGATGCGTGGCGCAGTCGCGGACGCGGCGGGTAATCTCTACATCACCGACACGGGCAACAATACCATTCGCAAAATTAGCGTTGTTGCGCCAGTCGTTACAAGTTTTACGCCGACAAGTGCTTATCCCCTGCAAGTTGTAACTATCACTGGTACGGACTTTTTCGGCGTAACGCAAGTGCGCTTCGGTGGTGTGAATGCGGCGTGGTTCGAGGCTGTTTCGCCGACGCAAATACGCGCCGTTGTGCCGATTGGTGCGGTGAGCGGCAGTGTTACCGTTACGAACAGCGTGGGGACTGGGACACAACCGGGCTTCACGCTGGCAGCCGCACCTGCCATTTCCACTCTTGCAGGCGATGGAACTGCAAATTTTCGTGATGCTGTGGGGGCAGGAGCGCAATTTAATTACCCGAGTGGTGTTGCATTCTACGCTGGCGATATGTTTGTTACCGACCTTAATAATCATCGTGTTCGTAGAATAACTCCGACGGGCGTGGTTACGACCTTTGCTGGTAGTGGTACGCTTGGAACGGCAGATGGTACGGGCGCGGCGGCGCAATTTGCATTCCCGTTCGGTATAGCCGCAGATGCTTCGGGTAATCTCTTCGTGGTGGATTCTTTCTCCAATAGCATTCGTGTCATTAGTTCTGGCGGTGCCGTAACAACACTGGCGGGGGGTACAGCAGGTTTTGCCGATGGAACAGGCGCGGCAGCGCAGTTTAACGGTCCTGCCGGAGTGGCATATAGTGGCGGCATTGTTTATGTGTGTGACGGGCAACGTATTCGCAAAATAACCTATCCGGGCGGCGTGGTAACAACGTTGGCAGGAGGCGTTGTTTCTGGTTTTGCGGACGCAACGGGCTTGGCGGCGCGGTTCACTAACCCTCGCGGAATCGCGGTGGATGCAGCAGGCAACGTGTACGTGGCAGACGCAGGCAACAACCGCATTCGCAAAATTACACCCGCAGGTGTGGTTACAACCTTGGCAGGAAGCGGCGCTCTGGGCTTTGCTGATGGAACTGGCTTAATGGCGCAATTCAGTGACCCGAAGGGAGTGACCGTGGATGCCACTGGAAATCTTTACGTTAGCGATAGGGGTAATGCTCGCATTCGCGTTGTTTCGCCCGGAGGTGTTGTTACCACGTTAGCAGGAAGCGGTACGGTAGGTTTTGCCGATGGCACACTTGCGGCGGGACAGTTTTCTGGCTCTCTTGAAAGCCCCGTGTTGGATGCATCCGGCAATGTGTTTGTTCCTGATGGATTAAACCATGCTATTCGCCGCATTGCCGCTCCACCACCCACCATCACGAGCTTTACTGCCACCACAGGCTATCCGGGCTTAGGCGTGATTATCACGGGAACAAATCTTTCGACCGTTACGCAAGTGCAGTTTGGCGGCGTGGTTTCGCCATCGTTCACGGTCATTTCCAACACGCAAATCGTCGCGGCAGTGCCGACGGGCGGTGCGACGGGGACGGTGCAAGTAACCAATCCGAGCGGAGCGGCTTCGCTAGGCGGGTTTACGTTTACGGCAGTGATTCCGCCGCTTTCGACATTTGCTGGAAATGCTACACCTGCGGGTTATGCAGATGGTACGCAAGGCGCAGCGCGGCTTAATCAGCCCATTGGCATTGTTTCCGACGGAACGAATATGTTTTTTGCAGATGCAGCGAATCACGTTATTCGCAGAATTAGTGCAACGGGCGTGGTTACGACGTTTGCAGGAAGCGGTACTTCCGGCTTTGCTAATGGCACGGGAACGGCAGCGCAATTTGCCTCGCCACACGGAGTGGCGACAGATTTTTTGGGCAATCTTTATGTGGCGGATTATGGCAATCATCGTATTCGTATGATTACTTCTGGCGGCGTAGTAACAACCCTCGCGGGAAGCGGTGTTGCGGGCTTCAATGACGCGACAGGCGCGGCAGCACAGTTTAATCTTCCCCATGCTATTCTTTTTTCAGGTGGATTTTTGTATGTAACCGAAGGTGCGGGCGGCAATAGGATTCGGCGCATAGACCCAAGCACGGGCGTTGTAACGACAATCGCCGGAGGTGCGGCGGCGGGAAATGCCGATGGTACGGGCGCAGCAGCACAGTTTGATTTCCCTTTCGGTATGGCGAATGATGCCTTGGGAAATATCTATATCGCCGACCAAAATAATCATCGTATTCGGATGATGACGACCAGCGGCGTGGTTACGACGTTTGCAGGCAGCACAGCGGGTTTTGCCGACGGCACGGGCGCTGCGGCGCAGTTCACAAACCCTCATGGTATTGTGCGCGAAGGATTAGGGAATTTCTACATTACCGATATTGGCAATAGGCGCATTCGCTATCTCAGTTCTGCGGGTGTCGTTACGACGATTGCAGGAGCGGGAACGGCTGGTTTTACTGACGGTACGCTTGCTGCGGGGCAGTTTTCTACACAGCTTTCAGGATTAGCCCTCAACGCATCGGGAGAATTGTTTATTGCCGACCGAGGTAACAATGCCATTCGCCGCATCCTCCCTCCATCGCCCGTCGTTACGAGCTTCAACGCCACAACGGGCTATCCGGGCTTAGGAATCGTCATCAATGGCGCGAATTTTTCGGGGGTAACGCAAGTGCAGTTTGGCGGCGTAAATTCGCCGTCCTTTACGATTATTTCTCCATCGCAAATCGTCGCAGCCGTGCCTGCGGGCGGCGCGTCGGGGAACGTGAGCGTTACTGCGCCGACGGGGACGGGTTCGCTTGCGGGGTTTACTTTTACGCCAGTGATTCCGCCTGTTTCGACGTTTGCTGGAAATGGCGTACCTGCTGGCTTTGCTGATGCGCAGCAAGGCGCGGCGCTGTTCAATAGCCCGTGTATGCTTGCCCGCGATGCAAGCGGCAATATCTACGTTGCTGACCGCCTCAATCATCGTATTCGCAGAATCTCTGCAAGCGGCGTGGTTACGACCTTTGCAGGAAGTGGTGTTGCGGGCTGGAACGATGCAGTCGGCTCGGCGGCGCAGTTTAATGGTCCCTACGGTGTATTGCTCAATGCCGCAGGAACGGTCTTGTATGTTTCCGATGAGGATGGACATAGAATTCGCATGATAAATACGGCAACGGCTGCCGTTACAACGCTGGCAGGAAGTGGTGTGGCGGGGTATGCAGATAACCCCACGGGACTCTTGGCACAGTTTAATCAGCCTATCGGAATGGCTCTTGACGCTGCGGGGAATTTATACGTGTGCGAAGATGTTAATGCTACGGTTCGGCGAATTACGCCGGGCGGTGCTGTTACGACATTTGCCGGGAACGGAACGACGGGATTCGTTGATGGTGTTGGCACTGCGGCTCGGTTCAATCCACCACGCGGCATTGTCCGCGACCCCGTAAGTGGTGATTTTTATGTCAGTGATTATGGTAATCACGCTATCCGAAAAATCACTCCGGCGGGCGTAGTAACGACACTTGCGGGCAATGGTACTGCCGGAAATACCGATGGAACAGGCAGCGCGGCGCGGTTTAATGCTCCCGTACAAATGTGGCTCGATCCCGTTGGAAATATCTACGTCGCTGATGCTTTGGGGTCTAAAATTCGCGTGGTTTCTCCCAATGGCGTTGTTACAACCATTGCCGGAACAGGCGTTGCGGGCTTTGCCGACGGCGCGACAACGGCGGCACAGTTCCAATTTGTCAATGGTATCGTGGGAGACCCCGTAACGGGCGTATTGACTGTTTCGGACGAAGGGAATGCTCGTATTCGCCGCATTGTTCTTCCTGCGCCGACGGTTACGAGCTTCAATGCTACCACAGGCTATCCAGGCTTGGGCGTGATTATCACGGGAACAAACCTCGCAACGGTGACGCAAGTGCAGTTCGGTGGCGTGGTTTCGCCATCCTTTACGGTGCTTTCCAATACGCAGATCGTCGCAGCCGTGCCTACGCTCGGTGCGTCGGGGAATGTGCAAGTAACTAATCCGGGCGGGACGGCTTCGCTGGGCGGGTTTACCTTCACGGCGACCGTGCCACCACTTTCTACCTTTGCTGGAAATGCTGCACCTGCGGGCTTTGCCGACGGCACAAGTGGTGCTGCCCGCTTCAACGCAACAATCGGCATGGCGTTCAACGGTGCAGGCGAAATGTTCATTGGCGACCAGAACAACCACCGTGTTCGCAAAATTACGGCGGCGGGTGTCGTTACGACCTTCGCAGGAAATGGCACAAGCGGATGGGCGGATGGTACGGGTGCGGCGGCACAGTTTAACAGTCCGAGCGGCATTGCTACTGACGCGGCGAATAATGTCTATGTTGCTGATTTCCTTAATCACCGTATTCGCGCTATCACGCCATCAGGTGTGGTTACGACGCTCGCGGGGAGTGGCGTTGCGGGTTTCAACGATGCAACGGGCTTGGCTGCACAGTTTAACGGTCCAGGTGGCGTAGCCGTCAGTGGTGGCAATCTGTATGTGAGTGATAATTTTGGTCATCGAATTCGCAGAATTGTCATTGCAACTGGCGTGGTAACGACGCTTGCGGGAAGCGGTACGGCGGGTTTTGCCGATGGCACGGGTGCGGCGGCACAGTTTTCCTCTCCTCAAGGTCTTGCTACTGATGCTGCGGGAAATGTCTATGTTGCCGACCACATCAATCAACGCATTCGCAAAATCACTCCCGGGGGCGTGGTTACGACGCTGGCGGGAAGCGGTGCTGGTGGCTTTGCTGATGGCACGAGCGCGGCGGCACAATTTCAAGCACCGCTCGGCGTGAGCGTAGATGCGGCAGGCAATGTGTATGTTGCCGATGCCTTTAATGCGCGAGTGCGCTTGGTTTCGCCATTAGGCGTGGTAACAACGCTTGCAGGCTCTGGTACGATTGGCTTCCTTGATGGTGCGCTTGCCTCAGGGCAGTTTGGAAATGGTCTTATGGGTATTGCGCTGAACGCAACAAACAGTCTTTTTGTTAGCGATAGAACAAACAATGCCATTCGCCGTGTTACAACGCCAACTATTGTTACAGCGTTCACGCCCACAAATGCCGGTCCCAGCGATGTAGTAACGATTTCAGGTGTCAATTTCACGGGCGCAAGCCAAGTGCAGTTCGGCGGCGTGAATGCTGCTTCCTACACGGTTGTTGATGCCAACACCATCACCGCAACTCCGGCGGCGGGCGGTGCGACGGGCAGCGTGAGCGTTACCGCGCCGTTGGGAACGTCGTCGTTGGCGGGATTTACCTTTTTGCCGAATGTGTTTTATTCGCAAGGCGCAGACCCCGGTACTCGGACAAATTGGAACTCGCTTCCGGGCGGCGGCGGCGTAAATCCTACTCCGGCGCAGTTTATGAACAAGTCTGGTGATACCTACATTCTGCAAACAAGTCTTACCTTGTTTACACCCCTCACTATCGGCAATGGCGTTACTTTCACGCATTCGGCGGGTGCTGTCCTCAGTCTGAACACGAATATGACTATTGCTGCCGGAGGTACACACACCGTTCCCGCAGGAACAAGTGTTTCTATTGACGGACCTGCGGTGCTGACCAATAATGGAACATTGAATGTCAGTGGTATTTTGGTTTTGGTGAACAATGCAGGTTATAGTGGCACATCGCCGAATTTTCTCGGCACAGCAAATCTTGTGTACAATGGTTCGGGCAATCTCAATATCGGCTCGGAATGGAGCGCGGTGATGCCTGCCGGAACAAATGTTGCCATAGCAAAAAATCCCGGAACATCGCTAACCATGACGGGGAACCGCACGTTGAATGGTGGTTTGGGTTATGCCGTCGGCGACTTGGTGATGGCAGGAAATACGCTCACGCTGAACGGGGGAATCGCTTTTGGTGCAGGAACGCAGATTCAAGGCGGTGCGGGAGCAAGTATTGTTGTCGGCGGCGCAGGGGCTATCACCGGAACGCCCGTCTTTATTGCTCCGCAGACACTCGGCGGCGGTTTGACGATGAATCGTGGCGGGTCTACGCTGGCGCTGGGTTCTTCGCTCACTGCCACGCCACTGACCATTTCCGGCGGAACGCTCAATACAGGCGCTTTTGCACACACGTTTTCGGCTCTCAATATCAGTGCCTCTGGCTCGCTAGCTGTCGCTGCGGGCGGTTCTGCTACGGCATTAGCAAACTATACTGTGGGTGGAAATATTACTATTGACGGCACATTTGATGCCGGAACGACCGTAGCAAGCGGTACCGGGAGTATCGTGATTAACCCAGTTGGAACGTTCATCTCTGCTCATCCGGCTGGGTTAGTCGGAGCGCTCACGAACACGGGGGGAATTTCATACGCTGGTACTGTTCGCATACAAGGTGCGACTGTGGGCAATACTCTTGGACTGACGTTGAACAACCTCATCATTGACCGCGCTACTCCTGTTGTGTTGCCGCAAAATATGACCGTTACAGGAACGCTGACCGTTGCAAATACGGGCAATTTCGCACTTTCCGGGCAGACACTGACACTGGGCGCAAGTTCCGTAACCGCGACTACCGCCACTGGCAGCATTGATGCGACATCGGCGGGCAGTGTAATTACGATAAACGCTCCAACACTGAACGGCGCACACTTCCTGAACGGAGAGATTCGCCGACTGAATGTGAATAGTACGCCGACCATCACAAACTCGCTGGCTATTTCGACACTTTTGGATTTAACCAATAACATCACGCTTGGCGCACCAAACGGGCGTTTGTGGCTACGGAACACCGCAACACTGAACGCCCCCGGCACGAACATTTCCGGCACCGACCCAACAAGCGAGGTGATAGTGGATGCAGGATTCAACGCGGGAACACTTTCGGGAGCGCTCCTCGGTGCAAGCTACAACGGCGCATTGACGTTCTTAGGCGCACACAACCTCACCGGAACGCTCACCATGAGCGGAGCGGCAGGCGCATTGGCAATGAACGGCATACTCACCCTGCAAGCCGCAACAAACCTGAATTTGAACCAAACATCCGCTAACTCCCTCATGGGAACAGGCACGGTGCAAGGAAGTGGCGCGAGTTCGGTGATTGTGCTTGGCAATAGCTTCAATGCTGGTGTTCTTCCGGCAAATCGTTTTGCCACAACGTTGAATGCGAATGTAACCACGCCTGGCGGCGCATCCACACTAACGGGTGGCGCACTTACCTTGGGAGCCGCGCAAACACTCACGCTTGGCGGGCGCTTGACGACAACTCTTGCCAACACGCTTCGCGTCACGAACACCGCCACAGCAGCCATTGCGGGAGCAAGCGTGACCAATTACATTGACGGACCGCTTGAACGGGCGCTGTTGCCGAATATTGCGGCGAATGGCACAAGCTATCTTTTCCCCATTGGCGAAGGCACAAGCTACCGCCCAATGACGCTCCGCGACGTGCGCACAGGCGCAACCTCACCGGTGATGCGAGGTGTAGTAGCGCCGTCGGGTGCGGTGAACGTGGATAATCTCACTATTTTGACACTTCTTTCCGGGCGGAACTGGGAATTGACAACGGTTTCCGGCAATTTTACTTCCACAACGCTTGAATTAACCGAAGGCGGACTCACACCAACCGACCTTATGGGGATGGCTGGGGCGCAAGCGGGCGTGTATGCGAGCATTGGCGGCGCTCCCGGAGCAGGATTTGTGCGCTCTAACGCGCAAGCCGCACTTGGCAATAGATTCTATGCCATTGCCGGAACGCCACCTGGAACATTCTTCTACAATGAAACCCTCATGGGCGATGCGTCGCTGCCAAGTTCGTGGAATTCCGTCGCAAATGGAAGCGGTGTTCCGGCGAGTTTGGGGTTGATGACAAGCGGTGTGGGAACAGTATTTATCGTCCGAAGCGGCATCACGGCTAATGCCACGACGGGAATGACCTTCGGCGCAGGTGCTACGCTGACCCTGCAACCCACATCAAACCTTACGGTGCAATCAGGAACGCTGACCGTGAACGGCACGGCAAATGTTTCCGGCACTCTTGCTATCGGCAATGGGGCAACTCTGGCAAACGTTGGTACGACAACGATTGCGGCAACTGGTACACTTCGCATGACGGGAGCCTCGTCGGTAAGCGGCAATGCGCCTGTTTATGCGGCTTCCACGTCGGCATTGGAATATAACGGCGCAAATGCTGTTACCGCCGGAATCGAATGGCTGAACCCCGCGCCGTACATCATTCGTATCGGAAACTCAGGCGGGGTGCGCCTTGCAAGCAATCGTACCTTGACCAATACCGCAAATCTCACTGTTCAAGCAAATGGTAGTCTCAATATCAACCACGCTGTAAATCTTGTTAATGACGGAAGCATGATTGTATCAGGCTTGGGGGCGGTTCGTCTGGACGGAAATGGACAGATTTCCGGCGTAAGCGGCATTACCTATTTTTCCACTTCCACACTTGAATTTACCAATGTCTCGCCAAACCCCAATCTCAATGCGGGCGCGAAGGCATTTCCTGCCACCATGAACGGGAATGTGGTCATCAATAACACCGTTACTCTTCCCGAAAGCAAGCAAATAAGCGGCTCATGGACGGGATTGGGCGGCAGTGTGAATTTGAACAGCAACACGCTTACGCTAAATGATGCGATTACTTTCGGCGGAACAAGTTTTGTCAGCAATGCTTCGAGCGGCTTGGTGGTAGCAGGAAGCGGCGCAATGAGTGGTTTGGCGACCATCGCGGGCGGTGCAATCGGAACGCTCACCATGAACCGCGCCGGAGCGACACTCACCAATGCGGCACCAATACAAGTCTCAAATACCTTGTCATTGCAAAATGGCTTTATTTCCACGACGCTGGGCATGATTTCTCTTACCAATCCCGCAGTTGGCGCACTCGCGGGTGGCTCGGCTGCGTCGTACATTCTCGGCGGTTTGGAGCGGGCGCTGGCGGCAAACCTGACATTCTCGCCACTTCTGTACAACTTTCCTCTTGCCAAAGGCGGTGTGTATCTGCCGTTTGTGCTTACGAGTCTTACGACGGGTGCCGTTGCGCCGATTGTTCGCGCGGAAGCCTTCAATACTGGCGTTGGGGCAAGCACGCTGTCTGGCATGGGCAGCATTAGCCTCACCGAATACTGGCAAACGGCTCTTGTGAGCGGCGCGTATACCAATGGCAGCGCCATTCTCACACGCTCGAATCTGAACGCAAGCAATGGCACGGCTTTTGCCGCGGGTGTGGGAACGACGTTTACTCCATCGGGTGGCTCGTTGTCAGGCGCAAATCCTACGGCAACACTTACCAGCAGCCCTGTTACTGGTTTGGGGCGCTTTGTCATTACATTTCCCTCTTCGGTCTTGATTGGTGATTTCCTTCCAAAATTAGGCGCATTGGGAACGGTGGTCAATATCACCGGAAGTGGCTTCACCGGAGCTACGGCGGTTAGTTTTGGCGGCACGAATGCTTCTTCATTTACCGTAAATTCCGCAACCAGCATCACTGCAACGGTAGCGGCTGGCGCAAGCGGCACGGTGCAGGTTACAACACCGACAGGCACGGGCGTTTCCGATTCTACCTTTACCTTCGTTCCTCCGCCAAGTATTCTCGTATTTTCTCCCATCGGCGGGGCTGCGGGAACATCGGTATTGCTGACGGGAACAAATTTTGTGAATGTCTCTAGTGTGCGCTTCAACGGCATTCCCGCCAGCAGTTTTACAGTATTGTCGCCGACACAAGTACGCGCCACTGCTCCGGCGGGCGGTATTGGTTTGATTCAAATAACGGCTTTGGGCGGCGTGGCAACTTCGCCTGCGCCATTCTTGCCGATTCCTCCGCCGATGATTACGTCATTTTCTCCCACAATGGGATCTTCGGGAACGGAAGTAACCATTGATGGAAGCGGCTTTAATGGCGTGAATAACGTGAAATTCGGGACGGAGAATGCGCTTTATTTCACCTATCTCTCTCCAAACCGCATTACGGCTGTGGTGAGCAATGCTGGGGCGACAGGGAGAATCTCTGCAACAACCCCTGTCGGCTCTACAACATCAACCCAAATATTTATCTTCCAAACTCCTACCAACGCCACGCGCAGCGTTGCTCCTCAGTTCGCTGCCTCCGGCACGGTGGTAACCATTCTTGGAAGTGGCTTCGGTGCAGTTGGCTCCATGAATTTGATTAATGGCAACACGACGATTCCTGTATCTTCTACCACTGTTGATTCGACGCGCATTACCTTTACGATGCCTCCGGGACTGAGTTTTGTGGGGGACAGTGTTCCGATGAAAATTGTCTTTGTTTCCCAAGCTGGGCTTGGCGACACGCTGGGTGTGATTCGGGCATTGCAAACACCATTCATCAGAAGTGTTTCGCCCGATAGCGGCAGACCGGGTACGCTGGTTACAATTCGAGGGCGCTATTTCTTAAACGCTCAGTCTGTTGCGTTTGCGACGGTCACTCTCGCCACCATGAATTATACCGTTGTTTCCGATAGCATCATCCTTGCTACTGCTCCGCCCGGAGTGCCTTCTGATGCTCCGCCCGGAATGCCTTTTGGTGATATTTTCGTGCGCGTGAAGGCACGTGACGTAACGGCGCAAGCTCTCTGGCACAACTTCGCGCCCGTACCGAAAATAACCCAACAATCACTTGATAGCGGCGAGGTCGGAGCAGGTGTTCTCCTGACGGGTGAAAATTTTCTCGACTCAGCCAACGGTGTCCCCTTGAGGGTAACGTTTAATGGCATCCCAGCCGCATCAATCCAGATACTTTCGACCACTCGCGCTATTGCTTCTGTGCCGCCAGGCGTAAGTTCGGGGCAGATTCGTCTCACAACAGGTTGGGGCGCTGCCGTTGCACCACGCCCATTCCGCCTCGCACAACCTTCTTCCCGTATTACCTCGTTTTCGCCCGCTATCGGTGGACCGTGGACAAGAGTGCAGGTGCAGGGAGTTCGGTTTGATTCAACGATGGTGGTGAGTTTTGGTGGTATTCCCGCGCCGACGCAGTTTTTGAACGCCACCAATGCTATTGCCACTGTTCCACGCGGGGTTGCCGAAGGTGATGTGCTTGTTACTTTGCAAACCACACTCGGCACTGCTACGGCAACGGGAGCATTCATCGTGCTGCCATCGCCGATGATTACCAACATTGACCCCATTTCTGCCGGTGCAGATGAGCCGATAACGATTTCGGGCAAAAATTTTATCAATGTTACGTCGCTAACGCTGAATGCCGCACCAATACAGGACTTTACGATTCTTTCGGATTCGCTCATTATTGCAACGTTTGTGACTGTTCCCGTCGGTGTCGGCGTTGTAACAGCCTTCAATGTCGGCGGGCAGGGTAGTTACGCTCTGCCGTTTGAGTTGTTACCGCCGTCGGTTGCCAATGCGCCGCGCAATCTCGTATTTCAGCCAAGTTTTGGTCCGGCAGGAACACGCATCCGCATAACGGGACGGAATCTGGGTGGTATCGTCGGAGCAAGGATTGGCGGGGTTTCTGTGGCAGGAATTGAGCAAATTTCCACAACGGAAGTTATTGTGATTGTCGGGCGCGGTGCAACGGGCGCAATCGTGCTGACCAACGGCTTTGGCACAGGCGGGAGTCGCTCGTCGTTCCGGTATCAAATGCCGTTGGAGTTAGATTCTATCGCGCTTGTGGCATTCTATCAAGCACACAGATCGGAAAATTCCACGCCACCACGCAACTGGCTGACGCTGAATCGCTTAACCACGTGGGAAGGCGTAACGGTGCAGCCCATCACGACGGACGGCATCGCGGAAGAGCGCATAACGGGTGTGAATCTGGACGGAAAATTATTGAACGGCAGAACGACGGGCGGACGCTTGCAGACTGGTGTTTTAGCGCGTCTCGACCAATTGCAAACGTTCAACCTGAGTAATAATCAGATTTCGGGTAGTATCGCTGGAACGCTTGCGCCATTCCGTCGGCTCCGCGAGGTGCGTTTAGCGGGCAATCGCTTCACAGGCGAGATTGTGTCAGCATTTGCACCAGAAGGAGCGCTCAATCAAGGATTAAATCAAGGTTTGCCAAATCAAGGCTTCCCTGTGGCATTAGAAATACTGGATTTGCGGCGCAATAGCCTGACAGGAAGCGTCGCGGCAGGTTTATTCGCATTGCCAAATTTGCGCGAATTGCTGCTTTCCGATAATGGCTTTACGGGCGCGTTGGTGCTGACGGGCGCATCACGGCTTGTTGCAGAAGGATTTGAGAGCAAAGGTGCTTCCTTGCAAAGCGTGGCTCCATTGGAGCGTTTAGAAATAAGCAATAATCAGCTTTCGGGGGCGTTGCCGCCAGAGATTGGCGATTTTACGCGCTTGCAGACGCTTCGTTTGAATGGGAATCGTCTTGCAGGCGCTCTTCCGGCGCGTATTGGCGAATGTGTGACATTGCAAATGCTGGATGCAAGTAATAATGCGATTTCGGGGGCATTGCCACAAGAAATCAGGAATTGTGGGCGTTTGGAGGCTTTGCTGCTGGAAAACAACCGTTTAACCGCATTGCCAGATATGTCCTTGATGCGTCGCCGCCTCAAAATGCTTACCGTGCAGAGCAATCGTCTTGATTTTGGTGCTTTGGAAGCAAATATGGTGCTGGATACGGTGCGGTATATTCCGCAAGACACCATCAATGCTGTGGAGCGCTCGGTGACAGGCGTTGTAGGGCTGCCATTGCGTATCAGCGTTGTGGTGGGCGGTACGCAAAATAGTTTTGCGTGGAATGCGGGTGGACGCGCTCTTGATCGCCTTCCGGCGGTGTTCCGCTTGGCAGATACGGGAGTGTATGTGTGCCGCATCACCAATAGCCGCGTTCCGGGCTTGACCTTGGTGACTCGCCCTGTGCAGGTGGCGGGGCGTTTGCCGAATCCTCCGGGCAGCGCACCACAGCTTGTTTTGCCGAATGCTGGCGCTACGGGTATTCCAACCGAAGCTCCTTTGGAGTGGACGGCGGTTCAGGATGCTGCACAATACGACGTACAGTTAAGCCCAACGCAAGATTTCGCGGTCTTTGTCGGCAATATTCAAACCAGCAGCACTGCAAGTGTTATTGCTGGTTTGGAGAATCTCACGCGCTATTTTTGGCGCGTCCGGGCAACGAATGTCGGCGGTGTGGGACCATGGTCGCAGGTGCGCAGCTTTGTGACGGTGCGCTCTGGGGCGGTGGTGAGCGCTGTTGCGGAGGCATTTGGCAAAACACCGATTGGCGATGTGAGTTTTGCGCGAATGTTCGTGAAAAACCTGACCAATCAAGCCATTCGCCTTGATAGTTTGCGCTTTAGCGAGGTAGAAAATAGTTTCGAGACGCGCACCGCTTTCCGTTCGCTGACATTGGAGGCGCGGGAGCAGCGCACGATTATTCTTGCTTTTTCTCCAAAATCCATTGGGCGAAAAACGGGTAATATGGAAGCCGTCTGTACGGTACTTTCAACGCAAACACAAGAGCGGGAGAGCTTTTCCGCACTTTTGCTGGGTTCGGGAACAGCACTCAAAGCACTCACGGTGGATTATGATACCGTCATTGCGGGCAGACCAACGATACAACCTGCTTTGCTCATCAATCGTGGGCGTACGCCAATCACTGTTAGTGCTGTGCAATACACCAACACCACTAATGGTAATGTTTTAATTTCCGATATATTCTCCTTTCAAGGACCGGGAAGCCGCTCTATGACTGAACCGCCAATACAACGTGGGCAGCCCTTAACTCTGGAAAGCGGCGATACACTCAAAGTTCTAACACGCTGCGAACCAGTAGCTATCGGCGAAAGAATGGCGCGATTGCAATGGCAGACAAGCGGTGCGGGCGCAGACACGGCAGAAGTAGAGGTGCTGGCGTTTGTCAAGCCGCCTGAGCCGGCGGACGTTATCGTGAAACTTGGTATTCGCCCCGTTGACGCGCAAGGAAACGCGCTTCCGAAAGCAGCGCCCGGAAGTTCGGTATTACTAGAGTTATACATTGCCGAAGGGAATTTGGATAGTTTGCTGCGGGCGGCACAACCAGAGTTCACTACATCGCTCAGGTACGACCGCAATGTGCTGTCGGTGACGGCGGAAGAAAACTCTGTGCGGATTCTGCGCGGCGAGGCACAAAGCCGTTATCAGCGTCTTCAAATCGCGGGCGGCAGATGGAACGGGCGCGGACAGCGTTTGGCGCTTTTGCGCTGCCGAGCCGTAGCGGGCGACACGATGGCAACAGCGCTGGAAATTGAGTCTTCGGCGTGGGGTGGGCTTGCTCGATCGGATCAACGCGCGTTCTGGGAGCGACGAGTGTTTATGCTTGCACCGGAAAATGGCATTTTCCAGACAGAGGTCTCGCGGGCAGGTGGAACGCGGCTTATCGCCCCTGCAAAACCAGCCTTGATACTGGCAAGCATAGCGCCGAATCCGGCGAAAGAGGCAATGGATATTCGCTACACACTGCCGGAAAGCGGATTGGTGGAAGTTTCGCTCTTGGATGCGCGAGGGAATATCGTACAAAGCCTTTTCCAAGCCGTCCAGAATGCCGGAGAACACACGCTCAACGCGAAGATTGGCTGGCTGGCAAGCGGTTCTTATTCGGTACAAATTCGCGCTTTTGGGCAGGTGGAAACACGGCTTGTGCAGATTGTGCGGTAGGCGAGAGTTTTTTGCGTGGGGATATTTTTCCAAATTATGCGTGAATTTTTCTTGCACAATACGATAAAAACGCATAAATTGTAAACCTGTAATATTTTCTCGCAAAAAGTTTCAACATACCCTCGGAGAGGTGGGTGAGTGGCTGAAACCAACGGTTTGCTAAACCGTCGTACTGTGCAAACATTACCGAGGGTTCAAATCCCTCCCTCTCCGCTCAGTGTATAAAACCCTTGTAAATTTGTTTTACAAGGGTTTTTGCGTGTTTTGTAGGCTGGGTGAAAAGGCATCCAGTTCTCTCGAATAAGGATTCCGTAACAAATACCTCCATAGAACTTTGCAGTTCTATCCAAATTCTACCTCAGTTGTTGTTGCACACAAAGGCGAAATTGTGTAGCTTGCCCGCTCATCTCGCACCAGTTTCCTACTCTACAATAAAAAAACGCTGGAGACCGCAAAAAAACAGTCATCTGGAAATGAGTATTAATGTTCCATTTTTAGGGTATAAATATGCAGTTTTTTCGACTTGTCTTGTTAGGTCTTGCCGTTGCCGTGCTGATGAGCGCACAAGCAATGGCTCAAGTCACCTCCTACACACTTCAAACCTCAACGGGCGGAGAGAGGGCTTATACACCGATTGTCGGTGGCACGGTGATTGCATCGGGGTCAGAAATAGATGACCGCTTTTTTCAGAATACTCCTATCGGATTCCCCTTTGCCTTCAATAATAGCGAGTATTCTTCGCTGACCATTAGTGAAAATGGTTATGTCACCTTCGGTACGGGACTTCCCTTAGCAACAGGGTTTCTTGGACCACTGACATTTTTCTGGGGCGATGGCGCTATTGCGCCAATGGGCGTAGATTTGCGGGGTCGCCCGGAATCACGCATTGTTACTCAACTCGCAGGAAGCTCACCAAACCGAGTGTTCACGGTGCAATGGCAGACGATGGGCTTCAATAATGGTGGCAATCTTGCCGATTCGATCAGTTTTCAAGTCCGTTTAGAAGAAGGTACGAATAACATTTCGGTGAGTTATGGCACAACGACCATCGCCGAAAACAACGGTTATGACTGTGAAATTGGCTTACGTGGGCGCTTTACCGGTGAGTTTGCTACGCGCATCGTTGCTGCCCCGACCGATGCCGACCCAACACCTTGGGCAAACGCTCAAACAGGCAACAATGGCAATGACCGCGCCCGCTTGACATTGGTACGAGGCGCTTCGATGCAAGTTCTTACAGGTGGTCTGCCACCAAGCGGCTTAGTATGGTCGTGGGCGGCAGGAACGCAACTGGTTCAGCCACGATTAACTACGCCTACACGCGACGCGACGTTCAGTGTTCCGGGTATCTTTCGCTGGAATGCCGTGCCGGGCGTGTCGCAATACCGCATCATCGTTACGCCGGACACAACGGCGACAACAGTACCGATTTATCGTATTGTTTCGGAAAATGCTTTTGCGCTTGCCGAATCGGATATTCGTTTTGAGCAGGGAAGCACGTACTTCTGGAGCGTTCAGGCACTGGGTGCCAATAACCAAGCAGGGCGCTTTGCGGCATATATTCCCTTTACTATTCGTTCGCAGCCGACACTTTCGACCTTTTCGCCAACAGCCTTGCAACAAGGGCAAACGGCAACAATGACGCTGAATTTTCAAAATATCAGCACCACTACGCCACCCGCTATATCTCTTGTCAATGGGGCAACAACGGTTGTTGCAACGGGTGTTCAAATCTCGAACACGGGGCAAGCAAGTGCGGTCTACGCTGTTCCGGCGAATGCTCCGCAAGGGTTGTACGATATTGTTGTTGTGACGGGGAGTGATACCGTACGGCGCGTTGGCGGTGTTTTTATCGGCAGCAGTACCCCGACTCCGGCGCAAAACGAGTTTCTTGTACGCACCCATGGTTTTAATTTTTCCAATAGCAGCGATAATATGTGGAATGAATCAATATTTAGCCGCATCAATTACTCGAGTGCCGCCTACCCAGAGGATTTCCGCACCTTCGCTCAGTCAAGAGATTTTCCGAGTTGGGACGACTTCGTTCCTGCTTACGAGCGGCGCACGGGCGAAAGTGCTTTTATTACGAAAGACGGGCAGCGCCAGCCCGACCAAACTGCATTGCAGCGCTGGAAAGCAACAAAAAGCAACTGGGGCGGCTCGTGCTACGGCTTTGCTATTTCCGCATTGATGGCATATAGTGGGCGTTATACGTTTTCTGCACCTGCTTTTCAATTGCAACTTGGCGATGCTCTTCGTACTCTTGTGAATCGTAATCAACTTTTCCAGCCGGGCGGGCAGGTGGGCATACTGAATACCGACGACCGTACGCCAAACAACACGGTGAACGTCATTCGGCGAAGTTTTACGTTGCCGAAAGATCAGCAAATTGTCATTGCTATTTTCAACATCCGCGACGGAAAAAATAATGGCGGGCACGCTGTCGTCCCATACAAAATCACCACTGAAACCGCACCAAATGGTGACATTTTAGACAAGGTTTTTGTCTATGATATGAATTTTCCCGGTGCGACCGACACAGCAATAACGGTCAATCGCACACGAAATACGTGGGAATATTATGGTTTGCTGAATGTTGATGTTGCTACATCTAATCCTATTCCTTGGAGCGGCAATGTCGAAACACGCAGTTTTTATGCGTGGGGTGCAGTGAGTACGGCATTTGCCATGAGAACGGCACAGGGCATACTCTTGGCAGCACAGAGCGGCAAAAACGGATCGTCACTGACCGCAGATGAAGAGCCAGATGGCGAAGACGATTCGGCAGTAGAGACCTATTTTGAGGCAGAGGAAGAAGACGAGGGCAAAGCAAAAGCCCGCACAACCTCTGGAACGCCGCCACCAGTTCCATCGGTCACGTTGTCTAATGCTTACGGCAATGCTATCTCGAACACGGGAGCAACGTTGATTCGTCCTCGTATTACCAAAGCCGTGCCGATTGCGCCGATTGCAACAGGCGCAAATGTGGTCGTCGAAGGCTTCCGCGTACCAACACAATCGCAAAACGTTCAAACGGTTCGCTTCACGCCCATCAATACGAAACAGATTAACTCTATTGAAAGCGCTGCGAGACGGACGATTATGACCACGAAATGGCGCACGGTCGCACTGAATGGTTCGCAACGACTGGTGTTGGATTATGACCGAGACCTCTTCCGTACTGTTGCCGGAGCGAGCAGCCGCATCAATAGCATTGCGCTCTATAAATCTGACCCAACCGATTCGATTTGGCAAAATGGTGTCGAAATTCGTGATGTGACGCTTGCAACGAATGACAGTATTGATGTTCGTTTTCTTAATGACGGTGCCTCCTTCATCGTGACGAATTACGGTGCTGCCAGAACCTACGGACTCTATATGCAGCGCTACGACACAACGCTTTTCCGCACCGTCAATATTCCGGCAAGAACCTCACAAACACTGATTATTGAAGACTGGGATCAAATCGGCACGTGCGATGTTCAAGTACAAATGGACAGAGGTTTGCGCAATAAAATTGACACCAGCTATTTCTTGCGCAGAAATGGTCGCCTTACCTCGGTGAAAGATGGTGAATCACTCGTCGATGGTTCCATTCTGCGTGTGGAAACGTATCCCAATCCTGCTTCCAGTGAACTGCGCGTCACCTACGCCTTACCATCAGCTACCGATGTAACAGTCGAACTGAGTGATATGCTGGGGCGGCACGCAATGACACTCTGGCAAGGCTATCAAATGCTGGGGCGACACACAATTCCGGTCGATGTGAGCAATCTGGCAAGCGGCACATATATCGCCCGCATCAAAGCCGGAACGTTGACCTCGACAAAAATCGTCCACATTATTCGCTAAAATTTGCATTCCTGGAAAAGAACATCGCTATGCAGCCTACTACCAATGTGGTAGCGCTGCATAGCGATTTTTTTTATGATTGCTTTTACCGATCGCCTTATCTGCGTTGCGCCATTGTCACGGCGGCATCATAGTTCGGTCGTCTCGAAATGAGTTTTTGTGCGGTATTGAGCATGAAGTTGTCGAAGATATGCGCCGTTTACATACTGACAAGTGTTTTCAAGAAATAGTGTCGGGATTAACGCCAAGTTCGCGCAGTTTTGCTGCGAGTCTCATATTGCGTTGCTGTTCTTTGTTTGCGCGTTTGCGCTCTGCGTCTGCACGTTTTCGCTCTTCATTTGCGCGTTTGCGCTCTTCGAGAAGAAGATTTTCTAATTGGCAGTAGTCCTCATACTCCAGAAATGACGTACCATCTGGCTTGCGCAAGACGAGAGTGCGGGAAGACATATCAAAACGAATACCAAGTCGCGGGCTGATCCAATCCGCCATATCGACGATTTCTTCCAATTGATCGTCGTTTTCTTGGAATCGAATAAAGCCGCTCAAATGCTTGTGTTCAATATCGTAAAGGTAGTATTCATGAACCCCATACCGCTCAAAAAAAATGGCTTTTTGGGTCATTTCCGATGTCGTATTACTTTCCGATAAAAACTCAAATACCACCTGAGGTGCAATACCGTCTTCACGCCATTGCTGATAGGATTTTCGCGCACCTTTCGGGCGACCAATCGCCACAAAAACATCGGGTGCAAGCACGGTTTTTGGTTTCCCTTTGATAGGATACCAAAATAAATCCGCCGCAACAAATACATCATCCCGTTCAGCAAAGACCGATTCTAAGCCGTGCTTGGTAATGGTTATCCATTCAAGGTGCTCAGTATTATTTGCCATTGGTAGCCCATCGGAATCGGGATAGTAGATGTCGTCGTCGGATTTAGTGTCTTGGAGAGCCGATACAATCAGGGTTTCCATAGCAAAGCCTTTGGAGAAAGTGAGAAAAGTACACGCTCCCGAATATAGGATATTTTTGTGGGAAAGTCAAATAATAGCATCGTTAGCATTTTGGGGTCAGATAGAGCCACATTTTTTGCTTGCATCAACTCGGATAGAGCCTTATATTTGCCGCACTACGAATGCTTTAGCGGGTTTTTTCGTTTTGTATCACCTTTGAACGTTCTCACATTTTCAGACCAATCCACGTTATGCACACCAAGATCTCAAAACCACGTTCAGCGCCCAAAAGCGCACCACAAGCCGATATTCAGACCGTATCGGTCATTACGCTTGGGTGCAGCAAGAACACGACCGATTCAGAAATTCTGATGGGTATGATTCAAGCACACGGAATGAACTTCACTACTGCCCGTGAAGCCGATGCGGTGATTATCAACACCTGTGGTTTTATTGACAAAGCAAAAGAAGAAAGTATTGAGACGATTTTTGAGGCAATTCGCCAAAAAGAAGAGCTTGCCGGCGAGGGAAAAACACAGAAGCTCATTGTTGCGGGCTGCCTTTCGCAACGGTATGGCGACGACCTCAAACAAGAAATGCCGCAAGTTGACCACTTTTTTGGCGAATCGGATTTTGAGAATGTCGTCAAATCGTTGACACCAAATTTTAAGTATTCCTTGCTTGGAGAGCGCGTCATTACAACTTCGCCGCATTATTCGTACCTCAAAATCTCCGAAGGGTGCGACAATCCTTGTTCGTTCTGCGCGATACCACTTATTCGCGGTGGTCATCGTTCGCGTCCGGTGGAAAAACTCATCGAAGAGGCGAATTTTTTGGTAAGCAAAGGCGTAAAAGAGATTGTTTTGATTGCACAAGATTTGACCGATTACGGGCGCGATTTGACAGGTAAACGCGGGCTTGCGGACTTGCTTGGCAATCTTTCTGACGTGCGTGGGCTAGAATGGCTGCGTTTGATGTATGCGTTTCCCTCTAAATTCCCCCGTGATATTCTGCCCGTCATAGCCGAGCGCGAAAATATCTGCAAGTATTTGGATATGCCGCTCCAACACGCTTCGACCAATGTTTTGAAGTCCATGAGGCGCGGCATCACGCGCAAGACCACCGAAGGTTTATTAGACGAAATACGCAATGCCGTACCGGGTATAGCGCTCCGAACAACCTTTATCGTCGGCTATCCAAGCGAGACAGAGGCGGACTTCGAGGAATTATGCGACTTTGTGCGGGAACAGCGTTTTGACCGCGTTGGCGCGTTTGAATATTCGCAAGAGGACGACACGTATTCGTACATTTTAGGCGACCCAATTCCGGCAGAAGTTAAGCAGGAACGAGCTGCGCGACTCATGGCAATTCAACGGGAAATATCCTTAGAGAAAAACGAGGCGAAAGTAGGAAAACGCTTCAAAATATTGATTGACCAAACCTTCACCGACGAGCAAGGCAACCTCGAATATCAAGGACGCAGCGAGTCCGATGCGCCTGAAGTGGACAACGAAGTTTTTCTAAAATCTGCCCGACCCTTACAAACAGGTGATATGGTGCTTGCGGAAATATACGATGCGGCGGAGTATGACCTTTTTGGCGAGGTTGTGTGAACGAGATGAATACTATTGTTTCTTCTCAAAGGCAAGCATCGTCGTTACCTCGCACAGTGCATCATCGGTGCGGTCTTGTAGATGGCGGATCGTTGTTGCATTCACCGAAGAGGAGTGCGTTCCGGCAAGTTCCGCAAGCGCCGACTCGACCTGCACAATGACGTGTGCCAAATGCTGCTTTTCTTCCGGCGACAGCCCATGACGAAGCTCTTGCGCCCTTGCCATCAGTTCAACGCAGCGTTCTCGCTGGGCGACAAGTGCCTGTGGATGCGATACACCGCACTCGGCGTTCATCGCCATTACACCAAGCATGAGCAGGTGTGCGTCATTGAGAAAATTTGTCACCTCTCGTTTCTGTCCCGCAGCCTGCTCAAAAGCAGTATTTTCCGCGATTCGTACCGTCTCCCGATGCTCTTCTCCCCGATAATTCGACCAGCGTCCTAGCAGAATTCCACCAACAAATACCGCAGCAATAGCCGCAACGCGCATCCATACTCGCCGTGTCGGAAGCAGGAGGAGCGGTGATGCCGCTGCGCCAAGTGTCGTTTGTTCTAGTCGTTTGACGATACGATTCTCCAAGTCCGTCCATTCTGCGTTGCTCCGCGCTGGTTCGCTGTGGGAACGCATTGCGCCAGCGATGGACTGCATTTCCTCAAACTCGCACTTGAGGTCGGGAAACAGCACGAAAAGCTCCGATAGACGTTGCTGTATCGTGCTTTCTGCATCTGCTCCTCCAGACAATATTTCGCGCATCAATTCCTTACATTCGGCTCGAAGCGAAGATTTATCGGGGTTTGCAGGTGGAATTGGCGAATGATTATTCGGGTTCATTGCTTGTCATGGGAAAGGTTTTTTGGGGAAAATCCGTTCGATACAGTTGTAATGCCGTTCGCAAACTTCGGACGGCGCGAAACACCAGTGTTTTGACCGTTCCGACCGTTACGCCGAGTTCTTGGGCTATTTCGTCGAGAGAATACTCCTGAACGAACCGCAATACCGCAACGGTACGCTGTTGCGCCGGAAGTGAGGCAAGCGCTCGTTCAAAATGTTCTTGCTGAAAAGCCGAATCCGTGCTTGTGTCCGGCAGAGGCATAGCGCTCATGCCGAATGCCTCGGTTGCATCGTCATCACGCGCATCATCCCATGCCGTTGTGTAGCGATAGCGCCCGCTACGGGTATAGTCAATGTGCATATTGACCGTAATCCGATGCAGCCATGTTGCCAGCGATGAAATGCCTTGAAAGCGCGATAACGACTCCAATGCCCGCACAAATACTTCCTGCGTCAGGTCGTCGGCATCCTCACGATTGCCGGAAAGTTGAAAAGCGAGATTGTTGACGCGCTGCGTGTGAAGGCGCACAAAATCCCGAAAAGCGGCATTGCGCACGGCGGCATCACTACTTTTTAACTGTTGTACTAACGTTGCTTCGTCGGTAATCTTGTACAAATGTGCCATGCAAACATCGTAAGGACGCGGTATTGGAACGATACGAATTAGACGATTGAGCGGGGGGAAGGGTTGACAAAGAAGAGGACGGCACTCAAATATCTACTCTCCTACGATGCGCACCGATTGAATCCCTTTATCGGCGGCAATAGAGCGTACACGCTGGCGAAGCATTTCCGCCGCTTTTTGTGTTATACCCGATTGCTCTGCGGCGCTGCGGGCATCCGATTGTAAGGCAGTAACGGCATTGGTGCGGTCTTGCGGGGTTATGCCGTTCCAAAAGCCGCTTTCATCGCGCTCGACGGTGTAATTTTTCATCTCCAGCGAAAGAATTTTTGCTTTCGGAAGCGTAGCGGTGATGCGCAGTTCGGGGTCATGGGATGATGCTTTTTCTTCGTCAATATTGAGAGCAAATTCCTCCCGCAAATCAAATCCCGCTTTGATGATAAACTCCCCGCGCAAAAGGAGTGTTTTGGTGCTTCCCAAGTATGTGTGCGACCAGCGATATTCCCGAAAAATTGTCTGCTCGACCGTTGCCAATTCAAGCGTTGGCTGTGCTTGTTCAATCACTGTCAGCCCATTGATGCTCACCGAAGGTGTAAGCCCCAGTTGCGCTTGAAATGCGGCAGAAGCGCTTTTTGCAAGATTTTTGGCACTGCGCTCGGCACCAAAATAATACGTCAAAATCCCGCCACCGACCAGCAAAAGCAGGGTAAAAACGATAATGGGCGCAAGCGGCATCGTGAGTTTTTTTAGGGCGGATTCGCGGGGCATAGGGGAAAGGGATAGAGGGGTGAAAGGGGTAACGCCGTTAGACGGACATTGCTTCAATACGCGATTTGCCCGTAAAGACGGCTTGCGGCGTACTTTGCTGCGATGGCGATAAAGGTTGGTGGTGCAAAGGCAAGGCTTTCATTTTCAGAACAACAAAGGTCATATCATCCAAAAGTGCTGCACCCCGCATCCAATCTTCTGCACAGCCTTTGAGGAGATTTGTTATCTCAACAGGGGAGCGGTGCGCATTGTCGAGGAAGCACGATTCTATGCGGTTATAGCCTAGCATTTCGCCCGAATCATTGAATAACTCCGGCAGCCCATCGGTCATAATGAGCATCACATCATCGACATCCAAAGTGGTAAGAACTTCGCGGTATTCAAAATGTGTCACGCTTCCAAGCGGTAGTGCTTTTACGCAAATCTGTTCCAAAGAGCGCGATTTGGCGCGATATATCAGCACCGGCGGCATACCAGCAATCGCAATATGAACGTCATTGCCGATGCACCGCACGAGCGCAAGGCACATATACATCCCGCGCAGATTCATGTTCTTAATACCACTGGAAATTTTGCACAGCAGTTCTGCGCCATTTTCCGCGCCTGCGAGTGTTTGGAAATAGCTTTTGGTGGTAGAGACCAAATATCCAGCTTTTATGCCGTGTCCGGTGGCATCGCCTACGGCAGCAACAAGTGTGGCGGTTTCGGGAGCGTAACGAAAATCGTAATAATCACCACCAACTTCGGTCGCGGTGCGCATAAATGCTGCAACCTCGTAACGGGGATGCTCTGGTAATTTGCTCGGAAGCATCGAAAGTTGGAGCGTCCGTGCTTCCTCAAGTTCGCGGGTTTTTCGGTCATTATCGGCTTCGAGTAACTTACGCTTGATGTCGAGTTCTTTTGCTTGCCGCTCCTGTTCCAAAGAGCGCTCCGAAAGCTCTCGGACGTGGACAATCTGCTCTTCCAAGGAGCGCTGCGTCCGCGAGACGACCAGCGCGATATAGAGCGACATGGCAAGCGGAACCGACATATACCCGACATAAATAAAGGTTTCCATCCGATTCGGCGAAACAGCAAAAATTTTATGCCACGCTTCGAGCCAACGAAACGTCCACATCACGCCAAAATCGGCAACGCCAATGAGCATGATGATTGCTCCCGCTTCGCGCCTACGCACCGCTTGGAAGGCGATACGGGCGGCATCGGCGGAAAACACAAGAATAATCACCATTGAAATATCGTACACGATTTTATGCGCCCCGCCGCCAACGGCAAAAAGAGCAACGATAACGGCAATGGTCAGCCCGGCACCAATGTACAGCCTGCGGAGCGGTAGTTTGTCATAAAAAAGCGTGTAGAAAAAAAGCCAGCACACAAGCGGTATTGCGCTGTTATAGACATTAGAAATCATATTAAAAAAAAGGCTGACTCCCGGATGACTCTCAACGATTCTCGTCATATAGACCGTCAAAAAGCGCAAGCCCACAAGCAAGGCAAATATCGCGTAGAGCAGGTGAAATCGCTGCTTTGGGTAAAAGGAGAACAACGCAATATGAAGCAGTCCCAAGGCAACCATCATGCCAATAGCAATCAGATACCGCACCGAAAAGTAGCTTTCTTTGGCGCGTTGCATATCTAATGCTTCATCGGGGGGAGCAAAACTGAGATTGAATAAGGTATTGTTCCTTATGGCGGGAACAACCGCGTATCCCATTGGCATTTGGCGAAAAGAATATCGTACCGCAATCACGTAATCGGTTTCTGCGCCAAATTGAAGAATGACGGGTGTCCCTTTGCTGGCAATGACCTCTTCGCTGCTTGTGCTGCTTGGATTGCCCAATGTGGCGACAAGTCGCCCGTTGAGGTAATACTCCGCCGCACCAACTTGATAGGGCATCATGGCAACGGAGGTGTGCCGCAAGGCAGAATCAATGCGGATACGCGACCGAAACCAGAAGACACGCGCCCAATCAGGTTTGAGGGAATCCGACGCAATGCGCTGCACCAAGCGCCATGACGCATCGTTGTAGCGGGGAAGGGCGAAATCCGGCTTGTCGTCTTGCATCCAACGCCATACGCCCGGATGCCACACGCCAAGCGACAAGGATTGCCAATTTGCGGTCTTCGTAAGGTCTTTTGCGGTTAATCGCACAACACCGATACCATCGGCTTTGAGGCGTGGCTCCTCGCTGTCCCCTGCGATTGCCGGAAAAACTGCGCACAATAATACCACCAGAACCGTACTAACAGCCCTCCCAATGGTGATAAAATCTTGAGTTGTGCGCATAATTTGTTCTTGAAAAAACAGAACTGTCGAAACAGTATCGTATTTGGAGAATAGTGCAAAGATGCTTGCAGAAACTCCGATTTTGCGAGCATCGTTGTTTTTTAGACGCACCGATGGGCGAAAGGTTTCAAGCGCAATCTGTCATTGATAATCTTCCCTACAGCCGTTCAGCAATGCTGCTGTTGGAATCACAGTGTAATCGAAGAACGCGACATCAACGCTCGCTGCTCTTTGGCATATTCCGCTCCGGTCTGGAATTTCATGACCAAGTTTAATAAATTATTGGTCAAACCTTGTAATGCCTGTACGGTACGCTCAATCTCACTCGTTGAGCTTGTAGCGGCTTCGGTTACGGCACTGATATTTTCGACATTTTCGACAATATTACTACTTGTTGTTGTTTGTTCTTTGGTCGAATCTGCCATTGCCGCAATGATCGCGGCAACATTACTTGTGCGATTGATAATCCGCTCCAATGCCTCGGCTGCTTGTGCGGCGGAAGCCTTACCGCGATCCATCTCGCGTGTACCTTCGTGCATGGCAAGCACAGCTTCATGCGTGTCTTGCTGAATGATACGAATGGTAGTTGCGATTTCTTTCGTTGCTTTTTGTGTTCGTTCCGCCAATTTGCGCACTTCATCGGCAACGACCGCAAAGCCTCGTCCTTGCTCACCAGCGCGGGCGGCTTCAATGGCTGCATTCAAAGCCAGCAGATTTGTTTGGTCAGCAATTTCTTCAATAGCCCGGACGATTGCACCAATTTGTTCGCTGGATTTACCGAGAGCCTCTATGGTGGAAGCGGATTTTGCAACGACACCAGCAATGGTTGTGATGCCTTGAATCGTTGACGTTACAACAACGCCTCCATTTTGCGCATCATTGCTGGCTTCGGTGGATTCGCGGGCAGCACGGGCAGCTTCATCGGCGTTGTGTCCGGTGATAGTATCCATGCGATCTATGAGTCCTGCGATGGCACCAGTTTGACGGGCTTGCTGGCGAATATCTTCTGCCATAGCGTGAGAGATTTCAGCAATATGGCTGCTGGCTTGCGCTGTTTCGCGGACGGCTTCGATGACCTGCATCACCAACTCACGAATATTTGCTACGGCTTCATTAAAGCCTCGTGACAACATACCGATTGCATCATTGTTCTTCACTGTCAAATGTGCCGTCAAGTCGCCTTGAGCAAAATTTTGCATCACAAGCAAGATACGTTGCACACTTTCGGAAAGGTATGTTTGCTGTTCTTCTGAGGAACGGTGGGCTGCTTGGGCTTCATTCGCTGCGCGTTGGGCGGCTTCGGTACGTTGTTGGATTTCGCCCATTGAAGAGCGAATATTGGTAATCATTTTATTGAAAGCCGTTGCCAAAACACCGATTTCATCGCCGCTCACAGCGCGGACTTCGACGTTAATATTTCCCATCGATACGTCTCGTGCAGCCCTCGACAGCTCTCGCAACGGCTTGACAATGCGCAGCGTCAGAAAACCAACAATCACACTGCCAACGAGCAAAATAGCCGCACTAATCAGAATCATCAGAAGGCGGCTTTGGCGGATATTTTCTTCAAGAGTATCGCGGCTAAACCCAACGGCAAACGTTCCTTGTGCCACGCCGTTAGAGATTATCGGCACAACGGCAATCACCATGTTCGGCAATTCCAAGAGCGTTGGCGTATTTTTGCCAAGTTCGGTGCGAATACGCTCTTTGAACTCATTGGCAGATTGTGTTCCGTAATCGGCAACAACATTTTTTTGTGCATTAAAAACAACGCCAAACCGTGCATCGGAAAGGTTCTTCAGTGTTTCGAGGCTTGTTCTAATCGTTGTTGCGTCCTCAAATACCAGTGCCGGAGCGATATTCGAGGCGATAACCGTCGCCACCGTCTGAGCTTTTTCACTCATCGAAGAGAGCATTTGCCGCTCTTGCTGTGCCGGAACAAAGATGGCAATAAAAAGCGATACCGCTAAAAGCAGCACAATGACAAGGGTAACAAATTTTTGCGTAATACCAAATTTCGTGAACATAAGCCGTACAAAGAAAAATACGTTATCGTAAAATTTTCAACGAGTGCAGTTATTGCCTGAAGTTACGCTTTCGCCAATTCCCCTTCACATTGTGAAGGGGTGTCAGTCGAGCGCAGCGCAGACTGACGGGGTAGCGCTTCGGTGATAACGCAGAAACACCCCGTCCTCGCTATCGCTTGGACACCCCTCTTTGTCCCAAAGAGGGGAATATTGAGCATTCAAGCATAACTTCAGTTACTGAAACACCCGCGAAACACGCAATAAATCAGAGGACAATTCCTGCCTTTGCGCCCGTGTCAAGGGCACATTAACGTACACTTTGGGCTTGCCGCCCTCAGCACCAATGCCAATAGCAACTTTCCCTGTTTCCACCAAAGCCGGTACGCCGGTTATCGTAAAAATTCCACGTTCCTCACAGATTTTTTGAATCGTGGCGGCTCCTGGTGCAACATAGACAACATCTGTTTCGCCAAGCCCCTTTAATGCTTGTTCCAGCTTCACGGCGCTGACGGAAATACCGATTTCAGTAAATGCTTTCATGGCTTCGTCTTTAACGCTTGCCGAGGCATCGGTATAGACGATCGTAATTTTGGGCGAGGGCTTACTTTGCAAATTGCGATTAAAGGAAAAGACCTTTTTGAGCAATGCCACATGAATTCGCACCGGGATGGGCATATCCTGTGCTTGTAGCGTTGTATTTGCGCCGCTACCAAGGCATAGCACGAGCAACAAGGTAAGAGCAATTTGCTTGAATGCCGATGAAAACATAGAAAATGAGGAATAGTGAGAAATCATTGAGTCAAATTCCTTTCAAAATATCATCATTGGAAAGAAAGTGTGTAGGCAGCGCGAACAACAAACTCTCGTGATGGACCGGGAAGCGGTTGATTTCCTGCGTTGTAGGGCTGAATAAACGCATAATTCGCACCCAAAATATCATACGCGCCAATACCAATATCCAAGCCCTGCACCGAAGCAATATTCCGCCATTGCAAAAAGGCATTAAGCAGCAAAATAGGTGCAAAACGCTGAAACTGCGTATTACCACTCGCATCATCTCCGGCGTACCCAAAGCGCTCACTGAGAAATGTTGCCGAAGGATTGATGGAAATATTATCATCAAAAAGACGAAAACTGGAATTAAGCGTGGCTTTGTGTTGGGCAAAACCCAAAAGAGCATTGTTGACTCCGGCAATCGCATACTCCGGCACCTGATTATCATTGGGCTGGTAGAAGGAGTAGTTGAGATTGACAAATCCCCAAAAATCTTTGATGGAATACTCAAGTTCAAAGCCATTTGAACCGGTACGGGGATAATTAAAATAACTTTCCCGACCGTTGATCGTCGTAAAAACGATTGGGTTGGCAATGGAAACCGTAAAAAGATTTGCCGAAAGCAGCATATTGTAACTAAGTTGGTAGCCAAGTTGGAGTTCCAACGCCGTCGTGATTTCCGGGCGAACCCCTGCATTGATGCGGATATTTTCAATCGTTGGAGCGCGGAAATTTTGCCCAAAGAGTAGTTTTGCATTGAAATCCCCAATAACCTTCGTCAGCCCCACCCACGGCACAGCAGCAAGTGGTACAGCGCTGTATTTGTCCACGCGAACTCCGGCATTGATGTTGACAATTGGATTTGTCCATAAACCTTGCACATACCCGCCAATATTCGTATAGCCAACCGTATTGCTGGCGCTGACGACATTGCCCGCAGCGTCAAATACACGCTGGAATAATGACAATTGAGGCGAACGAGTATTCGCAACGGCATTATCAGCAAATCCCTCCACGCCAACGGTCATAAAAAGGCTCGGAGTAACATCACCCGAAAGCGTTAAACTGCCAAGCGCACGAGTTGCCGTTTTATCAAAAAACGAACCAAATGCCGTATTGGTAGAATCCAGTGCCGACGGGTCGCTAAATTGCCAAGGTGTTTGGCGAAGATAGCTAATGCGCGGCGTTAATGTCAGTTTTTCGGTGAGTTTGATGTCGTATTGCGCATCAATTCCCAAGGATGTAAAATTATTGGGAAGAGGCTTGCTGGTAATGGTCGTTCCGTAGCCAACCCATGTCTGGGAGTTAAAACGGTCATAGAAAGCGCGTACTTTTAAGCCCTGCCACGATATGCCGAAATTAACGTTCAAAGGGAGAAGCGTTTGATTGCCCAGCATCGGAATCAAGGTGCTGTCTGCACCAAGCAATGTGCGGTCACTGCGATTAGCCTGACCAATAAAAGCGGATGCGGAAACCGAAACATCGCCAAATTTTTTGCCGAAACTCAGCGTTCCATTTGCCCGACCAAAGCCGCCTTGCATCTGCCCGAAGTACCCGCTTGCCAACAAGCCATTCATATCCTCGCCTTTGCGGGTGATAATATTGATAACGGCAAGTTCGGCATATCCGCCATAAAACGACGAGCCGGGACCACGAATAATCTCAATACGTTCAATAATATCCAATGGAAAATTATTCCCAAGCGGAGCATTCGCATAAAGGATTTCATTCATTTGCAATCCATCAACAAGGAAAAGAATTTTTCCCTCAAATCCCCACAGACCGCGTGTTCCCATGCCTGTTACGCCATTGACATCTTGCCCGAACTCAAACCCGGGGACTAAACGCAAGACATCAATCAAGTCACGTGCGCCCGAACGGACGATTTCATCACGTTTGATAAGCGTGACTGTTCCCGGAATTTCCTTTTTGGAGAGGGGTTTTCTTGAGGCAACTTGCAAAACATCAAGGTCAAGAAGTTGGTCAAACGACAGTTTGTCAAGGTCTTGCATACTCAAATTCTCAGCATCTTGCGCCCGTGCGGTCGAGCCATAACAAAGACAGACGATTCCGCATACCAGCAGAAGGCGGAGTTGTTGCATAGTACGGCGGATGGGGCTGTGGAAGCAATATATCATACACATCAAAAAAGCGTGAAAAATCAAGGTTGGGCTTCAATAAACCACTAAGATACAATTTTCTCATGGGACAAGAATAGTTTTTTTGCCGATTGTGCTAGTGGGTCGGTGGTTCTAGAATCTACGGCGGACGCGGGGACACGAGTGCAGTTCTCTGTGCCGCTTGGCAATGCGGAAGGATAATTCTCCTCGCCAAAAACGCTCAAATGGGTTTTGCATTCTTCCAAGATTTCAGTATGTTGAAGGCTGTAATTCTCTGCAAAATATTGTGATTTTGCTTCATCCGCACGTATTTTCCCCTCAATGTTCTATGGAACTCGCTAACAACCGTTATACCCTTGGCGGCGTAGATATGCTCTCGCTCGTGGAAGAATTTGGAGCGCCGCTCTATGTCTATAATGCCGCGACGATTAAACGCCAATTTCAACGCCTTGACAGCGCCTTTTCCGGCGTTGAGCATCAAATAAAATATGCGTGCAAGGCGCTCACGAATATCAATATCTTGCGCTATATCCGTCAAATCGGTTGCGGCTTAGATACGGTCTCGCTGAATGAACTGCGCTTGGGATTGCAAGCGGGCTTTGCGGCAAACGATATTTTCTTTACGCCCAATAATGTTTCCTTCGAGGAAGTCCAAGAAGCAATCGCTCTGGGCGCACAGTTGAATTTAGATAATTTACCGATGCTGGAAAAACTGGGGCAGACCTACGGCAGCAGCGTTCCGGTTTGCGTTCGCATCAATCCGCACATTATGGCGGGCGGCAATGAAAAAATTTCGACAGGTCATATTAACTCGAAGTTCGGCGTTTCGATTACCCAACTGGATGACGTTGTTCGCATTGCCGAGAAATACAGCCTTGACATTGCCGGACTCCATATGCACACGGGTTCGGAGATTGTTGACACCGATATTTTTCTGCAAGGCGCACAAATCCTGCTCGAAGCCGGGCGGCGTTTTCCCTCTATTCGCTTTTTTGATTTTGGCGGCGGCTTCAAAGTGCCGTACACGGCGGGCGACAAAGAGACCAATATCGAAGAACTCGGCTTACGACTTTCTGCGCTTTGCCATGAAGAAATGAAGCATCGCGGAACAAGGTTTTATGCGTGTTTCGAGCCGGGTAAATATTTGGTCAGCGAATCGGGAATGCTGCTTGTGCGCGTGAACGTCATCAAGCAAACTCCCGCCACAACCTTTGCCGGAGTGGATTCGGGGCTGAACCATCTCATTCGCCCGATGTTCTACAAAGCCCACCACGACATCACCAATCTTTCCCATCCGCAAGGCGCGGTGAAACCGTATTCGGTAGCGGGCTATATCTGCGAAACGGACAATTTTGCGTGGGACAGAGCGATGAATGAAGCCCGCGTGGGCGACGTTCTGGCGTTTCATAATGCCGGCGCGTATGGAATAATGATGGCATCCAATTACAATTCCCGCCCGCGTCCCGCAGAAGTCTTGATTATTGACGGAAAGGCACACCTCATCCGCCGCCGCGAAACGCTTGAAGATATTCTCCAAACGCAGGTTGCCCTTCCGCAACTTTGCTAAAAAGATTTTTTTCGGTATCGTTGAACAGGAGTGCGAACACAGTTCGCACCTTCTTCGTTACAGGCTCTGACTATTCACGCTCTTGATTCTCCATACGAGGCTTTATGCTTGCTGGAAGCCCGGTAAATACGATGCTTCGCCCCAAAAGGTCTCACCTCTTTTTTTATGATTGTATGAAAACGCTTTTTACTCTCTCTTTACGGCTTTGCTGCCTCCTTTTTTGCTTGCTTGCTGCACCACGCCTCGCGGCGCAGGCTCCGGCGTGGGCTGATTTGCATAATTTTGGTGGCGCTGGGAACGACTATGCACGCCATGTCGTTGTTGATAATACCAATAACGCTCTCTATGTCTGCGGGCAATTCCAAGGGGTAAACGTAGATTTTGACCCAAGCGCAGGCACTGCTTTACGCACCAGTAACGGCGGCGGCGCTAATACCGATATGTTCATAGCAAAATACAATGCCACGACAGGCGCGTATATTTGGGCAATCAATATTGGCGGTGCGGGCGGTCTGAACATCGCATACCGCCTTGCTTTAGACGGAACTAATCTTTATGTCTGCGGGCAGTTTGGAGGATCGTGTAACTTCAATCCCTTGGGCGGTCCAATTAATCGCACCTCGCTTGGTGCAGAAGATGGTTTCGTAGCTCAGTATGACTTTAACGGAGTTTGTAATTGGGTTACAGCCATGAATGCGGCAGGAGTACAATCTGCGACAGATATTACTCTTTCGGGTGGCAATATTTGGGCAACTGGTTTTTTTAACAGCGCAGCCAATTTTAATCCTGGTGGATCTGCGATAAATCTTACTCCATTGGGCGGCACGGATGATATTTTCCTAGTAAAGTACAACAAGGCAACAGGAATTGCCGCCTCTATTTCCGATGGCATTAGTATTGGTAGTGCAGCCGCAAATGACAGAGGCAATGGTATTATCGCTGACGGTGTAGGCAATGTCTGGATTACTGGTTTACTTGGCCCTGGAGCTGCCTCAAACTTTAACCCCCTTGGAGCCGCATTCAACCTCACGTCAGCAGGTGGAAGCGATGCTTTTGTTGCAAAATATGACAACACGCTGAACCTCGTTGGCGGGAATACTGCATTTTTATTAGGAACCGGGGGAGCCGATGATGGAGCATCGTTGGCAGTGGACGGGGCAAATAACCTTTATGTCGTTGGTTCCTTTAATGGGTTTGTCAATTTCAACCCTCTATCTACGGCAGTGAATCGCTTTTCAATTGGTTCGACGGATGCTTTTTTGGCAAGCTATACTCCTGCAGGTATTCTCCGTTGGGTGAACTCATTCGGTACTCCTGTCCCGGACAGATTAGAGGATGTCGTCGTTATCGGCGGTTCGGTATATGTTTGCGGAATATCAGGGAATGGCATACTTGATCTAGACGGTGATGTAACTTTTTCAAGCCCTACCGCCAATGGTGCTTCGCCTGCCGATATCTGGTTCGGGCGGTATGACGCAAATACAGGTGCTTACAAGAGTGCAAGGCGCTTGATAAATGCGACAGGTAATGAAGCCGGATATGGGATAAGTGCGGACGGAGCAGGTGTTATCTACCTTGCCGGAAATACTAGCACGACATCTGTAGATCTTGATCCTCGACCTGCAGCCGCAAATGTTCTCAATAGCACCAACGTTGGAGGAGATGATGCCGTTGTGATGCGCTATAACACGACTGCTGCTGAAACATACACCTGGAATGTAGGCCTAGGTGTATGGACAGCGACAGCAAATTGGACTCCTGCACGTGAGAATCCTGCCTCCGACGATATTCTGATTTTCCCCAACAACGGCATGGCACAAAACGCCACCTCAACTCCTTTTCAACAGGTCGGCAGAATTACTGCTCAAAATCCCGCACCCAATGGCACGACGCTTACTGCCTTAGTACCGGGGTCGTTTCTACTCGTCAACGGCGATGCTTCTCCTTTCGATGTTGATATTCAAGCAATGGCACTCCTCACGCTTGGCAATGCTGCCAACCAAGCCGCTATCCGCGTTACCACCGGAAGCGTCTGCAACGTCGCCGCAACACTGCGTATCGGCTCTTTGCCCAATGCTCAATCCTACATCGGCGGTTGGGGAACACTGAATGTGACCAACACCGGGGCAATTTCGACCAGAGGTCCAAACGGTATTAACGGCTTGGGCTTGCAAAGTGGGGCAGTGCAGATTGATGTTGCAAGCGGCGGCACTATCGCCTACGACAATGCAGCAAGTTTTAGTTTCGAGGGGCAGGGTGTTACGGGCTTTGGCGCTATTGCCATGAAGCCTGCTATTACTCAAGCAAAGGACATCAAGGTTTCTCTTGCCTTAGCGAATGAGCGGGTGATGTTGGACAATAGCGTCGTACTGAGTGGAGCGCTCAATATTGATGGAGCAGGTGCGGGTGCGCGGTTATGCGTTACCTCCGCTAATGTGCTGACACTTGGTCCGACGGGCAACGTGATTGATGCAACGGCTTCGTCGAAGGTCTTAGAAGTTATTAGTGGAACGGTCAATAACCCCAATGCCGGAGGCTTAACGTTTCTGGGAGCCGCTCCACGACTAATTTTGTGCAGCGATGGCTCAATGGGAACATCGGGACTGTTTACGGGCAATTCTCCAACCTACAATGCCAATTCTCAACTTGAATACAACATCAAGGACGCAAACCGCACCACGACAAATATCGAGATTCCAACCTTAATGAACGGCAAAGTGCTTATCAACGGTTTTGCGGGAACAGCACCGTTGCCTATTGTAACACTCAATAATGGCAAAACATTCAACGAAACATTGACGGTCAGCAACGGAACACTCACGCTCGGCGGCACAACCATTGCCAATGGCGCTTCAACACTGGGCAATGCAGCCCCCGCTACCAGTGGCAAAATCAATCTGAATAATCAGTCGCTCACGTTCAATGGCAACGCCGGAACCCTGAATGCCAGCACATTCATCGGCTCGGCAACTTCCAATCTCGCCATCGGCGACGGCAATGATAATTTTACGGGCAATCTCGCCTTCGACCCAGGCACGGGCTTACTCAATAATTTTACCGTGAATTTGGCTGCACCCAATAGCGTCAATATGGGCAGCAACCTCAGTGTTGCCGGCACGTTGACGCTGACACAAGGGAGAGTTGCAACGAGTGTTATCAATTTCCTCCGCGTTGCCAATACCGCACCGACCTCGGTTGTGCGCACGAATGGCTGGGTGAATGGACCTCTCGAACGACAGTTATTGCCGAGTATTAGTGCCAATGGAACGCATTACATCTTCCCCATCGGTGATGCTGCCAACTACCGTGCTGCACAGTTGCGCGATATTCGCACCGTCGCCGGAACGCCCGTTGTACGCATGACCTATGCTGCGGGCGGCGCAACGACGTTTAACGCCCCAATCACAGCGCTTGCTTCCGGGCAAAATTGGCGATTGGAAGATGTTCTCGCCGGATTCACCAACTCCGCTATGGCGCTGGATAACGGTGCCGCGCCGCCCGCAAATGCTCGTGTGGTAATGTCTGCCGCGCAAGCAGGAAACTACTCCACGATTCATGGTTCTGCTGTGGGCAATATCGTTACATCCGCACCATTGCTTGCGCTGGCGGGTAATTACTTTGCTGTTGGTGCCGCGCCGCTTCCGCAGCCGTATCTCGTCGCTCCTGCGCCCGCGCCTTCGACACATTCAAACACGACCGTCCCGAACACAACGACACCAATCACCTTCAGCTACAACGAAAACATGAATCCGCCCATGCCGACGAACCTCTTCGTGCATGGCTCACTGCGCGGCTTCCGCAATGCAGCAACCGTTTCGCAGCCCGCCGCAACGCAACTGCGCGTCACAACGCCCGCAGCGAAGACCTTTTCGCCCGGAGAAGTTGTCTCGGTAACCGTTACCGGCGCGACAAGCCAAGCCTTCGGCACGAATCCTCGCCCGCACGTCTATTCCTTCCGAACGGCAGTAAATGGTGGATCGGGGCGTTTTGTGGACTCGCGGCGGTATGATGCCATGGGTATTGGTGTTGCCCGTAACGTGACTCTTGGCGATTTTGATAATGATGGCAAAATGGATATTCTGCAAGGAAGCAGTCAGGGGCTTAATCTTCTTCGGCAAATCGGCACTGCTCCTTCGGAATTTACTGCTGGAGCGAATATTGTGAGCGGAGTTACTGTGTATCATAGCGTCGCGGCTGATTTCGACAACGACGGAGCATTAGACATTGCTGTCAGTCTTTCTAGTGGAAATGTGGAGATTCGGAAAAACAATGGAACGGGCGGTTTTGGAACAATTCTCTTTACAATCGGTCCATTGCCTAATATCGCTCATCGTCTTGCGGCAGCAGACTTCGACGGTGATGGCGATATGGATATTGCTATGGGTATCATTGGCGGTGGCTCGGTATTGGCGGTGTACACGAATAACGGCTTGGGGACAGTGTTTCCGCAAGTATTTACGGCTTCCGTTCCTTCGCCGCCGAATGTTGTGGCAGGGGATTTCGACAATGATGGCGATATGGATATTGCGACCACCGACAATACGAATGTCCAGATTTGGCGTGGGCAAGGTGCGCTTGGCGGTGTGAATTCGCTCTTTTTGACACCGACTGCCCCTTGGCAATATCCAGTAACAACGTGTTCCGAGCTTGCTTTGGGAGATTTTACGGGTGATGGTTATGCCGACCTTGCGGTTGCATCAGACCTTACCAATACTATCACTATTTTGAGAAATTCTGGCTTGGCGGATGCTCAGTTTGTCAATATCGGCACGTTGAATACTGGTAGCCCTGGTGTGATGCCTCTTATTGGCGATTTTGATGGTATAGGAAATCTGGATATTGTCGCATATAAGCCAAGACTTGCCGATAGCAAAGTCTTATTTTATGCGGGAAATGGTACAGGGGCGTTTGCCTTGCCAATTTCCAGCCCATTGGTGGAAACAAGCAATAATGCTACTCCGCACAGTCCCATTCCCGCCGCCGCTGACATGGACGGTGACGGCGACCTCGACCTCGTTCTCCCGATAGATAACGGCAGACGCACCGCCATTCTCTTTAATCACCAACCCGAACTCAAGGTTACAACAACTTCTCCGGTGGCAAATGCTCACAATGTCGTTGAGCCGATTGCTATTTTTACGTCCTTCAATCAAAACGTCACCACCGCCACTGCCGCATTGCCACAAACTCCGCCCAATCCCAACGGACCCATCCGCATCTACGGCGGTATGACGGGCGGACGCAGTAGAATCGGCGGGGGTGGCTCATGGAGCGGCACGGCAAACTCGGCGACCTTCAATGCCAACAACCACCCCACCATTCTCAAACGCTTCTTTCCAGGCGAAAAAGTTGATTTCACCGTTTCGACGATGGCGAGAATTAGTGCGCCACTGAACACCGTTCCAATGACAACAGGTACCGTCAGGCAATTCCGCACCAAAGCGAATTTTGGACCAATGACGTTTTTCGAGACGCAGCGCCCGATTGCGGGGACAAATCCTCGCAGCGTTGTCAGTGCAGACTTCAACAACGACGGATATTTGGATGTATGCGCTGCCAATGAAAACTCCTCGAATTTGACCATGCTTTTGGGTGGTGCAGGCGGCGTTTTTGGAGCGCCAACAACCATCCCATTAGCAGGATTTACCGGACTTGCCGAGATTATCGCTGCGGATTTCAATAACGACGGAATCATGGATATTGCTGTTTCGGCTAATCCCGATGTTGCCGTGCTGTTGGGAACTGGTGGTGCTGCATTTTCAGCTCCTAACGGTTATGCTTCCGGCACAGGCGGACCGCGCTATGGCTTGGCTGCAGGCGATTGGAATGGTGACGGCAGTTTAGATATTCTTGTTGGCAATGCTGGTGCTTTAACGGGTAATATTTCCATACTACCGAATAATGGTCTTGGTGTATTTGGCTCACCAATGACCTCGCCGCTTATTGCGAATGCCTTTTCCATCGCTTGTGGTGACGTTGACAACGACGGCGACGTGGATGCCGTTGCGACGCAGGCTTTTGGCACCGGTAACGTTTCCGTCCTGCAAAATAGAGGTACGAGTTTGGCAATGAACGTTGTGTCCGTCGGGGCGCTTGCAGCCGCGTATGACGTAGATCTTGGCGATTTCAATAACGACGGCTGGCTTGATATTGCCGTAACGCAGTACAGCGTCCCCAATCAAGTGGCTATTTATCTCAATCTTGGTAATGGAATGTTTCCCGCCGCGCCAAACTCCACCCACGCCACAGGCGACGGAGTTACGTCGGTTGTGGTCGGCGATTTCAACGGCGATGGCGCACTGGATTTGATAACCACCAATGAATTTTCTAGCACCATCACCGTTTTGCGCGGCGACAACGCGGGGAATTTCGCGCCAACAACTTTTGAAACAGGCACTACGCCTCGCTCATGGAGCGCTGCCGGAGATTTCGATAACGACGGCGATTTGGATTTCGCTACGGCAAATCATGGATCGGGCAGCATTTCTATTTTGCTCAACACCACGCAGCCTCGCTTTGTCTGTACTGCCGGCTGTGGTCCCGTCAACTACACGCCCAATATCGCTCCGCAGCGCAACGTAACCAACGCTCTCACCGCATCAATCCTGACGTGGCAGTTCACCGAACCGATGACTACCGCAACGGCTTCTTTTCCTTCCACAGTACCGGGTCCGAGCGGGCAAAATGGTGCAATTCGCGTCTTCGGTACGATGCGCGGAAGCCGTACCGCCTATAACGATGCTGGGGCAAACTGGTCGTACACGGGTGGCATGGCGACAACTGCCACGCTCACGCCAGCCCGAGCATTTCTGCCGAATGAGCAAATTATGGTCAGCGTTACCAACGCCAAGGCGCAAAGCGGTGTTCGCGCCCGTCCTTATGTTTACGGCTTCACGGCAAGGGCTGGTGTGGGACCTGGAACATTCTACGAATCTAGATTTTCTCCGCATAGCGTGGGATTGAACCCCTTTGACGTGGTAATCGGCGATGTCAATAACGATGGTTTTCCCGATATGGCGATTGCCAATCAAGGCGGCAATTCCGTGACGATTCGCTTAAACGACGGCAGAGGCGATTTTCCCACCGAAGCCCCGGGATCACCCATTGCGGGCTTAGGCGGGGCAACATCGGTAAAATTTGCCGATGTCAACAATGATGGTTTGCTGGATTTAATTGCGCCGAGAAATATTGGCAATGAAGTGTTTGTGCGCCTCAATAGCGGTGGTGGTAATTTCACAACGAGTGCGCCCGGCTCGCCGCTTACTGGCGGCTTCAATCTACCGTTCAATACTGCCCTTGCGGATTACGATGCCGACGGCGACTTAGATTTAGCGGTTGCCAACGACCTCGGCGGAAACGTCGTGATTCGGCTCAATAACGGCTATGGCGACTTTACGACCGTTGCGCCAGGTTCGCCCTACGCCATTGGAGCAAACACCTTTGGCATTGCGGCGGGCGATGTGGACAACGACGGCGATATTGATATTGTCGCCTCAGCACTGGTGCCGGGAGCGTATGTGCTGTTCAACGACGGAACGGGACGGTTTACCATCGGACCCAATATTCCGGGCGGAACCGATGTCCGTGCCGTCGTGTTGGGACGCATCAACAATGACGATTTCTTAGATTTGGTGCAGGTCAACCAAGCCAGCAATGACGTAACGGTGCGGTTTAATAACGGCGCAGGTGCTTTTGGCGCGGCGATGACCTACCCGATGGGGACAGCGCCCAGAAATGCTGCCTTGGCAGATATTGACGGCGACACGGACTTGGATTTGCTGACAGCGAACAATGACCCGCAGGGCGTGGTGATTCGGCGCAATGACGGTGCGGGAAATTTTGCCGCCTTTGGCTTGAACTCCCCGTTAAATCTGGGCGGGCTAACCAAAGGTATAGCGCTTGCGGATCTGGACGGCGATAATGACCTTGATATTGTCGCACCGAAGAATGCAGGTTCGGAAGCAAGTGTTTTTTTGAACAAAAACCCTGATGTTATCACGTGTTTCGGCAATGCACTCCAATTCAATGCGGTGGATTCTTACGCCCGCGTCACCCCTGCAACAGGCGTAAACGTTGGCACGGGAAGTTTTACCGCCGAGGCAATGATTCGTACACCTGCGGCAGGCGGAGTTTTCTTGAGCGCGGGTGTAAACAACGTGAATGGTAACGGCTTTACCCTCCAAGCGCAAGGTTCGATGGGACGTTTAGAGTTTCGCTGGTCAAATTTCGGGACGGGATTGAGCGTTTCCTCTGGTGTGAACGTGCAAGATAATCAATGGCACCACGTCGCGGTGGTCTATAAAGCGCTTCCCGCCGATTCGTTGTTTATCTATGTGGACGGCATTTTGCGTGGAAGCGGCGTAAATCCTAACCCTGGCGTGAACAATATTACCAATCCAGTTTTGACCTTTGGTTCGGCATTTGGCGCTGCTCCATCCGCATTTTATGCCGGAGTGCTGGACGAAGTGCGTTTTTGGAATACCGCATTGTCGCAGCAAACCATCAATTTCCACAAAGGATTACCGATTGAACCCACGCACCCAAATTGGGCGAATTTGCAGTCCAACTGGCGTTTCAATGAAGGCGCGGGAAACACTCTCTACGATTACAAAAGTGGGCAATTGGGAACGCTTCTCTCAACGGCGACCAGTCTCCCGCAATGGCGCTTATCAAACGCCTCCTGCGGCATGATGGCAGATATGTATGCGCCACCAAGTTCGCAAATACGGCTTCCAGCCTCGACGCAGCGCCCCTTGGGAACGGCAACGCTTACCTACGCGCTTGCGGGCGGCGGGATGTTTGGCGGCACAATACTTACACCTGCTTCCACCGCCACCTACACGGCATGGAGCAGTGTTCAGCAAAATAGTATTGATTCCTTTACCTACACCGCTACCGATGGTACTTCTGCCTCAACGGGAACAGTTCGTGTGCAATTTACACCAAAGCTGCAAGGCTTTACTGTGTATGCGCAAGTCGGCGTAGCAACAGCGTTAAACGGCACACACGTTATTTTCGGCGGAACAACTCCGCCCATAAAATACACGTGGACGGGACTCTCTGGTGCATCGTTTGACCTGACTAATCCTGCTATTCCCGTCATAACGACCTTAGCAAGTGTAAATCTTACACTAACCATTGAAGACGCTCTCGGATTCACGGCGACTACTACCGTCAATGTCGTTGCCCTGGGCGGCGACGCACTGACCTTCAGCGCCGTGCAGCGCGGTTTGACGGACGGCTTCAATGCTGGAAGTACGGTTATTGTGAGTCGCAGTCAAACGCCCTTCACGGCAAGTGTTTTCCGCTCAACGACACTTTTGCAAGCCACGACAGCTAGTGTGCGTTGGGCAATAGCGCCAACAGTGGGCGGAACGGCACAATTTTTTGTTCAAGGCTCGTCGCAAACAACATTCAACAATGTTCCCACGTTCAGTACAAACGCCGTTTTTGTTTGGCAAAATGCACCACCGCAAGGCGGCTCCACGCAAGCTATTATCACGCTTTCAACGACTAACGGCTTACTCGTATTCTCCACGCAAATTACCGTCACCGTCATTGCCAATCCCGCACAGGCACTTGCTTTGGCAATGAGTCAATCCAGCAGCACGGGGACGCATGGCGTTAATGCCGGAGCATTCAACGCAGGGCAGCTTGTTTTGTCCAACGGCAAGCCGTTTAATGTTGCCTTTGGCGCATGGAATGGTTTGGGCGTACTTGTGCCAACGCAAGCAACAGTGCGGGCAACACTCGTCGGCAGTGGCGGCGAAACCGATGGCTTTACGATAACTGTTGCGACGATGAGTTTGATAAATCAGTCCGCCGATACCGTGCGAAATATTGCCATTGAATGGAGAAATCCACTGGCATTTTCAACAACGGTTACGTTGCGATTGCAGGTAATAAGCGGCTCTCCGTTGCAAAGTACGAGTGTTGTTTGTACACTATTAACCTTCCCGCTCGAACCTGTTATCACAATGTTCTCGCCGACAACGGGCGCAACCAGTTCGGTCGTGTCGGTGCAGGGCGTGAATTTGGGCAATGTTACGTCCGTGCGTGTGGGCGGTGTCCCGGTTTCGAGTTACACGATCAACTCTCCAACGCAAATCTCCCTCGTGGTCTCCACAGGCGCAACGGGGCTGATTTCGGCAACCAACGTCGCTGGAACGGGTCAATCACTCGTGCCATTCGTCTTTGTTTCGCCACCATCGGGCTTGATGCTTTCCACAACCCAAGCCGGAGTGGGGCAAACACTTATTCTCGGCGGCAATAACCTCGTCAATATTCAAACAATTTTTGTTGGCGGTATTTCTGCGCTTTTCACAACGACAGCAAGCGGACAATTTCTCGTTACCGTTCCGCCACAGGCGCAAAGCGGTGTTGTGACGGTACAAACTCTCGGTGGAAGTGCTGTCACGCCACTCGCCATTTTCCCGCAACCCGCCATTACGGGCTTCAGCCCAGCAACGGTCGGTGGCGGCGGCATGATAACGATTACGGGTGCGAATTTGACGAATGTCACAAGTGTGACGATTAGCGGCGTTCCCGTGACGAGTTTTATGGTACTTTCTTCTACGCAAATTGTCGCTGTTCTCAGTACTGGTGCGAGTTCCGGCTTTATTCAGGTTCAGTCCGCCGGAGGTACGGCGACTGCTCCAATGAGCCTTGTTGTCACATCCCCGCCAACGATTACAAGCGTGTCGAACACCATGCCTAGCGTCGGAGCGCAAGTATTTATCACGGGTTCAAATTTCACGTCCGGCATGACGGCAACACTCGGCGGCGTACCCGTTGTGGTGCAGTTCAACTCGCCGACCGAAATCATTATCACGATGCCGTCCGGTGCGACAAGCGGGACGCTGACCGTGACCACGCCATTCGGCTCGACGAGCCTGACGACGATGCTCACGGTGCAATCCGGCGTTGTGCTGCCCTCCGGCATAGATTTTGCGCCATTTTCTGGCTCCAACGGTACGACGGTGACGATTACAGGGCAAGGTTTTGTCGGGGTGCGGGAGGTGTTCTTTGGCGGAGTCGCGGCTGCACGATTTACCGTTGTTTCGCCAGAGCGTATTGTGGCAGTTGTTGCGACGGGCGCGACGGGCAATGTGCGCGTCACAACAACGACCGGAACAGCAGTCTCGATGCGGGTCTTCGCGTATCTTTCGCCGTTGCAACTTGATTCGCTTGCGGCAGTTTCATTCTTTTTGATGACCGATGGTTTTAATTGGACGACAACGGCGAATTGGCTCAGTCGCCAGCCACTTCAGACGTGGAGCGGTCTTACGGTGCAAAATGGTCGTATCACCAGCCTCGCATTGCCGAATAACAAGGTGAATGGCTCCATTACGAGCGCCATTGTGCAACTTTCAGCAATGTCAGCGCTCCGAACCTTGAATTTGAGTGGGAATGCTCTTGCGGGCTTGTTGCCAAGCGCTATCGGAGCAATGCGGACGCTCAGAACGCTGAATTTGAGCGCTGTCGGGCTGTCGGGTGCATTGCCGCAAGAACTTGGAAATTTGGATTCGCTGGAAGTGTTGCGTTTAGACACGAATCGGCTCACGGGCGCTTTGGAAGCGGTGTTCTGCACCTTGAATGGCACATCGGCGCGGCAGGCATATCGTTTGCGGGAATTGCGCGTGAACAATAACCGCCTCACGGGACAGATTCCGCCGTGCATCGTGGAATTTAAGCAGCTTGAAATCGTCCATTTTCAGCAAAACCAGTTCACAGGCGGCATTCCTGAGCGCATTGTGGAACTGACGGCATTACGCGAACTTCTCTTGGCGCAAAACCGTCTCACGGGCGCACTGCCACGTAGCTTTAACCGCGCCTTCACGGGCAAAACCGCACGGACAAGCGCTTTGGCGGCATTGGAGCGATTGGATATTGCCGGAAACGGTTTCACGGGCGCACTGCCGCAGGGAGTGGGAGAGTTTACCGCACTTCGAGAATTGCGTTTGAATGATAACGCCTTCGCGGGCGCATTGCCACAGGGTTTGGTGGCGCTCAATCGTTTGGAAACGCTGGATGCGTCGCGCAATCGCTTTACGGGCGCATTGCCGGAGAGTATCGGTAATATGCGGCGTTTACGGCAGCTTTCGCTCACGAATAATCTTCTCGGCGGCACAATTCCTGAATCGCTGGGCGAATGTGATTTGCTTGAACGTTTGGAATTGGACAGCAATGCTCTCGAAGGGGCTGTGCCGACGGCGCTTGCGACGTGGCAAAATCTGCGTGTTTTGGGCTTATCAAACAATCGCCTGACGAGCGTTCCGACGCTCACGGTCGCTCTGACGAGTTCTCGTGTGCCGTTCGAGGCGCTCAGGCTTGGCGGCAATCGTTTGACATTTGAAAGCCTCGAAGATAATGCCGCATTGCGGAACAGCACGTACTCCCCGCAAGATAGCGTTGGTGCGTCGCAGAACCTGACATTCCAACCCGCGACACGCATTGCACTCAGTTTGACCGTCGGCGGCACGTCCAATCGGTATCAATGGTTCAAAAACGGCTCTGCGCTTGGTGCGGCGAGTGCGTCGGGAGAATTTACCATAAGCGAGCGGGCAACGGAAGCCGAAAACGGCACGTACCAATGCCGCATTACGAACCCACGTGCGCCCGCACTGACGTTGCAGAGCCGCACGTGGCAAATTCGCGTGGATTCTGCTGCCCGGCAACCCTCTCAACCCAACGCCGTTGCACAACCAATTTTGACGTATCCGCCGAATAATGCCCGTTTTATGCCGTATTCGCTGGATTTGCGCTGGAAATCGGCGGAAGGCGCAGACGAATACGAAGTACAGCTTTCGACCAATGCGTCATTTTCGCCAATACTTCGCACAGCAATTATTCGTACAACAACCTTTAGTGTGAGCGTTTTGCAGCCTTCGCAGCGCTACGTTTGGCGTGTGCGGTCGTTGGCGGCGGATGGCGGGAAAAGCGTATGGTCGCAAGCGCTTTTCACAACGGCAAATATTGAGCGCCCATTGCAAATGAGTTCGATTGACTTTGAACGAGTGCCGCTCCGCGAAACCAGTATTAAAGAGGCTTCGGTGAGCAACTTCAGCACCGTTCCGCAGATTTTGAATGATATTACGATTTTGAGCGAAGCGCCAAATGACACAAGAAGCCCCTTCCGAATTTTAGATGATGTGCGCGGCATCGTAATTCCGGCGGGTGAGTCGCTGACGGTGCGGATTAGTTTCACGCCCCTTGTGCTTGGAAATACGTCGGCTACGAGTATTCTGGCGTTTCAGCAGCGTCCGCAAGACGGCGCACGGAGGGATTCGACGCGGAATATTTTGCAAGGTATTGGTGGTGCGATGAAGTTAGATGATGTTGATTTCGACACGGTGCGGGCGGGCGGCACGACGATACGCTCTGCCAATCTTGTGAATTTGAGTTCGCGCAGAATTACCCTCAAAAGCCCGACGATTCCTATTCAAACGCAAGAAAACGTCTTTTCGATTGAGTCATTTTTTGGTTTGGGCGATATTACCTTGAATCCGCTTGATACGGTGCAAGTCGTTGTGCGCTGCCGTGTTCCCGAATCAAGTATCGGTCGGAAATTAGCGGGTGTATTGGTCTTTGGCGAAGGCGATTCCGTGCGAGCAAGTGTACGGGCAATAGCCAGGGCGCTGCGTCCGAACGATATTGTAGCGAATATCAGCGTCCAACCGCGTGAGGACAATATTCCGCCGGGCGGCGCGGTGGATTTAGATGTTTTGCTCACAACGAATGACATTACTCCGGCAAATATTAGTCAGGTATTTCGCGCCATTCAGCCGCAGTTTCGGGGCAGATTCCGCATGAATCGTCAAGTGCTGACGCTGGATGCAAGCGAAAAGGTTGCACAAAGTCAGGTGAGCGGCGATATTTTGAGTGTGGTGATTCCCCAAACGGGATTGGAGCGTATCCCCGCCGACGAAAGTAAGCGCTCAACGCGGCTTGTGCGTATCGCAGCACGGGCAGTTGCGGGTTCGACCAATGCAACGCGGCTTGTGTTGGAGAATGCCGCGCTTGCGCCACCGCTTATTCGCGGTTCAAGTGCTGTCTTTATCGAAGAATCCGGCGCGGCTGGCACATTCACCGCACGAATTTCACAAGCAGGCGGGAAGCGGCTTATCGGCAGTGTACAATCGGGTAAATTGTTGGTAAAAAGTCTAAAAGGCGCATTAGAACTGACGTACAGCATCCCTGCGGACGGCATTGTTGATGTTTCGCTGTATGATGTTCTGGGGCGAAAACTCTCAACGCTGACGAATGAATACCACGCCAGAGGCGAGTATATTGGCACATTCCGCACCGATGGACTTGTTTCGGGAGCGTATTTCCTTGTTCTTACCTCTGCGGAGGATATTGTGCAGAAGCGTGTGGATGTGATTCGGTAGGGCGAATTTTAGATAGTCGTCCCTGAAAACCCCAAGGAGCAAGGAAGCATCTGCGTTTAGTATCGAAAAGTGTCGGCAAAAATACACAGAAAAGCGTACATTTACCTGAAAACCTTGCAAAATCATTCGGCACCAAGAGCAGGAAAATGCTATGAAACCATCGCCGCCCGCGACGAACCGTCAAGACCTTTTTCTTCCCCGCTTGGAAGATATGCTGAACCCCCATCACCATCTTTTTGCGCTGGTATCAGCAATTCGGTGGGTCGAATTGGAAACGCCCCTGCTCCACCTCTACTCCGACGAAGGTCGCCCGGCAAAGCCCATTCGCTTGATGGCTTCGCTGCTCATTCTCAAACAACTGCACAATCTTTCGGACGAAGAAACGATTGCCCAGTGGCAAGAAAACGCCTATTGGCAATACTTTTCGGGCGAGAATACCTTTCAATGGCGTGTTCCCTGCGACCCCTCGGAGATGACGTATTTCCGTCGCCGTATCGGTGAAACAGGCGTGGAGCGCATCTTGCAGGTAAGCATCATGATTCATGGTGCGGCAGCAGAGGAGGAGGTCATAGCTGATACAACAGTTCAAGAAAAGAATATCACTTTTGAAGGCCGATAGCAAACTGGCAATCAAGGTCATCGAAACCACACGGCGGATAGCCA
>CANHDJ010000009.1 GCA_947459425.1 Ignavibacteria bacterium
CAATAAGCTCTGAAAATCGCCCGATTTTTTACGATTCCTATTGCCGTTTTTACAAAATCGTCTAAATTTTGGAGAAATTGGAATAATGGCAATAGAAAAAATGCTGAAATTTATCAAAAAACGCCAATTTTTAGACCTGACTAGTTACGTCTAATGTTCTTGAGCATTTGGATAAAAATTTGGGAGTAGTAAATGACTCCGTAGCGCACTTTTTCCTTGCTAGATAACTCCCCTTCTTTTATTCCCTTTGCTTACCGAGTCAAACTATATCCCTCCAATCCCCGTTTTCCCCAACGGGGATTTTTTCTGTATATTTGTGCAACAGTGGCAGCATTTCTTCACCTACAACAACGACAGCCATGCAAGCATTATCCATAGCACACAACGAAAACGGAGTGTTTATTTACATTGACCGAACCCGCATCAATTCTCACCGTTTAGAACAGGCATTGCAACATTTTGAGGACGAACTCTTTACTCCTTCCCATCTCGAACCCGTGAGCGATGAGGAGCAGGCAGAAATCGCTGTTTTGCTTGGCGCTTTGTCCGATGACGATAAAAAAATTGCCTCCGTAGAACGGGTTGCCTTGATGACCGGTGAGGTGCTATGAATGAAGAATCTTCCTTTGGAAGCAGTTCCGAGCAGGAAATAGAAATTCAGTATAGCAAACAAGCCGAAAAATTCTTTGCGAAACAACGGTATCTGCCAAAGTCGGAAGTTCGGTTGTTGCTGGTGAAAGCCGTGCGCCATCTGACGAAAGTGGAATTGTCGAATATTGATGTGAAATTTTTGACGGGAAGTTTGCAGGGATTCTATCGCATCCGAAAAGGGAATGTACGCATTATTTTTTCGTATCGCAATGGGACAATGGTTATCGTTACGGTCGAAAACATTGATGTCCGCGGCAATGTTTATGAGTAAATAGTATTTTTCTATTCCTATCCTCCTTCTTCCGGATGCTCGCACGCCTCATTGCCGCCATACTCGCCCGCCCCGTCAGCGGTTTGATGCTCGTGCTGACGGTAGCGGCTATCGGCATGGTCGCTTTTCGTGGCTTACCAAGCCAGCTTACGCCTAATGTCGAATATCCGCGCCTGACCGTGCGTATGGCATGGCAATCCGCTCCGCCGGAAACAATAGAATCCACCATTACTGCGCCCTTGGAAGGCGAACTCTCCAAACTTGCTGGGCTGAAAACGCTCTCCTCTGTTTCTTCCGAAGGGCAGGCGCGTTTGACGTTGGAATTTCACCCGACTGTTAATATAGACATGGCACGTTTGGACATCAATGAGCGCCTCTCGAATCTGATGGAAACGCTCCCCCGCGAAGTAGCACCGCCACAGGTCTTGCCCTACGTGCCGGAGGAAGTCGAGAAAATGCAAGGCTTTCTCACCTACACCCTTTCGGCAAATCGCAGCCCGGGCGAGGTTCGGCGCTATGCTGAAGAGTATCTGCACTTGGCGCTGCGCTCGGTCAAGGGTGTTGCCGAAGTCGAAATTTTGGGTGGCAGCCCCCGCCACGTTAGCATTGACCTTGACCGTAGCACGATGGAAAATCTTCATCTCAGCCCAAGCGACGTAAACAATGCTCTCCGCGATTCTTATCTCACACTCTCCGGCGCACGAAATATCCGTGCAAATAATGCTCCTGACTTTGCTGCCGCAACCGATTCCGGTAAAGCCTATTCGCTGCGGCTTGCCCACGCCAACGTTGTTCAATCCTTCACCCGCATTGATGATTTGTTGCGCCTTCCTGTTGCCTTCCGTACACAAAACTCAACCCCCAATCAACCAAAGCGCCAATCAACGAATGACCAATCAACGAATGACCAAGCCGTCATCCGTTTGGGCGACATTGCACGGGTACGCGACGATTTTGCCGAGCCGACTTCGTATTACCGCTTAAACGGCAAAGAAACCGTTACGCTGCGCCTTCGCAAGGAACAAGATGCGGATATAATCGCTACTGCCGATCATGTTTTCGAGGTGGTCAAACGTCTGGAAAGCGCCTTGCCACAAGGCTACACCCTCGTCAAAGAAAGCGATACCAGCGAGAAAATGCGATTAGAACTTTCTGACCTTTATGCAACACTTCTCTACGCGACGGGTGCGGCTGTGCTGGTGATGCTGGTATTTTTTCGGCGGGAAACGGCGCTGAGGATGGCGGCAATTATCGTGATAGCCGTCGTGCTGACACTGGCTTTGGCAGCGTGTGGTTTTGCTCTTGCAGGGTTGGGGCTAAATATCATCACAACAGCAGCGATTGTGCTGGGCTTCGGCATTGCAGTGGATAATGCTGTTATCATGGCGGAATATCTGGAGCGTCAGAGCGAAACACGGCATTTGCGATTTATTCTCTATGCCCGCACAATGGCTGTTCCGCTTTTGGGTTCGGCACTCACGACGGCTGCGGTCATCATACCGCTCTTGTTTTTAGAGACGGAATTGCGTGCATATCTGGCAGATTTTGCCTTGTCCTCGGTGATTATCGTTTGTGCGTCAGTAGCAGTTTCCATCTGCCTTGTGCCGCTTTTGTGCAGGTATTGGCTGCCTGTGAGAACACGTCATCACGCCGAGAGCGGCGGCATCACTCTTTGGGGTGGAATGGTTTTTCGTGTATATGCTTTTGTTGTGCGCGTTATGGCGAGATTTCGGAAAACAAGTATTGCGATTTTGCTGCTATTGGCAGGTATTCCGCTATGGCTCCTTCCCGCGACGATTGACGTTCCGTATCTCGCACCCGCGTACAATGCGGTCTTTGATTCGCCGCTCTATGGCTATTGCAAACCTTATCTACAAAATGCTTTAGGCGGTGCATGGAATATTTTCAACAATCGGCTTCCGCGTGGGGATGTCTGGCAAATCGGGGGCGAAGAGTATTTGATGGTGTATATGAAACTTCCGAACGGCAACCGCATAGACCGCATCAACACACTGGCGGCGGCATTGGAGCGAGAAATCATGCAGTACGGGGGCAACGTCAAACTTCTGAGTACATCGGTCGTAAGTGAAGAAACGGCGTATTTGCGCGTGGAGTTTCCCAAAAATCTCGCCGACCGCTCGTTTCCCTACAAACTGAAGAATTATCTGACGGCATATGCCACGAGGATGGGCGGCTTAGAAGTGAGTGTTTTCGGCTATGGCGAGGCTTTCAGTACGGGATTTGGCGGTGCGCCTGTTTCCTTTGCTGTTACGGCGAAAGGCTTCAACTACGACGATGTGAAGCAACTCGCTGAGAAATTCCGCCGTGCGTTGGAGCGGAATCCGCGTGTGGCGCAGGTAGATATTGACCGCTCGGCATTCTGGGGCGACCCCGAAGTATTTGAGCAAATTCTTGTTATTGACCGTGAACGACTGAAACGAAGCGGCACGACGATTGAACAGGTTCTGCCGATGGTGCGCATGAATGCTATCGGCGCACTCGGTGGCAGCACGTTTCGCTTGGGCAATGAAGAAATTTCCTACGATGTGAAATACGAAGGCTACAAGGACAACCAAGCACACGCACTCATGGAGCGTGAGATTTCAAGCGGTTTGGGAGGCAAGATAAGTAAAGTGGGAAGTATTGTATCGCTCACGGAGCGCAAAGCGTTAGCAAAAATTTTTCGGGAAAATCGGCAATACGTCCGCACGATTACCTTTGAATTCCAGGGTCCGTACCGGTATGGCGAGGAATATTTGAAACAAGTGCTTGCTTCGGTGCCGATTCGTCCCGGTTACAGTCTGGAAGCGGTGAACGGGGGATTCTCTTTTGGCGATGAACAGAAATTGGAGATTCTGAGCGCCCTGCTTCTTTCGGTCTTGTTAATTTTTATGATTGGTGCGGCGCTTTTTGAATCCTTGCGGCTACCGCTCGTCATCATTTGTACGATTCCTCTTGCTCAGATGGGTGCGGTTTATTCCTTGTGGTGGTTCGACCTGAGCGTTGATAGAGGCGCTTATGCAGGAATGCTCTTGCTGATTGGTTTGGCGGTAAATATTGCGATTGTGATGGTCTATCACATCCGCCATAGCCGTATTACTCAAGATGCCGAGAAACAGTTTCTTGGGCTGGAAACATTAACAGAGGTCAGTTTCCGCCGAGTGCGCCCTGTGTTGATTACAACTTGCACGACCGTTTTAGCTATGCTGCCTCTTGTCCTCCAAAGCAATCATGGATTTTGGCAAACGCTGGGAGCAACCGTTATTGGCGGTGTTGTATGGTCAAGTTTTTTTCTTGTTCTGACCGTTCCTGTTCTGCTCACGGCTTTGACACATCGCCCGAAGCAGCCCTGTCCCAGAGCATTCCCCTATACTCAACAAGGATAGAGATTGTATATGCGGCACCCGACTGGCGGCGTATTTTCTCTCCTCAGCCGCCAGACGGGAAGATTTTTTCGACCTTCTTCAGTACAACATCTTGTACCGAGAGCTATCATTTTTGCTCCTTGGGATGTACTTCACCGTTCAACAACGACAAACAAATACGCAAATTCCCGTGTGCGTGGAAGCCTATCGCTTTCACGCATTTTTTTTGCCGGAGTGGTGGGACGGTCAGAACATGGCGCATATTCAATCGGTATATTGCCGAGGGCAGGATGCTTACGCAAAAATCCCAGAAGACGCTCTGTATCGGTCTTGAGCAAGGCATCGTCACAATGATTAACCGTCGTGACCAAGCGCACACGGCTTCCCGTCTGCGCGGTTATCACATTTGCCAACTCAGGCTTTGTTTCGTAGAGCGCCCAAAGTGTCGGGCTTAATGCGTAAATCGTGGTATTGCGCTTGATGGCTTGGCTGGCAAGATTCCCCCGAATATCGGCGCGAAGACTGATAAATCCTGAATCGGCAGGAATTTCCGTGTTGTCTTCGTCAAAAACGCTAAAGCGGTAGGTAAAGCGCTCGTCGGGGCGAATAAAGAGTTCCGGTGCGTCGGCTGGCTTCCACAGAAACGGCTTGGGAATAAGTGTTGACGAGGTGTCGCTAAAAAATCCAATGCGCCGCTCTTTACCGTTTTGCGACAAGCGCCAGAGCGAAAGATCGAACCCGCGCAATTCTGCTTCGCTGACAACACGAGGAGTGAAGGCAATATGCGGTAGTGCGGCAGCCAAAAGCACCGTATCGGTAAGAATTGTCCCGGACGACGATGATATGCTGATTTCCCGTCGGCTGCGAAAACGCAGGTTGTAATCGGCAAAATAGCGTTGCAATTCCTCGTAATGCCGATAAATACTGGCGCTTGACGCGGAATCATGTTCCAGCGCCGACGGTAGAATTGGTATTAACGAAACAACTGTTTTTTCTGCTTCCACCACCGCGCTCCGCCGCCGTTGACCATTTTGGAGAATAAACTCCGCATCAACGCTTGCACTCAAAAGCGGCTTCGGCTTGGCAATACGACGTTCGTAGTGTTCGGTAATAAAAACTTTTGCTGGTTCGTCGTTTGGATATTCGCTTGGCTGGACAACAGTATTGGAGCGCTTGAGCAGTGTGCGTGTGATTTCATTGCTTCCGACAACGATAGTGCTGGTGTCGCGGGCGAAGGTAGTATCGGGCGTAGGAATAATACGCTCTGTGTTGATAAGAACGCTCAAACCCGCACGGAGACTTGTTCTATTCGACCAATTCGCATCGCCAAACGGAATAGACAGGATAATTTCCGGGCGCAAATGAAATGAGCGGTCAACGGCAATCGTATAGCCAATGCCCGCCATGATGGAAATGGGATTCAGGCTGAAACCCGTGATTTGCCGACCAGTTTGGAGTTCGCGCCGCATTGTCGCATCGGTTTGAAGGAGTCTTGCTCCGCTTGGTGAAACTACCGAATCTTCTACCGTCCAGGTACTCGAAAAAACAAGCCCCAAGCGTAATCCCGCTTGCAACGACAACCCTGAAGAGAAGGCGTAGCGCAGTGTTGGGGCAAATGCTAACGACGAAAGCGTCAGAAAACCACCATGTTGAACATTCCCAAACGTTGTTGTCACCGCCCCGCCATTGTCAAACCGCGCTTGTGAAGAAGTGCCAAAAAGCCGTGCATCCGAAGCCTGAAACTCAATATTCATGCCCCATCGAAACCCCGTTGCTTGAGAGCGTCGGCGAGACCGAAAAAGCGGGAGCAGAATTGGCGTGTCGGTCACAATGCCAACACTGGCGGTGCGGTGTTCCGCACGAGTTGTGCTGATTGCCAATGGTGAAGCGATATTTATCATGTTTGGATAGAATCCCAATTCCTGACCAAAACCGCTCAGACCGCCTCCAAAGGTAAAGTGCGTGTAAAATCCGGCGTATTCCGAACGGTTAGTATCGGGAGCGAATACCGTAAAAGGCTTAAACATTTTGCTTAAACTGTCCGGCGCAAATGTTTCCGATGAAAACTGAAAAAACTTCGAGAGCGTAGCTTCGATACTGCCGCCAGTGACAGTGCTTATGGTGATAGATGAAATATCAATCGTTGGAAGACTGATGCTTGGTAGTGTGATATTGGGTAATGTTATGCTTGGCAGCGTCACTGTCGGAAATGTCACGTTTGGGAGCTTGATAGAATCAAGTCCGAGATGCATTGTTGCTGATGATGATTTCTGAGGCGTTGGCTCAGATTGTTGTGCAAAAAGAGGGTTTCTCAAGCAAACAAGCACAAGAAAAGTACGAACAAGGCAACGAAGAAAAATATGGTTCATAACGGGATAAATGCTGATACGGCAAGGTAGAATGCGGCTTGGGCAAACAAGAGATTGCCACACATTGTAGTCTTTTTCCGATGAAGGATACGCAAAAATATTGGCAAAGATACAAAAAGAGGGCTTTGCACTACACTTTGCACGAAGATTTACCGATTTTTGAACGATCATGCAGAAATATTGTAACCAAGTTTGGCATCGGGGCTTTTTCCTGTTACACGGCTTCCACACCAGTATTCTTTTGCGCAGAGAATCCGGAAGCATCATCAAAACGGACTTTTACCATTCTTGAATTTTTACGACCATGAAAAAGCACTTGTTCCTTTCCCTGTTTTTGTTGGCAATATTCGTTGCCTCCATTTCCCTGATGACGCTCTCAGCAAACGCACAAACCACTGCTACAACAACGACTGCATTTGCCGATGAAGATGGTTCGGAAGCGCTCTTCAATGGACCGCTTCGCAGTTCTGGTTATGGAGCCGTCAGTATGAAATTCAGCCCGATTCAAGGGCAGTTCGGTACATTGATTGGCGGTTATGGCGGCTGGTTTATCAATAAAACATTACTCATCGGCGGGGGCGGCTACGGACTGACGACGAATATCACTTCGACACAGCGTCCGGGCGAGAGTATTTCATTTGGTTATGGCGGTGTGGTATTGGAATATGTCGGCGCTTCCGATAAGGTCTTTCATTATGCCGTGCAGGCGCTTTTTGGCTGGGGCGGAGTTGGTATCTATAGCCCGCGTGATGTTAGGTCGTTTTCATCCCGCAGCACCTCTCCGGTCTTTGTGATTGAACCAAGTCTTTTAGCGGAATTGAACGTTACCAATTTTCTTCGGCTTGCCGTCGGTGGCGGCTACCGCTTTGCCACAGGCGTAGAACTTTCCGGCTTGACCAACGCGGATTTAAGCGGCGTTTCGGTTTCTGTTAATCTCAAATTCGGTAGCTTTTAAGTAGCTTTTAAGCACCTTTCACCACAATTTTTCCTTTATTTTTCTTTGAACAATCATGAAAACATTCCTTCAAACCCTCGCTTCAGCCCTTTGCGCAACAGCCGTTTTCGCTTCGGTTGCTTTGGCACAAGACACCACTCAATCCACTCCGCAAACCACCACTCCTGCGCAGTGGAACACTAACGAAAGCGGCATGGAAACGCTCTTTGGTGAAAAAATGCCCTTTGTTTTTGTTCCGACACTAAAAACAACATCTATGGGCGAGGCATGGGGAACAATGCTTGGGGTCTATGGTGGGGCGCTCGTCAATAAAAATATTCTCATTGGACTTGGCACGTACTCGTCCTTCACGCACCCGACATTCAACATGGGCTATACGGGCTTGATGGTGGAGTATCGCTACCAGCCGCATCGCCTCATTCATGCGGGCGGTTCGCTGTTGGTTGGCTATGGCGCTGCATCGCGGAGTTCTAATGGTGGGATTCGCCCCTTTGGACTGGTAGAAAATATTGGTCGGCTTTTCAATCCACAATTTTTTGTATTGGAACCATCGGCGTTTGGCGAAGTGAATTTAAGTCCCGCACTTGCTGCATCACTGGGCGCAAGTTACAGGTGGGTAAGTGGGCTTTCGGAAACACTCTCAAGCACCTCTACTTCGCTAACAAGCCAGAATTTGAGCGGTGTTGCGGTCAATGTTGGTGTGCGGATTCGGATTGATTGATGGTCTTTTGGGGTTCGTTGAATGCCTTCAAAGCCAAAGAATATATGGCTTTGAAGGCATTTTTTTTGAAACCGTCCTTGATAATCGCACAAAAAAAGCCGTTCGGTGAGACACTCCCAAACGGCTTTTTTCTGGTTTTTTCTCTCATTTTTTGGTCACGAAACCGACAATTCCAAAGCGTGATAATGTCGTTCCGAAGCAGGTTTTTCCGAAGGTTTTGTGGCAAAAAGTTCATCCGTTAAAGGAAGGGTAATCGTCGAAAGGAGCTGCTCTTCCAGCAGGGAAGCCCATGTTTCCATGTAGAGTATCACATCGTCGCGGCGATTGTACTGAAGCGCACGGCGCTCAGGCGGAATGCGATTCAAAATGGTCGTGTTGGAAAGGCGCTCTAATTCGCCGATGTCTGAGCGCTGCAAGCCAAACGCCAGCATTTGTGTAAGAATACTGTCGAGATGGTGACCGCTTGTCGGGCAGTAATCTTCGGCGTGGTCTTCCCAATCGCCATGTCGCTCAATGGCGTACTGGTGAATCTCCGTTTTGGAAAGCTGGGTGATGGTTTGTGCCAAATGCCCACAATTACAACTTCCTTGATGACTCCAATAATACTGAACATCGGTACGAAGCCGTTTTGCGGTCGTTCGGAGTGCGGCGATAAGTTCGGGTGTTGCTTGTGCCATGGGGTTCTCCTTGCGCTTCAAGCGCCAGATTGTGCGATAATGCAGGAAATTTATGATTCGCCATTGTTCTAAACCAAAAAAGAGGTTAGATTATATTCAAACGCAATTTGACTTGTGATAGTTCCGTTCTGCGGCGAATTTCCCAAAAAAATGTTTGATAAGCATACCAAATGCGGTCTTAACCGAAAATACCGAATGTTGCGGTACGCACTGCGACAGAGCGGTCTGTGTGCCTTGTTGCTGTGCGCGACTGCGAGTTATTCGATAATATTTGCGCAATCGCCAATGCTGTTGCTCATTAGCGACACAACACTTGGTGCAACGCCGCGTTTGCGCTTTGGGGTGGATAAAATTGCCAATACCTTGCTTTTTCGCGGTGACATTGCGGGCGCATTTTCGCTGGGATACGGCACGGGCGAAAGCGCGGTATCACTTGGAACGTTGCTTGTTCAAAGCCAATATCGTGGCGCTGCTATTGGCACGAGTGGATTCACGAGCCGTGACGATGCTGACGCGCTTTTGCGCTACGAAAAACCGATTGCGGCAGGGTTTTCGCTCTTGGCGGCAAATACTGCCTCCTTTTCTGCGGATTCTCGCTCTATTGGTCTCAATCGCCTTGTACAATTTGGGTTGACGGGCGGGGTGCAGTGGAAAGCGGCGCAATCGGCATGGCAGCCCTTCGAGCAAGTTGTAGTGAGGGCTATGGGCGGCGGCGAATACAACGAACAACTTGGCATCGTTGACCGAGGCTGGACGCTCTTGGGCAATCTGGCGGGACGGAATCTGCGGTTGGACGATTATTCGTTGACGTTGGATGCAGGCGGATTTTTCACAAATCTTGCCAACATCCGCACCAATACGCAGTTTAACACCCGCGTTACCATGACCCGCACGTTTGAAGGGAATGCTCAGTTGGATATTTCGGCACAATACACCGCCTTAGAGCGTGATTTTTACACAACATTGCAGCAAGGAACGTCCCCCCAACTTGCCATCGAAACCCGCTCGGAGCGGCTTGGGCGCGTTAATGGACGCTTTGCTTTTCCGATTTTGAGCGGAATGGAAGCGGAAGTGCAGGGATTCGTGGAAAATTGGGCAGTTGGGCGGCACTACAACACTGTGTTAGCGGAAGTGCCGATAAGCGCCGTGCAGCGCGACGTTGACCAACTACGGTTTTCGCTCAATACGACGCTTCGCGCACAGTTCGGGACAAGTAATCATGCCGCCGGATTCAGTCTTGACAATCGCAATGAAGCAAACCGCGTCGGTGAGCGCTTCTCGCTACGCGATGTGGATTTGCAAACGCTTCGGAGCGCCGAACTCCAACGCGACAACGTGAGTGTGCGCTGGACGGTGTTTGCACAAACCGCATGGATGCTTGCTTCCGGCGATTCTTTGCGGGGCGAATATTCTACCGCACTTTTGCGCTATGACACACCGAGCAACGTCAATAACGACGACCGCGACGAGCTAGCTATCAATGCAAATATTTCCTACACGCACCCTTTCTCGCACGTACTTTCTGGTACGCTTCTTGCGGAGATGCGTTTGGCACACCTTGTTTTTATCAAATCGCAGCGCAGCGCTCAAAATAATTGGAATCGGATTATTCGCCTTGCACCATCCTTCAGCCTTCGGAACGGCATTGTGGAGATGCGCCCACAATTTGAGGTGCTGGCGAATTACACGAGTTTTGATTTTGAAGATGTGCTTGGAACAGTGCAGAGTTTCAGCCTTCGGCAGGTGGCGTACCGCGATTCGCTAAGAATTATGCTGAATCCTCACGCGACTCTTGAATCTCGCATATTATTTCGGTATTTTGAGCGCGGCGAATTTCGTTGGCGTGAATTTTCGGAAACGCCCCGCGACAGGAACATCGAAGCATTCGTGCGGACTCTCTGCGTTGTGCAGCCTAGGGGCTTTGCCTTTGGCACAACCAGTATGGCACGATTTGGTCTGGGCGGGCGCATCTACATCCTGACGCAAGAACCCATAAGCATCGGTAATGCGACCCCCCGTGCGCCCGGATTTGTCAATCGTTCGTTTGCGCCGGAAACGTTGGTCGAGATGGATTTTATCTCAGGAACGGTGCTACGTGTGAGCGGTTGGTATGAGTTCCAATTTGATAGAACCTCGTTTTTGCGTGGTGTTCCGAATATTTTACTGTCGGTCAATTTGCCGTTATAGCGGCTTTTGCGAAAAAATATGGTTTCAGCACTATCCCAATTTTGATTCTTGTTTGCGCTATGGTTAAAACCCTAATTATTCAAAGTAATACGAAGAATTTACGCTACGTCGAGCCGTTTTTGGCAGAACTTGTCGCCGGGCAGGGAATGGACGATATGCGGTATCACAACGCCATTATTGCCTTGACCGAAGGGGTGAATAATGCTATTGTCCATGGCAATAAGCGTGATGAAATGAAATCGGTTACTATCACAGGCGAAGTGCGACAAGGCGAGTTGTTGCTAACGATAGACGATTTTGGTAGTGGATTCAATCCCGACACACTCCCTGACCCACTTGCACAGGAAAATCTTCTGCGTGATGGCGGACGCGGTGTTTTTCTGATGCGTTCGCTCTGCGATTTTGCTGATTTTATTACGACAGAAACCGGATGCCGGACGACCTTGCGGACGCGGTTGCGCGAAGAGTAGTGGGGGATTCATCACATCAAATACCCCCTTTCAGCCTCAATTTTCGGCGGTAATTCTTCCCCCAGCATTTCCTTCAAATCTCGCTCAATCGCATTGCAAATTGCTGTGAGTGGTACGTCGGTTGTGAGATTTTCAAATGGATCTTCGTTAGCAGCACCAACTTTGGAAATTGTGTTGAAGACAAAGGCAATCGTTATGGAAATCGGTATCACCAGCACATCAATCCCCATTTTAGTAAAATCACCAATCAATGTAAACGGCAAAAGCAGCATAAACACCACCAAAAATAGGCGTGTGAAATAGTCGTACTGCCGTAAAAGAGGCGTTTCCTTGATGCGCTCACACGAGCCTTGCAGTGTATTAAATGTCGCCAGCGTTGGCTCAAGGCTGATGTTGTCGAACCCGCCCAGAATCTCTTCTTTCATGCCTTCTTTGATGCGAATGCCTTGTTTTTGCAAAAGCATATTCGGAATATTCGTTTTCTCTGAAACCCACGTAAATTCTTCCGGCGTGAGCAAATGCCGAAATTCCTCCGTTGTGCCGATATGGTGATTTTCAGGCGGCAGCGTGAGTGCTTTTACCGAAATAGATTCCTCGCGCAAACGGAGGCGCAAAGCGTGTGCGAAGGCAATTTGACGATGGATAATTTCTTGCTTATACGCATCCGCCTTTTCTTTTGTGGCTTTGCCAATACCAACAGCATTATCCGCATTGGCAATGATTTGGCGAGCAAAACTGCGGCTGCTGTTGGCTATATTCGCCCAAAGCGCCCGTGCTTCCCACCACCGAGCGTAGGCGGTATTATTACGGAAACCGATAAATATTGCCAGTGCGCTGCCTAAAATTGCCGAAAGCGAAAAGGGCAGAGACAGCACCAATACACCACTTTTGTATAGCAAGTAAACAACTATGGACAGCAGCACAGCAACAAGCATTTCTGTCCGCACATAGCGTAAAATCTTGACGGGGCTAAGATTGCGTTTGATAATCATAGATAGTACAAAAATGGTTAAAAGTGTGTTGGGGAGTTACTCGTGTGCGTGCGGTGTGTGGTCTCGCATCCACGTCCGCACTCGGTCGGGAAGCGCGTAGTAGAGGGCTATTCCGCCGAAAATAGCAAACGAGATAAATGGCGAAACATACGCTAATGCTCCACCAAGCGCGTACAAAAGAAACGAGCGAATGTTTCCGCGCAAAACCTTGCGCTCCAACTCTTCCGAAGCGTGGTCGTGCATGAGTCGTGCCTTCAATCCGGCGTACCTGCGAAGCATCATAAAACCGAGTGATGCGCCGGAAAAAACCAAGCCATAACACAAACTCGCAACAGGGCGAAACGGGTATTTTCCGACCAAATTATTCACAAAAGGAATGAGCGTACACCAAAAAAGCAGGTGAAGATTATGCCAGAGAAGCGGCATATCCACACGCTTTATCAAGCCCAGCACGTGGTGGTGATTTATCCAAATAATCGCAACGGTAACAAAACTCAGCGCGTAGGCGATAAACTGCGGCGCAAGCATGGGAACAAGCGTCCGAAAGGATGTTTGGTCATCAATTTGCGGTAGTTTGATTTCAAAAACCATGAGCGTAATGATAATCGAAAAAACGCCGTCGCTGAAGGCTTCTAAACGAGATTTGGAGATGGTCATATCATTACTGCTCGTTCAATTTTCGTAAAAGTTCCGCTATAACTTTGTCTTTTTCTTCCAATTCTTTGCGATTTTCATCTAAAGTTTTGTCTTTTTCCTCCAACGCTTTTTCTTTTTCTTCCAGCACTTTATCTTTTTCTTCCAGCACTTTATCTTTTTCTTCCAGTGCTTTTTCTTTCTCCCCCAACGACTTCAGCAAACGCTGCTCTTTTTCCGCAAACATCGCATTGACCGTGCGCCACGCTTCTTTTTCGATTTCTATTTGCTTTCTTTCTTTGGGATCGGTGCCGACGTAATGCAAAATATCGGTAAGTGTCCGTAATTCCTCGCTGTCGGGGGTGTGCAGAAAATCTTTGGTTGTTTCCGAGCTGTCCACAAAATTTTTCTGTTCAAAGACGCTCAGGAGCTTATCCAAACGGGTCTGGTAGCGGTCGGTGATACGCTCTACCTGCACCACAAAACTATCGTGCGTGAGTTTTTCGATAAATGCACTTTTCCGATGCAGGATTTCGCCGCTAATGAGGTCTTTGTAGTTGCGCTCTACTCTGAGGCAGGGTGTTTCTATTTCCGGTAAAGCAAACCCCAATATGTAGATAGTCGTAATGGGTAAAATCACTTTTTCACTATCAATCGTGTCCTCTTTTTTGTACTGCTCTGCCAAGTACGAACGGAAGCGCATGACATCAATCAGGTTTCTTGCCTTCTGAATTTCAATCAATACTTTCTTGCGCTCGCCCGTTGCGGTCTTGATGGTGGCAATAAAATCCAAACGAAAGACCGCCAAACCCGCTAGTGCATCGGTATAGGTAAATTCTTGCGGTTGGACTTCGACCGTTTCAATCGTTTCATCCAATAGCGTTCCGATAAAGAATTTCACAACCTTCTCGTTTTCCATCATGCGCTTGAAAACGACATCGTATATGGGATTGGCGATTATCATGGGACGGAAGCAAATTGTTTCATTTGAGAGGAATATTCTTCTTTTGAGCATTGCAATATAACGGAAAGTACCTTCAACTGCCAATGGGAAAAACCTTTATTCCAACGCCAACGAAAGCCCAAATGTCAACAGCAAATCTGCCCGCTCCACGCCCATAAGCACGATGTTATCCCGCGTGTAGCTAAGAGCGGTGCGAAAGGAAATATTCTTGGCAATCGGCAGAAAAAGTGCTGCTTCTGCAAGATAACGATAATCTTCCGCACTTGTCAATCCTTGTTGATACCACGCTTCATATTCCACGCGCACTTTTCCCTCAAAAAGCGAATTTCGCCCTGCAAGCCGCACCGTTCCTCGCCAGAGGTTCTGCACGTTGCTCGCCAAATCCGGCATATCACGGAATGTGCTGCCGTTGAAGGTAGTTTGCTCGTTGGTGAGTGTTAATGAGGCTTTCAGCGTGTGATGCTTTTCGTTTATCAGCACTACCGTCCCGCCCACGCCCGCTTGATAGCGAAAATCGAACTTGCGGCGATAATTCCGCTCGCCCCAGAGCATGATGTAGGGATAAATCCATTCTTTAGGAAAGGCATAGATAAAATTCCGCGAGATAAGGTCACTCTCCGTCAAACGCTTCGCAAAGGTGCCGTATTGGTAGGTAGATGACGATTTGAAGCCCCAAACTTTTTGCTCCGGTTCGACATAGCTGGCTTCCAGCGTCGTTATCCAGAGCAGTCGCTCTACATTGCCTGTGATAAGCGTCCCGCCGCTTGACAAACGCCCGCGCCACGAGGAAGAATCAGCTTCGGAGAGTTGGGCAAAAGCAATATTGCCGCAAAGCAGCATGAATACTGCTGTTATAGCGTAAAAAAGGGGCGTTTGCCGCCCCTGTGTGGTTGTTGTATGAAAGGTGAGCATTTCTCTTCGGAATAGGTTACTGAATAGATGTGAGAATTTTCAAAAACTCCTGCGGTTGCGCCACAAACGGCAGGTGCGATGTATTCATTTCATATACTTTTTTGATGCTGCCATTAGCAGCAATCATCGCCTTTTGAAGGTCGTAGCCGACGGCGTTATCTTGCGTGGTGCTGATGTAATATTTTGGAACGCTATTGAATTTTGCACCGAGGGAAACCTTCTCGCCAAGCGGTTTTGCGGGTTCGGCATGGTGATATTTCACCAAGACATCCTTCATGAAATCGGGACAATCTGCGCAGACCGCAGGAACAATCACATCTTTCTTGATTTTCGCTTCAGCATAATCCGCCGAAAACTCCAACGCCCCGCCTACTTTGCTTTGCGCATCTTTTTTGGAAAGCGTGAGCAAATCTTCACCATTTTTCGGCAAATACGCCGAGACGTACACGAGTTTTTCAATTTTTTGCGGAATATTGTTTGCCACTTGCGAAGCCACGATACCCGCCATACTGTGCGCCACGAGCGTAACTTTGCCTTTTTGAGCATTGACGGCTTCGCTGACGGTTTTCACGTAATCGTTCAGGGTAACTTTGTTGGAGGGTGTAAGATTCAAGCCATGTGCGGGCAAATTCACCACCACGACGTTTGCATTTTGCGCAAGCTGATTTCGCACAAAGCCCCATGCAGACTCGTCCGCCCATGCGCCATGCACTAGCACATAGGTCGGATAGCGAGATTTATCTTTTTCAAGTTGAGTAATCACAAGGCGTGCCGCCGCGCCACCACTATTTTGCTGCTGTCCGGTAATCAGGTTGCCGTCCTGCACGGCGTATGAGGCGAACGCTTCGCCAACTTCAAACTTGGAGTTGGGCATTTTACGGGCTTCATCTTCGATGCGGAACGGTTGAATTTTCATACCGACAAAATTGTCTGCATACTGCTCTTCACCACTCGCAAAGCCTGTCCATTTCTTGCCTTCCACCAAAAATTTACCATTTGGAAGTTTTGTTTTGAGCAAGATACACGTGCCGTGGCAAATCGCTGCTGTGGGCTTGCCGGTGAGGTAGAAATCCACGAAACATTTGTGCAATTCGGTGTTGTCAATAAACGTGTACATCGGACCTTGACCGCCGCAAACGAAAATAGCTTTGTATTCATTCGGGTTCACCGTCGAAAGTTTTTTGGTGTTTTCCAGCATTGCCATTTTGCTGGGGTCTTTTTTGAAACCGAGCGAAAGCACGTCGAAGGCACTGTATTTGCTTGCATCTTCGGGGTCGCTGAAGCCATCGAATTTCACTGCACCCCCGTCGGGGCTTGCAATCTCGACGGTGTAGCCTGCTTCGGTAAATTCCCAGTAGGGGTGTGTGATTTCCGCCGCCCACGCACCGATGGGCCAGCCGGTTTGCTTGTTTTGTGCGGGGTTTGAGGCAATAAAGAGAACTTTACCTTTTGTGCCTGCACCGTGCTGTGCCAGCATTGGTGCGGAGTGGAAGAACGTAATGCCAATAAAGGCAAGAACAAGAGCGGAGAAAAATGTTTTCATGGTTTCCTGAAAAAAGTGGAAAAATTGAGTGGAAAATCGTTACCCGAATATTGAGTTAAAAACCGCTTCACTACTGCTATCCTAAAGCATCGGTGAAGAATGTTCTTGATACAAAAATACCATATTCCGCAGGGCGAAATATGGTATGAAAGGTGTTTTGTGTGGTATGGAAAGCATATCTGGGGTGAGTTGTGTTTTTCTATAAGGCATTGTTAATATTGGAAGTATAGATTGTTGATTAAAAAAATCAGAAAGTCTTAGTTTTTTTATTTGGAATAATCATTCCGTTATTATTATTTTGGAACAGTCATTCCGTTTTTATTCATTTAATTTATTTCGTTATGAAACTCGTTGGAAAAATCGCTGTCGTCACAGGCGGCAATAGTGGTATTGGTTATGCAACCGCTAAAGAACTTGCTTCTGAGGGAGCAAAGGTAATTATCACCGGACGCGATAAGGAATCTGTTCAAAAAGCAGCTTCCGATCTCAATGTCGTGGGCTTGGTATCAGATCAGGGGAATCTTGAAGCAATTAAAAAGTTGGTTGGTCATGTACAAGGTCAATTTGGAGCAGTAGATATTCTCTTTATCAATGCTGGTGTTGTGTCTTTTTCTCCCTTGGAATCTGCTACGGAAGAGCATTTTGATGAGATTATGACCATCAATTTCAAAGGTGCATATTTCACATTGAGCAAATTTATCCCCGTTCTAAAAGATGGTGCTGCCGTGATATTTTTATCCTCGGTCAATGCTACATCAGGTATGCCAAATACCTCTGCTTATGCGGCAAGCAAGGCGGCCGTTCACTCGTTGGTGAAAGTTGCCTCCACAGAATTAGCAATGCGAAAAATCAGGGTCAATGCAGTGAGTCCAGGTCCAATAGATACACCTATTTTTGGTAAAGTTGGATTAGATGAAGCAAGTTTACAGGGTTTTGCAACTGCGATGCAGCAACGAATACCGCTTCACCGTTTTGGAAATTCGGCTGAGGTTGCAAAACTTGTTTCATTCCTTGCGAGTGATGATGCACTTTTTATTACCGGTGCTGAATATGTCATTGATGGCGGGATTAGTGTTAATCCAATTCTGGGATAATTTTTTTTTCTTTTGTTTTGGAATGTATAGTCCAAAAAGAGTATATTTGTTATGAGAAAATATAAACAAAACAATTAACATTTTACTTTTGTGAAAGCGTATTTATGGCTCGAACGAAAGCTTTTGATGAAGCTACGGTACTTGAGAGCGCAATGAATATTTTTTGGACAAAAGGCTATTGCTCAACCTCGCTTGAAGATTTAGTAACGGGGTTGGGCATTAGTCGTTCAAGTATGTATGACACATTTGTAGACAAACGGACTTTGTTTTTTACCGCACTCAAACTGTATCACTCTCAATATGCACAAGCAATGATTGAGATGCTTTCTCGTGCTACTACTGTTTTACCTGTATTCAAACAAATATTACAGACTACGGTTGAGGAGTCTCTCGCAGTGCCAATTGCAAAAGGCTGCTTTATGGTTAATTCAGCAATCGAAATAGCACAGACAGATGAGGAAATTACTGCATTTATCGCCCATAATAATGCCCTTGTAGAAGACGCATTTATGAAGGCTATTGAGCGAGGGCAAAAGAATGACGAGTTGTCGCAAAAGCAATCCGCAGAAGCGCTTGCACAGTTTGTATTCAACACCATTACAGGCATGAGAGTACTGGCTAAATCTCGCCCAAAGCGTCAGCAATTAGAAAATATTTGTACTGTCGTACTTTCTTGTTTAGAGAAAACATCTGGATAATTGGACTGCCCGAAGGACATTACCTCGCAGCATACAATTTCTTTGCAAGCAGCATAAAATCTGCTTTTGCTGCCTTCAAGAGGCTGAGAACCTTCACAATATCATCACTTGTGGCTAGAAAAGCCTCGCTTACGGCATATTTCCGACCTTCCAAGACCACAAAAAACCATGACCGCCCGACAATATACGAGCCATAGAGCGGATGCGGCATGATGTTCAATTCCTGCGCGGCAACCATCTCTGCCAGAAGTTGTGCGAGGGGATTGTTATTGGGCGCGAAGGTTTTTTTGTATTCATGCAGAAAGAAAAACGGACGAACAGGCTTTGATTTACCCGTCGCAACCATAAAATCTACGCGCCCTGACATTTGAACGTCGTCAACGGTAGCAGACAGGGTGCGCTGCGTAAAGGTATGGAAGTATGGCGTATCGTAGCGCACAAGGTTCACAAAGGGCGCAATAAACTTGAATTTTAGCTCATCCTCATTCCACAAATCAATTTCCGCCGCAAGATTCTCCTGCAACGCGGCAATGATCGTGCGCTCCACGTCGTTCATCGGAAAGTCGGCACTGAGCCACGTCTCCAGTGTTGGCAGGTCGGCAACGCGCTCAAGCGAAAATGTTTGCTCAAGGTCGTCTATATCCCATTGGTCAAAGGTTTTCATCATCGTGGTACGGTTGATTGTATAATTCTTTTCACTGCTTGAATTCAATCGATAAATTACGAAAATTTTGAGAAGGAAATACAGGGAACGTTATTATGCACTGCGAATTTGACTAATAGCACCATATTCTGGAAATAAGCAACGGCGCGGCTTTCAAAAGTAGAAGCTCGCGCCGTTGTTTTGTTGTACCGTCTGTACGGCTTATGCCAACGTCGCCGAAAGCGTAATCGAAATCGCCCCCAAAGCTCGTGAAACTGGGCAGGTCTTCTTTGCATTGTCGGCAATGGTTTGGAATTGCTCATTGGAAATGCCCGGTACATTTGCCGAAAGTTCGAGATGAATACCTTTGATTTCAAAATGTCCATCCACGTTTTCCATCGTAAGAGCCGCATTGGTGCTGAGTTTCGTGGGTGGAAAGCCCGCGCCCGTCAGTTGAAAACTGAGTGCCATCGAATAGCAGCCTGCATGAGCAGCCGCAATCAACTCTTCAGGGTTTGTGCCGAGTTTGCCATTTTCGCTCGTGAAGCGGGTTGCAAAAGAATACGGCGTTTGAGCAAGTACGCCGCTTGTGGAAGTGAGGCTACCAGAGCCTTCTTTGCCTGTGCCGTTCCATTCGGCAGATGCTTTGCGAATCATAATATTTTTGAAAAAAGTTGGTTTGAAACTGTGAGCTAATGTACCAAAATAGCATATTTCTCGCGGCAAACGATGGTATAAAAGATGCTTTGTGTGGTATGGAAGTTCGTGAAACTTTAACCTTCCAAGGCACGTAGAAAAAGCAGAGTACGACCATTTTTTAATATTTTGGAGACCAGCTATGAAATTCAACAAAGCCTCTGTCGCTGTCATTGGCGGCATCACTGCCGGATTTTTTACCTTGGCAATACTCTACATTTTTTTGAGTGGCGGCAAAGCCGATAAAACTGATGTGGCAATTATCTTCAGTCTTAGCGCGACAATGCTTGCTTCGTGGGCTGTATTGGTTGAAGGGCGGCACAAAAAGGGAGCTAAGAATATATGTACAAAGGATGCGGATACGGTAACGCTATATGTACCTTGAAACAACAATGAGACGAGGACTCAAAAGCAACAGCGAGGTTGTTACGAAAACATAGCATTGCTTTTTCATTTCCCTCGTGATTTTATGCGCACTCTTGCGAAAAATTTTCCTATTTTTGCGCTGCTTTCGCGGATACAATATATCCCGCATTTTTCTTCACTTTTGATGTTCCAAGCACCATGCAACGCAATACTATCTCGCGCTTTATCGAAGAACATTTTCTCCATTTCAACGCCGCCGCACTCGTGGATGCTGCGAAGGGCTACGAAAAACATCTCGCCGAAGATGGAAAAATGATGATAACACTCGCTGGAGCAATGAGTACCGCCGAACTTGGTAAAACCCTTGCCGAGATGATTCGTCAGGATAAAGTGCAGATTATTTCTTGCACCGGAGCAAATTTGGAAGAAGATATTATGAATCTTGTGGCACATTCGCACTACAAGCGTGTGCCGCATTACCGCGACCTTGCACCGAAGGACGAATGGGAACTCCTTGAAGGCGGCTTCAACCGTGTCACCGATACCTGCATTCCTGAAGAAGAAGCGTTTCGTCGTATTCAGAAGCATATTTTTCAGCAATGGAAATCGGCACAAGACAAGGGAGAGCGCTATTTCCCGCATGAATTTATGTACAAAATGCTCCTTTCCGGCGATATGGCACAATATTATGAAATTGACCCCAAAAACTCATGGATGCTTGCGGCTGCGGAAAAGAATTTGCCAATCATCGTTCCGGGCTGGGAAGATTCGACGATGGGCAATATTTTTGCGTCTTATTGCATTAAAGGCGAGCTTCAGCCAAGCGTCATGAAATCAGGCATTGAGTATATGATGTGGCTCTCGAAGTGGTATATTGAGAACTCCAAAGGCAAAGGTGTGGGCTTTTTCCAGATTGGAGGCGGTATTGCGGGGGATTTCCCGATTTGTGTCGTGCCGATGCTCTACCAAGATATGGAAATGACCGACATACCGTTTTGGAGTTATTTTTGCCAGATTTCGGATTCGACGACCAGCTATGGATCGTATTCCGGTGCTGTGCCGAATGAGAAAATTACGTGGGGGAAACTAGATATTGACACGCCGAAATTTATCGTGGAATCGGATGCCACGATTGTTGCACCGCTGATTTTTGCATGGTTGCTGAATATGTAGGATAATACCGCCATCACCTCGAATGCGGCATTGCTCACTTTCATCTTCACATCCAGATACAACCTCTCAATAGAAATGCACTACTTTTTCCTGTGCAAAACAAGTGATCTATCCTCAAGATGTTTAGCACAGAGACAAACGTTACGAATAACGCCCGATACTTGTTTCAGCAAACAAAGTATCGGGCGTGAGTAAGCCGTTAGCGGGATAAAAACACTTTACCAGCGTACTTGTATGGGTCGCTCTATGCCTGAAGTACCAGCAAATACGCCAATTCCGTCGCCCGTGACATTCCACACAGGATTCGTGCCACCAGCAGAAAAGGGACCGCTATTGCCGGATCCGTATTGTGCCTGACTCGACGAGTTAACCCAATCATAGTAGGAGGATTCCGTCATCACGACTGCTGCGTACCATCGGGCGCGGCGCAGACGCTCTTGAATCTGTCCTATCGTGCCACGAACTACAACCTCTGTGCGCCCTTGCGGATTGGAAGCCGTCGGATTAATATAGATGGTCGTAAAATCGACTGCCCGAAATCCACTGACTTGCATACTCACTGTTCGCTCGGCAGCATCTTTAGGCAAAAGTACCGAAGCACCAAAATTCTCACTACTTCCAGCCGTTGCAATTATGCGTCCACCAAAAAAGACGATCGCGCTGTCAGGTCTTCCGGTGCGAAAACTTACGGTGTCTCGCGCATAAATGAGGAGTTGATGTAGAAGTCCCGGACGCAAGCGTACATCGGCATTAAGCGTAATAGTGAGGCTGGGAATATACGTGAATTGTTGTGTGAAACTTCCCGTCGGGCTGCGTACAAAACCAGTCGAAACAGGCACGGAGTCTGTTTTCACATTCGTCGTATAGTTTTGCCCCAAGAGCGAAGATTCTGCCGATGGCACGGCAGCTTTTGCCTGTGCTACCTTACCATTCCAACGCACTGTGATTTCATAGGTTTTTCCGGCTTGTACTCGTACGCCGGGAACACCATACATCGGCAAAACACCTTGAGGAATACCACTGGAAGGTCCGGAGAAGTTATTGAGTCGCACTGTATCGAAGCGTACCTGCGGCGTGTAGTTTTGCCCATCAACACGAATCGTAACTTCAGCGCCTTGCAAATATGCCTTGTCGGTGCTTGCTCTTTCCAAAGGTGGCTGGACGCGCGTAATAAGGATGCTGTCAAGTGGTTGCCCAGCTCTCAATAGCCCTTCAATGACAATTTTTTCTTCATACGGCAAGGTCGCATTAGCAACAATCTGCTCGCAACTTGTTAAGCCTGAAGCCATGACCAGTGCTATGCCGCAGACGAAGAGAGATAATTTTTTGAGAGAATACTGCATGAGATTTTTTAGTAAAATCGTTGGTAAAAAAGAGATACTTCAACACAAACACGTTAGAATTTAAAGCCAATGCCGATAGTTGGAATAATCGGAAACAGCGTGAATTGCGATACCTGACGAGTACCGGTAAAATCTTGACGAATAGACCACGTAAAAGGATTGAGACGGTTATAGACGTTATAGACGTTCAAGGACAAGTTAAACGGCAAGCCAAACCACGAGAAATAGTGCGTAAAATTTACATCCATACGGTGATATGCCGGCAAGCGCCCGCCATTGCGTTCGGTGTAGAGCGTGTACGCTGATGTGCTAAGACTCTGCAAGCGACTCGCCCCCGAAAATTGCCCGCTAGGGCTGTAATTTGCTAAAAGAGAATAATACTGCCCGCTCGGCATCGTGAAAGCCTGACCTGATTGGAAAACCCATGATGCGCCAAGTTCCCATGAATCGCTGAGTTTGTAGTTCAATGTGACCGAGACATCGTGGCGCGAGTCGTAGCGCGGAAAGAAGGTATTACCTTTGTTCAACTCCTCGAATTGGCGCGTTGTCCAAGATAATGTGTAACCAATCCAGCCAGTGAATGAGCCAAGTTGCTTGTTGATAAACACTTCCACACCATAGGACTCACCTTTGCCGACGGCTAAATCCTGTTCGCGGGTAGTGAAAAGGCTGTTAAAACCCGCATTTTCCTTGAATTCCAGCAAATTATTCATGGATTTGTAGTAACCTTCGACGCTGACCAAGACTTCATTGTCAAAAATAGTTGTTTCTGCACCAAAAACGTATTGTGTGGAATTAGCAGGCTTAATAGTCTCGGTGGCTGGAAACCACGTATCGGTTGGTAGTGTAATATCATTGCGGACTACCAAATGCAGGAACTGGTTTGCAACTGCAAACGCACCTTTGAATTTGAAATTATTACCCAAAATGGTGTTGCCAAGATTGTACACCGCAGAAAGACGAGGTTCTGGTAGCAAGCGCGAGCCAAGCTGGAAATACGATAACCGAAGACCTGCATTGACGGACAATCCATCAATATCAAATGCATCTTGCCATTCATCCTGCGCATAAGCTGCCGCTTCGATGGACGGAATCGAAGCATTCCCTTCGATCCCTAATGTTTGAAGAAAGCGCTCTGCCGAAGCCGTCGCCGAGAGGAGTGTCGTAAAATTGTGATATGTTACGTCAATGCCAGCTTTGACGGTATGTTGTTTGTCGGGATACCACTGAATATCGCCACGCACGGTGAAATCTCGAATCCGCGAAAGCGTTGAAAAACCTGCTGTTGTGTCGGGAATGCCAAGCGAAAACTGATAATCGGTAAAAATCGCGGAAAAATTGGTGAACAGCGATGGCGATGCGACGTGCATCCATCGGAGGTTCGCGGTCGAATTCCCCCAATCAGTGTTAAAAGCGTTTGATCCTCCCGTTATGCCTCCTCCACCCGCAACATCGCGCCCGAAATATCCGCTTAAAAAGAGGCGGTCATTATCGGAAATATTCCAGTTGAGTTTTGCATTCAAATCATAGAAATAATAGCTTACATCAGGTCGCTGGGGCAAGGCTGCCAAAATCAAATCGAAATAGGTACGCCGTCCTGAGACCATGAAAGAAATGTCAGGCGTAATCGGACCTTCCAACGTCAAGCGTGACGCAATAAGTCCGAGATTGCCCACGCCGGAAAATTTTTCTTTTGAGCCTTCTTTCATCGTCATATCAATCACGCTGGAAAGCCGTCCGCCGTATTCCGCAGGAAACGCACCTTTGATAACGCGCACATCCCGTATGGCATCGCTATTAAACGTGCTGAGAAAACCTCCTAAGTGTGAAGGATTATAGACAACTACGCCGTCGAGCAGTATCAAATTTTGGTCAGGTGAACCACCGCGCACATACAAACCGCTTGAAAGCTCACTTCCCGCTTTGATGCCAGGCATAAGTTGTAGCACACGGAAAATATCAGATTCACCGCCCAGCACGGGCATTTTTCGCGCAAAGTCGGTGTTCAACTCGACCGTGCTGATGCTGCGTGTTGCTGAAGGGTCGCGTTCAACTTCGATTGTTACGGTCTTTCCGCGTACATTCTGTACTTTGAGGGCAATATTTTCACGCAGATTTTCGTTACCAACGACAATCGGGCGCTTAACAGTCTCATAGCCAATACCGCGAATTACAAGAAAGTATGAGCCTTGTGGAATATTTGGTAGCGAATAAAAGCCGTATTTGTTCGTGCGTGTTCCGCCAATCGGCTTTGCCGAAGCAACGCTGGCGGCAGTGTCGCGCACGACCATAACGGTAATGCCGATCACTGCTTCGTCCGAACCTGCTTCGCGCACAATGCCAGAGATGATGAGGTTGTTATCAGGTCTTGAAGACGGGTCACCACCTGTCTGCTGGGCGAAAAGTTGAAATGGAAGCATTGTCAGAAGCATTACCAAGCATATACAAGTACCGGAAACACCGATAATGGCTGGGCAGTTCAGCATAACGTGCTGTCGCAAATTATCACGCAGAAAAACATTGGCGCGGCGACATTGCAGAGCTATTGGCAAACAATGGAGATTCATTATGGAGAGGAAAAAAATCACAAAATTCCTACGCCTTGACCATGGCGATCGCATCGCAAAGGCGAGGTGTTGATTGCAAGAAGAATGAGATAAAAGAAACGTTACATTTGGCAACGAAAAAGCAAGAGACTCAAAAGTAAAGCAGGAATAATGGAGGAAATACTGTTGGAATAATGCACATTCTGACCAACGATGTGCAGAGCATTTTTTTCAGCCACGAATATACGAAATTTTCTGTTTTCTCCTCAAGGAAACATCCCGAAAAGCAATGAGCAATAACCCCAGCCCGTTCTTAATCCTCCGGCGAAACTAGCCCCAATGCCGCAAAAACACTATCGCGGTAGCCCACACCAATATCCAATTCTTTCCCGTTTCGCAGAACAATTTGATACGACCGTTCGGAGCGCTTTCGGATTTCTTGAATACCGGATTTGCGGACAATAGCCGAGCGGTGAATGCGTAGAAATCGCACGGGATCAAGCTGCTCGGCGAGTTCACCAAATGCAGTGCGTAGCACGTGGGTTAGTTCGCTCACGTGAAAGAGCGCATAATTCCTATCGGCTTCTATCCAATCAACATCCTCCACATCGACAAAGTATATTCTGCCCCGTGTTTTGAAGGCATACCGCACGGGATATTTCAAAGCTCGCTGCGATTGAAGTTCACGAATCTCACGAAGCAAGGATTCTTGAGAACTGTGAGCCTGCCTAGCACGAATCTGCTCCTTTACCCGCGCAAACATCGCCTGAAAACGCTCATAATCAAAGGGCTTCAAAAGATAGTCCACCGCGTGTGCCTCAAATGCCTTCAGTGCATAATGGTCAAATGCCGTAATGAAGACGACAAGCGGCATTACTGCTTCTTCATCCAATGAATCACGAATCATTCTCAGGGTCTCGAAACCGTCTAATTCCGGCATCTGAATGTCAAGAAATATCACATCCGGCAGACGCTCGCAGACTGATTCCACCGCTTTGTAGCCGTTAGCACAGTCCGCAAGAACAAGACATTCTTCGTCATCACCCAGAAAATGACGTATTTTCTCGCGTGCGAGGTCTTCATCATCAATAATAAGGGTTTTTATGAGGTGCTTGGTCATTGCTGGATTAGTCATTGGTTGATTGTGTTTGGAGCAAGGTTTCTTCGGGGTTTGGCGTACTCCTTCTTCTCAAAGGCAGTTCGCAATAGACCACAAAACCGCCTTCGAGGGCATTGTAGGTATCAAACCGAAAATTCGCGCCGTAAAGTTTTTGCAACCGTTCACGAGTATTCTGAAGACCAATGCTGGATTTTTTGTGAAGTTTGCCTGCGAATGCCGCTTCGGTACTCTCGTTGAAGCCCGTTTTGGTTGTAGAAGCATCATTCGAGCTAATTTCGCTTGGCTTTAAGCCGGGTCCATTGTCGCGCACGGTAATTTCGAGAATTTCCGGGGAAGCAGGAGAGCTTCGCACAGTAATATCAATGCGCCCTCCGTCAGTGCTTTGTAAAATGCCATGTTTCACTGAATTTTCTACGAGCGGCTGTAAAAGAAGGTTCGGGACTTGTGCTTCCTGCAAACTCTCTTCCACGCTAATTCCCACCTGTAGACGGCTTGGAAAGCGCATCATTTCTATATCCACGTAGCATTTGAGTAAATCCAGTTCTTGCCGAATTGTGATAAATTGCGTCGTCGGGTTATCCAGCGTCATACGCAGAAAATCTCCCAAGCGAGCAATCATGCTATCTGCACGGCGCGGATTATGATACAGCAATGCCGAAATGGAATTGAGAGCATTAAAAAGAAAATGTGGTTGGAGCTGCATTTTCAGGGCATGGAGTTGTGCTTGTGCAAGATCCGTTTCAAGCTGCGCGGCAGTGGTTTTGAGGTGCGCTGATAGAAGCTCCTCCTGCCGAAATTGCCGATAATAATTCACCATTGAAGCACTCAACAAAATGACAAAATAATGTACAAACGAGAGGAAAATGCCATTGAAATTCCGCAAATAGACGTAATACGGAAAAGTTTCCATTCGGAAGAGTATCGTCAATGTGTTTTGAATGACAAGCCCATGCAAGCAAGCAATGGTGATGGCTATGAGAAGCTGATACCAAACATTCCGCCAGTACACCCCGCTTCCTCGCTGCGTCTGCAAGATAGGCAAACGCTGCGTAACCCAGACAATACCTACGCCATAGACCGCCCACGGCAAACGCCGAAGCATCTCGAAAATAAGGTAACGCCGCCAAACAAATTCTTCCAATGTCTGCGAACCATAGCTTTTTAGCCATTCCTGCTGCACGGGCTTGCCGATATACTCGACGTTTTGAGAATAAAACAGCACACAAAAGATAATTGCCTCCAGAGAAAATGCACCCAAAAGCCAGAAAAACCAGTGTCGGTATTCGCCCAAAAGCGTGATTGTATCGGTATTGGCGGTGTGCTGCTGCTGCGAAATCTGCATGAGATAATGTGCAAAAAAATGAAGAGCATCGGCGGGGTGCCGATGACAACGACTGCATCACAAATATATGACAGAAAATCAGCATTGAGGCATAGTGTAGAGACTTTTTGTCCCAAATACTGCACCATCTATCCCATTGGTATTGTCTGTGGAAGCGACGTATTGTAATTTTGCTTGTGTTAAAAACAGGGAGCAGCCCCCATTGTGTGCTTGGTGTGCAATCACCAAGTAATCTTCAGGCACCAAGCGCACAACGCTCCTTGTTTCGGCTGCAAGCCTCATCAAACCTTATTTCTACAACCACTTTGTAATGAAGATAAAACCATGACAGGGCTAATTGTACTTCGCCTCACGCTTGCTCTTATCATGTTTACACACGCCGTCCACCGCATAAAGACTGGTACGGTTGGCGATTTAGGAGAATTTCTCAATATGAGTATTTTTTCTCCGATTGGTGTGCCAGTTGCTTGGAGCCTCACGATTTATGAGCTTTTGGGATCACTCCTGCTTGCGGTGGGGTGGTTGGTTCGTCCGCTTAGTGTTGGGTTTATTGCTATGCTGATTGTGGGAATTGCGATGGTGCATTTCCCGAATTGGTTTGTGGTGGGGGCGGGAAAAAACGGTATGGAATATAGCGTTGCCCTGATTGCAGGGTTTCTCGCAGTGGCATTTCCCAATAGTTCAAGCAAGAAATAATATCGCCTGTTTCAACCTTCTTCTTAACGGTAACGAAGGTTAGAAGGCAACCTTTCTCAAAGGCTCGTCCAACGCAAAAAGATATTCCGGTTCGGCAGTCTGTTCGATGACGGCGCGAGTAATGATGCACTTGCGGACGTTTTTCATATCGGGAATTTTGTACATAATCGGAAGCATTGCTTCTTCCATGATGCTGCGTAAGCCGCGAGCGCCTGTTTTGCGCTTTTGTGCCTTATCCACGACTACCTGAAGCGCTTCCGAGCGAAACTCCAACTCAATTCCTTCCATCAAAAACAGTTTTTGATATTGCTTAACCAAGGCATTTTTGGGTGCAATGAGAATATCCATCATTGCTTCGTCAGAAAGAGGTTCCAAGGCGGTAATAATGGGCAAACGACCAATAAATTCCGGTATAAAGCCGTAAGCCAGCAAATCCTCCGGCTCAACGTGCGGAAAGAGCGCCACATCTGCTTCGACGTGTTCTCCTTGTTCTGCCGAGAAGCCCAGTGTTGATGTGCGCATCCGCCGAGCAATAATTTTTTCCAGTCCATCAAAAGCACCACCGCAGATAAACAGGATATTTTTGGTGTTAATATTGACCAAGGGCTGTTCTGGGTGCTTACGTCCGCCGCGTGGAGGTACTCCGGCAATCGTGCCTTCGAGCATCTTTAACAAGCCCTGCTGAACGCCTTCGCCCGAAACATCGCGTGTGATATTGGGGGAGTCACTTTTCCGGCAGATTTTGTCAATTTCATCAATATAGACAATACCGCGCTCTGCTTTATCAGCATCAAAATCGGAATTTTGGAGCAGATGCGATAAAACACTCTCTACGTCGTCGCCCACATAACCCGCTTCGGTGAGCGTAGTTGCGTCGGCAATGGTAATCGGTACGTCCAGAATCCGCGCCAGAGTTTGCGCCAAAAGCGTTTTGCCTGTTCCTGTGGGACCGAGCAGCAGGATATTACTTTTCTCAATCTCCACTTCCTCCAAATGCCCAACGAGCGATTCCGACTGAATGCGCTTGTAATGGTTGTACACTGCTACCGACATAGACTGTTTTGCGTCGTCTTGCCCAATAACGTGCTGGTCAAGCGCTCGCTTGAGTTCCGATGGTTTCAAGAGTTTGAAATCTTGGAATTTTGCGCGTTGTTGCTGCGTGTAGGGGCTGGCATTTTTGCGAAGGATCTCGACAGAATTTTGGATGCAGATGTCGCAAATGTACACGCCCGCACCGGAAATCATGCTCGTCACTTCGGCTGAGGAGCGCCCGCAAAAAGAGCAGTGAATATCGTCGTGTTGGAGGTAGTGATTTTTTGCCATAATAATTGACGAATCGTTAATCTGTGTTCCCACACATTTTAGAGGGACGCATAAAAAGTAAAAAATCAGCGGAAAAATGAACAAAACCCGCGAAGATATTTTATGGATGCACTTCGCGGGTCTGATATTCGCTTGTTGCGGGGATATACTCCGCAGAAATCGTGCCTTTATGCTGTTGGCGTAGGCTCGGTGCTGCGCTCCATGATTTTATCAATCATGCCGTAATCCAAAGCCTCTTTTGAACTCATCCATTTGTCGCGGTCGGCATCGGCTTTAATCTGCTCCATGGTCTTGTCGGTGTGATTGCCGATGATAGCATAGAGTTGGTCGCGCATCCGCACCATTTCTTTGGTGTAGATTTCGATATCCGAAAGCGTTCCTTGCGAACCACCGCTTGGCTGGTGCATCATTATGCGCGAGTGTGGAAGCGCATAGCGCTTACCTTTTGCACCGGCGCACAAGAGAACTTGCGCCATCGAAGCCGCCATACCAACGCAGATTGTCGAAACATCAGGGCGAATAAACTGCATGGTATCGTAAATCGCCAAACCGGAAGTTACGCTGCCACCCGGGGAATTGATGTAGAGCATAATGTCTTTGGATGGGTCTTCACTTGCCAAAAAGAGCAATTGCGCCACAATCAAGCCCGATATGGTGTCGTCAATCGGCGTATTCAAAAGGATGATTCTGTCCTTCATCAAACGCGAGAAAATGTCGTAAGAACGCTCTCCACGCGAGGTCTGCTCGACCACAATCGGTACTAGTTGGTTTTGCATCGGTGCGTTGATTGCCGATGGCAATACTACGTCATCAAACATCGTCGAAATCATAATCGTAATCCTTAAAAATGAAGAAAACGTATCGTGAGTATTACGAACATACAAATCTGTGTCGCAACACACAAGAGACTTTTTCTTCTATTGTCGCTTTTGTTGGCAAATTATTGGAAATGCCGTGTCAGATTGTCTTTCAAGCGTGTTTTTATGTTCACTACCGTACATATTTTTCGTTTGTTTTTGACCGCAGAGGCGCGGAGTGAAGCCATTTTTATTAAAGCATCCAAATTTGTATTGGGAAAATTTTATCGTTTCTTCTCTGCGCCTCCGCGCCTCTGCGGTCATCAAAAAAATGTGTACGGTAGTGAATTTTTATGCCAACTCTTCGACTGCTTCTGCGGCTTTGGGGTCGAAATCTTTTTCGGTAATAATTGCGTAACCACGTAGAACTTCCATCACTTTTTCGTGCATGAGTCGTCCTTGAAGATTTTCATCGGCGGCGATTGCCGAGCGCAAATACTCGAAATTTGCTTCGCCCATATTCAACGATGCCGCTAACTCTTCGACGTGGTTATCAATATCCGCGTCCGTCACCTCAATCTTTTCCTCTTCAATAATCCGTTCACGAAGAATCATCCATTTTGCCGTGTTACGCGCAACAGGTGTACGGGCTTCAGCATAGCGACGCACGTCGAAGTTTTTCGGCAATTTTTTATCAGGAAGCTGCTCGACCTCGTCTTGCAACATCGAAGCCACAACTTGGCTTACAAGGCTTTGTGGTGGCTCAAAATCATGGGCATTCAGGATTTTTTGGACAATTTGGTCATTGAGCAAGGTGTCAATAGAGCGGTCACGAGCAATGCGAATCTGCTTTTCAAAGTCTTGGCGTAATTCCTCCGTCGAAGTAATTTGACCACCCGTCAAGGTTTCGACAAATTCATTCGTAAACTCCGGCACTACCACGCGCTTAATTTCCTGTACAGATGCTTGCATCGGTGTTCCAAGTCCGCCGCCATTTTCTTGATTTGCCGGAACAGCATAACGGAAGGTGTCGCCAACTTTCAAATTCAAAAGCGATGTTTTCAATTCTGAGCCGACAGGTTCATTTTTCAGGAAGACGCGAATTTCTTCGGACTTTGCACCGATAAGCGTCATGCCCGTTGCGGCATCAATCGGATTCAGGCGAACCGTTACAAAGTACATTTCGTCGGTAATCTGCTCTGCCTCTTCAAGTTGAGCCTGCTTCAGTTGAATATTTTCAACTTCGCGGTCAATATCTTCATCGGTAACGGGATAGACCAATTTTTCGATTTCGAGACCGCGATAGTTTTGCAACTCAAATTCCGGCAATACTTCATAAACAATCGTAAAACCTAAGCTGCCGTCGGCATTACGCTGCACGTCGCGCAACTGAGGCTGCCCAACGGGGTGCAGATCATTCTCCTCCACAGCCGATTGAAACATTGCACTCGCAATATCCTCTGCTGCATTGGCTTCGATAGCTTTGCCATAGTTTTTCTTGATGAGATGAATCGGCACTTTGCCCTTGCGAAAGCCTTGCATCTGAATTTCAGGCTGTGCTTCGCGGTATGCCTTTTCGTAATGGGGTTCGAGTTCTGCTGCTGACATCGTGATTTTAAGTTCACGTTTGCAGCCGTCGAGTGTGAGAATTTGCGTTTCCAAGTCGGTAGGGAATGAGACGTAAAAGAATGGGTGAATTGCGTGTGAGCGGCTATCAAGGCGCTTTCTGGCAAAATGATTGCCAAAAAATTGAAAGAAATAAAGTGCGGGCGAGGAGACTTGAACTCCTACGGGTTACCCCACCAGATCCTAAGTCTGGCGCGTCTGCCAATTTCGCCACGCCCGCAATATGCCGTATTTTGTGCAACAATTATTCGTAAATTTTCTGCACGAAAAAGACGACAAATATACGGATTCTTTTGGGGAATCGGAAACATTTCTTTGGAAGAAACATGGATATTCCCTGAAACAACGAGAAAATCAAGAAGCAATGTGAAAAAATTTCTTTGCTGGCAAGTATTGGTACAAGCACTTCCCTACCACAATTATTTCACCATATCGAACTGCCCCAATTGCCAATTTGGATTACTTTTTCCCACAAAATTTTCACAAGAAAAATGTATCTTACGTGCCGTCAAGTATCCTTAGCATAAAAATTTTATTATTATTACTCTTCAAACTGTTTTTTCGGAGAACATTATGTCCATGTACACCGCACCACATCTGATTTTGCCGAAAATTCCCAATCTCCATCAGATTGACACCTACACCGCCAATGGCGGCTATGAGCAGATACGCAAGGCGCTCAAACTCACGCAAGACGATGTTATCAACGAAGTCAAAAAATCGGGCTTGCGCGGACGGGGCGGCGCGGGCTTCGCAACGGGCTTAAAATGGAGCTTTATGCCCAAAGGCGATATGGTAAAATACCTCGCGGTGAACGGCGATGAATCCGAACCAGCTTCCTTCAAAGACCGCCAAATTTTTGAGCATAACCCACACCAACTCATTGAAGGCATCTTGATTGGCGGCTACGCGATGGGTGTAACAGCAGCGTACATCTACATTCGCGGCGAATATCACAAGTGGGTTCGCTTGATGGAAAAAGCCCTTGAGGATGCTTATGCAAAGGGTTTTGTCGGCGAAAAGATGAAACAAACCTTTGGTACGGATTTCAAAATGGACATCTACGTCCACAAGGGCGCAGGGGCGTACATCTGCGGCGAAGAAACAGCGCTGATGAGTTCGCTGGAAGGCGACCGCGCTTATCCCCGCGTAAAACCGCCTTTCCCGGCGCAAAAAGGTTTGTGGGCAAAGCCAACGACCGTGAATAACGTCGAAACGATGGCACACGCGCCCGCTATTTTTGCGCTTGGCGCGGAAGCATACAGCAAAATCGGCGCTTCGGGACACACCGGAACAATTCTCTACGGCGTAAGCGGACACGTCAATAAGCCGGGCGTGTACGAAGCAGAATCGGGAACACTTTTGACGGATTTAATTTATGGAAACCAGTATGCAAGCGGTGTTCTGGGCGGAAAGAAAATCAAAGCCGTGATTCCGGGCGGATCTTCGATGCCTGTTTTGCGGGGCGACGAGATTGAAGGCGTGAAAATGGAAGAGGAGTATTTGAAGAAAATCGGAACGCACATCGGCACGGGCGGCATCGTTGTTATGGACGAAGACACCGATCTTGTGAAAGTAACGCTTCGCATAGCGCACTTCTATCACCACGAGTCTTGCGGGCAGTGTACGCCTTGCCGCGAGGGTTGCGGTTGGATGGAAAAAATGCTCAAGCGCATCAGCAAAGGCGAGGCAACGTCGCAAGATTTGGATACGCTCCTCAGCGTCGCATCGAACATCGAAGGTAACACGATTTGCGCTCTCGGCGACGCTGCGGCTTGGCCCGTCAAAGCATTCATTACCAAATTCCGCGACGAATTTGAAGCCCGCGTCAAGGCTTCGCGTAGCTTTGTACCGCTCAATGTCGTTCACGGCGTACGGCATCGTGCGGAGAAATTTGAGGTTGTGGGGTAAATATGAGATGGCGAGGGTGGGTGTCATGGATGTTGGTTTTTATGGTATTATCGTTGATAAATACCAATGCTAGTATAGCACAAAACTTCAATCGGCACGGGAAACACACGCAATATCAAAAATCGTGGTTTTCCTTTCTATTTCCAACGATTAAGGGTTCGGGATTGCCACTTGTGAGCGAGCGCTTTGTCAAGCCATTTCACACTATTGTGGTCGAGGATCCATTTCGTGTCGTAATTCAACAGGGCGTACCACATCAAGTAATTGTTGTTGCAGATGATACTGTCTTGGAATATGTTCGCACGACTGTTTCCAACGATGGTATATTGACTGTCGCAATGGACACACAGAATTACGAATATGACACTTTAGCCGTTTTTATCACGACACCTCGTATTGATGCTATTACTCTTGGGATAAATGTCCAAGCAACTGTAAATGCACCTTTATCACTTGAGCATCTGACGACAACCATTGCCGGAGTAGGCTCTGAGATTGTATTTTTAGGTGGCACTATTCGCAATCACACTATTGCTGCCAATGGAATTGGTTCAAGTATTGACGCTGTTTCTGTGACTAGCCAGAAGGCTGTCGTGTATATGCCCGCACTAGGAGGGCGCACACACATCCATGCCGCGCAAATTGAACCAATAGGCGTATATGGCATCGGGTCTGCTCTATATTATTCTCCTTACAATGCGAAAATGCCTGAACTTGTTGGTTCTGACGCTCAAAAACTTGAGGAATATCTCATACCTTTGTCAAAGCAATTTTCGCCTGCCTTGCCTCAAAAGTCGCCGCAACAACCATTGTTGATACCACCAAAAAAATAGTGCAACCTATCGCTCTGTCAATGATTTTTGTGTAAACCTCACGTCTAATATCTCAACTTTTACTTTCTATTTCAATCACTGCAAGTTACTTGAAAACAATGTACTCCATCGAACAAACCGACAAACAACTCCTCGGCACTAGCGCCGCTATTCGTTATCACCTGCACTTCGAGAATGCTCACCGCCACGTGGTTCGTGTGGTGATGGAAATAGATGTTGCCCACGAAGGCTCATTGGTGCTGGGGTTGCCCGTATGGATTCCGGGGAGCTACAAAATTCGGGATTATATCTCGACACTCGGCAGTTTTAGCCTCACAAACCAAGATGGAAAGCCGCTTCCGTGGCAATGGCTCTCCAAAAACCGTCTGGCAGTGCAGGCGGAAAGCGGTATGTTGCGAGTAGAGTATATGTACTATGCCTACGAAAAAGACAGCACCATTCGCTCGTCGCACGTAACAAGAAATCATGCGTTCTTGAACCTTGTTACCTGCTGCCTCTACGTGGAAGGGCGCGAACAGGAAGTGCATCATCTCTCGTTTCACCACGACCGCTTGCGCTGGAAGAACGTTTCTACCTCGCTTTCGCCTGTGAAAGAGGAATTTGCTCCAAATGAAGCACTTGTGCTGGGTGCGCTGAACTACGATATTGTCGTGGATTCGCCTGTCGAAATCGGCAATCACTTTGTGGCAAGTTTTGAGCATCAAGGCTCGGTCGTGGAAACTGCGATTGCGTACAGAGGAAATTTCAATCCTGAATGGCTTCAAGACCGCATCAAAACGCTCGTTGAGCGCGAAGCACAGATTTTTGGTGGCTTGCCCTTTGACCGCTATGTCTTTATTATTCATCTCTTTCCGGGAATGCGTGGCGGCGGCTTGGAACACGCTCGCTCATCAGTGAACGCGATGGATTCGTGGGGCGATACCACAAAGCTGCATCGGCTCTTGTCTCTGCTAGTGCATGAGTTTTTGCACGTCTGGAACATCAAGCGTATCCGCCCGTTGGAGCTGGGTCCGTTTGATTACAACCGCGAAAATTATACGCGAATGCTCTGGCTTGTGGAAGGCGCAACGTCGTACTACGACGACCATCTCACGCATCGGTGCGGCTTCTACACGCGGGCTGACTATTTCAAAATTCTGTCCAAAGACCATCTTTCGCCCTTTTTCCGCCAACCCGGACGCAATGAAGCCAGCATCAAGGATAATAGCTTCCAAGCATGGGTGAAGCTCTATCTGCCGCACGACGACTCGGCGAACCGCAATGTGTCGTATTATCTACATGGCGGCTTGATTTTCCTTTGTTTGGAATTGTGGATTATTGCCGAATCAAAAGGCGTAAAACGGCTTGATGACGGCTTTCGTGCGCTTTGGGCGATGTATAAAAAGCGCCCTGAACGTGGGATTACCGAAGAAGAATTTATTGAAGCAGTCGAAAGCGCAACGGGCGTAGCCATCCGAGAAAACCTCACCAAATGGCTGAACGGCAAAGGCGACGACCTGCCATTTGATGAGCTTTTGGGGCGATTTGGCTTGGAATGGAAAGAACAAACGCCCACCGAACCCACGAAAATCGGCGAGGAAATCCCCGGAATGCCCGTGCTTGTGAAACTCTTCACAGGGCTAACGCTGAAAGCCGAGAGTGGGCGGCTTGTGGTAACACAAGTAGAAGATTTCTCTCCTGCCTACGAAGCAAGTATTGGTGCGGATGACGAGATTATTTTTGTAAACGGGCAGCGCTGCACATCGGCAGAAGAATTTGACACACTTTTGGCAAAAAAAGGCACGGAAAGCGCTTCAGAACTGGTGCTATCATCGGATTTGGGAATGACAACCGTCCATCTTACGCCCAAGCAAATGCCGGATTTTGCGCTCACGGCGAAGGACGAGGCGAGTGATGAGCAAAAGGCGTTGTTGGAGTTTTGGTTAGCAAGGTAAATTCGTTAAAATAAAGAGCAAAGGAAAAACCCCATGTCCGCACAACCCGCACCACAACAGCTTTTCACGATAGAAGAATATCTGGAACGTGAAGAAAAAGCCGCGTACAAAAGCGAATATTACAAAGGCGAGATTTTTCCTATGGTTGATATCAACCGTGCTTATGACGGTAATGGTGAGGCTCTTGTCATGGCTGGTGGAAGTATGCGCCATTCCAATATTGGCGGTAATATTTACCACGCTCTGCGTAAGCGTCTGGCGGGAACATCTTGTCGCCCGTTTAATAGCGATATGCAAATCCATATCCCCGTTGAGCAACTCTTTACCTACCCCGATATTTCCGTTATTTGCGGCAAACGCGACCTTTTTCAAGACAAAGCCTTGATGAATCCCCGCGTCATCATTGAGGTTTTATCAGATTCGACCGAAGGTTATGACAGAGGAGCAAAGTTTCGCTTCTATACAAAAATCGCTTCCTTGCAAGAGTATGTGCTTGTCTCGCAGAATGAGCGCATTGTAGAGGTTTTTCGTCGCAATGAGCAGCAGCGCTGGGAATTATTCGTGTTTGCCGAAAACGAAAATGTTGAATTAGCATCTGTCGAATGTACGCTCACGATGGATGAAATCTATGAAGACACGGAATAGCGTATGAACACTTGCTTTCAAAACATTAACCAAAACATCGCTAACCAAGCAATTACGCATCAAGCAATCCAATAACCATGAACTACACCATCATCGGCGCAGGCAAAAGCGGCTTACACGCTGCCTTTCTAGCGCAAGACCTCGGACACAATGTTTTTCTCACCGAAGCAAAGCCGGAAGCGGAGGCAAAATCTGCCGCAGAGCAGCTCGCAAAACGCAGTATTGATGCTGAGTTTGGCGGACATACGGATAAAGGCTTGAAGGCAGATATCGTCGTCGCTTCGCCCGGAGTACCGCCCTCGAACCCGTTTATTCAAGAAGCGGAAAAACGGAACATTCCGATTATCAGCGAAATCGAATTTGCGTGGCGGCAGCTTGATACTGTGCGGAACCCCGTCGTTGCTATCACCGGGACAAACGGTAAAACCACGACGACGGCGCTAACGGCGCATATTCTCAACAATTCCGGCAAAAAAGCGATTGCCTGTGGGAATATCGGCACTGCGATTACGTCCGTGGTGCGGGGGCTGGAAGCGGGGACGATTTTGGTCGTGGAAGCCAGTAGTTATCAGCTTGACCGCATTGTGGATTTTCGTCCCGATGTGGCGCTATTGCTGAACATCACTCCCGACCACCTGAGCTATCACGGTACATTCGAGAACTACTGCGCCGCGAAGAATAAAATTACTTTGAACCAAAACGAAAAAAATGTGTTAATTTTGAACGCCGATAATGAGCCGTCTTTAGCAGCAGCGGCACATTCTCGCGCACAAATCCTACACTTCGGCGTACATCCTTTGCAGCAAGGCTTGTACGTATCATCAGGAAAATTGCTCATTCCCCGTGGGCATCCTGATTCACAGCACGCTGATTTTCAGCATAAAGAGGAACAATTAATGATGGTTGATGAACTCCGTATTCCCGGAATTCACAACGTGTATAACTCAATGGCGGCAGCCCTGGCTGCGCGTGCCTTTGAGATACGCAATGAGAATATTCGGGACAGTCTGATGAGTTTTACTGGTGTTGAACATCGCCTGGAATATGTCCGTACCGTGAATGGTGTTGATTATATCAACGATTCCAAAGCGACCAACATCAACTCTACGTGGTATGCCCTTTCCAGCTATTCCAAACCCCTTGTATGGATTGCCGGTGGTCGCGGCGACAACAACGACTACTCCACGCTTGACGACCTCGTGCGTCAAAACGTACGGTGCGTCATTGCTATTGGCGAAGAAGCAGATGCCATTTTTAACCACTTCAGTTCGATGGTGCGGTGCGTGAAGGCTTCGTCTCTTCAAGACGCGGTTTCTCGTGCGGCGGACTTCGCGGAAAGTGGCATGGCGACGCTCTTTTCTCCGGCTTGCAAGTCGTTTGATATGTTTGCGAATTATGAACATCGCGGACAGGTCTTTAAAGAAGCTGTTACTGCTTTATAGTCCATCAAAAAACCATGAATCCACCAGCATTTGTCGCAAACTTACGCCAGCAAGCCCTTACGCGCTCGCATATAGACTGGATGCTCTTTTTGGCATCGGTCGCACTCATGCTGTTCAGTATTGCGTTTGTGTATAGCGCCAGTGCGTACTTTGCGGATGTGAAATTTGGTTCGCCGGAGAAACTTTTTGTCTTGCATACAGTCCGCGTGGTGCTGAGTTTGATGATTATTCTGCTTTTTTCCCGCATTGACTATCATCTCATTTGGAAGTATTCCAAATCCCTCCTGATTTTTTCTTTGGTATGCCTCGTCTTTGTCCTCTTGGCAGGAACAACCATAAAAGGGGCTAAACGCTGGATTGGCTATGGTCCGTTAAGTTTTCAGCCATCCGAACTTGCTAAATTTGCGCTGGTGATTCATCTTGCGCGTCTTTTGGCGGAAAAGCAAGGCTATATCAAGGATTTCCAGCGTGCCTTCCTGCCGATGCTTTTTTGGATTGCTGCTTCTGCTGCGCTGATTGCCAAGCAGCCGAATTTCTCCACCGCAGGTGTTATCTTTATTCTGGGCGTTCTTTTGCTGTTCATTGGCAACGCTAACGTGCTGCATATTGCGGGATTATTCGTGCTGGGTTTGATTGGAGGCGGTTTGTATGGAATTTCGGCGGATTATCGTATGCAGCGTATAACCGACTTTACGCAGCAATTCAGCTCCATGTTCGACGCGGAAAATGTTCGTAATGTAAACTATCAACTACAGCAAGCTATTCTAGCATTTGGCAATGGTGGGGTTATGGGCATGGGACCCGGTCAGAGTCGGCAACGAGACTGGTTTTTGCCGGAATCCTACGGCGATTTTATTTTCTCCATTATCGGCGAAGAATACGGTTTTATCGGGGTTTTGGCAATTATTATTGCCTTTGCACTCATTCTCTGGCGGGGCTTTATCACCGCTCGCCGTGCGCCGGATGATTTCGGACGATTCCTTGCCGGCGGCATCACGATTACCTTTGCGCTCTATGCCGTGATTAACATGGGCGTAACAACGGGACTTTTACCGACCACAGGCTTACCACTTCCCTTCATAAGTTATGGCGGTACGGCTATTCTTTTTTCGGCTGCGGCATTGGGTGTGCTGCTGAATATTTCCGCACAATCTCACAAAATCTAGCTCTCCGGCATTTACCTCTCGAAAAATTTCCGTAAGTTTGTGATTCTCGTGAATCTCACAAACCAAACGAAATCCGCATGAACGCTATCACATATAAGGACTGCCTTGTTGGCTTGGTAACATACAATAATGGGGAAGACCTCGAAAAGACACTCGCTAAATTTCCTCAAAACCCACCGTACTCCGTCGTTATCCATGTTGATGGCTCGACCGATGGCTCCGATGCTTGCTTAGAACATTTTCCTTACCCTGTAATCCGCACTAATCCCAATCGAGGTGTTGGAAAAGCTATTAAAAATTGCATTGAATATGCTCGTACTAATGGCTTCAAGGCAGTGGCAATCATTCCCGGCAACAATAAAAATCACCCGGAAGAATTGCCGATATTATTTGAGCCGATTTTAAGCGGGAAGGCTGATTATGTGCAGGGTTCGCGCTACTTGCAAGGCATGGCGGAAGAGCGTCGGCGAGCGCACACACCGCTTTTTCGGCTGGTAATGGTGAAAGTTCACGCGCTCATGTTTAGCATTTTGACGGGAAAGCGCTGCACTGATGCGCTTGATGGGTTTCGTGCCTACAAAGTAGAAATTTTTGATGACCCCGCTATTAACATTTGGCAAGAGTGGCTTGATACCTACGAGCTTGAAACATACCTACACTATAAAGTGCTTAAATCCAAGAAGTGGAGATTTACGGAAGTCGCAACATCAAAGACTTACCCCAGCGATAAAAAAACGCTTTTGAACGTGCAGGGGCGAAAATATTCCCATATCCGACCATTTATTGATTGGTGGCGTATTTTGCGCCCGTTATTGTATTTGATACTTGGCTTGCGAAAATAGGTTGGAGCGGTATTATGACAGAATACAGACGAACAATCTCTCAAAATACTGATTTTCAAATGCTTATACAGCTATTGGACAAGCATTTAAGTATGATCAATGGTGATGATGATACATTTTTTGCAGCTTTCAATACAGTCGAACAGATTCATCACGTCATCGTAGCTTATTGTGATGGAAAACCAGTCGGATGCGGGACATTTAAAGGCTTTGCGGATGATACAGCGGAAATCAAGCGAATGTTTGTGCTTGAAGAGTATCGTGGACGTGGAATTGCACAGGGGATTGTAGCAGAATTAGAAGCATGGGCTATGGAAACAGGTTTTTCGGTGTGTCTCTTGGAGACAAGCAAAAAACTAGCCTCAGCCATTCGGCTTTATCAAAAGAGCGATTACGTGATTATTCCAAACTATGGTCAATATCAGGGCGTAGAGACGAGTGTGTGTATGCAGAAAGTTATTCGCTCGCTTTGATGTCAGTAGTAGATTTTGTTGTATGGCGCTCTCGAAGAATATCCAGAACGCTTTCGAGAGAAATTTCTTTCGCTGCCAGTAAGACCGTAAAATGAAAGAGTAAATCGGCAGCTTCGCCTTTGAAAAGGTCATCATTGCTATCTTTTGCTTCGATGACCAGCTCTACTGCCTCTTCGCCTACTTTTTGCGCTACTTTATTCATGCCACGAGCAAGGAGTTTGCTAGTGTAGGAGTTTGGCGAGGGATTTGCCTTGCGGTCAAGAACTATGCGCTCTAACTCATGCAAAAATGATGTTGTGGAGGTGTTTTGTTCACCAAAGCACGTATCGGATCCGGTGTGGCACGTTGGTCCTTCGGGGTGCGCTTTAATGAGGAGTGTGTCGTTATCACAATCAGGGAGAATTTCGACGACGCGCAGGAAATGTCCCGATGTTTCTCCTTTTGTCCAGAGCCGTGATTTGGAGCGACTAAAGAAAGTAACAATCCCTTCACGTTGAGTTTTTTCCAATGCTTCGGGGTTCATATAGCCGAGCATCAAGACTTTTTGCGTTATTGCGTCTTGAATAATTGCTGGAACTAAGCCATCTTGCTTGTCGAAATTGAGATTTGCAGACATCATATTTTTGCATTGACGGCATGAACACCAACACAAGCAGCAATCGCATCGGCAAGCTGTTCAAGAGGCTGAACCTCGTCAGCAATTCCTTCGTCAACAACGGCTTTGGGCATACCATAGACGACGCATGATTCCTCGTCCTGAGCAATCACATACCCACCTTTGGCATTCAATTTTTTGAGTCCTGCTGAGCCATCGCGTCCCATTCCCGTCATAATCACGCCTACGGCATGACCGCCAAACGCCTCAACGACAGACTCAGCAGTAACATCCACCGAGGGACGGTGGAGTGTTTCCGAAGGGTCGGGCGTAACATGAATAGTGCGCTGGTCTTTTCCAATTTTCAAGTGCAATCCGCCCGGAGCAATCAGCACCAGTCCGGGTTCTAATACATCGCCATCTTGTGCTTCGCGGACAACAACGTGTGAAAGCGTATTCAAGCGGTCTGCGAGAGACTTTGTGAAGTGTGCCGGCATATGCTGGACTATAAGCATACCAACAGGAAAATCCTTCGGCAAACGCGGTACAACTTGGTGTAGAGCAAGTGGTCCGCCAGTGGAAACTCCGAGAACGATGACTTTTGCGTGTCCGGCTGCTGGACGTTTTCTTCCGGTTAATCGCACTTCATGAAGCGGTTTAGTTTGAGAAGGTGCTGGAGATGGAGCGGGTGAGGAAATCTCTGCGCCTCCATCCTGCATAGATTGTTGGCGGCGGCGGGCGATGCGCTCTTGGAGAGAGAGGCGCTCATTACTATCGTCTGCTTTTGCCGGACTTGCTGCCGGGGCAGCCCGACGAAATCCAAGACCTCCCAAAAGTGAAGGGCGGCTTAGACGCGATTTCACACCAGCACTTTGCGTAATTGCTTTGACTTTACCGACCAATTCATCACGCATGGTTTGCTGGATTGTCAGTGTGGATTGCTTGGAGATAAAATCTACGGCTCCCAGCGAGAGTGCTTCAATAGTGGCTTCCGCGCCTTCAGTTGTAATACTACTGACCATCAGGACTGGCGTTGGATTCTGCTCCATAATCAAGCGCAGTGCCTCCAAGCCGTTCATAATGGGCATCTCCACATCCATCGTGATAATATCGGGCTTGAGTTCACTCGCTTTTTCAACAGCTTCTTTCCCGTTATTGGCAAGTCCAACAATTTCTATGTCCGGCTCGCTTTGAAGCATGGTTGAAAGCGCTTTACGCACAAATGCCGAATCGTCAACGATTAAAACCCGTATTGGTTTCATGGTATTTTGTATTAAACTCGCTCGTTTGCTAAAATCATTCAATTAAAAAGGGCTTGAAATTTACCCTTGCTGTTGCCAGACTGATGCTGCGATAGTGTGCGCGGCTTGTATAAGTTCCTCAATATCCAAAATCATAATCACACGTCCGTCGCCCAAAATCGTTGAGCCGGACATACCGCGAATATGACCTAAGTACTCGCCAAGCGATTTAATCACAATTTCTTTTTGTCCCAAAAGTTCATCAACCACCAACCCGAGACGCTTGTCAGCAAGACCGACGACGACGACATAGCGATTTTCGAGTGTCGCTTCGGTTGTTGGTGTTTTCAAAACTTTATCCATCCGAATAAGTGGGAACACTTGATTGCGAATGCGGATAACTTCGTTCTGATTAACGCTATAAATCTGGTTCAAATCGGTATTCACGACCTCGACGACAGCGCTTAACGGCAGGGCATAGATTTCGGAGTGTACTCGTACAAGCAAACCCTGAATAATTGCGAGCGTTAGTGGAAGTTTGATGGTAAATGTTGTACCAGAGCCGATTTTGGAATCAACTTCGATAATACCTTTCAATTTTTGGATATTTGTCCGCACGACATCCATACCGACACCGCGCCCCGATACGCTCGTCACCTTTTCCGCCGTACTGAAACCAGGCATAAAAATAAGGCTAAAAGCATCACGGTCGCTCATAGTTTGAAACTGCTCCGATGTAATCAAGCCCTTTTCCAACGCCTTGCGCTTGAGCATCTCAGGATCAATCCCTTTTCCGTCATCAATAATGCTGACGACGATATGATTGCCTTCATGCTGTGCATCCAAGGTAAGCGTACCTTTATTGGGCTTGCCCGTTCTTTCGCGCTCTGCCGTGCTTTCGATACCATGGTCGCAGGAGTTGCGAATCATATGGACAAGCGGGTCATTTAACTCTTCGATAATGCCTCGGTCAAGTTCTGTTTCTTCACCACGCAAGACCAATTCAATATCTTTGCCGAACTCCTTGGAAAGGTCGCGGACAATACGCGGTGCTTTCTGGAAAATCTTCGATATTGGCACCATTCGGGTCTTCATAATTGCCGATTGTAATTCGGTTGTTATGAAATCAATCGTCGAACTCGTCTCTTGTAATTCCCGCAAAAAGTCGTGATTTTCATAGCGCTGCATGAGTTCTTGCGTCACCTGCGCCAGACGATTCCGTCCCAGTACAAGCTCACCAGACAAATCCATAAGCGTTTCAAGACGATTCACGTCAACACGAATAGTTGTCTCGGTAGTTGCAGCAACGGCTTTTTTATCATCGGGTCCCGGTGTGGAGGTTGCCTCTTTAATGGGAAGTTTCTTTGGTGGGGCGATTGGCTCAGGCGCTTTTGCTACTGGCGCAGCAGTAGGCGCGGGTGTTGCTGAAGGAGTCACACTTACGGACGGTGTTGGCGGTGGTGTTGCAACTGCTGTTGTTGGAGCAACGCTCGGCGCGGGTACGGGTTCTGGTGTAGCCGCATCTGTTACCGCGGGTATCATTGAGCGATTAATTTCAGCGAAAGCATTTGCAATCATCGAAAGTTCATCGTCCGTGAAGTAATCACCGCTCGTGCCAAAAGATTTATCGCTAAGAATACTGTCAACAACAGACGTGCTGCTTGCTTGCGGCGCAGCGGTTGCTGCTTGTACTCCTGCGGGCTGTTGAGCAGATTTACTCGCGGCTTCGGGATGAACAATTTTCGTGAGTTTCTCCATGGTTTTGGAGTAATCAACAGGCTCGGTATCACCAGCTTGTGCCTTTTTGAGCAGCGTTTTGAGCCAGTCATAGACTTCGAGAAGAGCATCAACGATTTCCGAATTGACCTTGAGTTCAAATTTTCGGAGTTTATTGAGAATATCCTCAGCATGGTGCGTGATTTCCGTAATTTGCTCAAATCCCATAAAGGATGATGTTCCTTTGATGGTATGAAAACTACGAAAAACGGAGTTCAAGAGGTCAAAGTTTTCCGCTTGCGACTCCAACTGCATCAAGTCTTGGTCGAGGGTATCCAGAATTTCCTGTGTTTCAATAAGGAAACTGTCAAGAAGTTCTTTCATTTCGTTATCGAGAGCGCCTGCCATAATAGGTACTTTGACGAAAACAGTACGAAATATCGTGAGTTAGAGAATACAAACCTTGAGTAATGACGAACAGCTATGATTGATAATAGCGAGATGAATCATCGTTATTTGAAGAGCGCATCAATATCATCCTGAGAAGCCGAGTCATTTGATTGCCCACCGCCAAAAAGCGCGTCAATATCGTTTTGCGAAGCGGGGTCGCCAGAAGGAGTTGATGCTTGATTCGTGTTTGCAGAAGCGGGTGAAGCAGATGCACTACTACCAAAAAGTGCATCAATATCATTTTGCGATGATGAAGAACTTGATGTCGGCGCAGGAGTGCTGATACCGCCGTCTTGGAACGATGCCAAGATAGAATCTACGGCATTCTGGCGATTCGGATCGCCGGAGAGTGCCGAGCCAACATCAGAATCATACGCAATGGCGCGGTGCAGCGAGGAAACTTGTGTCGCATGGGTTTCATCTTGCATCGGGCGGCGTGCGGAGGTCGAAATAAGTTCTCCAATTTCCGTATTACGGAAATGCACCATAATTTCGCCCAACTTGTTTTGCACGGTCTGGAGCAAACTATTTACTGCGGCAAGCTGCTGTGAAGTAATATCTTGCACTTGCAGCGACATCATTATTTGCGTTGAATCCATCCGAATACTTTCCAAAAGTTTTTCGGAGGTATTGACGAGTTCTTCCGAGACCTCCGGCTTTTGCAGAACAGCGATAGCGGACTTGATATTATCAACATAGTGAGCGGACGAATGCCCGCCTTCGCGGTTTTCAATTTTCCGAATAACATCAATAATACGGGAATAAACGGAGTCCTTTTCTTCTGTCGGTGTTGCTTCGTTGCGTTGAAGTTCATTGACCGCATCAATGATTTTTTCATGTTCGGAACGATTGAGGCGCTGGATTTGAATAAGTTGCTTGAGATTAGAACTTATCACATCGGCTTTATAGCTGAGTCCGTCGAGTGTATCCAGAATTTCGGTCGTGGCGAGTTCCGTTGCTTTGGTGACGGAGGAAAGTTGCTGTGCCGCTTTCGGCATTCTGGCAAGATTTTCTTCAATAGAGACGTTGATATTCTCCAATAGCGGAGTGACTTCGCGGATGAAGAGAAAAACTTCTTCCAGAAAGGGAATAACACGCTGACCGAACACAAAGAGTGCTTTTAGCTCTTCTGTTTTATGCAGCATTTCATTGATTTCACCTACACGCATAATGGACGGTCTCCAGGGTGAATACAAGGACGGAAATAAATGCAGAGCATTAGGGCAGAAATGGCTGTTTATTGTGAGAGTATCCGACTATTTTAGACTCAACACACAACATTTCATAATAAACGCTGCATTTAGGGGTTGATTTATTGATGCAAGCAACCGTCAACTATTGTGCCGAATCATTGTGACTATAATGAACCAAGACCAATAGCTAACGTGGGCGATTGCAAGAGTGAAGCAGCGCCTGATCTTCTGGAGAAAATTACAAGGAATGTGTTGTGCAGAAAGAAAAATATCGCGCGACGATTCAGGCACGCGATTTTTACTTACGCATTTGGCACGATAGCTTGAATTTTTTCTTTGAGGACAGCCGGAGTGAAGGGCTTAACGATGTAATTATTCACTTTGGCTTGGAGCGCTTGCACGATATCCTCTTTGATACCGCGCGTGGTTACCATGAGAACGGGAAGATTGCCAAACGTCGCATCATTACGGATTGCTTTTGTGAGTTCCAGACCGTTCATATTAGGCATATTCCAGTCGGTAATTACAAAATCAATTTTTTCCGTATAGAGAATTGCAAGCGCATCTTGCCCGTCGCTCGCCTCAACCACGTCGTTGTAGCCGAAACTGTGGAGCGCGTTGATTACAATGCGACGCATCGTTGGCGAGTCATCAACAACAAGAAATTTCATAGCAACTCTTTAGTAAATAAGTTGATAGATAGAGAAGGTCTGTTTATTGCGAAATGAAGAGCGTACAAATGTACACGGTAATATAAAAGCAGGAAAAGAATTTATCAAATGTATTTTGATACCTCGTACTGAATCTTTTTCATATTGAAGGGTTTAACGATATAAGAATTTGCTCCAGCCTGCATTCCACGCTCAATATACTGCGCATCGGCAAGCGAGGAAAGGATGATAATCGGCAATTCGCTGTACGTCGTATTCTGACGAATTGTTCGTACAAGTTCAAACCCATCAACATTCGGCATATTCAAGTCCGTGATAACTAAATCCACTTTTTCTTTGGGAAGAATTTCGAGCGCATCCATACCGTCAACAGCCGAAATGACGCGGTATCCGCCAGATTTCAGCGACAATGCGATAAATTTTCGCACCGACATTGAGTCATCCACTGTAAGAATTGTTTTTTTCATAATAATTTTTCCAACATTCCAAATCGGAAACGGTAATGCTTGATTTTGCGCTAAACCATGATAACGGCGTGAAACCAGTCCTTTCAAGACAATCGTTCTGGTTTACTCTTTCTTATAGGCGATAGTTTTAGGGAAATGAACGAGTTTAAATGCTTTGGAAACGCCATGAAGCGATTCTGAATAGCCGATAAAAAGATAACCGCTCTTATTCAAAGCGTCGTATAAATCTGCCACAACTTGCTGTTTGGCAATAGTATCGAAATAAATTAACACATTACAACAGAAAACAACATCAAACCCCGTCATTGTCCGCATTGTCGGCGTGTCGTAGAGATTCACACAAATAAATTTCACTTGATTCCGAACCTCTGGCGTAAGAACATATTTATCGCCGTCGCGGGTAAAATATTTATTCAGATAGTGCGCTGGCATATTGCGGACGGAGTATTCCTTAAAAACACCCGAACGAGCTTTCTCTAAAACAGCTGTGTTAATATCACTGCCGACAATTTCAAAGGTAAAACCGGGGAACTGAGGTTTTATGCGCTCCAGAATCATCATAGACATCGTATATGCCTCTTCGCCAGATGAGGATGCCGCACTCCAAATACGCAATTTTTTATTACCCTGCGCTTGCTTTGCCTTTAAAATTTCTGGCAAAATCACCTGTTCTAATGCCTCAAACTGTGGCGGGTTGCGGAAGAAATACGTTTCGTTAATCGTCACAACCTCGAAAAGACTTGGCAACTCCTCACGTGCTGCGGCTGATGACGAAATAAGACGATAATATTCATCAAAGGTCGTGAGGTTATGAGCCTCCAAGCGTTTGGCGATGCGCCCTTCGAGGAGATATTTTTTATTTTCTGTAAAGGAAATGCCGCACTGCTCATAGACAAAATCACGAAATTTCTTGAAGGTGGCATCGTCCATTTTAGGCGCGTTCCCACTATCAAGAGAAAGTAGCGAGGGCGGTATAAAGACTTGTCCCAACTGGCTTCGGTCAAAGGTATTGCCGCTAGCTGGCGGAGGGGTATTACCAACACTCCCATCCGACGGAGTACTAGGCACAGCACTACCACTTGATTCGGGCGAAGAATCAGGCTGCGGGGTATTGGTAGGACGATGATTCGTATTTCCTGCACCCTGACCAAAACGAAATTTATCGAACAAATCAGAAGCCATGACGGTGTAATGCGTGAACAGGCGTTTGTATAATGAAGCTATGGACGCTGTAATGGTGGTCTTTTCATTGTGCATTTGCTTCAAGGTAGCACAATTTCTCGTATGTTGTAGAATTGAGCGAATTGGGCGGCATCTTCTACCCGATGCTGCTGTCCCGACGTGATTTCGTCCGATAGCAAGTGTATGGCGGCATCCCTGCTGACGGCAAGCAAAAACTCAATGATTTCTCGGCGATGATCTTGTATCACTGCCGCATACTGACGCATGACAGCTTGAATGGCTATAGCTGCATTTTCTCCCTCAACGTGCGGAAGAATTGCCGTCAAAAAGCCCAATATCTCCGTCATCGGCGAATTTGCCTCAAATTGTGCCACAAATATACGGTCAAAAAACTCCCTTGCCACCGCCGGGGTGGAGTGAGAAAGAATAACCGACAAAATATGTTGCTGTGTTTCCGCGTTATTCAGCGTAATTTCATGCAAAAGCGCTGGAATATCCTCTTCTTCATAGCTTTGACCAAGTGCCAAAAGACCAGCTATGCGTGTATCTGGCTCGTCATCCATAAGTGCCAATCGTGCTATCTCACGGAGATCTTTCGGCAGTTCTATGGCAATTTGTAACCGAAAAGCGATACTATAAATTGTTCTGAGCAGAACCAACTGTACATCGGAGCTTGATGCTGGCAAAAGGGCAAGGAGTTTATGTGCAACGCCAATTTCATCGGTACATACCGCCAAAGCGTCAATGGCGGAAATCTGCACAAACTCGTCCGGCTCTTCCATCAATTTGAGCAAAAATTCTTGCGCTTGTTTACCGCCTAAATTACCAATGGCAGCAATAACATACGGACGAACAATCTCGTCGTCATACATCCCAACAACATCACCCAAAAGGTCGGTTGCCTTGAGAAATCCGAGTGATTCCACCGCAGCGCAGCGCACGTTATCATCTTCATCCGTCAAGAGTTTGCGCACGTGAGGAATAGCGGCGGGGTTATTGCTCAAGCCGATAATATCACAGGCAAACTTGCGATTGTCTTCCTTGGGGTCGCTGAGATACGGATATAAAGCGTCTGCGGCAGATGCACCAAGTTTTATGAGAATGTCGCCAGCAAGATTACGAACTTCAATATCCTCGAAGGTGATAAGTGGTGCAACAGCTTTTGCACTTATGGCGGTTGAATCGCTGCCCAGGCGCACAAGTGCAAGTGCGCAGATGTCCCGCACCCCTTTGTCCGCATCGGTCAGACCTTTAGCAAAGGCAGTAATTACGTCGTTTTCAGCGCTGCTTAACTCCATAAGCTCCTCTGCTGCACGTCGGCGAACGGCAGCATCGGTTGAATCCAGCATAGATGAAATACGGTCTTGGACGCTCATAAATAGGCTCGTAGATAAGAAATCCTCCGCATCACTAAAAGCGGAGGCGCAGAAAACATCATCATTTCTGAAACGACTATCAAGAAGATTATTGGGCAGATAACCGTATGAGTGAGAAGGATAAACGCAAGCAATTACAAGGCTTGTAATTCTGCCGATGAAAGCGCCTTTTCCAAATTGAGCAAGATGAGCAAACGATCATCCATCTTACCGACTCCTTCAATATAATCGGAACTAATACCCGCAACAATCGGTGGCGGTGGATCAACGACACTTTGGGGGATGCGAAGCACTTCCCGAACGGAGTCAACGATAAAACCGACTGTCTTAGAAAGAATTTCGACAACGATAATGCGCGTGTTTTTATCATGCTGCGAAGGCGGCATACCAAAGCGCTTCCGCAAATCCACGATAGGAATAACTTTCCCACGCAGGTTGATAACGCCTTCGATAAAGTGCGGTGAGTTCGGCACACGCGTTACCGACGATGTACGGTTAATCTCCTGCACTCGAAGAATATCAATTCCAAATTCTTCCTTGCCGAGCGTGAAACTGACCAGTTGCAACACTTCTTCGCTGCTACCGCCCTGCTCACGTTTATCAGTACCTTTTTTGTCAAAAGCTGTTTGCATAGACATAATCCTCGCTCAAGAGTGTGGTCGGGTGCAATAAAAATCCCATGAAAAATGATTGGGTTTTAATATACAACTTTGTTCTTTTACGCACAACGTTCTTGCAGGAAATTTCTTGATAACATCGGGAGAATTTTCTTTACCATCATTTTAGCATGGAGCATTGGATACCAATTTCGTGCATCAACAAGCCATGAGCATCTCAAAGCCTTGTCTTTATGCGCTTTTCAGATAGCGCCTTCACAAATTGAATATTTTTTTGCCAATATTGTAACTCTTTTGGCGTTTGGTGCTTTTTATCAATAGACGGGACGCATCAATAACAGCGCGGCGCGAAAAAATGCGTTCTTTTCTGCAACAAAATGTTTACGCGGACACTTTGTGCCGGATTTTCGTTATTTTATGGCTTCATTAAGCACTGCTGCGTGTGATACGCAGACGTTTCAAGCCGCTTTTGCGCTCACCGAAAGAATTACTCAGGGCAATGCCACCCATTCTTCCTTCGTAGAGCCGCGCAAGCGACCACTTTCAGACGACATTATGACCCAAGCCAAACCATCGTCACTCAATGAAATGAGCGATGAAGAATTATTTACGAAAATCCGAGAGGAACGCAGCGAATCCGCCTTTAATGCGCTCTACAAGCGCTATGACAAACGGCTCTACGCCTATTGTCTTCGCGCAACAGGTTCACACGATGCCGCAAAAGACGCTTTTCAAGCCGTTATGAGCGTTGTTTTTGAAAAGCGCGAATCCTTTACGGGTGGAAATTATGCGGCATGGCTGTTTACGATTGCTCGGCACCATGTCATGAAAGTCTCGAAGCGCCAGCAACGGGACTTAACACAGAATAAACCCATCGAACACGACGGCGAGGACATTTTGCCTGAAAGTTCCGGCTCAGTAAACGAACATCACGACTTTTTACTCCAACAAGCATTAGACCGTGCTATTGCGCAGCTTCCGGAAGATTTGCGCGAAGCATTTGAACTCAAACAGTACGACGGCTTGCAGCACGAAGAAATCGCTCAAACACTCGGTATCACGGTATCTCTGGCTAAAGTGCGCGTTTTTCGCGCTAAACAACTTCTCCGACAATTACTCGCTCCCTTTATCAAGGAATTGCAATGAACAGCTTCACCGCAAACACCTTCACGCTGAACAGCGAAACCGAAGACCTTCTTGTTCAGTACCTCGACGGAACACTTTCTGCGACTGGCCAAGCACGATTTGAGACGCTTTTGCGAGAAAATCCCGCTTTTGCCGATGAAGTCCGCGCTATCACGTCTTTCGATGAAATGATTGACAATGCTCATCTGGGAGAACGCTGGATAGACCGCGTTGATACGGCATTTTTAGGCGAAATGCAACAGCAAATGGCGCAAGCTCTCGCTCTCGGCACAGCAACCGCTCTTACCGCCAGCGCTGCCGCCACAGGTGCTACATCAACAAGCATCGGCACAACGGCAGCAGGCGTGACAACAACAACAGCCGGGGTAGGTGTGTCAACAGCCACCAAAGCTGGTGTAGTGCTTGGTACAGGGAAAATCGCCACACTGCTTACCGGTACATTTCTTGCAAAATCCATCGTTGTCGCAGCAATTTGCGGAGGAATTGGCTATGGTGCTTGGAAATATGCGCCGTCAAGCAATGAAGCCGCAATGCCGTCCGCGCCCACATCAAGCGCTTCGCCGACAACGACATCGCGCTCGGCATCGCCGGAGGTCGCATTACAACAGCCTTCTGCGCAAAACGCACCTGCACCGTCAACTACGGCAGAACGTAGCACCGATGCGGCAAAGCAGACAGCAAAATCACCAAGCGCCGACAATTCTGCTGTGCAGCCACAAACCACGCCCCCGGCGACACAGGATGCAACCCCGATTGTTAATGAACAAGACAGCAAAGCAAGTGCGTATATTGATAGCAAAGCAGCAACAGAGTTGCGCAATAAAATTGACCAGATGGCTGCCCAAGTCCGCATGAAAGAGCAGAGTGGCGATAAAGCGGGGTTTGCGTTTGATGCAAAAAAATTAGCAATGCTTGAGCGGACAGCAGGAAAATTTGGGGAAAGTGGGGAGTTTTTTGACAAAGCCCTTAAAGCCGCACAAAGCCTCAAACTCCGCGAACTCGAAGGAGAAATCCGTGCTGAACTTGCGCTGCTCTACCGCGAACAAGGCAGCACGGAAAAAGCCGTCACGAGCTTGCGGGAAGCCGTAAAAATCCTGACCGATGAAGGCTCTACTAAAGCCGCAAAATGGGCAAAAGAGTTGGAGCGCTGGGAGAAGCGATAATTGCGCAGTTAGAGCGAGATTGCGTATATTTGCGCTGCAAATTCATCGCTTTTCTCTTTTTTTCCCAAAGGTTTTTTTCTATGTACGAAATTACACTCGTTCTCCATTCACTTCTGCGCTGGCTCGTGCTTGTGTGTGCAGCAGTGGCGCTGTTTCAAGCATATTCAGGCTGGTTTGGCAAAAAGCCGTGGTCGGACAGCGATAGACGTTGGAACGTGATGTTTGCGCACAGTATGACGCTGCAATTTGTTATCGGATTGCTGCTCTATGCTGTTCTCAGCCCCATCACGACGCAAGGCGTATTTCCAAGTTTTGGCGCTGCCATGAAAGACAGAATTTTGCGCTTTTGGGGAGTAGAACACATTTTTGCAATGACCATTGCGCTGGCACTCGCGCATATCGGCAATGCCCGCGCCCGGAAAGCCGCTACCGATGAGGCAAAACACAAGGCGGCAGCTATCTTTTTCACCATAGCAATCCTGCTTGTTCTTGCTTCGATACCTTGGTCGTTTTTGAGCTACGGACGACCACTCTTCCGCTTTTCCTAGAGAGTCCTCTTTTACCGCCGAAGTACAGATATTTGCTGCACTTCGGCGGTTTTGTATTGTACCCCATTTCACCAATTTTTCTGCGAACAATGACCGACGATACCACAAAAAACGCCGAATCACATCATCTCGAAGTCCGCAAGACAGCACGGTACTTCACTCTCGGCACACTTTCTGAAGCCACACGCGAAATCTGGTTTGTTGTCCATGGCTACGGGCAGCTTGCCGAGTTTTTCATTCGCCATTTTCGGGGTTTGGATGATGGAACGCGCTATATCGTCGCTCCCGAAGGGCTTTCCCGCTTTTATGTCAAAGAGTGGACGCGCGTCGGGGCGACGTGGACGACCAAAGAAGACCGCGACAGCGAGGTGCAGGATTATCTGGCTTATTTACAGCAACTCCAGCAAACCGTTTTTGAGGAGTTGCTTCAAAAAGGCGGCAAGCCTGACGCAGTGCGCGTTTGGACACTTGGCTTTTCGCAGGGCGTAACGACGCTCTGCCGATGGATTGTGCGTGGCGGGCTTCGTGCCGATAGGCTTATTTGCTGGGCTGGTGGATTTCCGGCAGAAATTGACCTGAGCGCTCATAAAGCGCTTTTTGAAGGCATGAAAACAACGTTTGTGGTTGGAACAGATGATGAGTTTATCACGCCGGAGATTTTAGAAAAGCAACAAATCAGTATTGCTGAGGCGGGATTACAGCTTGATTTTATCAGCTTTGAAGGGACGCACGTGATGAATACTGAGGTTTTGAAATCCGTTGTCGAACAAATGAAGATAGAATGAGAATGCCCATCCGACAAGAGTGCAAACGCACCTTCGCGCCTGATTACCGCACACGGCACTCCTCGTACACTCGCTCTAAAAGCCGCATATTTGCTTCGGCGGTATAACGCTCTTCGTACTCTCTACGGGCTGCAAGCCGCATAGAAGCATATCTATCAGGGGAAAGTTCATTCATGCGCCGAAGAGCTAAAGCAAGGCTCTCCGCATCCCCAACCTCAAAGTGGAATCCCGTATGCCCGTCGCGCACGACTTCCGCAAGCGCACCTAAACGTGAGGCAATCACTGGCGTTCCGCCGGAAAATGCTTCAATCATCGATTTACCAAAGGTTTCGTACAGGAGCGATGGAAACACCAGCATCCGTGCGAACTTCATGGCTTCCAGTGCTTCAGAGAAAGGCTTTTGCCCCAAAAAGCTCACCGAGTCAAGGTTGTGCTGTCGAACAAAATCTTTTGCTTCCGCTTCCAGTGGTCCGCTTCCAATAATATGAAATTCCTGCTCGGAGCCGTTATCCGCCAATAAACGCCATGCTTTGAGTGCTGTCATCAAACCCTTTTCTTCTGAAAGCCTCCCCACGTAGAGCGCATAATTCCTTGTTTCTTCTGCGTGAGCGAATCCTGCATCTGTTTCCACAAAATTCGGTTTCACGACAATTTTTTCTGGCGGCAGCCCGCCTTCGACAAACTTTGCGCGGGCAAATTCTGTAAGCGCGATGTATCTGTCCACACGCTTTCCCCACGTTCCCCACAACCGATGCCAAGCCGTCATACCTGCCACAACAGCGCTTGCCGGAAGACTTCCACGATAGCATCGGTGCTGGAGAGCAGGAAAGGCAAAAAATTTCCCCAAACAATCCTCACAAACTCGACCTTCACGAAAAAAAAGCGCATTAGCGCACAGCAAGCGATAGTTGTGCAGCGTTTGGACTACTGGTATCCCCGCGTCGTTTGCGGCAGCGTAGGCGGAAGGCGAGATAAGCGGAAGGGTATTGTGGCAATGCACCACATCAGGTTTTTCCGTGCGAAAAAGGGCAAGGAGAGCGTTGTAGGAATCAGGGTTCCAAACGGTGGCTCGTGCAAGGCGGAGTTGGGAATAAGCGCTCACGCTGTCGTTATGCACCGCATAGCGAATGACGTTGTGTCCACGCTCTTCCAAGAGTCGCGCTTCTGCCTCGAAGACCGTATCTTCGCCGCCGCGATGTTGGTAGTAATTGTGGAGAATAGCGATAGTCATGGAAGTCAGAGGAAAGGATAAAAAATATCGTATTGATTGAGTAGAATATGTGGAGTGGAGTGGGAATAGCTGAACTATACCTCCGCCGATACCACCGGAGCGGCATTCTCCAAGGCATCACCGCACCACCACCAAACGCCCTACCATCACTTGCCCACCAATGTTCCCCCGCACAAAATAGATACCCGATGGCAGACCGTCCAAGTTGATGGAAAATTCTTGCTGCCCTGCGGGGTAGATACCGTCGGATATGGTGCGGACTTTTCGCCCGAGTGCGTCGTGTAACATCAGATGCACGGTGGATGCTGCTGGTAAGTTGAAATGGAATACGGTTTCCATTGATGCTGGATTAGGGGAAATATCAAGTGCCATACCTTCTTTTGTTTCGGCGCGTTGGTCGCTAGCTTCTTGTACATCTGTCATGGTCAGTCGCCCGGCAATCCTCACCGGAACACGCAGGACGATACCACCATTTTTCACCAATACGGTGTCATAGCTTATCAGACTTGCCATTGTGCCGATACCCGTGACGATACCGTCTGCCGACACCGTTGCCCGTCCATGGAGTGAACGATATTCTGTGCCTTGTGCTGCTTTGGTAATGTTCAGAAGGGTATTATCCGCCAGAATAGATGTCGTTTGTAGTTGTGCAATGCCTTGAGTTGTTCCAGCCACCAATTGGAGTGCGCCCGGTGTGACAATCATATCGCGTACTTTTCCTTGCGTTTGAATAATGATGCTAGAGGTATCTGCCACGAGTACGCCCGTTTCTGTTTCCCGTGCAAGTACGATCACTCGTAAACGTCCGCTAGAAGTCTCCTGAAGACTTGGCAGTGTGAAGGTTGTTGAGTATGGTGGCGCTCCTGTGGCATTGATAGAGCCGATGCCAACCGTTTCCACGATAAAAACCACGTCGCGGAGAGTAATGCCGCCTGTTGGCTCGACGCTCACCCGTATTGCTGTGCTGGAGTTTGCTGCCACAGCCAACCCGCGAACGGGTTGGATAATGCGAATGCCGCCCCGCGCCAGCGTCGGAGTACCATCCACAGCAAAGCGCGTGTCCCATGTAGGAGGGCGTGAAGCTGGAAGTATCGGCGAGAATGTTCCAGTTGTGCTAAAACTCAGAAGGTCGTGAACACGTCGCATCACGGCTGAAGAGGTAATAAGCGTCTGGGATGAACCAGCAAATGGTAAATCGGAATGCGCAATGCCCGTTAGCTCTGTTGTTGCGTTTCCACTCAAGCCACCGCGCTGACTGCTTGCCTCCACAATTAAATCATGTGTTTGATTCCCAAAGAGTGAGTCGTAGAACATCACTCCAGCGCGGTACTCATTGGGCGATTGGAGCAGACGCAAGAGTGTATTCATCGTTTCGGCAGCGACACTTGCTTGCGGTCGCCAATTGGCAGTGATGGCGTGTGTGTTGACTTCAAGCGCACGAAGGCTTTGGAGGGAAGCGTCATTATCGGCACCACTCATGGCGCGGTGCGCCTCACCGATAGGGAAACCCATCGCAGAAAAAATATCATTGGAGCGGAAGCCTGAAGCTACGGGCAGATTCCGCCGTGACCACAATAAACCCCCAAGTGGCGTACCATTGTGTGGAGTGCCAAGCGTGATAAAGCGGCGTACACTTCCGGCATAGCTGTTGAAAATACGGTTTTCGCTTTGAAGAAAACCTCGTGTCATCAATCCACCTAAGCCGTGGGCAATCACATCCACCCGCTGTGCGACGATACCTTGTTCACGGAACGCCGTGCGAGCTTGAGTAATAGCGGTGGTAACGGCGGCGATACCGATAGACGGAAGAACCGATCGCGGGTCGAAACCTCCAACACTAGCCGAGGAGTAATCAGCAGAAAAGACGCTGTAGCCAAGTTGTCGGAGATAACTGGCGAAGCCTCCGCGCTCCCACGCTGATGGGTCAGACCAAGCATCATGCACCAGTACAACAGGTGGACGGACAAGTTTGAGGGGTAGGGCGAGCGTTCCGAATGTTCCGACCGTAATGCGGATCGTAAATGTGGTGGACGATACCCCGGCAGGAAGCCGGAGAGAGGGCGGAGGTGTGTAGAGCGCGGCAACCGTCGGATCAAACTGACGAGGGCGACGGGAGCGCAGTTGAAGGAGTTTGCTTTGCTCTCGCGGTCGGTTGATGGCGGCGATTGTTCCCTCGCCGTCGAGTGCTATGGTGACAGGGGTGAGGGTGTCGGGCGCTGCGGCAATGATAACCAACCGTGAGGCAGTATCGGCAACAATACCCGTTACCGCATTGATCCAGATGCCGACGGCGGCAGTCGAGAATCTGTTCAATGCTCCTTCCAATGCTCGTTCCAGACCGATGTCATTATCACTGCCAATAGTGCCGGTAATCTCACCAGTAGAAAACATTCCATAGATAGCATCAGTTACAGCACCGAAGGTTGTAATGTAAGCAGGTTTGCGTTTGGAGGTAATGAAGCCATTTTTTGCAACGACGTTGACGTTGACATCGTAGGTGCCGGAAGTGGTGTAAGAGGTAATACCAGTGAGTGCGCCGGAAGAAATTGTACCGCTTCCGGTGTCGGTCGAGCCGTTGCCGAAGTTCCATTGCGCAGAAAATGAATCATCGGCGGTGGTTTTTGCGGAATGTTTTCCTAACACGGTGGAAACGCCCGACGCTGGTGCTGCTGCGATGGCAGTATTCCAGCGAAATTTCTCAATATCATTGCTGTCAAGAACATTGACCGGGGTAATGCGCCCGGTTGCGCCGTCAATGGTGAAGACGTGCCGCCAATCAAGAAGTCTGCCGCCAACATCGGGAACGACAAACCGCCGGACAAGTCCGCTGTCACTATAGACTTCTACGGTTGCTCCGCAGCCCCCAAGTGGTCTGGTATTTGGATCAGATTTGGCCCCTGAGTTTTCGACGGAGTATTTATAGGTACCGGAAAAGAAGCGCCGAATAGTGAGGGTTTCCGGACCAAACCCCTGCTTTCTGTCTATGTCGAGAGTAGCAAAAGGCGATTGTGTAGAGTACCCCCTTCTATAATAAGCAATTTTCCAGGTTGTATCATTGATTGGTGGTGTTAATAAATAGGTATCAAGATCGTATGGTGTTCGCTGCCACGTCAAGACTATCCGATACCCACCAATATTAGTCGAAGGAGTTTGCGGGTTCAGCGTAATATTGAGTTCTGTACGTTCTTGCGGATTGATCGTGATTTGATTGTTACTATAATGAGCATAATTTGCTGCTGTTGTGGTCAGAACATCGGTCATCCCTTCACGCATCAAAAGAGTAAAACTGGTAGAAAATGGTAAACGTCCAAACCGCCGCGACGCATAAAAATCTGCTTTGAGTGTGGTCGGAATATCACGTAAGACATAATATCCTGTGCTATCACTTTGTGTGGTGCGTCCGGCAAGAGAGATTGTTGCATTTGTTATTGGTTTTCCTGTAACGGCATCCCGTACCGTACCGTACAGTGTTCCAATCTGGGCAAACGTTGGGTCGAATGCCTGAGCGGATGCGGTGTGGTGCTCCATCACCATCAGAGCGGTAGAACACATTGCGAGAAAAAGAAGAGGATGAGACAACAATCTCCGGCAATAAGAGGTATTGAGGCAATGTATCATAGTCGGTGGAGATGAAAAATATGCTTTGTTCAGACTTTCCGTAGCACGGGCCGAGGAGTATAAGTACGCTGCCATGTTACGGGTCTTGGTCGTCAGGAGCGAAAACTCCGTACCACCACTAAGAAGCGGTAGCACGGGAACATGACCCGACGACCAGTTACCAAAAAACAACGATATGAGTAGAGATTTTATGCGGCTTGAAATGTAGTCCACCTCAAAGGCGGACTACATTTGGCAACCACAACACAAGCATTGAAGAGGCTTCCAAGACTTGTGTGCAAAGCCTAGGGGAAGGCGGAGGATGAGGTATGGTTTTATCTACACTTCAAGGGTTTCTACGGCTTTCTTTGCCTGAACCTGAGCGTTAATCCACGTATAAGTGCGTTCGATGCCGGAACGAAGCGGTTCGTGTGGCGACCACCCAAGGCGCTCACGGATAAGAGCATTATCGGAATTGCGTCCGCGTACGCCCGTTGGTCCCGGTATGTTGTTGATACGAATGTTTTTGCCGGACAAACCAATAACCATTTCTGCCAGACCATTGATAGAAATCATTTCTTCGGAGCCGATATTAACAGGACCGGTAAAATCAGAGTCCATGAAACGGCGCATTGCCTCCAAACATTCGTCAACATAGAGGAATGAACGTGTCTGCTTGCCGTCGCCCCAGACTTCAATCGTACCGCCGTTTTCGGCTTCTGCAACTTTGCGGCACATTGCGGCGGGGGCTTTTTCTTTGCCGCCTGTCCACGTGCCTTCGGGACCAAAAATATTGTGATACCGCGCTACACGGACGTTCAAGCCATAATTGCGCTGATATGCTAAGTACAGCCGCTCACTAAAAAGTTTTTCCCAGCCGTATTCGCTATCGGGTGCTGCGGGATAGGCGGAATCTTCCGCACACTTAGGATTATCAGGGTCTTCTTGGTTGTATGCAGGATACATACACGCAGAGGATGAATAGAAAATTTTCTTCACGCCTTTGTGGTGCGCCAAATCAACGATGTTAAGATTGATTGTTGCGGAATTGTGCATCACATCGGCATCGTGGTCGCCCGTAAAAATGTAGCCAGCACCGCCCATATCGGCGGCAAGCTGATAGACTTCATCAAACGGTATATCAACGACGTTGCGGCAAACGGCTTGTTCACGGAGGTCGCCGATAATAAAATCATCCGCAGCAGTTTCGGAAAATTCGGGGGATTTCAAATCCACACCGCGCACCCAAAACCCTTCACGCTTCAAACGACGCACCAAATGGCTTCCAATAAAGCCTCCGGCTCCACAAACAAGAGCTGTTTTTTTTGCTGACATAAAATTCACGGAGAATGAAAAACACTACGAGTTAAAAAGAGTATGGAATCTATTAAGACCGCAAAACTACGACTTTCTTGGGAGAAAGCCATAGATTTTACGGCAAAATCACCGATGGTGATTCACAATCTCGTTATACATTCCGCTTGAAACCAAGTCGCGCACATTGGTGGTGGCAAGAAAATCGTAGGGGAAACCGCGTTCAAAGGTACTGGCTGCGTCGAGGCGCTTCATCTGGTCATCGGAAAGATGAATCTTGACGGCTCCGAGATTATCAAGAACCTGCGCTTCTTTGGTTGCGCCAACAATCGGAATTGAGACTCCTCGCGTAATCTCGTCGTTTACCCGTTCTTGCATCGTCCAGCGCAAAGCCACTTGTGCCGCAGAGCAGCCGAGTTCTTCTGCAATAGCAAGAACTTCTCTGGTAATGGTCTGGCTGCGATCATTCAAACGAACACTATCGGGTTTGAGTCGTCCGATGTCGTTGCGAAGATATTTTCCCGTCAGTGCGCCGCCTGCAAGCGGTGCCCATGGCGTGATGGCAAGGTCTAAAGCCCGCGCGAGCGGTATAATTTCGCGCTCGGATGTGCGCTGTATGAGGCTGTATTCGATTTGGTACGCGGTAAATTGCGTCCAGCCGCGTAATTCCGCCAATGTATTGCCACGCGCAACTTGCCAAGCCGGAGAATCCGAAACGCCAATATGAAGGATTTTGCCCGATCGAACAAGGTCGTCCAAACCGCGCATAATCTCATCTATTGGGGTTGTGAAATCCCAGATGTGCAACCAATAAAGGTCAATATAATCGGTGCCAAGCCGCTTCAGGCTTGCTTCTACCGATTGCACCATGTTTTTGCGATGATTACCGCCGGAATTAGGGTCGCCGCGCCGCATACCAAGGGCGTATTTGGTCGCAAGCACGAAAAAATCACGGTTGTCGGCGATAAATTCCCCAACAAACCGCTCACTTGTGCCAGCAGTGTAGTAATTTGCGGTGTCAATAAAATTCCCACCTGCCTTGACGAAGGCATCAAAGACTTTTTTACTTTCGTCTTTGCTTGCCCCCCAGCCCCATTCTTCACCAAAGCCCATTGTTCCGAGACAAAGCTCCGAAACCCGCAAGGCGCTTCGACCGAGAAGTTTATATTTCATTTGGAATGCTCGTGTAAAAAATAGAAAAGTAGTAAAAATTGAGTTGCATCAAAAAGCCCATATCCGGTGCTATTTTGGGATACGGGCTTTTTCATGAACCGTGCGAGTTTTAGCTCAAGGATTTGAGCGTTTCTTCGATTTTCGAGAAATTGGGTAATTCACCTGCATTGTCCAAAACTTCCGCATAACGGATAACGCCTTGGGTGTCGACAACAAACGCAGAGCGCTTTGAAACGCCTTGTAAATCCCAAACGCCCGGTACGAAATTGCCGTAGAGCGCATCGTAGCTCTTCGATGCTTCTTTGTTGAAATCAGACAACAACGGAAACGCGATATTATTTTTTTGCGCAAAAACTTCAAGCGTAAACGGGCTGTCAACGCTAATACCAAAAACCTGAGCATTGAGCGAGGAATAGAGTTCTAAGCCGCCGCTCACCGAGCAGAGTTCGTTTGTGCAGACTCCCGTAAATGCCATCGGGAAAAAGAGTAGGACAACATTTTTGCCGCGATAATCACTCAACGTTATGGTTGATGCGCCTTCGGCTGTTTTGGTTTTGAGGGCGAAATCTGGTGCAGTTTGACCAATAGTTACTGGCATAATTGCTTCCTTTGGAGAAATTGATGTGATGAAAAAAGATTATTGGGAAATTGGATTCACTTTTGAATTACAACGTGCAAAGCTAGATTTTATTAGGGACATTGACAAATGATAACGCAAGAAACATATTTTTTCATCGAAAACTGCGAAAAGACTTGACAATAGCAAAATAATTTCCTATTCTTAGGGCGGCTTACAAAAATGAAAATGTGTTCATCAAATTGATATTCCATCCCAACTAACAATTTTCCCCTACTATTTTGTTCAACGACAGCCTATGACTCCAACAGACACACCCGCACGCAAGATTTCGGGCGATGTTGACAAACCCGCATTCTCGCTTGGTATTGAAGAAGAGTATATGGTTCTTGACCCCAAAACCTTCCAACTCAAATCCCACATTGACATCGAACTCCTCTCCAAAGGGCAGATGCTTCTGCACGAGCATATTAAGCCGGAGATGATAGGTTCGATGCTGGAAATCGGCACTGGCGTTTGCAAAGATATTCAACAAGCGCGGTCGGAAATCACCAAAATTCGCTCGGTGGTGAACCACATCGCCAAGCAAAATGGCTTGATGCTTGGTGCGGCTAGTACGCATCCTTTTTCACATTGGAAAGACCAAGAAATTTTTCCCGATGAGCGCTACAAGATTCTCGTAGAAGATATGCAAATGCTGGCACGGTCACTGCTGATTTTCGGTATGCACATCCACATTGGTATTGAGAATCGAGAGTTGCAGATTCAGATTATGAATGAGATTCGGTATCTCTTGCCGCACATTCTTGCTTTGACGACCAATTCCCCATTTTGGACGGGTATTAAAACAGGCTTGAAATCATACCGTTCAAAAGTATTTGAGCGCTTTCCTCGCACGAACTTACCGGATTATTACAATAGTTGGGGCGAATACCAGAACTACGTGGATCTGCTCGTGCGGACGGGCTGTATTGATAACGCGAAAAAAATATGGTGGGACATCAGGCCCCATCCGAATTTTCCAACGTTGGAAATTCGTATTTGCGATTTACCAATGCGCATTGACGAAACCATTGCTATTGCGGCTCTCTGCCAAGCTATTGTCGCAAAACTCTATAAACTCTACTCACGCAATCTCAGCTTCCGCTTGTACCACCGCGCTTTGCTCATGGAAAACAAATGGCGAGCGGTGCGCTACGGACTGGACGGTAAACTCATTGATTTCGGTAAACAGCGAGAAATACCAACACGTCAACTCATTCACGAACTGCTCTATTTTGTGGATGATGTCGTAGACGATTTGGGTTCGCGCAATGAAATCAACTACATCCATACCATTCTTGAAAACGGCACCGGTGCTGACCGCCAGCTCCGCATTTACGAGCAGACCGGTAGTATGGAAGCAGTCGTGGAATATATCAACAAGGAAACGTGTATTGGTCTGATTGATGATATAGCGCCATTTATTGGGGAGTTCCGCCCGCCGTCGAAGGAGTCTTTAGCGGAAAAAGCATCATCGCTAAATATGTAATGCCGAATTATTTCTCGCTGACGTTTATAGGGCGCGAATCTGGTTACAAGCCGGATTCGCGCTTTTGTTTATTCGATTGAACCAACGTACATCCAATCACCACCCAAATTTAAACACGTATGCTGCGGGATACCAATACGATGCTCTAATTCACCTTGGAGAGGAAAAAAATTAACGTGTTCGTCAAGCGTGTAGTAATAGTAGCGCTGGCGCGGCGTAACAATCATCAACTGCTTGCGAGTGATACGCTTCAACTCGCCAAGCGCTTTGCTTAAATTCGGTATATGCTCGATTGTGTGATGGCACGTGACGACATCAAATGATTTATCAGCAAACGGGAGTGATTCGATATTTCCTTGATGATAGGTAATGCCCGAACCCAAGTCCAAATGCGGCATCACATCGCACGCATGAAGGTCGTATTTGCCCAAGGTTTGCACTTTTCGCAAGAAATAACCATTGCCACAGCCAATATCCAGCACGGTGCTTGCACTGGGGTCAATATTTTTGAGCATAAATTCCACACACGCATCGTTCAAATCCGTCGGGCGCGAAGCGGCACGGCTCTTCTTTCGGAGAACGGTATAAAAATGCTCGTATTCATCACTGCTCATTGTCCAGACACGAGTTTTGAAATCCATGTAGGCGCGAATGGTCTGGCTATCGCCATTATACCAATACCAAAAAAATGGGTACATAAACCATTTGCTATCGCGGATTTTCGGGGGAATCCATTCGTCCATGATGGTACGGATGGCGTTGGTGATGTTTCTATGCATAATGTTGTTGTTTCAGTATTCTGTTTATTCACGCTCCGTCGAAAGTTTCCCCCCGCTTGTATCTATCGGCACCGGGTATTTGCCTGTAAAACACGCCGTGCAGTAGCCGGCATCTTGCGGGACGGCTGCCAGAAGTTTTTCCACCGACAAATAGCGCACGGAATCTGCTTCGACAGCTTTTGCGATTTCGTCTTCGTTATTGTGATATTGATTTGCAATGAGTTCCTCACGGTCGGGGAAATCCATACCATACTGGCAAGGATGCGTTACCGGGGGCGATGAGATACGCAAATGTACCTCGCGTGGTGAAGCCTCGCGGACAAGCCGTACAATAGAGCGAGAAGTCGTGCCGCGTACAATCGAATCATCAATCAAAACCACTTTGCGATTTTCCAACACGCCCCGCACGGTATTAAACTTTGTTTTGACCTTAAATTCGCGCTGGTCTTGCCCCGGCGCAATAAACGTCCGCCCAACGTAGTGACTGCGAATAAGCCCAATTTCGTAGCGTGTCGGGATACCGTTTTTCGTTGCATTTTGGGCAAAGCCAATCGTTGCCGTGTTAGCGCTGTCGGGGACAGCAATCGCCCTGACAGGCTCAATATCATTATCCGGTAAGACGGGATGCTCCTCTGCAAGAGCTTTGCCAAGTTTGCGGCGTACTTTGTCAACATTATGCCCGAAAATACGGCTGTCGGGGCGAGAGAAATAAATATACTCGAAAATGCAGTGGCAGGATTTGGGTGTCGTTTTTTCGATATGAAACGATTTTATTTCGCCTGTTTCTACGGTATTGCGGTCAATCATCACAATTTCATTGTGTTGCACTTCGCGCACAAATTCTGCACTTACGATGTCTAAAGCGCACGTTTCTGACACGACGAAATACGCATATTCCTCTTTTCCATTTACCTCGACCTTTTTGCGCCCGATACAGAGAGGTCGGAAACCATGCGGATCTCTAGCAGCATAGAGCGCGTGTTCGGTCAAAATCACCAATGAATATGCGCCTTTGGCGGTTTGAAGCGACTCACCGATTTGAGCAAGTTCTGTTTTTGCTTTGCTGCGAGCGATAAGATGCAAAAATAATTCGCTGTCGGTGGTTGTCTGAAAAATTGCCCCGTCATTCTGAAGTTTTTCCCGCAAAAGCCGTGTATTGGTGAGGTTTCCATTGTGTGCCAGTGCAATATTCCCCAAACGATATTTTATCCAAAACGGCTGAATATTGGCAATTTTGGAGCTTCCGGTTGTGGAATACCGATTATGCCCAATCGCCGCCGTACCGCGTAGCTGCTCGGTGAGCAAGCCTTGTTCTGAAAAAACATCCAAGACCAAACCCTCGTCTTTATGAGCGGAAAAGCGTGTTTTGCCATCCTCGGCACTCGTGTTGGCGGCAACAATTCCCGCCGCTTCCTGACCCCGATGCTGCAAGGCGTGGAGCGCGTAATAGGTCATCACGGCTGCTTGCGGGTGATTGAACACACCCACAACACCACAATTACACTGGGGTTTGTCGAGATTTGCCCGAAACTCCCGTAAAACCTCGCTTGCAGGAGATTCTTTTTGCGCGGACGGTGGATTGGTGAAATCAAAAGGCGTGATATGCTGGAAAGACATGATAATAGGGGATAACGTTAGATGAGCCGTAGAACATAGCAACCTCAAGCGTTGCAGAGATAGGATACGAAATTACGAAAAATTGTGGACTTTTGGCGCATCGTTCTTTCCAAAAGCGCTCCTTGCTTGAAGCGCTTGGGGCAATTCTGGCAGACACCATTACTTCCGCCCCAGCACAAAGTACGTTTTCATTGCGCCTTTGCCTTTCACCTCAATCGTACCGCGCTCTTCAAAATCAAAAGTGTCCTTGAGCGCGAGATACGTGGCTTCCGAGCATTGAACCCGCCCCGCCTCTCCGCTTGATTCCATGCGGCTTGCCGTGTTGACGGTATCACCCCAAAGGTCGTAGGCAAATTTTTTCTCCCCGATAACGCCCGCCGTCAGATAGCCCGTGTGGATGCCCGCACGGATACTGATGGGCAGGTTTTCCTTTTCTGCAAGGTCTTTGATGGCAAGCATGATGTCGAGAGCCATGTCTGCAACTGCCTCTGCGTGGAAATCGTTGGGAATAGGGACTCCAGCAACCGCCATATACGCATCGCCAATGGTTTTAATTTTCTCCACACCGTGTTTTTCAGCCAGTTTATCAAACTCCGAAAACATTCGATTTAGTATAACAATCAACTCTTCAGCCGACACTTTCGAGGCAATTTTGGTAAAGCCGACCATATCGGTAAAGATGACCGTTGCGCTCTCGAATGTATCGACAATCGTCGTCTCGCCCCATTTCAAGCGCTCTGCAATGGATGAGGGCAAAATATTGAGCAACAAATCTTCCGACTTATTGCGCTCACCTTCCAGAACCGAACTCAAAATGTTAATTTCATCCAGCGATTGTTGCAATTCCTTATTTTTCTCCTTGATTTCTGCCGTGCGGTCTTCTACTTGTTTTTCCAGCCACGCATTTCGCGCCTCAATACTGCGAATCCGCATCCGATACAGCACAAAACCAATGCAAACAATGCTTGCCACCGACAGCCCGATAAACCACCATGTACGCCAAATCGGGGGCGTAATGATGACGCGAAATGATGTTCCGGCTTCATTCCACGTGCCGTCGTTATTGGCTGCACGTACCGTAAAAACATACTCTCCCGCATCCAGACTGGTGTACGTGGCTTCGCGGCGCGTTCCGCAGCGAATCCAGCCTTTATCCAGACCTTCCAAACGGTACGCATAAACATTCGCTTCCGGCGTATTAAAATCTAATGCCACAAACGAGAACGATACCGTGCTTTCGTCGTAGCGCAACGTAATTGAGCGGTCTTTCGCTATCGTCGAATCGCCCAACATCTCATCACGACCAAATTTTTTCACCGATGTTATTTCAATCGGCGGCGCAACCGTGTTGACCAGAACATTGCGCGGGAAGAAGGTGTTGAAGCCGTTTGTACCGCCAAAAAACATTTCACCTTCGGCACTTTGAAATACTGAACCATGATGAAATTCGCGCCCTTGCAAACCATCGTCCATATCGAATGCCCGCATAACTTTTCGCGTCTCAATATCAATTTCCGCCAAGCCTTGCTTGGTACTGACCCACAAGTGTTTGGAGGAATCTTCCACGATAGCACTCACAAGATTGCTCGGCAATCCTTCACGCTCGGTGATAGCAAAAATCTTCGTTGTATCCATTGTGGAAAGAATTTCCTTGCCCAAACGGTAGTGTAGAAGTCCCTGCCCGCGTGTTCCCAGCCACAAATCGCCCTGCGAGTCTTGTATCATCGCACGGATGGCGTACCGAGGCAGCAGACGACGCATCGTGCCTTGAGTTCGGTCAAATTCAATGATACCTGTCGGTAGCCCTAACAGTATTTGCCCTTGAGCGGTCTCCAACATAGACAAAATGCGCTTTCCGGAACTGGTATTCGTCCCGGCAAGGTTTACGGGATATTCTTTTTGCGTCGTGCGGTCAGGCGCAATGCCGTAGAGCGGCGCTCCGTCGCCGGTCGCCCAAAGCGTTCCTTGGCTGTCCTCGTAAAGCAGTTGGACGGATATGTGAGCGGGAAGACCGCTAAAGCGCACAAATGCTTGCTTGGACACATCCCAGCGCCAAAGCCCATTCCCAACCGTTCCCATCCAAAGTTGACCTTTGCGGTCAAGTCGCAGCGCCCATGCGGTGTCGGTGGCGATTTTGTCTCGGCGAAAGTACGTCCAAACGCCCGTTTTGCGGTTCAAACGGTTGACACCGCCTGTTTGCGTGGCAAGCCAGAGATTATCGCCCTCTTGGGCAATATCTCGCACATAAGCGCTATTCAAACTCGAATTATCTTTGAGCAAATTCACCGCAAAATGCTGAAATTTCTGCTTGAACGGCGAATACTTACTCACGCCATAAAACGCCGTACCGACCCACACCACGCCCGAAGAGTCCTTGAGAATGTGCTGGATTAAATTTGCGGAAAGGGTCTTTTCATTGCGAAGGTCGTGCGTCAAATGCTCTGCAACGCGCCATAGAGCAGGATTAGAGCGGTTTCGGCGCATAATCACCACGCCATTATCCGTACCAACCCATATTTCATCACGGCTCGTGGCACAGATACTGCGTACATTCTTGCCGGGAAAGCCCTCTTCGGTTGATAACCGTATCGTGTGGCGCTCGGCAGGCACGTATGCCCAAAGCCCATTATCCCGCGTGCCGAGCCACAATGCCGATGGCTGCTTTTGTGAAGCACTATCGTATTGCGGCGTGAAAGTGGTGATGTTTCCTTGTACACGAGATTCTGCCTTGCTTAGAGAAGATTCCGCAGCATTAAATCTGTAAATACTACCATCGCTACACGCCAGCCAAAATACATCGCCCGTATCGCGCACCATTCCTCGAATGTCCAGCGTTGTCGGAATATTTTTTACACGTTGAAGAATAGTATTCGTACCGGAAGCTGTGAATAAGCCATTTTTTGTACCAACGAATATCGTACCGTTGCGTTGTTCCACAAAGGCTTGTGCGATTGTTTCAGTCGAAGAAGGAAAAAGAAAGGCATCGAAACGAGAAGTAAAGGGTGAAAATCGTGATACAGTGCGCCTATTGGCGGTGGCAAGCCAAAGCACTCCGCTATAATCTTCGTATATGGACGTTATGCTGTGCGCCCCAATACCAAGCGAGTCTGGAAGGGTTTGGCGAAAAGTGGTGAAGGTAATGCCGTCATAACGATTCAGCCCATCTTCTGTACCAAACCACAACATTTTTCGGCGGTCTTGAAGAATATAATTCACATTGGCACTCGAAAGCCCCTGCTCGACGGAAAGCCGCTCAAAACGGATGTTTTGGCTCTTCGCTGGTACAAACGCTCCCAGACTTATCAGCAAGAAGAGCCAATAAGCAGAGAAAATGCGGTCTTGCCGCCAAGAAATATTGTGGGGATTCATAATATCGAATAATATTCGGTTGCCGAAAGGTACTTTTTCGGTGGTTAAAGCACACCACCAAAAATAGCATCAATAAGCAGTATCGAAGCCGCCGAGAGCGTAAACGACCGCACCGTGCTTTTTCCAACACCCTCAGCACCGCCTTCGGTCATATACCCGACATGGCAGCCAATAAGTGCCGTAATGCCGCCAAAGACCGCCGATTTGAACATTCCTGTTGCGATTTCGCTAATACTGAAAAAGCGCTGAATCGAATCAAAAAACATCTGCACCGAAAAATCAAACTTGAGACTGGTGAGGAAGTATGCGCCCGCAATGGCAACAATATTGGAAAAGACCGCCAACACAGGCATCATCGTCAAAGCAGCAATGACGCGGGGCATGGACAAGTAGCGGTTTTTGTCAATTGCCATCATTTCGAGTGCATCAATTTGTTCAGAAACCTGCATCGTACCAAGTTGTGCGGTCATTGCGCCGCCGACGCGCCCGGCAATAACAAGCGCCGTGAGTACAGGCGTGAGTTCGGTAAAAACAACCGTTGCAATCGAACCGCCAATAAAGGGACGGGCAATGCCGATAAGATTAAACTTGGCGAAAAGGTTGGTGGCTTGCAAAGCAGCAATAGCACCCGTGAACGCACCAATCAAAATCACGAGTGGCAGTGAATCCGCGCCAACAATAGACATCTGCTCTAAAACGAGCTTCCTGTCCCTGAAAATACGCGGTGTGTAGCGGATAATCGCCCCCAAGAGCAGTACTAAACGCCCAATTTCACCGACGAAGCCCAAAATACCGCTTCCAATCCGCTCCAATGCTGCATTGACCATGATTTACTGCACCTTTTTTAGCCAAAGCGAACCCGCAAAGGTCGTTTTGGGATGGTAAACAGGAATGGCTTTTTGCAAGAGTTCCGGCGCGTTGTGGTGAAGATAGCTGCCGCAAAAAAGAATTTCAAATGCGGGATTAAATGCCAAAAACGCTTGGACAAGCGGCGATTCATTCCAAAACTGATGCTGCCGAAAAATCCAGGTTTCCGGCTCCGGCGTGGCAAAGGGAAAGAAAATATCGTGAATATGAATAACCACGCCCTTTTGAAGCTGTGGCAGCACTTCCAAATACAGATATTGTACGTCGCTGTCCAACTTCAATACGTGGCTGGAATCAATAAACAACACATCGCCATCGCCGAGTTCTTGGAAGGTTTTCACGGGAACATCTTGCACGAAATCCTTGATAAGATGTACTTTTCCGGCTTCCGACAGCTTGAGCAATCCACGACGCGGATAGGGTTCGATACACGTAATCATCGGCTTTCCATCACCTTCCGCACCATTTTTTGCTAATGCTTCCAAGGCAAACAACGTCGAAACGCCCGAACCAACTTCCATCATGCGCTTGGGCTTGACGTGGCGGAGCATGAGATAGAGCGTGTGCGCATCCACGACCGAATACCCTTCACCCAAGCCTTGTTGCGTCACGGATTCATAATCAGGGAGCGCAGCACATTCGGCATTGTAGGCATGAAAATTGCGCAAAAAGGTTTCCTGTGCTTGGGTGGAAATATTCACGCCAGCAAGTTTGGAAGGCGCGTTCCAGCGTTGCATTGTTTTGCGCAAAATGCGTGTGTCCGGCACGGGGCTGTAAAAGTGTGCCGGCAGGATACTCAGTCCGAAAAATTCACCGAAAGAAAAAAGTCTCGTCCAGAGAAAGTTTTCCCATTTCATCTGAAGGGCTTTTTTGAAACCGAGTGCTTTGAGGCGTTGAAGTTGGGTTTGAAGGCTCATTGAACTATCAAAATTTGGATAATCATGCTTAAAAGGCGGCGTTGTGGACGCAAATTTACACAATTCTTCGGCAGCATAGTAAAGAAAGCGGCGAATGAGGTGGCTATTCGTGCGGAAGCGGTGCATACTGTTCGACTATTGCCCGTGCGTCCGCGAAAGCCCGCTCTAAATCGTCATTGACAATAATTTCATCGAATTTATCCTGCTCGGCGAGTTCCATTGCGGCGCGTTCCAAGCGAAGTTTTAGCTGCTCGTCGGATTCGGTATTCCGCTCGGTGAGGCGGCGCGTGAGAACTTCCATGCTGGGCGGCGCAACAAATATCAACAGTGATTCGCTCGGATAAGCGCGTTGGAGGCTCAGTGCGCCTTTTACGTCAATATCAAACACAAGGCTTTTTCCGTCCCGGAGGGCGCTATCTATCTCGCTTCGGAGCGTGCCATAATAATTACCAAAAATTTGTTCATGCTCGGCAAGATCGCCATGCCTCACTGCCTCCTCAAATTCCGCCAGACTCAAAAAGTAATAATCCTTCGCGTGAGTTTCTTGCGGTCTGCGCTCGCGAGTGGTGGCGGAGATGGAAAACCGCATGAAATCGTATTGCGTGAGTAAGTGCTTGGCAATCGTGGTTTTTCCGGCACCGCTTGGCGCAGAAAAAATAAAGAGGCGTTTGTATCCTTGAGCCATGACGAAGGTAGAGGTAAAGTTCAAATAGCGAAAAATGCTTGTACGAAAAAAAAATTTCGCAACATTGCGCGTAAGAATTGACAACGAAACGGCAATTTGCTAATTTTAGCGCGACTGCGAAAATGAAAGTTCAGGAAAGTTTGCCATATTCTTGATATTCCTCTCTATTTTTTCCCATGCCAAATCACCACCTTGTTCACTGACGGAATCAAGCACATTATGAAACGTTTTTTCAAGAAAGTACGCTCTGAGGGCAATGAAAAACTCCGTCAATTCTCCACCGATGCCAATAAGACGCTTCGTGCCATGCAGCGCCCTTCGTGGTGGCAAAATTACATCCTTGCCAGCCCACTGAGGATTGCATCGTTTATTTTGGTCATTATTGCCGTTTTGGTCGTTGGTATTTCGCTCTGGCAAGGTGTGTACAGCGACCGCAATTTTCAAATCAATCTTATTAGCGAAATTCACGGGGTTATTTTCGATATTTTGATTTTAGGTATTTTGATGCTCTGGCTCAATAGACTAGGCGAGAAGCGGCTTGAGCAGAAAAAATATCAAGAGGAAATTGATGATTTTCGCAAACTCGAAAGTGTTGAAGCAAAGCAACGCATTATCGGTAATATCCGTCGCCTTAATAAATACGGCATTTCCAAGATTGATCTCCGAATGTGCTACCTCGCTGATGCCAGCTTAACAGAGGTCAATCTTTCCGGCGCAAATCTGTGGGATGCAAACCTTTCCGGTGCAAAAATGCAGGGTGCAGATTTGTCCTCTGCTATGATGCCCGGAATAGACCTGAACGACGCAAAAATGATGTGCGCGAATCTCGGCGAAGCAAACGTTTCGGGCGCAAAACTAATGCGCGTGGATTTGTGGGAAGCAAATCTTTTCAAAGCAAATTTTGAAAGTTCCGATTTGACGGGTGCAAATCTGAGTAGTGTCAATGCCGAGCAGTCGGATTTTTCCTCCGCTATTTTGACCGATGCTGTTTTGGATGCAGCAAACTTTTCCCATGCCAATCTTCCCGGTACGATGCTGGACAATGCGAATTTAACGGGTGCAAATCTGGAGTATGTCACGATATGGAATTCTAATTTTGCCAACGCCATTCTTTTTGGTGCGGAACTGCACCACGCGGACTGTTCCGGCTCAGTATTTTCCGGTGCGACGCTTGGCGAAACCGACCTTGCGTATGCCAATCTTTCCAACGCCGACCTTGTTCAAGCTGATTTGACGGGCGCAAATTTCGACCATGCGACGTTGGACGGAGCAGATTTTTCCGGTGCAAACCTGCAAGGCGCACGAAATCTCACGCTGGAGCAGCTCGGCAAAGTACGCTCGCTTGTCGGCGCTGTACTGGATGGGGCTTTGCAAGAGGAAATACGCCTCAAAAGCCCACATTTACTAGCTTCGGAGGCGTAAGCATTGTGTTCTTTACTTGATGAAAAATTTTTCATAAAAAAGCACTCTAACGTGGTATAAAACCAAACTTTTTGTGCTATATTTGCCCTGCCTCGCTGGCAGGTGTGTTCGGGCGTGGCATCTGGAATATTGTCGTATCTGACCTCGCACGTTCTCTCCCTACTAATCACTTCATTTCTTCACTCCTCACTTCAAGGAGCGCCACAATGCTTGATAAAATCGACCTCGGAAAAGCAGCGAAAGTTGCCGAAAAAATGGACTTGAATGTCCTGATGGATTTCGTGTTGAACATGGATCCGAAAATGATGCAAATGCTTATGTCGCAAATGGGCGGCGGCAAAAGCGCAAGCGCAAACGGTAAGAAAAAAGAACTCCCCGCGCCAAATCTTGATTTCTATAACGTGGCAGAATTTTTGAACCCTGCCCAGCAAGAAATTCGCATGAAAGTGCGCAAGTTTATGGAAGAAGAAATCAGCCCCATTGCGAATGAATATTGGGCAAAAGACGAGTTCCCGCACGAGATTATCCCCAAAATGGCAGCGCAAAATCTTATCGGCATGGCATATAAAGGCTACGGCTGTATGGGCGAATCAACGCTTCTTGAAGGTATTTGCGCAATGGAAATGGCGCGTATTGACTCTTCGTTTGCAACGTTCTTCGGCGTTCATGGCGGCTTGGCAATGGGTTCGATTTATTTCTGCGGCTCGGAAGAACAAAAGCAAAAATGGCTCCCACCGATGCAGCGTATGGAAAAAATCGGTTGTTTTGGTCTGACCGAACCGGAAGTTGGCTCCGGTACGGCGGGCGGTATGCACACGACCTGCCGCCGCGAAGGTGATTCATGGATTTTGAACGGCAAAAAGAAATGGATTGGCAACGGCACATTTGCTGATGTTGCAGTCATTTGGGCGCGTGAAGAATCCACAGGCAATGTCAAAGGCTTCTTGGTTGAAAAAGGTACACCGGGCTTTAGCGCGAAAAAGATTGAAGGGAAAATTGCCCTTCGTATCGTGCAGAACGCTATTTTGAAATTGGAAAATGTAAAAGTAAGCGAAGAAAATCGCCTTCAAGAAGCAAACACTTTTGCTGACACGGCAAAAGTTCTGCGTATGACCCGCGCCGGAGTAGCATGGATGGCTGTTGGCTGCGCCTTGGGTGCGTACGAAAACAGTTTGAAATATGCTCAAAAACGCAAACAATTCGGCAAAGAAATCGGCAATTTCCAGCTTGTTCAAAACCTGCTTGTGCAGATGTACAGCAATATCACCGCTTGCCAAACACTCTGCACACGCCTTTCGCAAATGCAAGACGCTGGCGTGATGAAAGACGAACACGCTTCGATGGCAAAAGCATTCTGTACTTTGCGTATGCGCGAGACCGTTGGCTGGGCGCGTGAACTTTTTGGCGGCAATGGTATTCTGCTCGACCACAATGTAGGGCGCTTTGTTGCTGATGCAGAGGCGATTTATTCCTACGAAGGCACACGAGAAATGAATACGCTTATCGTTGGACGCGCTATCACCGGCTTTAGCGCTTTTGTCTAAATTGCTAAAAAATAACTATCAGGTTATCCGCCCGTGCTACCGCTTCCTAGCGGTGGTGCGGGTTTTTTGTAAAAGAAGCCTCTGAACTCACTGGTGAATATTTTCATATTCAAGCAGGACAATATTTCCTCAACACCGCATCCATGCTCTGTTGCAGGGGTTTCGCATTTACAACTTGAATTCAAGAATCATCCTGTCCACGATCTTACCCAATGCTCAAACCACCTCTACATATTTTTACCGACTTCGACGGCACAATCACACTCGAAGATTTAGGTGATAAAATTTTCGAGGTTTTCGGAAATTTGAAAGAATACTCCCCCCGCCTTGCCAGTGGAGAACTAACCGTGCCAGAGTATTGGCAATTACTTGCCGCCTCCCTAAGGCACGATGTAACGCCAGAAATACTGCGTCATTGGGCGTATCAGCAACCCGCCGACTCTCATTTTACACGCTTTGTTGATTTTTGCCGCGCAAACGCTCTGCCGCTTACGGTTGTTAGCGATGGCTTTGATGTGTATATTGACACTGTGCTGGAACGCGAGGGTGCGGGCGGGCTTCCACGTTTTTGCAACAAATTACGCTTTGAACATGGCATCTTCACGCCGTTTTTTCCGGGACGCGATGAGTCCTGTACCTGCTTTTGCGCTTCGTGCAAGCGGAACAGCGTGTTAAAAAATCTTCCCTCGGAGGCTCTTGTTATCTATATCGGCGATGGGTATTCGGATTTTTGCGCTGCCGACCACGCCGATATTATTTTTGCGAAAAAAGCGCTTGCTGCCTACTGCAATCGCCAGCATCTGCCGCATTACCCTTTTTCCACCTTTGCCGATGTGCAAAGTATTCTGGAAGGGCTTGTGGCTCGTCGTCGATTAAAACATCGTCATCAAGCCGTGTTGCGCCGGAAAGAAGCCTTTGAAGTGGAATAACTAAAGAAGCTATTGAAAACATTGTTTACGGCATCGTAATGACAACATTACCCGTTTTCTGCCCGCTCACGACGTAATTGTATGCCTCGCCGATGCCCTCCAACGCATACCGTCTATCAATCAACGGCTTGAATGCTGCCTGCTCCATCAGCCCTTTGATAAAACTGAGGCTTGCAGGTATATTGCTTGGTACAGGGAAAATGACCTTCTTGCCGCCGAAGAGCGGTGTTATGAGCGCAAGAAAGGGATTTTGCACCTTGGGTCCCAATTCGGAAGAAATGTAGATTCCTTTGGGCAAGAGCAGAGGTTTACACGCTGCAAAGGTACTTTTGCCAACCGCATCGAAGACATAATCATAGCGTTCGGCATCCTTCGTAAAATCTTCAACGGTGTAGTCAATAATTTTATCTGCACCAAGCGACCGCACAGCATCTATCGCCTTCGTCGGACAGACCGCCGTAACGTGCAAGCCACAATACTTGACCATCTGCACCAGCGCAGAGCCTATCGCACCGGAAGCACCATTGACGAGAACTTTCTGACCCGCTTGGAGATGGACTTTATTGATGAAATTATAGGCATAATGCGCTCCTTCGGCACACGACGCAGCTTCTTCAAACGAGAAATTATGAGGTATGGTGGTAATTCCGTTATTTTCTGGCATGGCAATATATTCGGCATGAGATTGCAAGCCTACATCATTGAATCCCCAGACTTTATCCCCCACCGCGAACAGCGTAACGTCGCTCCCAACTTTTTCAATCACCCCCGCAAAATCTGTTCCCGGTATTGGCTGTCTTGGCTTTGGAAAGCCGAGTATGATTTTCATTATCCATGGTTTGCCCCAAAGGTTTGCACAGTCAGTTCTATTCACCGTTGTAGCATGAACCTTTATCAAAACCTCGTTACTTTTTGGGGCGGGCAGTGCTACATCTTCAAGCCGCAAGACATCGGGCGAGCCGTACTCAGAGCGAACAATAGCTTTCATAATTTTTCCTGTATGGCGCAGAACAATTGGTTTGTGGAACTTAGCCAAAAATTTAACAGTATCAAAAATTTGACCACCCTGCATTGTCTAAAAAAAGATTGCCGAGAAAATAATTATTGTTTTTCAATAATTAGTTATAGTTTTGCATGAAACAATTATTGAATTTTAACCGTAGAACTATTCTACAAAGACAATTCAATTTCTCTCATGCCCATTAGTAGTGGAAGTATATGAAAACTGTTCGCCTCGTAGCCCGCATTCTGTCTGCCCTGACAAAGGTTGTTGCCTTGGGATACTTCGTTTTTGCTGCATATCCAGCATTGGGATTCTTGTTACAATGGCTCAATCTGCCCTCTGCTGCTTCATTTATTCGCTTGGAAGATGCCAGAACACACTTTGAGGTGCTTGTTCCCTTCACGGGCGAAACGTTTATGCTTGGCTTTTATCAAGGCTGGTATATCGCTAAAATGCTGACGCTTATTACTTCTTACGGCATTTTTTTCTGGCTTTTGAGCAATGTTTTTCACGCCTTTGCGCAAAAGCCACTTTTCACCAAACAAGCTGTGGAGCGTCTTACAGCATTTACCGTTGCAAATGTGCTTATTCCGTTCAGCGTAGCATGGGGTATTTTTCGGAATGATGGCGATGCGGCGGTGGTCATCATCGCACTCCACCTTATTCTTGGCGTTTTTTCGTATTTTATGACCGCCATTTTCCAACAAGGTTTTTCCTTGCAGCGCGAACAAGATTTAATCGTTTGACGATCGTTTTTGGCACTTGCCACAACTCATCAAAGACTAGTAACCATGCACCTTCTACCATTATGCCAATCATTGTCAATCTGGATGTGATGCTCGCTAAACGGAAAATGCAATCGAAAGAACTCGCGGAAATCCTTGATATTACGCCCGTCAATCTCTCGCTGCTGAAAACCGGAAAAGCAAAGGGCATTAAATTTTCCACACTCGAAACCATCTGCAAGACCCTTGATTGCACGCCCGGTGATATTTTAGAATACCGCCCAGAAGAATAGCGCGAACACGATATTTCCCAACTGTTACCTTCCCACAGCCCGTCATTTCTGAACGGGATGTATGCTCTTTGTCCTTTTCAAACTTTTCAACAACATTCTTCATACACCATGAACACACTTCACATATCGCATCTCGGCAAAACCTACGCCAATAGCGTTCGTGCGCTCCACGACATTTCCCTCACGATTTCCGACGGAATGTTTGGGCTTTTAGGCGCGAACGGCGCGGGAAAATCCTCGCTCATGCGTACCATTGCCGGACTACAAACACCCGATACAGGTACAGTCACCTTCAATGGTATTGACACACTTGCCAACCCGCTCCACATCAAAGCGTGTTTGGGATATTTGCCGCAGGAATTTGGTGTTTATCCGAACCTTTCCGCATACAGGCTTTTGGAGCATATCGCCGTGCTGAAAGGTCTCACGAGCAAGCCGGAACGCCACGAGCAGATATGCGCCTTGCTGGAACAAACAAACCTCTACCAACACCGCGACAAGAGCGTTCACACGTTTTCCGGCGGAATGCGCCAACGTTTTGGCATCGCACAAGCACTGTTGGGCGCACCACAGCTTATCATCGTGGACGAACCCACCGCCGGACTCGACCCCGAAGAGCGCAACCGCTTCAACAATCTTCTGAGCGAAATTGGCGAGAATATCATCGTGATTCTCTCCACGCACATCGTCGAGGACGTGCGCGATTTGTGTACGCAAATGGCGATTATTGCTGACGGCGCGGTTATTGCCGAAGGCTCGCCCTCCGCGTTTGTGGATGAATTGCGTGGAAAAGTCTGGACAAAAGCCATTCCAAAGCGAGATATAGTGCGGTATAAGGGCGAAATGCAGGTACTTTCTTCGCGCCTGAATGCGGGCAGTCTCGCAATAAATGTCCTTGCCGACGAGCAGCCCGAAGACGGCTTCACACCGTGCTTGCCAAGCCTTGAAGATGTGTATTTCAAAACGCTTTCCGGCTCTCACCGTTCCAGTTATCACCGTTCCAGCTATCAAGCGGAAGGAGTAACGCCATGAAAAACTTTGTGAAAAGCCTCATACAACCAATAATTCTCCCACATCTTCTCGCCGTCGAATGGCGCATACACGGCTCTACGTGGTCATTTCGCATCGCGCTTGGAGCAATGTTCGCTTTCGGTATGCTGATTGCGATTGGCGGTAATTTTCCCTTCCCAAACGTACATAAAAACTCACCGTTTGTTGTGGCATATATGATTGGTTTTCTCTCGCTTGTGGGGATTTTGCCGACAACGCTTTTTGCAGCACAAGCATTGCTCAAAGAGCATGACGCACGGTTTGATGCCATTCTCACTGCCACGCCGCTCCGCAAGTCGGATTACCTTCTGAGCCGCTTTGGTGCTGTTTTCGGGCTGTCTGCATTGACGCTCTTTGCTGCCGTCATTGGTTGTGCGTGTGGTCACCTTGTAGCGATGAATACTCCATTGAACACAGGGCAGTTTGGCGCGTTTTCTGTGCTTTCGTACCTTCAGCCGTTTGTGCTGTTCATCCTTCCCAACACGCTTCTCTGCACGGCGATTGTTTGCACAATAGCATGGACACTGGCTTGGCGAACACGCAGCAAACTCTACATTTTTCTTGCAGGGCTGTTGCTCTATGTGCTGTATTTCGTGGGTTCGATAGCATCGAATTCGCCGCTCATGGCAAACAATCAGCCCGTCTCGGCAGAAGCAATGCGCCTCACCGCCCTTTTTGACCCTTTTGCAATGGCAACATTTTTCGAGCAGACTTCCGCTTGGACGGCACACGACCGCAATACGCGGCTTTTAGAACTTGGCGGCACAATGCTGCTGAACCGCTTGCTTTGGAGCGTCTTGGCGCTTGGGTTGCTGGCGCTCGTGATGATGCGTTTTCGATTTGAGCAGACTCCTCAGAATGGCTTCACTACGTGGTTTTTTCGTAAAGCGAGGCTCTCATTTCTTAATGAGGGTCTCGCTAGAACGCAAGTGAGAGCCTCGCCAAGAAGCGAGACCCTCACGCAAAACCTTAGCGCGACGAAAATTTTCCATTTGCACCCCCAAGCCCCGCACCACTTCTGGGCTACATTCTGGAATTTCATTCGCTTGGATGTGTTTTCTACGCTGAAAAGCATACCGTTTCTCTTGCTCGTACTTCTGTGGACATTTTTTATTGGTGTTGAAATTGTGAGCGCGGTACAAGGCGGGGTGCGGCTTCCAGCGCGATATGCCACCACGACGCTTATGGTGAATGAGATTCTCACGACATTGCCGCCATTTGCCTTGCTTGCAGTGCTGTTTTTCAGCAATGAAATCCTCTGGCGAAGCCATTCAGCGCGGATTTCGCCGCTTGAAGATGCCACGCCGCTTCCGACGACTGCCGTTTTTTGTGCGAAACTTGTCGCACCCGCGTCGCTACCATTTGTGTTGGTTGTGCAAAGCATTCTTGTTGGGATTATTTGCCAAATCCTCTTCGGCTACCCGCATATTCACTGGGGCGCGTACACATCGCTTCTGTATGTGCTTGCGCTGCCGCTCGCACTCTCGGCGGTGCTGTCGGTAAGTCTGCAAACGCTGACCAAAAGCCGCTATGTGGGATTAGTGCTTGCTGTCGGGGTATTTCTTCTGACCAGTACGCCGCTTGGCAGAATGCTTGGCATTCGCCACCCGCTTCTGCGCTTTGCGGCACCGCTTTCGACCAAAATGACCGACATGAGCGGTTTCGACACTGCAATCACCGCCTTTGGCTGGCAAATGCTGTATTGGGGGGCGATAACGCTTGCTATTGGCTTGCTTTGCGGAGTGCTGTGGAAACGAACATCGTCGTTGCAGAACACATTACGATTACAACGCTGGAAACCTGCATATTTGCTTGCGTTTGGGGTCTGCGTAGTTGCGGCAGCGGGAAGTGGCGGATATGTTTTTCACCAAATGCACATTGCCCATTCCTATCGCTCGGCGGAATATCGCAATGCGTGGGCGGAGCAGTATGAACGCCGTTTCCGCCGTTTTCAACAAATGCCGCAACCGACCATTACGGGCGTGGAGACCGCTATCCATCTTTATCCGCAGCAAGAACGTTATGCGGTTGAAGGGCGTTATACAATGGTTAATCACACTGCCGCCCCACTTGATACCGTGCTGATTTCCCTCGACAAGGCTTCCACACTGGATAGTTTGAGCATTCCAAACGCAAAATGTCTTGTCCGGGATGCTGAATGTGGGCAATATCTCTACGCACTCACAACACCCTTGAAGCCGCATGATAGCTTGGTTGTACGCTTTCAATTCCATTCATCGTGGTCGCCGTTTACGTCCAATCTGCCGTTTAATTCTATCATCCAAAACGGCGCATTTATGCGGATAAGCAGATATTTTCCCCTACTGGGCTATCAAGCAGACTACGAACTTTCCGATGAGCAAGAGCGCACAAAACGCGGGCTTTCAGCCGCAACACCGCTTCAGACCTTGGAGGAGCATAGTAAAATTGCACAAAAAGCGGGTAGTGGTCAAGTAATACATGAGAGATTGTAAGTAATAATAAACATTTCGGTTACAATCTGATGCCAAAAGTCTCGTTTGGAAAACGAGAGGGTTTTGCGGACATAACGCCCCACTCGTTGCCGAAGGGTGTTGTTCCACCGCTCC
>CANHDJ010000010.1 GCA_947459425.1 Ignavibacteria bacterium
CTCTTTACCTTAGAACGCCAAGCCCGCCACCCGAAAGAGCGGCAACGCCTTCAATTACTGCGCTTGCTCAAAAGTGGTCTGGCAATGACCATGCCAGAGGCAGCTGCACTCGTCGGCATCAGTCACAGCACCGCCGATAGGCAGTGGCGTACCTACAAGCGCGGGGGACTTGAGGCGATGTGCTCTCTTGCCTACAAGGGCGGACAAGCCCGCCTTTCGGCAGAAGCATTGCGTCGCTTGGATGAACGCTGCGCCGAAGGCTTTTCTACCCTGCAAGCAGCGGCAGATTGGGTAAGGGAGACCTTTGCGGTGTCCTATACGCCAGCAGGTATGTGGACACTGTTTCGACGCTTGGGTTACAAAGCCAAGACCGATCGCCCGTGCCACCACAAACAGGACATTGAGGCGCAGGCAGACTTTAAAAAAAATTCAGTCTGAACAAGAACCCTTGAAACTCCCTCAATGGTTCAGTGATGAAATGCGCTTCGGCTTGCATACTTCTGACAAGCGGCAGTGGAACCCCCTGTGGCATTCGCCCGAAGTGGACAACGAAACTCTGTTACGATTTTGGCTATCTCTACGTTGCAATCGAACCCTTGCGGGGCGACCTGATTGCCGCGTTTCTTCCCGATATGACCCCAGAAAGTCATCAAGCATTTCTGGGCATTGTTGCCGAAGAGGTCATCAGTGCTTCTCATGTCCACATCCGCGATATTCCGCCCTACAGCCCAGAACTCAATCCCTGCGAGCGCTTTTTTGAGGAACTCCGTAAAAAGATAGCCAACACGGTCTTTACGTCCCTTGAGGAAATTGAAGCAGTTTTGACTGATGCTTTGCGGCATTACTGGGACAATCCAGAGCTATTAACCCGCTTGACAGCCTATTCTTGGATACGAAAAGCACCAAAATATAATTAAAATGGTATTACTATCGGCGGAGAGTATCTGGTGCAGAAAAGTTTGATATGGTTCTTCGCCCAACAGCTCGGCGAGGGGTATGGAGCTGTTTGTAAGGGTGGACATATCACAACCAAAAAACTGATACAAACCCAACGGATGAATAAACACCAAAAGCGACTTGAATTTGCCGAGCATTTCACCTATAACGGGCGCAGTTACCTGCCCTGTGGCTGAGTGTGCATGGCGTACAAAGATTTCCCCGTTGATAGTGGAAATGCCCATTCCTTCAAGGGTAAACATAAAACCGCTAAACCCCAGAGGTGGCGATAAGTACGCCTCCGGTATGTTCTCGGGTCGGTCATGAATGCCATAAAACGCGATTTGATCAGCAAGCTCCGATGCTGGCGGAAAGTATGTGAAATAGTTCATGGTGAATGGGTTTAGCCCGTACTTTGAGTGTTTCAATGACGGTATTTTGTAGGCTTCATTTGGGCAAACTACTTCGCAAAATAATTCGGTGATTCCTTCGTAATCAAGATATTATGCGGGTGCGATTCCTTCAAGCCGGAACCTGTCATTTTCACAAACTGGGCATTTTCTTTCATCTCCCGAATTGTCTGGCAGCCGCAATAACCCATTGCAGAGCGCAGTCCGCCTGTCATTTGGTAAATTGTTTCCGACACATTCCCCTTAAACGGTACGCGCCCTTCGATGCCTTCCGGCACGAGTTTGGAAATTTCTTCCTCAACGTCTTGGAAATAGCGGTCTGCCGAACCTTGCTGCATTGCGCCCAGCGACCCCATGCCGCGATACACCTTATATGCCCGCCCGTCCAACAACACCTTTTCGCCGGGCGATTCTTCGTGTCCCGCAAGCATACCGCCGACCATGATGGAATCTGCTCCGGCGGCGATTGCCTTTGCAACATCGCCTGTTTGCTTGATTCCGCCGTCGGCGATAAGCGGTACATCGGTCGTCATCGTCACCGAAGCCACGTTCATAATTGCCGTTACTTGCGGAACGCCAACACCAGCAATGATGCGAGTTGTGCAAATTGAACCCGGACCAATACCAACCTTGACTGCATCCACACCTGCATCAATCAATGCTTTTGCGGCTTCAGCAGTGGCGATATTGCCCGCGATTATTTGCGCATCCGAAAACTCTTTCTTCAAAAGGCGCACCATGTCGATAACGCCGCGTGTGTGTCCGTGCGCTGTGTCCACGATGCAAGCATCTACACCCGCCGCGACCAACGCCGCCATCCGCTCCGGAGTATCTTGTGCCACGCCCAATGCCGCTCCGACCCGCAACCGACCTTGTTCGTCTTTGCAGGAGTTTGGATATTTTTTCTTTTTCTGAATGTCTTTGAACGTAATTAACCCCTTCAAAATGCCCTTTTCATCAACAACAGGCAGTTTTTCGATGCGATTGTGCTGCAAAATTGCTTCGGCATCTTCCAGCGTTGTGCCGACGGGCGCAGTTATAAGGCGGTCTTTTATCATCAGCTCGCCAATAAGCAAAGCGCTATCGGGCTGGAAGCGCAAATCGCGGTTCGTGATAATGCCCACAAGCCGCATAGAATCGTCCACAACGGGCAATCCGGCAATTTTGTATCGTGCCATCAGTTCCAGTGCGTCATAGACGGTTTGTGTGGCTTTCAGTGTAATGGGCTTGCGAATCATACCGCTTTCAGACCGCTTGACTTTATCGACTTCGGCGGCTTGCGCTTGAATGCTCATATTCTTGTGAATAATACCGATGCCGCCTTCGCGTGCCAGCGCAATCGCCATTTCGGATTCGGTAACAGTATCCATCGCCGCACTCACAACGGGGACATTTAGCGTAATGCCGCGTGTGAGCTTGCTTTGAAGGCTGACCGAGCGCGGAAGCACTTCGGAATAGCGTGGAACGAGGAGGAGGTCGTCGAAGGTGAGTGCTTCGGGGGTGAGGATTTTGGTGGTCATGGGGGAGTGAAAATGCTGTGGAATAAAGTGATTATCAGTATTTTTGAAGAATAACGATATATTCATTAGACATTATACATATTACAGTAGTTTTGACAGTTCTTTGAAGTTTGAATTCAAGGGCTCTTTTTACGGCTATTTCCAGCCCGAATTTCAACGAGAAACTTGTCTGTTTGACCCTCTGTTTTTAGACGCTTTTTTGGCGAATTTCAACTAGAAAATGGACAATCTCTCTTGTTATTCACGAATATCACATCAAAACGGTATAATTTAAATCATTACAAAATATGTATGACTAAACGGCTTGCTCAAACATTAGCAACACTGCACCGACTCCATCTTTTCGACATCCTCGCGCCTTTTTCGCCAACGCTTGCCGGAACAATACCGCTTGGAGTGGACATTGAGAGCAGTGATGCGGATATTATCTGCTTTGTGCGGGATTTTCAGGTATTCCGCACTGTGGTCTTGCAGCAATTTTCCCGACAGAAGGATTTTGCTGTGCAGGAAGTGGAAATTAAGGGCGTTCCGTCATTTATTGCGTCATTCAGCACCTGTCATGCTGACGGCTCGCCGCTTTGCATAGAAATTTTTGCTCAGGCTGTGCCTGTCTGGGAGCAAGATGCCGTGCGGCATTACTGGACAGAGCAGCGATTATTATGGCTCGGCAATGATGATGACCGCCAAGCCATTCAAGACTATAAACGTCAAGGAATGAAGACAGAACCAGCCTTTGCGCATCATTTTTGCTTGAGTGGAGAGCCATATTCGGTGCTATTGCAACTGTTCTCCGCTTCGGACGATGAACTTCGGGTCTTTCATAATGATGTTCATGGACGCTATTTATTCCGTGATCACTCCGAGTAATATTCCTGCAACGACCGCACCCGTACTACGTCCGATGCACGAACATTCTGCAAGCCCTTCAGCGAAGCCTGTGCTGCCGCGAGCGTTGTGATGAACGGTACTTTGAACTTCATTGCAGCGCGTCCCATCACTTGCTCGTCCACACGGGAGTTCTCGCCTTTCGGCGTGTTGATGACGAGATTTATAGAGCCTTGCTCGATATAATCAATAACGTTTGGGCTGCCTTCGTAGTATTTCAGCAGCGTGGAAGCCGGAACGCCGTGCTGCTTCAGCCACGCTGCCGTGCCGGAGGTTGCAAAAATTTCAAAGCCAAGTTCGTTATAGCCTTTGATGATTTGCGCCGTGCGCGAGGTTTTATCGCGGTCGCAGAGCGAAGCAAATATGCGCCCTGTGTCAGGTATATTGATGCCTGCAGAGATATTCGCTTTTATCATTGCCGCCGCAAAATCGCGGTCAATGCCCATCACCTCACCTGTGGAACGCATCTCTGGACCCAAGTAAATATCAGCCTTCGGGAACTTATTGAACGGGAACACCGATTCTTTAATCGCAACGCGGCTTGCTGAGAGCGAAAATTCCTCAATCGGCGGCACACCTTCGTCGCCGAACTTTTTACCCGTCATCACGTGCGTTGCAATCTGCGCAAGCGCCACACCACGCGCTTTCGAGACAAAGGGAACCGTCCGCGAGGCACGGGGATTAACTTCCAGCACATAGAGTTCATCTTCCTGCAAGGCAAATTGAATGTTCATCAAGCCCACCACATTCAGTGCTTTCGCTAGTTTGCGGGTGTATTCCACGATGCGGTCGAACTGTTCGTTGGTGATATTGTACGGCGGCAACACGCACGACGAATCGCCCGAATGCACACCCGCTTCTTCGATATGCTGCATCACCGCACCAATAATGACGCGCTCTCCGTCCGACACCGCATCAACATCAAATTCGTAGGCATTTTCCAAAAATTGGTCAATCAAGATCGGACGTTCTGGCGAAACGTTGATAGCGCGGCTCATGTATTGACGCAAGGAATCATCGTGGTAGCAAATCTGCATAGAGCGTCCGCCAAGCACATAGCTTGGGCGCACGAGCGCAGGATAGCCAATCCGCGCCGCTATTTCCAATGCCTCTTCAACCGTCGTTGCTGTGCCATATTTGGGGCAGGGAACGCCAATTTTGTCAATCAGCGCACCAAAGCGTTTGCGGTCTTCCGCGAGGTCAATGCCTTCGGGTGACGTTCCTAAAATTTTGAAACCCGCTTCATCAATCGCGTGGGCGAGTTTGAGCGGTGTTTGTCCGCCGAAAGTAACAATCACGCCGTCCGGCTGCTCGTGTTCCAGCACGTTCAATACATCTTCCAGCGTGAGCGGCTCGAAATAGAGTTTATCGGTGATGTCATAATCCGTCGAAACAGTTTCGGGGTTACAATTTATCATAATAGCCTCGTAACCCGCTTGTTTCAAGGCAAAGACGGCTTGCACACAGCAATAATCAAACTCAATGCCCTGTCCGATGCGGTTCGGTCCACCGCCCAAAATCACGACTTTTTTCCGCGCAGACCGCACGGATTCGTTCTCTTGTTCGTAGGTAGAGTAATGATACGGCGTTTCAGATTCAAACTCCGCCGCACAGGTGTCAATCGTCTTAAAGACAGGTTTTATGCCGAGCGCGAGCCGATGAGCGCGTACTTCTTTTTCCGATGAACCCGTCAAAATAGCAAGTTGGCGGTCGGAAAAGCCGTACTGCTTCAAGCGAAAAAGGCGCATGGCATCAAGGGTTTGAAGAAAGTTTTTCGCATTGAAGGCTCTCAATTCAGCGAGTAAGCCTTCCGCCTCATTCACAATCTGCCTGCACTGCTCAATAAACCACGCATCGTAGCCTGTTGCACGGAAAATTTCATCGGTGGTCATGCCCATACGAAGTGCTTCGCAGAGGTCGAAAATCGAATCTGACTTACGGCGAAAAAGCCGCTTCAAATGGACTTCTTTATCCACGCGGAAGTGGGAGATCGGCTCTAAGTACGAAGCATTATCATACCCAAAACCATGACGATTTTTCTCAATGCTGCGGAGTGCCTTTTGCAGAGCCTCTTTGAAGGTGCGCCCGAAGGACATTGCCTCGCCGACAGACTTCATCTGCACCGTCAGTTCGTCGTCCACACCCTTGAATTTCTCGAAGTCCCAACGCGGTACTTTCACAACGACGTAATCAATCGTTGGCTCGAAGCAAGCGGGAGTCTTCTTTGTGATGTCGTTGGTGATCTCATCCAGAGTGTAGCCGATGGCGAGCTTTGCGGCAATTTTCGCAATCGGAAAGCCCGTTGCTTTAGACGCAAGTGCGGAAGAGCGGGATACACGAGGGTTCATCTCGATAATAATCAAACGTCCATCTTTCGGATTAACGGCAAATTGCACATTCGAGCCGCCAGTTTCCACACCGATTTCACGCATGATTTTGAGTGCTGCATCCCGCATAAACTGGTACTCGCGGTCGGTGAGCGTTTGTGCGGGCGCAACGGTGATGCTATCTCCCGTGTGAACGCCCATCGGGTCAAAATTTTCAATGGAGCAGATAATCACGCAGTTGTCCTTTGTATCCCGCATCACTTCTAGCTCGTACTCTTTCCAGCCGATGATACTTTCTTCCACCAGCACACGCCGCACGGGGCTTGCTTCCAAGCCTGCACTCAATTTTTGTTTGAAGTCATCCCAATCGTAGGCAATACCGCCACCTGTGCCACCCAGCGTAAACGACGGGCGAATGATAAGCGGGAATGTGCCGATAATTTCTGCTTGTTTGATGCCTTCTTCCATTGTGTCCACGAAACCGCCTCGTGCCATTTCCAGCCCGCAGCGTTTCATTGCTTCCAAAAATTCCTCGCGGTCTTCTGCCATGCGGATAGATTCCGGCTTGGAGCCGATAAGCTGAACACCGTATTTTTCCAAAATCCCCAAGCGATGCACTTCCAATGCGGCATTGAGAGCGGTCTGCCCGCCGACGGTTGGCAAAATCGCATCGGGACGCTCTTTGGCGATAATGGCTTCGATGTATTCGGGTGTAATTGGCTCGATGTAGGTGGCATCGGCAATATCGGGGTCGGTCATGATGGTCGCGGGGTTGGAGTTAATCAGCATCACGCGCAAACCCTCTTCGCGGAGGGCTTTGCAGGCTTGAGTGCCGCTATAATCAAACTCGCAGGCTTGCCCGATGACGATAGGACCGGAGCCGATGACGAGTACGCTTTGTATGTCTGAACGTTTGGGCATGGTGTTATGAAACTAGTTAAGAGGAAATTGTTTTTGTTAAGCAATTATCAGACTTCTGCAAGATTTAGACCTTCTTCAATACTCTGAACGGAGCGTGAAAGATGCACCGCGTGCCGAGTAATCAAGTCTCGCCAGCATCGTTATTGTTGCGCAATGGTAACTTTGTAAATACGATAGCTACCCTGGTCTGTTACGTAGAGATTGCCGAAACCATCGTATGTGATGCCATGTGGGAGATTGAATATATTCTCACGATAACCTTTTTTACTGCCCTTTACTACTGTTATTACCTCGCCTGTCGCTATCTCAATTTTACGAATGCCATAAGTCTCAGCTACATAGAGATTTTTTATGCCATCGGTCGTAATATTAAATGGTTCCTGAAATCGGGCTTCAGATCCTATACCATCAGGACTAAACCACCACAAGCCACCCCTACCTGCCAACACAGTTACTTTACCTGTGGCTACAACGATTTTACAGATTCGTGAACCATCCAAAACATAAAGATTTCCAACTCTATCGCTAATGATGTCGGTTAGATGATTAAATTGCTCTCCTGTCAGTGTTGTTACTTCGCCTGTCGCTATAACGACTTTGCGAATACGGTTGTAGTCTGCTACATAAAGATTTCCTGTACCATCGCTAGTGATTCCCCAAGGATAACGAAACTGTGCCACTCTTCCTATACCATTGGCATTTCCCATTTCGCGACTCCCCGCAAGCGTGGTTACTTTGCCTGTTGTTATTACAATTTTATGGACGCAAGCAATATCCGTTACATAAAGATTGCCTTTGCCATCACTGGTAATTCCCGATGGATTGCGAAAGTGTCCTATATCTTCCACTAGCGTTATTACTTTGCCCGTAGCTATCACAATCTTACGAATACTGCTATTGTCAATAACGTAGAGATTCCCTTCACCGTCGCCTACAATGTCTCTTAGAGAGCCAAACTGTGCCGCCACACCAAAGCCGTCATTATGACCCGGTGAACCGCCTGCCAGTATTGTTATCTTGGGTGTAAAGGTTGAAGTGTATCTGTATAACAGAATCCCCAATGATACTATCAATATTACAACATGAAATTTGTTAATACTTTTGTATGTCATACCAATCAAAAGAAACGCCCACCCTCCAAGCAAGATTTAATGCCGGATGGGGGCGTATGAAAACGTCAGATGTATTGCTATGTTGTGTTTGATTCATCAAAGACAAAAGTAGCAATTTTTTAGCGAAATAAAAACATCGAACAGCTAACGAAATGGTTTGAGTGATCTTACTGCTCAGGATGCGCAAATTGGACAATATCAACACCAATGCCATTTGGATCTGTGATAGCAAAGTGGTAATCGCCCCAAACCTCTTTGCGTAGCGGAAACGCAATCGGCGCATTCAAGGATTGTAGGCGTTTGTACTCCGCTTCCACATCTGCAACTCCGACCGTCAAATAGACACCTTTATTGCCGAACTCCGGCTTGAAGATGTCTTGCTGTGTCTCGTGATTGGGCATTAGGAAGGATAGCACCTCGCGCCCGGACTGGTCTTCAAACAGAAGAAAAAATTTCTCCATATCTACTTTGGGCTTCAAGCCAAGATATTTCGTGTAAAACTCTTTCGTCTCGTCAAGGCGTGAAGTGATAACGCCTGCATGGATGTGCAACATTGTTTTCATGGTGTGTTTCTCCGTTGTGAATGAAGGTGAATGAGAAGACTGTTTTGAAGAACCTTGCGCATGAAACCAAGCAAATACGCCGCAAGTAACGAAAACAAAACTGGTGATAGCAGCAGTTCGCATGGAACGGGAAAATGATTGCATGATATGTACCCAAATGGTGGGAAATACTGAATTACAGGATGCAATCTACGGCACAGGCACAAAAGGGAATTGTAAAAATCGCTCATTCTTTAGAGCTACACTTTTGGGGTTATTTTGGGGCATTATCAGTATTACCACAACTCCTTTGAAGTCGCATGAATACTGACGGAGAAACACCGTACAGGGATTGAAATTCATGGATAAAATGCGCTTGGTCATAGAAGCCGAAATCAAAAAACACACCCTCAATGTTGTTTGTTGAAGCCTGCTGAGAATGTCGCGTGAGTGCCTTCAACATCGCTTGAAATCTCACAATGCGGGCGAAGGTCTTTGGCGATAGACCCACCGATTCTTGGAATATTCGCCGAAGTTGTTGTGGGCTGATGGCGTGATGTTTACGCACTTCTTCTTCGATTTTGACAGTCCCACGCGATGCGAAAAGAGCATCGAACACATGAAGCAGCCTTGTGTCGTGAGTAAAGTTCCGCAATGCGAGAGCATGAAGCATGAACGAATCAGTTAGGGCGTTTCGCTCCTCGAAAGAATCGGCTGTATGCAAGCATTCTATCCATGTACGCGCCTCTGCCCGCAAATTTGGAGCAATAACATCCTCAAATGGCAAGGTTTGATGAGCTATTTCCCCTAAATGCACGGCAAAAACACGCTGAATCATGCTTGGCAAAAAACGCACTCCGAAAAATTCTGCATCGTAACCCAAAGGAAAAAGTATCGGTGCATTCGTCGTACCAACAATAACGCTTATTCTATCTGGATTGGCAATATCAACGATCACATCCACGCACGCATCAGTGGCGACACGGTACAGGAGCGGTTCGGAGGCTTGACTGCCACTTGCTACCAAAGGAATAGTCTGGAGAGACCAATAGCAATGAATTATGCTCCCAAGCAGATGCGATGGCGGAAATTCGTGATACCTTGCTTCTGTTTCTTGCAGGAGGCTCGGCTGGAGGGGTTTGTAGCGGTACATAGATGCAGAAATTACCTGGGAAAATCAGTATGATAACGGAGGTGCATTACAAATTCCTTCACCCTTCGCAATATCTGTATTTAATTGGGCAATATGCAAACCCAGATCTTGGTCGTCAAGCCGACGTTCTAGCACACTGTTAATGTTTAAACGTTTGGGCATGATAAAGAAAAAATTAACAAGATAAATTTTGGGGTTGCTATAAACTGTTAGTACTACTGTATTTGTTTATGAACCTCACAATTCCTGACCGAAAGCAAGCCAATTTCCGTCGGGCATTCGGACAAGTAGTTCGCGCTGATTCCATGGTTGAGTTACAGGCTTCACGACATCATCCGTCGGTAAAGTTGCCAGTGCAATTTCGCGCTCAAGATAGAGAGCATCCACATTATACACCTCAATATATACGGTTGTTCGTGCATCTTCCGAATTAACCTTTTTCCGACCTTTTTCTTCGACTATGCGCACTGAAGCGCCGCCACAACGCAACAAAGCAAAATCTTCCGACTGAAAAATTACGGTAAAGCCTAAAACCTGCTCAAAAAATTTTGCACTACCTACACAATCCGAGACATAGAGCATCGGTGTTACCTGATGGATATTTTCCGCTTGTGCCATCACTGACCCCTGCTAAGTGTGTATGATAAAAGAAACGCCCGCTATCCAAGCAAGATTTGATGCTGGATGGGGGGCGTATGAAAACGTTCGATGTATTGCTATGTTGTGTTTGATTCATCAAGTACAAAAGTAGCAATTTTTTTAGGGAAATAAAAATAGCGAACAGATCACAGAATCGGCTGAGTGCTATTGCTGTTCAGGCTGTGAAAGTCGGACGCATCAACACGAATGTCGTTATTAGTGCGCCAATTACCGAATGTTATCGCTAGGACTCACGAAAAAGGGGATTGTTACGTCAATGGAGGAAAATGCATTCTGAGGAATTTGTTCGGAATTATTGGAGTATATCAAACTTCTCAAATCAGATTACGCTTGAAATCTGTCAAGCCCGCACGGTGGAAACGATTCGCGCCCATGCGTATATTTGCCTGATGAGTTTCAACAAATTAGAGCTGTTTCGCACAAGGCATTCTCTATCAACATTTTACCACATACGCCTTATGTTGTTTAACGAACCTGTTCCTCTGCAAGCCGCTTGGAAACTTGATCCCAAGCTCTTTTTGTAACTTCAGTATATGGCATTCTGGCGGCACTACCCACGTTTCCTTGCAACGATCCCAATATGCTTCGATGCTCTTGCGCCAAATAGTCGTGCGATGCCGCGCAAACCAAGCGCTAATGAGCGGTTGCGCAAAATTGCCTTGACGAGTGCGTTGTCCTGCGCCAGATGAAACCATGATTCCATCTGATACCAGAGTCTATCATGCAAATATTCGGTGCGCTCACGCTGAAGTGGGCTGGAGTCAATAAGTTTGAGAAGAAAAGGGAATTTTTTATGCCCCAGATAATCCGTGAAAATTGCCCTGCCGCCTGGCTTCAGCACACGAGTAATCTCGCTCAAAACCTGCTGCTGTGCTGTTTCCGACAACTCCCAGCCAAACAGCCCATCTGAAGCCACGACAAGCGAAAAACTTTCTGTGGCAAACGGCAGAGCGGTGGCGCTGGCGACAACAAAGGCAAATTCCGCTTTACTACTGGCTTCACACGTTGTTTTTGCCTTTAAAACGGCTGTCGCTGAAACATCCAATGAGGCAATGCGTGGAAAATGCTGACCCAACTGTGCAGACAGTTGACCGACACTGCATCCTAAATCCAAGACCCAATCAGGCTTTTCGGCAACTTCTCTTGCTAATGCCACAACAAACTCATGACGGAGCATTTCGGCAGCTCTTCCGCTATACTTCCATGGTTCGCTCAAATTCTGATACATTGTTTCAAATTCAAGGCTTTCCGCATCGGAAGCAAGAAACATCGGTACGCCACGCACAACGGGGAATGATGTGCCGTCGGGGGCAATAAGGGCGCTCGCGCCGTCTGCCGTTGTTGTCATTGCTAACGGTGTATGCCGCATGGGTTCGACAAGGAATGAAGGTGTAGTCGTCATGGTTGGTAAACAGGGTGGATACGCTGATTATTGGCGGTGCAAATATGAGAAAATTTCACCAAAAAGACTAGACGTTTAGGGTAGCGTCTCATTATAGTCGCCACATACCAAAGCAAATCAGTCGTAAGTCATGGCAAAATAAGCAACTATGCTTGTTACTACTCAAAACTTAACACTCAAAACTCAACACTACTTTTTCTATGCTCTACCAAACCAATGAAGACGTGCTTCGGCTCGTCACTGCCTTTGAGAATTGTACTCTACCTTGTGCAGAATGGACACACGCGGCGCATTTTACCGTCGGAATGTGGTATGTCATCCATCATTCCTCTGAAGAGGCGCTTCGTATCATGCGCGACGGCATCAACCGCTATAATCCTCATTGTGGAGCGCCAACGGCGAGTGATATTCCCCGCGAACGTGGTTATCACGAGACGCTTACGGTCTTGTATATCAAGGCGATTGAGCGTTTTTGTGCCGAGAATGACCCAAATATGCCGATATACGCGCTTGCTAATGCTCTTTGTGAAAGCCAGTATGCCACCAAGGATTTTCCACTGCGCTATTACTCGAAAGATGTCTTATTTTCTTCCGATGCGCGATACTTCTACGTTCCGCCAGACAAATCGCCTCTTTCAATGTGAATTTTTGCAAACATTTCCTGTGAGGTTTGCACAATATGGTCGGAGATACTATCTTGCCCGTTCTTTTCTCCATTTTTCGCTCAATTATGCACATTGTTCACTACCCCAAACGCTCCGAATGGTCACGGCTGGCAGCCCGCGAAATGCTTGATGGTGAGGAAATTGAACGCCGCGTCCTGCCGATAATGCAGGATGTGTCAGCACGTGGGGATGCAGCCCTTCTTGAATATACCGCAAAATTTGACCGCGTAGAGCATCCTTCGCTCCGCGTAAGCGAAGCCGAAATCACTGGTGCGACCGCAAATCTTAGCGAAGACCTCAAAGCCGCAATACGTCTTGCTCACGGCAACATTGAGCGATTTCATCGCCCGCAGTTGGAAGCGCCCGTGCGCATCGAAACGCAGCCCGGCGTAGTCTGTTGGCGGAAATCTGTGCCGATTCAGCGTGTTGGGTTGTATATCCCGGGCGGCACGGCTCCTCTTTTTTCAACTATTTTGATGCTTGGCGTACCATCGGCAATAGCGGGTGTGCCGGAGCGTGTTCTCTGCACCCCGCCGCAGGCGGACAACTCTGTCCATCCGGCAATTCTTTTTACCGCAAATCTTGTCGGTATTCGGCAGATTTTCAAGGTTGGTGGAGCGCAAGCCATTGCTGCTCTTACCTTTGGAACAGAGACTATCCCAAAGGTTGATAAAATCTTTGGTCCCGGCAATCAATATGTCACAGCAGCCAAGCAAATCGCGCAGCGCAAAGGAATTGCGATTGATATGCCCGCCGGACCGTCTGAAGTTGCTGTGCTTGCCGATTCCACCTGTATTCCCGCCTTTGTTGCTGCGGATTTGCTCTCGCAAGCCGAGCATGGCGCAGATAGTCAAGTGATGTTTATTACCACCTCAGAGGCAAGTATCGGTGCGGTCTTGGGAGAGGTTGACCGACAAGTACGAGCATTGCCGCGCAGCGCCATTGCCCAAAAAGCGTTGGAAAATAGCCGTGCGCTGCTTTTTGCTTCAATGGACGAAGCGCTGGAATTTGCCAATTTCTACGCCGCCGAGCATTTAATCATCGCCTCCGATGATGCCGACGCGCTTGCAGAGCGAGTTGTCAATGCGGGATCAATATTCCTAGGGCATTATTCGCCCGAAGCGGTGGGGGATTATGCTTCCGGTACGAATCACACATTGCCTACCAACGGCTATGCGAGGGCGTATAGTGGCGTTTCGGTTGATAGTTTTGTCAAAAAAATCACCTTGCAACGCCTCACCCCGCAAGGAATCGCCTCTCTGGGTACGGAAGTTGAAATAATGGCTGCTGCTGAGGGCTTGGAGGCGCATCGGTACGCTGTCTCAGTACGGAAAGCAGCACAGAATCTGGTACCTTGATATATCCGATTAAGTAAGAATCTCTGCCCCAAAACGAAAAACGTTTCCATTGGAAATGAAATAGAAAAACCGTAGATTATGGCTTAACTACCTTAGCTATTGCGATCCTCTCTTTCAATAAACCTAAGGACTCTCCAAGCGCTCAAATTATGATAGCTTTGTTATTGTTTTGTACTATATGAGAAGCACTATGCTGAACTGTACTTCATTGTTGAAACGCTTTTTTTTCGGCGTTATTATGTTGCTTTGTGCAGCATCGCTTCTGCAAGCGCAAGTGCCGCAAAAAGACAACGGGATATTGGACAGTGCCGCTTTGGAGGCACAAAGGGAATATGAATCCCTAGCCGATGCGCTCAAAGAGCCGACAAAGGTGTATCGGTTAAGTTTGAGGAGTAGCGAACTTGTAACCCTTACGGCGGATATTGGCAAGTTTACTCATCTGCAAGTATTGGATTTATGGAATAATCAGTTAAAAACACTTCCCCCTGAAATTGGCACACTCCGTAACTTGCAAGTTCTGGACGTGAGCGGTAATGCCGACCTCAACATCGCTTCGGCAGCAGGCGCGTTGACAAACCTCAAGCAGCTACACTATCTCAATCTTTGGAACACCCAATTAGCGGTGCTTCCGGCAGAAATCGGTTCGCTCGCCACCATTCGCACACTGAATGTCAGTAGCAATCTTCTTACCACGCTACCAAAAGAACTCAGCACACTCTCCTCGCTCCAGACCTTAATTATCAGCTCGAATAAACTGACGACCTTGCCACCGGAAATTGGTCAACTGACAACCTTGCAGAGCGTTATTGCTTGGAACAATCAAATAGCAACACTTCCGGCGGACATCGGCAAACTGACGGGGCTGCGGTTATTGGAGCTTGGCAACAACCAACTTGTGACTTTGCCGCCCGAGATAGGCGGTCTTACAAGCGTCAAAGCTATCAATCTTAGCAGCAACCGTTTGACGGCACTTCCCGCAGAGATTGGGAAATTGAGTGCTTTGCAGGATTTATTTTTAGGGGGAAATAAACTCACGGCGCTTCCACCAGAAATGGCGAATCTTTCTAACTTGCGAAAATTGGCACTCAGCGCTAACCCACAACTGAATTTTGCCGCCGCTTTTTCGATATTATCCTCGCTCACAAAACTCCAAACACTGAATTTATCGGGCAATCAATTAGAAACCATTCCTCCAGAAATTGCGAAACTTTCTATGCTCGAAGTCTTAGTGTTGAGCGGAAACAAACTCTCGCCCGAAGAACAAGAAAAAGTCCAAAAACTTTTGCCCAACTGTGAAATAAAATTTTAATCTGCTCCTTGCAGAGCTGTCCGTATTGGAAACGCTTGCACTGTCCGATTGACGACATTTCGGGAATATATTTCGTACACTTCTCTTCTGTATTGTTATGAAAACTCGCTCCTCATTTCTTGCCGCAGCCCTATTGCTCCTTCTCTCGCTGCCAGTCATGCGCCAAAGCGCATCGGCGCAGGTGGTCACAACTTTTGCTGGAAGTTCGGCAGGTTTTACCAATGCAACAGGTACGGCAGCGCAGTTCAACACCCCTGCGGGTATTGGTGTGGGTACAGGTAGTGTGTTTTTTGTTGCGGATAAAGTCAATAACCGCATTCGGCGAATATCGTCAGCCGGAGCCGTGACAACATTCGCCGGAAGTGGTGTGGCGGGATTTGCTGATGCAATGGGAACCTCTGCTCAATTCAGTGGACCAACGGGCGTTGTTTTCAGCAGCCCTGACCTTTATGTTGCCGATGCAGGAAATCATCTCATTCGGAGAATTAATGCGGGCGGTAGCGTGACAACATTTGCCGGAAGCGGTACAGGCGGTTTTGCTGACGGTACAGGTGCGGCGGCGCAATTTCAATTCCCCGTTGCTATTGCTGTGGATGGTTCTGGTAATTTCTATGTCGCAGACTTTCTCAATCACAGCATTCGCAAAATCACTTCAGCAGGAGTCGTGACAACACTTGCTGGGAACGGTACGTCGGGATATGTGGATGCCACCGGCGCTGCGGCACGGTTTAATTTCCCTTCCGGCGTAGCAGTTGATGGAGCGGGAAATGTGTACGTTGCCGACCAACTCAATCACCGCATTCGCCGCATTACACCCGCCGGGGTCGTCACAACCTTTGCCGGAAACGGCACTGCTGGCTGGCTCGACGGTACTGGAACGGCAGCCCGTTTTAGCAGCCCCGCAGGTCTGGCGATTGATGGTGCCGGAAACATTATTGTTGCTGATCAAGGGAATCATCGTATTCGCCAGATTACCCCAGCAGGTGTCGTTACAACACTGGCAGGAAGCGGTTCGGCGGGTTCAACCGATGCAACAGGGCTTGCAGCGCAGTTTAATCAGCCTAATGCTGTCGCCGTTGATGGAACAACGATTTACGTCGCCGACCAAGGCAATAACCGCATTCGTGCTATTGCACCACCACCAGTACCAACAATTACCAGCTTTACGCCCACGAGCGCCGGAGCGGGTATGACCGTTACGATTACCGGGACAAATTTTTTAGGTGCAGGAGCAGTGAGTTTTGGCGGCGTGGCGGCAACAAGTTTTACGGTTGTGTCTGCAACCCAAATAACAGCCGTTGTTGCGGCTGGTAGCGCAAGCGGCAGTGTTGCAGTCACAGCCCCAGGCGGCACGGCAACACTCGCGGGGTTTAATTTTATCCCGCCTCCGACCATCACTGGCTTTACACCAACAAGCGCTGGGGGAGGGACGACAGTACAAATTACCGGGACTGATCTTGCAACGACAACTGCCGTAAGTTTCGGCGGTGTTCCGGCAGCAAGTTTCACGATTATTTCAGCAAATCAGGTTAATGCTGTCGTTGCGGCGGGTGGTGCGAGCGGGAGCATTTCTATCACGACCCTTGGCGGAACGGGATCTCTGGCGGGCTTTACCTTTATCCCCGTTCCGGTGATTTCCAGTTTTGCCCCAACAAGCGCTGCGGTCGGAGCAACAGTCGTTCTGACGGGAACGGGCTTCACAGGAGCAACTGCCGTGACCTTTGGCGGCGTTCCGGCAGCAAGTTTCAACGTCGATTCACCAACACAAATCTCCGCCGTCGTTGCTGCGGGCGGTGCGACGGGAAGTATTGCCGTCACAACACCCGGCGGCACGGGGACGCGCACGGGCTTCACATTTATTGCACCGCCGACCATTACGAGTTTTACGCCAACGAGTTCAGGATTGGGATTGACGGTGACGATAAACGGCACAAATTTAAGCGGAGCAACTGCCGTCACCTTCGGCGGTGTTCCAGCGACAAGTTTTATGGTCGTTTCGTCAATGCAGATAACCGCAGTTGTGGCGGCGGGGGCAAGTGGTAGCGTCCAAGTGACCAATCCCGGCGGTACGGCAACATTGGCGGGGTTCACCTGGGTTGCAGCGCCCACAATTACAAGCATTATGCCGATGAGTGGGGCGGTCGGGGCAGTTATCACGATTGATGGTACAAATTTTACTGGAGCAACGACGGTTCGTTTTGGTGGCATTCCGGCAGCGAGTTTTATGATTGTATCGTCAACGCAGATAACCGCAGTTGTTGCAGCGGGCGGTGCGACGGGTGCAGTGCAGGTGGTCACACCCGGCGGCACAGGCAGTTTGGCGGGTTTTACCTTCCTGCCATCTCCACCAACTATTACGAGTTTTACGCCCGCTAATCGTTGTCCGGGTGGTACGGTCACCATTACAGGAACAAATTTTGTCGCTCCGGCGACCGTAACTTTTGGCGGTGTGGCGGCGGCAAGTGTTGTTATCGGCTCTCCAACATCTATTACAGCGACCGTCGCTGCGGGCGGTGCAAGTGGTGTAATAGGCGTAACCACACCCGGCGGTACGGTCAATTCTGCCGGAATGTTTACGTTTTCTCCAACGCCGACCATTACAGGAATTGCACCGACAATGCAATCCGGCGGCGGTACGGTTACTATCACTGGAACAAATCTCACAGGTGCAACGGCGGTGAGTTTTGGTGGTGTTCCAGCGGCAAGTTTTGCCGTTATGTCCGCGACACAAATTGATGCTGTCGTTGCGGCGGGCGGAGCAAGCGGAAATGTCGTTGTGACCTCGCCCGGTGGCTGCACAGCAACTTTTGGGGGCTTTACGTTTAATGCCCCAGTTCCAACGGTAACAAGTTTTACGCCAATGAGCGCTGCTGCCGGAACAACAGTCACAATCAATGGCACAGGTTTTACGGGTGCGACACAGGTACGATTTGGCGGAGTCAATGCGGCGAGTTTTATCGTCGTCAATTCCATGCAAATCACGGCGGTTGTTGCGGCGGGTGGCGCTAGCGGTAGTATCACCGTAACAACACCCGGCGGACCGGGGTCGATGGCAGGATTCACCTTCATTCCACCACCAGTAATCACGACTTTTACGCCTACCACACAAGGAAGCGGCGGCATTGTAACGATTAACGGTTCTGGCTTCACGGGTGCAACAGCAGTGCGGTTTGGCACGGCAGCCTTTGGCACAGCGACTCCCGCGGCAGGTTTCGTGGTTGTCAACGACAATCAAATCACCGCGACGGTCGGCGCAGGAGCAACCGGGCGCGTATGGGTTATGGCACCGGGCTCAGGTACGGCGGCATCTGCAACGGGATTTACGTTTGCACCTGTTCCGACGATTACGAGTTTTACACCTACCAGTGCTGGAACGGGCATGACTATCACGATTACGGGAACAGGCTTTACGGCTCCGGCAACGGTGACTTTTGGTGGTGTACCAGCAACAGGCGTAACGGTGGTATCATTAACCCAAATCACCGCCAACGTCGCGGCTGGTGCAACAGGTCTTGTGAGCGTCACAACACCGGGCGGCACAGTTAATTCTGTGGGACCATTCACCTTTGTTGCCGCGCCAACGATTGCCACGTTCTCACCGACAAGCGCGGCTGTGGGCGCAACAGTCACGATTACAGGAACAAATCTGAGCGGCGCAACTGCCGTTACCTTTGGTGGAGTTCCAGCAATGATTCTGACAAATTCGATGACGACTATTACTGCACAAGTTGGTGCAGGTGGAGCCTCCGGCAGCGTACAAGTTACCACTGTCGGCGGTACGGCAACAGCCACGGGATTCTTGCTTCTTCCTAATATCACCAGCTTCACGCCTACAAGCGCTGGCGCAGCCATGACCGTTACCATCAATGGAACGGGCTTCACGGGCGCGACGGCGGTGAGTTTTGGTGGTGTAGCGGCGGCAAGCTATACGGTTGTTTCTTCGACGCAAATCACCGCCGTCGTGCCGGTGGGTGGCGCAAGTGGTAGCATTCAAGTCACCACGCCCGGCGGCTCATCAAGTTTCGCCGGATTTAATTTTATCCCACCACCGACCGTTACGGGCTTTCTGCCGACAAGCGCTCCCGGAGGAACGATGGTGGTGATTACGGGAACAGATTTCTTGACCGCCACGGGGGTAAGTTTTGGCGGAACGGCAGCAGCAAGTTTTGTCGTAAACTCTGCAACACAGATTACTGCCGTTGTCTCGGCTGGTGGCTCGACAGGCGCTGTACAGGTCACAACACTTGGCGGAACGAACAATTTAGCAGGATTTACCTTTATTCCTTCTCCGCCAACCATGACGAGTTTCACGCCAACAACCGCAGGAGCGGGCGCAACGGTAACGATTATCGGAACAAACTTTGCCGGAGTATCGGTTGTGAGTTTTGGTGGGACGGCAGCCGCAAGCTATACAGTTGTGTCCCCAACCCAGATTAATGCTGTTGTCGGCGCAGGTGCAAGCGGAAGTGTGCGTGTCACAGCACTTGGCGGAACGATTATGAATCCGGGCTTCACCTTTATTTTGCCACCCACTATCAGTAGTTTTACGCCAACGAGTGCAGCCGTGGGCGCAACGGTCACGATTAACGGCGCAAATTTCACAGGCGCGACGGCGGTGAGTTTCGGCGGTGTTCCGGCGGCGAGTTTTACCGTTGTGTCGGCAATGCAGATAACCGCCGTTGTAGCGGCGGGCGGAGCAAGCGGAAATGTTTCTGTGACGACTCCGGGCGGCACAGGTACAAGCGCAGGTTTCAATTTCTTAGCACCGCCGACAATAGGCGGTTTTGCACCAACGAGCGCTGCGGCTGGGGCAACAGTGACAATTACAGGAACAAATTTCACGGGTGCAACGGCAGTAAGTTTTGGCGGTGTTCCGGCGGCGAGTTTTATGGTAAATTCTCCAACGCAAATCACCGCCGTTGTTGCTAGTGGCGGCGCGACGGGCAATGTTTCGGTTACAGCACCCGGCGGAACGATTACCTCTGGTGGTTTTGCCTTTGTTGCGCCACCGAATATCACCAGCTTTTCTCCAACCAGCGCCGCACAAGGCGCAACGGTTTTGATTAATGGTTCAAATTTCACCGGCGCAACAGGCGTAACTTTTGGTGGTGTTGCCGCAACAGGTTTTACGGTCATTACGGATAATTTGATGACCGCCGTTGTCGGCACGGGTTCAACGGGGAATCTGCAAGTCACGGGTCCCGGCGGTACAGGCACACGCACGGGCTTTAGCTTTGCAACGGGACCAATGATAACAAGCGTATCGCCAAGCAGCGCCGGACCGGGTATGACCGTGATTATCAACGGTGCTGGCTTTTTAAGCGCATCGGTCGTGAGTTTTGGTGGTGTTCCGGCGGCAAGTTATACCGTTCTTTCGCCATCGCAAATAAGCGCGGTTATTGCCGCAGGCGGCGCAAGCGGAAATGTCCTTGTGACAACGCCCGGCGGCACGGGGACGCTCGGCGGATTTGCCTTTTTCCCAACGCCGACGGTTACGAGTTTTACACCAACAATGGGCAATCCGGGTGCAGGAATAACAATTAACGGAACGAACTTCACAGGAACAACATCTGTGACGATTGGCGGTGTTCCAGTGACAAGTTTTATGGTTACGTCGCCAACGCAAATTGGGGCAGTTGTTTCAACGGGAGCAACCGGGAGTGTTACGGTTTCAACGCCAGGCGGTACTGCCAGCCTTGCGGGGTTCACCGTCACGATTCCGCCACCGACGATTACGAGTTTCACACCGACGGCATCAGCTTCCAATGCCTCCATCACGATTACAGGTACAAATTTCTTCGGTGTTTCGGCAGTCAGTTTCGGCGGTACGCCAGCAGGCAGTTTCACGGTGAATTCCGCAACACAAATTACGGCGGTTGTCGCCTTGGGAGCAACGGGGAACGTATCGGTAACGACATTGGGTGGCACGGCAACACGTTCAGGGTTCACCTTCTATCCACCACCAACTATCTCGTCCTTTACCCCGACAAGCGCACCAACAGGGACGTTTGTGACCATTAACGGCAATAATTTTCTCAGTGTAACCGATGTGCGCTTTGGTAGCCAAACAGCAGCGAATTACACGGTTCTTTCTCCAACACAAATCAGCGCACAAATCGGCATTGGTGGAAGCGGAAACGTCACAGTTAGTGCTTCCGGTGGCACGGTCAGCGCTCCGGGCTTCACATATCTTCCCGCTCCTGTTATTTCGGGATTTTTCCCAGCATCTGCCGGACCGGGCATGACGATAACGATTAACGGTGCAAATTTCACGGGCGCAACGCAGGTTCGGTTTGGTGGCGTGGCGGCGAGCAGCTTTATGGTCATGTCTTCGTCGCAGATTACCGCCGTCATTGCTGGTGGCTCTACGGGCAGCATTTCGGTTACGTCGGGTGCAGGAACGGGCATCTCCTCAGGCTTTACATTTGTGCTGCCGCCGACAATTACCAGCTTTACGCCGACGGTCAGAGGTCCGAATATGACGGTAACGATAACGGGAACAAATTTTACGGGTGCAACATTGGTGCAGTTTGGTGGGGTTTCTGCCAATAGTTTTACTGTCAATTCCCCCACGCAAATCACGGCGGTTGTTGGTTTGGGTGGTGCAAGCGGTAGCGTCACGGTTCAGAATCTTGGCGGCTCGGCTTCACTAGCAGGATTTACCTTTATTCCTGCACCGATCATCACAAATTTCACTCCTACAAGTGGTGAACCGGGCGAAACGATTATTATTTCGGGGTCAAACTTTACAGGCGTGACCAATGTGAGTTTTGGTGGCATTACGGCGGCAAGTTTTACGGTTGTCTCGCCGAACCAGATTCGCGCCGTCGTACCAGGGAATGCCGGAAATAGCCTTGTTGTGATTAGTTCCGGCGGAACGGCGACATTGGCGGGATTTACCTTCGTCCCAGCACCGACGATAACAAGTTTCACGCCGAACAGCGCCGGACCAAATCAAACCGTCAACATCATTGGTACAAACTTCAGTTCAGCAACAAAAATCACCTTTGGCGGGGTTTCGGCAAAAAGTTTTGAAGTCTTGTCGCCATCCTTGATTTCGGCAGTTGTCAGCGAGGATGCTTTTAGCGGTCACGTCGCCGTTTTCACGGCAGATGGTAGTGACAGTGCGTCAGGATTTATCTTTATTCCGCCTGTGCCGACCATTACGAGTTTCAGCCCCACGACTGCCGGACCCGGAATGACCGTGACTATCTCTGGAACGGGCTTTCGAGGTACTTCGACGGCAAGTTTTGGCGGTGTGGCAGCCGAGAGTTTCCGCGTGACGGGGCAGACACAAATAACTGCAATTATTTCTACGGGGGCAAGCGGCAGCGTTGCTATCTCTACGCCTGGCGGCAGGGCTTCGTTGTCAGGATTTACCTTTGCTCCGGCACCAGCGATTTCCAGTATTTCACCATCAACGGCTGTCCCGGGTGACACCATCACTATCACGGGTGTCAATCTTGCGGAAGTGCTATCGGTGCGGATTGGAAATGTTGCGGCGGCATTTATTCTTGTTTCGCCGACACAAATCCGTGCCGTTGTGCCGCGCAGTGGTGGCAGCGTCGTTATCACCACTCCCGGCGGCTCGGCGGTTTCAAGCGCCTTCACGACAATTCCGCCGCCAATTATTGCCAGTTTCACACCGACAGTCAGTCCTGCGGGCGGTACGGTCGATATTCGCGGAGTAAACTTTATCGGTGTGCGCACCGTGCGCTTCGGCACATCGTCGGTGGCGAGTTTCCGCGTTGTTGCCGACACGCTGATAACGGCGGTTATTGGCAACGGGGCAAGCGGTAGCGTCAGCGTGACGACGACTGCCGGAACCGCGACGCTTGCTGGATTCCGCTTTATCGGAGCGCCGACGATTATGAGTTTTAGCCCAATCGGTGCGGGTACTGGTATTGCTGTGACGATTATCGGCACCAATTTTACCGACATTACGAGTGTAAATTTTGGAAGCGTATCGGCAGCAAGTTTTACAGTTGTTTCACCGACGCAAATCATCGCCATTGTGCCAAATGATGCGGTCGTCGCAAATATTAGTGGCGACATTACCATTTCCGGCACAGGCGGGACGTTCCGCCTGGCGGGCTTTACCTTCCTTCCGCCGCCTGTTTTGACGGCATTTTCGCCCACCAGCGCTGGTCCCGGCACGACGATAACACTCACGGGTAGGAATCTGACGGGCGTAAGTGTGGTGCGTTTTGGTGGCGTGACGGCAGCAAGTTTTTCGGTTGTTTCCGATACCTTGCTAACGGCGGTGCTTGCAAGCGGCTCTAGCGGTACTGTTTCGGTGGTGAGTTCAGGTGGAACGGCTTCGCTGGAAGGTTTCGCCTACGTGCCACCGCCGCCAGTTGTAAGCAGTTTCACGCCGACCAGTGCTGGTGCGGATGTTACCGTAACCATCAACGGTGCGAACTTTGTTGATGTCACTGCGGTACGTTTTGGGAACATTGATGCAACGCGCTTTACCGTCGTGTCGCCAACGCAAATAACGGCGGTCGTTGGGGCGGGTGCAAGCGGAAGCGTGAGCGTAACATCGCAAACAGGCACGGGGTCGCGGATGGGCTTCAGCTTTATTCCTGCGCCTACCGTCACCAATCTCACACCGAGAACTGCCGGAGCGGGTGCAACGGTGCTGATAACGGGAACAAATTTTGCCAACACTCGTAGCGTGAGTTTTGGCGGCGTTCCGGCAGCAGACTTTACTGTTGTCTCGCCGACCGAAATACGCGCTGTTTTGGGGACAGGTGCAAGCGGAAGCGTTGTTGTGACAACACCCGGGGGCATCGGTACGTTAGCGGGATTCACTCTGATTCCGGCACCGCGCGTGAGCAGCTTCTCTCCAACAAGTGCGCCAGCAGGGGCGGTGGTGACGATTGGCGGAGCAAACTTTACGGGTGTAAGCAGCGTGAGTTTTGGTGGTGTTGCAACAACGGGCTTTACGGTGTTTTCGTCGACGCAAATCACGGCGATTGTTCCGGTAGGGGCGATTGGCGGGGCAATTTCAGTCACAACGCCCGGCGGTACGGGCAGTTTGGGCGGGTTTACCCCTATTGCGCCGCCGACTATTAGCAACTTTAGTCCGGCAAGTGCAGGTGTAGGAACAGTGGTGGTCATTACGGGGTCGAACTTCACCACCGGAGCAACGGTGCGCTTTGGCAATACTCTTGCATCAAACGTCATGGTTGTTTCACCGACGCAAATACGGGCGACTGTGCCGCTTGGCACAACAGGCGGGTCAATTTCTGTCACAACCGTCGGCGGAACCGTAACGCAGAACGGCTTTAGCCTTCTGAATGCACCCCGCATTACGGCGTTCTCCCCAACCATTGGCAGTTCAGGAACAATCGTGATTATCACGGGCGCAAACCTAACAGGTGCGCTATCGGTGAATTTCGGCACAACTTCCGCAGCGAGTTTTACCCTACTTTCCGATACGCAAATTCGTGCTGTTGTCGGTACGGGTGCAAGCGGCAGCGTGAGTGTGACAACGCCGGGCGGCACAGGCGCTTTGGCAGGATTTTCCTATCTCGGTGCGCCTAGTGTGGCGGGCTTCACGCCAACGAGTGCTGGTGCGGGGCGGATTGTGACGATTATCGGCACAAGTTTCACTGGCGCACGAAGCGTGAGTTTTGGGGGCGTGGAAGCACGGCGTTTCACGGTAGTTTCGCCGACACAAATTAGTGCGGAGGTGGGCAGTGGCGCGAGTGGTGATGTTGCCGTAACAACCTCCGGTGGCAGTGGCAAACTTGCGGGCTTTACGTTCCTTCCTGCACCGATTGTTACGAGTTTCAGCCCCGCTAGTGGAGCAACAGGAACGCGCGTGGTGATAACAGGCTCGAATTTGAACGGTGCGACAAGTGTTGTGATGGGCGGAACGAGTATTCCGTTTAGGGTTGATAATGCGGGGCAAATCACGGTCATTGTGCCGATAGGCGGTGTCGGCGACGGCGCTATTACAGTCAATACTGCTGGTGGTGTCGGGATTTCCAATGAAGCGTTTCGCTTCATTCCACCACCGATGATTAGTTCCGCAGGTGTTGTGCAAAGCCGACAAGGAACGATTTTGCGTATTGTTGGGCAGAATTTTGTTGGTACAACAACCGTAAATATTGGTCGGATTAGTGTCCCATTTACGATTATCAATCAAAGTCAAGTAACGGCAGCAATTCCCGTTGGCACCTCACAAAATGAAGCCGTCAGTCTTTTCACTCCTGGCGGCGTGGCAGTTTCATCAGGCGCTCCGCCACAACCCACGATCACATCTGTTACGCCGTCGCGTGGCATGGCAGGTACGCGGGTGCTTATATCGGGACAAGCGCTTCGTGGCACAACGCAAGCAAGTATCGGCGGCATTGACGTGCCATTTACCATTTTGAGTTCGGCACAAGTAGAACTGACTATCCCAAGTGCAGGTGCATCTGGTGTTATCGGATTGGTTACGCCACAAGGGGTTGTCACAACGACAACGACGTTTACGCTCATCACATCGGAGCCTTCTATTGCATCATTCTCACCAACGCAAGGTGATGTTGGAACAATAGTGCGGGTTCGCGGTGAGAACTTTGGTCAGGTCAACGGGGTATTTATTGGCGGTGTGAGTATTCCATTCCGCATTGCAAGCGCATCGGAACTTGTTTTGACGATTCCAGTCGGTGCCACAAGTGGAAATATTGTGCTGGTTTCACCGATTGGTGTCACGATTTCATCAGGGCGATTTATTTTTGCACCCGGAGGCGTATTACCGCCAACGCCAGATCCGATTGCCGTCGGTACGGTAAAGTGTTATCCGAACCCTGCAACCGACAATATCACGGTCGCCTACGCGCTGGACAAGCCGTATAGCGTGAAAATTCACTTGCTGGATATGCGTGGTAACACCTTGCAAACTCTTGACCAAGGCAAACAAGACAAAGGCGAATACACAACAACGCTCACGATGAGTTCTTACGCCATCGGCACGTATATCGTGGTTGTTCAAACCCCTGTGCGGAAAATGCAAGCACTTGTGACTGTTGTGCGGTAACTGCTGCTCTACGCAGAAATGCGCCCTACAGGAGTGCGAACGAAGTTCGCAACAACAAAGATGACCTTGATTCGATGACTCTTGAACGACCAGTACCAACTTTTTTTTGCACTATGAAACAATCTGTTCTTCATCGCTTGTGGCATTTGGCGGCTATTCGCCTGATGCTGGCTACCGTTGCCGCCTTGGGGCTGATCGGTAGGCTCGAAGCACAGGACATTAGCAAAATTGATATTAAGTCGTTGGACGACCTTTCATTTGACACATTGCTGGACATTGACCTTATGCAGGTTGCGTCGAAAAAGCCCTTGTCGAAGAAAGACGTACCGGGCGTAGTTACGCTTATCAAGCGCGAAGAGATTCAAAATTCCGGCGCACGTGATTTGACGGATGTTTTACGTTTGGTGCCAGGAATGGAATTTGGTGGCGACGTGCAGGGCGTGATTGGGATTGGCAATCGTGGAAATTGGGCAAACGAGGGCAAGGCGTTTGTGATGGTGGATGGGTTGCAGGTGAACGATTTTCTTTTTGCAACCGTACCGATTGCAAACCGCTTTCCGATAGACAATATTGAACGGATTGAGATTATACGCGGTCCCGGCTCATCGTTTTATGGTGGTTTTGCAGAATTGACCGTTATCAACATCATTACCCGTGCGCCACAAGACCTCAACGGCATTGCGGTTTCCGGTAATTTTGGGCAGATGCAAAGCGCTTTGGGGCGTATGAACGGTAATCTGAGTTTTGGGAAAAAATTTGGTAATGTCGCTGTTGGTGTTTCGGCGTTTATCGGACAGGCAAATACCAGTGACCGCACCTACACTGGGTTGGACGGGCTTTCCTTCGCAATGGCGGAGAATCATACGGTACTGCCGTTCAATATCAACGCAACTGTGAAGGCGGGCGACTTTCAAGCACGGGTCTTGTACGACCGCTATAACACGACCATGCGCAATGGTATCGGTACGACACTTCCGCAGCGCTTCAGCACGAATTTTACCTCGCTCATAGCCGATGCGCGATATGATTGGAAAATTTCAGATAAAATTACGCTCTCGCCGCGTTTGAATTACACGCGGCAACAGCCTTGGAATCTTGCGGATTCGTCGGCGGTCAATCCGGCTTCACCATTCAACTTTTTGGTGATTGACAAAACCGTCGAACGGATGTTTGGCAGTTTGGCGATTTCGGCAGATGTATCGAAAAGCCTTTTTTTTACTCTTGGTGCAGAATATTACATTGACAACGGCATGGCATCGGAGCTTGATCCTGTTTCATCGCTTTGGAGCGATTCGCTGGGCGAAGGAAGTCGGACGGTGCAGTACAATAACTTCGGTGTGTTTTTGCAATCGCTCATTACTACCGATATTGTCAATGTGAATGCAGGATTGCGTTTGGATAGACACAGTGCAGTTCCGCTTGCGGTTGTGCCTTGGCTCGGTATAACGCGGACGTTCGGCAATTTTAACGTTAAGGCGCTTTTTGGACAGAATTTTCGTGCGCCGTCGATTGAAAATATTCGCCTGTACCCGCAAATTAAGCCGGAATTGACGACGGCATTGGAAATCGAATTGGGCTATCAGTTGCAGTATAATATGTTCATTTCCGCCAATCTTTTCGATATTTCCATACGCGACGCAATTATTTTCGGCGGTGGTGGCTATCGCAATTACGAGCGGACGCAGACGCGAGGCGTGGAGTTGGAATATTTTTTCAAAGATGCTTGGGGGAGTATAAACGTCAATTATTCGTTTTATCTCGCAAGCAACGACGGGCTTTCGGACAGTGTGCGGGCATTGAATCCTTACCGCGTCTGGAGCTATCGCACCGATGCCAGTGGCAAACCAACGCCAACGTTTGTGAATGATAATGTGTTGCTAGGCTTTGCACCTCATAAAATCACGCTCAATTCGTCGTTCAATCTTTCGCGTTGGGTGGATGGTCTAAGCATTAATCCGTCGTTCACGTATTTGAGCAGTCGCTTTGCGGTTTCGGAAGTGAAATTGTTTGAAGGCGTTCAGACCGTAAAAGAAACAAAGCCTGTTGCGCTTTTGAATGTTTTTGTCAACTACAAAAATGCGTTTCAGTTGCAGGGGCTTGATGTTGGCGTTGGTGTTTACGATGCTCTCGGCTCGAATTACGATTTTATTCAGCCCTATAACACGGGCAATGCAGTATTACCGGGGGCTTCGCGTGAAATTGTCGTGAAAGCCGCATATCGTCTGCGTTTTTAGTCATTGCCAGAAGGATGTTGTGATTATGTATCAACACTTTTTACGAATCATTATGAAGACCAGAACCTTCGTTGGTTTATCATTTGTACTCCCGTTATTTGTTGCGCTCAGTATCCTTTTCGGGAGCGCACCACCACTAGCGGCTCAAGAAATTCCTGTGCCGGTGAATCTTCATGTGGTCTTGCTGAAAAAAGTTTTTTCCTTGAGTAAAACTCTTCAGGGTAAGCAAATCAAGGTGGTGATTGTCTTTACGGATGCTTCTTCGGTTGTAAAAGATGAGGCTCTCAACGGCTTTCTCGCCATTGGTATTCAGGCTTCGGCGTGTAAAATGCCGCAACTGGCACGGGAAGCAAGCGACGCGGACGTGATTTATATCGCTCCCGGCGCTTTAGCGGCACAGAAATTCTGCGAAGACAAAGGGATTCTTTCTGTGACGGGGATGCCTTCGGTGGTGGAAAGTGGCGGCGCAACAGTGGCAATCGGTATTGAAGCGGGCAAACCCAAAGTATTTATCCACCTGACCCGCACAAAATCAGAGAAACAAGAATTTTCGTCGGATTTGTTCAAAGTGGCGAGAATATTTCGATAAATTTTTATCGAAAAACCCGTTTGGGCGGCAGTGCCATTGCGCTGCACAGCCGCCGAACGGGAAGACCTGTGTAGTTTTTTCTAGGCTACATCCTCCAAAAGGCGGTCTTTGAAGCGCTGATACAAGTACGAAACCAGCAACAGCACTATGCCCAGCCCTATAAACGACGCAATCCGATACGGCGTTGTGAGAAAGGACAAATCGTATAAAAAGATTTTCAAGACCGCAATGCCCGCCAGACCGAGTGCCACCAAACGCAATTCCTTCAAACGCCGCACAAACCCGCCAATCATCATCATTGCCGCATAGATGAGCCAAACACTCGAAATTGCAAGTTGTTTGGCATTTTCGAGTGCAAGAATATTTCCGCGTACGGTTGCATTTTGCTGAACAGCCTCAGGCAGCGCGTAAATGCGCATTATCTGGCTGTGAAAGAAGTCCGATGCCTCACCTGTCTGTACGGTAAAAAGTAGGAGAAGTGCGCTTGCACCAAGCACAGGGCGAATATAGGGTGCAAAAGCTGGGGAAATCGCACTGGTCGTAGCGCTGGCGGCATTAGTATCGAAAATTTTCCATAGTGCAAAAACTGCTCCAAGACCCGTTGCCAACAGCGCTACGCGAATATTCAGCAATAATGACCATTCTACTGCCGGTTCATAGACAAATCCCGCCAAGACAGCAGTCGCCACGAGGAAAGCAGTGATAATCATTGCCATCCACGTTACTTCCCGCCACGCATAGCGCCGCGCCACCCCTGCCAAGCACACAGCAAGGACAAAATAGACAATACCAATCACTGAGCCATACCAATAGTCCGTGTGAAGAATATGCCGTTGCTCATTCCATTGGTAGAATTGGCTGATTTCATACACAACCAATTTTCCCAGCGCAACGACCCAGAAAGCGTGGAAAATGTTGATGCCGCGTGTAAATTTCCCAATAATACCGCCGTGTTCAAGCCGCGTATTGATGATTGCTACAACGAGAAACGCCAGTATCACCACAAGGTGCATTGCCGCAGGAAGGCTCGTGAAGCCATTGTTGTCGGTACTGCCTTCGTATCGAGTGAAAAATGTTCCGAAGGTAATAATGCTCAAAGCTGTCGCGGCAATAGTGACAAACGGGCGTTTCCAATGCACACCCGCCCAGAAAATTGCCGCAAATTCTACCGACCACGCAATGACCGTCCATTCATCATCAAACTGTTGTGCTGTTGCAACGGCGAGTTGAATAATTGCCGTGAGAGTATAGCGCATGAAGGCGAAGCGATGTTCCGGCTGCCGCACTCGTACAAGTTGAGAGGCGGCAAAATATGCCAATCCATAGCCAAGCGTCCAAAACGGCATCCAACTTTGGTGCGCATCGTAAATCAGGGCAAAAAAAGCCGCGTAGGAAATACTCGAATTGAGCAGCGAATCAATGCGCCGCCAAGGAGCATCATTTGCAGAGCGCCCGCTTGTGGCGCGGTACAAATCCACCACAAAAAACATTGCCCAAAACAGCACCGCAAAGCCCAGCGTCATTGAAAAATGCTCCAGTGTTGTGTACGCATTCAAATACCAAGCACCACACACGCTATACGTTGCCAAAAAACTCAAGGGCTTGAGGACAAACCAATCGTCGCGGCGCAAGACGAGCGCCAACATTCCAAGCGACAGCACCGTCAAATAGCTCATCAAACCAAACGGGTTTGGTTGTTCGCTGTGAATAAGGAGGGGCGTGAGATAGCCCCCAAACCATGCCAGAAGCGCGATAGCAAGAGCATTGTACCGCAACGCCAGCACAAAACTGATGACCGTAACGCCAATCATGCCCGCAAATCCTTGAAGCGGCGGCATGAGGTGATAAAAATTCACCGCCGCATAAACTGATACATACAGCGCTCCAATGCCAGCACCTGTCAAACCTTGCGCAAAAACAGGAAGTTTCTTCCGGTGCAGACGCTCCGCACCGGCTATCAAGCCAATACCAACAAATACACCCAGCAATACCCGAAGCGGTTCGCTAATGAGATCATTATCAAACGCATATTTCAAGAAAAAGCCAATGCCAATAACGATTGCCGCCGCGCCAATCCTATTGAACAAACGCCCACCGATGAGCGTTTCCCATTCGAGATTGGTTTTGGGTTTTGGTGTACTGGTGCTTGGTGCAGTAGTCGTTGGTGCTTCTTGCGTTTGCTTGGGGGGCGCATCGGTGTTCGCTTCTGTTCGGATTGGCTCTTCGTGGGGAATCTCTTTTTTGAGTGTTTCGAGGTCAATGAGTGTGGCGAGTTGATGTGGCGCAATCGTCGCAGAAGCCGCTTGGGAGGAGGCTTGCGGGGATGACGGCGCAAGCGTGCGCTCTAGCGTAGCGAGGCGATTGCGCATTGTCAGCATTTCACGCTCCAACCGATTTGTTTTTCGGATGGTAGCAATAAGCGCCCAAAATGGCGCAATCACAAGCCCCAGGCCGCAGAGGACGTAAAAAAGTTCTTCCATAATCGCTGTGAAAAAAGTGGAGGTGTTGGGCGTGTTTTCGAGGCAAAAGCGAGAAGACATAATGCCATTAAGATACGCAAAATGAAGTGAAATGAGAGAGTATTTTTGAGTGGTATACAGGTGCGGAAAGTTTTGTTGGGCGTGGCGGATATTTTTTGTTTATTGTGGGGAGTTATCCTTGTCTCATTCTCACTTGTCATTTATGAACACTCAGTCTTTGCGCCATTTCTTGCTCGTTATGTGTTTGCTCTGGGGAAGCGCAAGCAGTGGTCTTTTTGCGCGGCATCCTATTCACGCCAGCATTACGACGGTTGATTTGAATGCCAAAACCCGCTCGTTGGAAATTTCTTGCAAAATTTTTGCCGACGACCTCGAAGAAGCTATTCGCAAATCAACGGGAGTACAGCTTTATATCGGCTCTGCAAAAGAAAACAAAACCCAAACAGCAACAAAAATCGAAGAATATCTCCGCAATCATTTTCGCATCGAAGCCGACGGGAAACCGCTTCCGCGCTGGACGTTTGTTGGACGCGAACTGGAAGGCGATGCCGTATGGTGCTATCTCGAAGTGCCGAATGTCCCTGCACTCAAGCGCCTTTTGCTCTCCAACACGGTTTTAACGGATGTTCACGATGACCAAACCAATTTGGTCAACGTAACCATCAACGGACAGAGACGCAGTGCGGTCTTGCGAAAAACAAAGGTTGCCGAGACATTGGAATTTTAAGAATTTTTCTACGCGAAATGTCACAAACTGGCAGTGAACCCGTCTTGATAGCGCAACGACTATTCCAATCATTCTTGTTTACTTTGCTCAAAAAAACGTTATGAATATCCCTAAGACAGATAAACCCCGCGTCGTCATTGTCGGTGGCGGCTTTGGCGGCATACAGCTTGCGCGATTGCTTGCAAAAGCGCCTGTGCAGGTTGTTCTTTTCGACCGCAATAATTACCACACCTTCCAGCCTTTGCTGTATCAGGTCTCCACCGCAGGTTTGGAGCCGGATTCTATCGCTTTCCCCCTGCGAAAAGTCTTCAAAAAACAAAGCAATATGTTTTTTCGCTGGGGCAACGTCGATCGCATTATTCCCGAAAAAAACATCATTGAAACCAGTATTGGCGAGCTTGAGTACGATTATTTGGTGGTGGCAAGCGGCAGCACGACAAATTTTTTCGGCATGAAAAGCGTTGCCGACAATGCGATGCCGATGAAAAGCGTTTCCGAAGCGCTCAATCTCCGCAGCACGATTTTACAGGCATTCGAGGAAGCTACGTTGACCGACGACACCAAAGAACGCCAAGAGTTGATGACGTTTGTCGTCGTGGGCGGCGGTCCGACGGGCGTAGAGACCGCAGGCGCTCTGGCAGAACTCAAAAAACACGTTCTTCAGCACGATTTTCCCGAACTGGATTTGCGCTTGATGCGGATTTATCTGCTTGAAGCCACGCCGCGCTTGCTGAACGGAATGTCGGACATTGCGGGCGAAAAAGCGGTGAAATTTTTGCAAGAAATGGGTGTAAATGTGCTGTTGGGCGCTGCCGTCAAGGACTACGACGGCGCAACGATTCACCTCCAAGACGGCTCGGCAATTGCTTCCAAGACGCTGATATGGGCGGCGGGCGTTGTCGGCGAAATGCCGCCGGGATTGGACAAAGGCTTGATTCAGCGTGGAAATCGTATCAAAGTGGATGTTTACAACCGCGCCGAAGGACAAACGAATATTTTCGCCATTGGCGACGTTGCATCTATGCCCGGCACGGATGAACGCTTTCCGAATGGGCATCCGATGGTTGCGCCCGTTGCGATGCAACAAGGGCAGTTATTGGCACGAAACCTGCCAAAACTGCTTGCGGGACAAGATTTAGAGCCATTTCGCTATTTTGACAAAGGCTCTATGGCAACCGTCGGGCGGAACAAAGCCGTTGTGGATATTCACAAAGTTCGCTTTCAAGGCTGGTTGGCGTGGGTGGCGTGGTTAGGGTTGCATTTGCTGATGCTCGTTGGCTTCCGCAACAAACTGATTGTGACGATGAACTGGATTTGGAATTATCTGAGCTATGACCGAGGAACGCGGCTGATTGTGCGCCCATTCAAGAAAAAAATACCGTCGTCCGAAGCGGAAAGCGTGTAGAAACCGCAGAAATTCTTATCTTTGTAAGCGAGAGTACGCAAGCGTATTCTCGCTTTTTTGTTGATTTTTGCTGCTCGTCATCTCCCCCAGCGATTACACTTTTCTCTCATGCACTTTTTTTTCATTCTATCACGCTTCTACGACCATGACCATAGCACTTCTGACCATCGGCGACGAAATCTGTATCGGGCAAATTGTCAATACCAATGCCGCATGGATGGCGCAAGCCTGCGCACGCGAAGGTTGGCGCGTTGTTGCACATTCGGTGGTGGGAGACGAACTCACACAAATCATTGATGAATTTCGCCGTCTGCTTGGCGTTGCGGATGCTGTTCTGATAACGGGTGGCTTGGGACCAACCCACGACGACCGTACCAAAACTGCACTTGTGGAGTTTTTGAATGATACGCTTGTGCATCATGCGCCGACGTTGGAGCATTTGCGCGAACTCTTTCGTGTGCGGGGGCGAGAAATCACCGAGCGCAACGCAGCACAGGCAATGCTTCCGAGCAAATGTGATGTTTTGCGCAATGACAAAGGCACGGCAGCCGGAATGTGGTTCACGCTGAAAGCCGCATCGGAACTGAATCCGTCGGAGCGCGATAAAATCATGGTTTCTATGCCGGGCGTACCATACGAAATGAAGCACCTCATGGAAGACCGCGTTATTCCTCGTTTGCGCGAACTTTCGGCAAACGACCCCGTTATGCGCTATACCACGCTGTTGACCACAGGCATTGCGGAATCAACGCTGGCAGACCTTATTGGCGATGTTGAGGAAATACTTGAAGGACAGGAGCTTGCGTTTTTACCATCGTCATCGGGCGTGAAATTGCGCATTACCGTTACGGAAAAAACCCGTGCAAGTGCCGATGAAATCTTGCTGCGTATTGAGGAGCGGATTCGCAAACGTGCGAATCGGTTTATTTATGGTAAGGATAACGATAGCTACGAAGCACTCGTCGGGCAGCTTCTCGCGGAGCGCGGTTTGACGGTGGCGGTTGCGGAAAGCTGCACCGGTGGTTTATTGGGTGTGGCTCTGACGGCAAATGCGGGTTCGTCGGCGTATTTTCTGGGCGGAGTGCAGTGTTACAGCAACGAGTCAAAAATTCAGCACTGTGGCATACAAGCCGAAACATTGCGACAACACGGTGCTGTCAGCGAAGAAACCGCACGGGAACTGGCTTTAGGCATTCGTGAGCGATTTGGCAGTGATATTGGCATTGCCATTACGGGCATAGCAGGACCAAACGGCGGTACGCCTGAAAAGCCTGTGGGGACTATATGGGTTGCTTTTTCTGATAAGAATGGCGCGGTTGATGTGCAGAAATACTCCGTCGGCACTGACCGCACGGTGAATCGGGAACGCGCCGTTGCAGCCGCATTGCAAGTGTTGTACAAGAATGTTTCCAGTTCAAAGTGAAGTAAAACAGAATGTTCTTACGTAAGGTCTCAGAAATTTTTTGGTAGAAAAGAAGAAAAGTGCTATGTTTGTTGTTCTGTACGCAAAAAGAACCGTACAGTATTACAAAAGACGTAAACTCAAGTATTTTCTCACTTTAACGTACTTATATCATGTTTGCTGTTGTAGAAATCGCGGGCTTCCAATACCGCGTACAGCCGTCGGATACGCTGACTGTACCGAAAATGGATGCAGAAGTAGGCTCCAGCATTTCTCTGACGAATATTCTTGCTGCCGGAGAAGGCTCGAACGTGCGCATTGGCGCACCGACATTGAGCGGTTCGGTTGCGGCAACGGTGTTGTCGCACGGAAGAGCAGAAAAAGTGGTGATTTTTCACAAAAAACGCCGCAAAGGATATCGGAAAAGAAATGGTCATCGTCAGCATTTTACGCAAATTCAAATCGGCGCTATTGCCGTTGCGTAAATCTCTTATCCTCTTGTCAAATTTCGATTTACCACCTGAAAGGAACATACGGTCATGGCTCACAAAAAAGGTGCCGGCTCTACAAAAAACGGACGCGACTCCAATGCCCAGCGTTTGGGTGTGAAGAAATTCGGCGGGCAGTCCGTTATTGCCGGTAATATTATCATCCGCCAAAATGGAACGGCTACGCATCCGGGCTTGAACGTCGGCGTTGGCAAAGACTACACGCTCTTTGCTCTCTCGGACGGCTTTGTTCAATTCACCCGCAAGCGTGACGGCAAGCGTGTCGTCTCGGTTGTAGCGGAAGCATCATAACCAGCCGGAAAAAGCATTGTAAAAATTGCATTAAACCTGTGCGTTTTTGTTCAATTCACCCGCAAGCGTGACGGCAAGCGTGTCGTCTCGGTTGTAGCGGAAGCATCATAATCAGCCGGAAAAAGCATTGTAAAAATTGCATTAAACCTGTGCGTTGTTCAGTTGTCCAATAAGACATGAACAACGCACAGTTTTTATATGCCTATCGGAATATTTGCATTTCGCTCAGGGCGAAATTTCGCTGATAGAACGTTTCGCATTTGGATAAATGACATGAAATGCGTAAACTGCTCCTTGTTTCTCATTGATTTGGTCTCGTGGTGATTCCGAAATTCGCACCAAGTCGCATTTCTGAAGTAAACCACGGCAATCATGGCGCTTCATTTCCAACAATTCTGCTTTGTGATGATGAATATTCTTCGTTCCTTTGCATCTATTTTTCGCCTTCTGCGCCCGTGCCATGTAGCGGCGGCGTGTTTCCTCTGTTTAACGCCATTTTCGGCTTTCGCCCAAGCACCGAACCAGCAATTTATTACCATTGGTACACCCCAAGGAATCGTTCTTGATTCTGCCGCACTTGTGAAGCAAAAGACATATTATTCCATCAAAGAAGCCATTAAAGAGCCGAGTAAGGTCTATAAACTCAATCTGAGTTTTCGCAAATTAAAAGCGTTTCCCGCAGAAATTTCCCAGATGCGCAACTTGCAAGTATTGGATTTGAGCAATAACGAAATCGCTGCGCTACCGCCACAAATTGGGAATTTTGGAAATCTCCAATATCTCAATTTGAGCAATAATCAACTAACGACGCTGCCGAAGCAAATTGGGAATTTGCTTTTGCTCAATGCGCTCTACATTACGCATAACAAATTAAACGCCCTGCCGCCGGAAATCGGCTTGCTTCCACAGTTGCAGCGCCTTGTTTTGATGGCAAATCAGATTACGGCATTGCCGCCGGAGGTTGGTTTGCTGGCAAATCTGCGCATATTGGACGTGAATAATAATCGTCTCAGTGTTCTGCCCGCTCAGGTTGGAAAACTTGCGAACCTGACGGCGCTTGCTGCAAATTACAACTATCTAACGGCGCTTCCATCTCTAGGACAATGTACAAAATTGGAGTTGCTTCAGGTTGTTGGCAATAAAATTACAGCGCTTCCGCAAGATATTATTTCACTGGAAAACCTCAGAATTTTAGACCTTGTTAATAATAAAATCACCGCTTTGCCGCAGGAAATTGGTGCGCTCAAACGTTTGGAACGCCTTGAGGTTAGCGTAAATCGGCTTTCAAAAATTCCCGCCAGCATTGGCGGATGCGATAGTTTGCAGCTTTTGGCGCTCGGTTTTAATCAAATTTCAGCGCTTCCGCCGGAAATCAAAAATTTATCGCGCCTTCGGACGCTCATTCTGACGGGCAATCAACTGACCGTGCTTGATTCTGCCGCCTGTCAACTCCCGAACTTACAAACACTGGATTTGAGCAGTAATCGCATTAAGCGCCTACCGGATGCCGTTGGGAGTTTAGCAAGCGTTCAGAACCTCAACCTTAGCGATAATCAAATTGGCGTTGTTCCCGCCGAACTTGGGAATATGATCCATTTGCAAATTTTATCCTTGAGCGGCAATCAAATCACCGCTTTGCCTTCCGATATTGGCAAACTTGTTGATTTGCAGACGCTTCTGCTCAATGGGAACAAACTTACCACCCTGCCCGACGAGATAATAAGCCTCGTCCAGCTCCGCTCTCTCGAAATCTCCTCGAACCCACTTTCTCCAATGGAAAAAGAGCGTCTTGCTGCAAAATTCCCCAATCTTGTCGGTACAGATTAAGGGGGTATAGGGATTGCTTGTGAATACCCCTCGGTCATCCTTCGCGCAATCCTTCTTTGCATTGCTTTCTGTCCACGCTGGTACGCTGCTTGGCGGAGCGCTTTTGCCGATTGCGATGACGCGCATTTTGGGTGCAGAAGCGCTTGGGGCCTTTACTGCGGCTGCATCGTTAGGACTCCTTCTTCTTGCTGTTATTGATTGGGGGTATGAGACCCGCCTTCCGCTTCTTGTTAGCGCCGAACCCCTCCATGCCGCACGGTATCTCGCTGAGGCGCAATCCACAAAAATACGCCTTTGGCTGATTGCTGCCGTCCTTCTTATTGCGTACTACGGTCTTCAATCGCTTGTTCTTTCGCCCGCAATTCTCCTGCAATCTCTCCACTCGTCTTTTCTTCCGCTTCTGTTGTATGCTTTTTGGGCATTAGCACGGGGTATGACCGGTGTGTACACTGCAACATTACGCGGTTTGCAGCATTTTGGCATCATTGCTCGTATTGAAAATAGCTTGACGGTGATGGTACATCTATTGGCGGTGGGGGTACTGGTTCTGTACGACGCTTGGGGGCAGGGCTATTTCTCACCAAGCACCATTTTATGCGCCATTGTTGTATGCTTGTTGGCGGGGGAAGTTATTAAAAGCCTTCTCTTTATGCGGTTTTTGAAGCAAAACGATATAAAAGCGGGCAATATGGCTGCCGCCGTTGGGTGGCGCGAAATACCAATGCTCCCCTCGCACCTTGTATTTGTGCTGCTGCAAGCCTTGAGCATCCTGCAATCACGTGCAGGTATTTATACGCTTATGGCGCTTGCTACGACTATCGAAGTCGGATATTTTAGCGCCATTGCGCGTATTACCATAGCATTGCGAATTGTTCCCGGAACATTGTTTTTCGTGCTTGTGCCACATTTTGTGCGTTCTCCCGAACCCAAGTTTCTTAGAAAAGTATTCGTCATTGGACTGGTTGTCGGTGTATTTGGCAGCCTTGGTTTGGCTTTTCTGGCGGATGATATTATTCTTCTGCTCTATGGCGCAGGGTTTGTCCACCTCGCGCCAGTGCTGAGGATTGCCGCAGGGTTGTTTTTTCTGCAGACGCTGATGAACATTCTCGAATCGTATATTTTAGCACACAATGAGGAGTTTTTCGTTAGCGGAGCAATGCTGCTCATTCTCTGCGCTTTTGCGCTTGTTTGCGGCATTATTCCCGTCAAAACGGCAGAATGGGCAGCAATGGCTTCGCTTGGCTTGGAAGCGGCATTGGTTCTGTGTTACGGCGTAAAGGTTCTGTTGTTGATTGGCAAAAAAAAACCGCTTTGAGGCAACGACCTCAAAGCGGTTTTTTTTGCAGTGTACTTTATTTTTTCTGCCCAAGCAGGCGCGATTGCCCGCCTGCCAGCGACCCTTGTGTGGTGGCGTGCATATCATCGCCGAGATAGAACTGCTCAATTGTTCCCAGCATTTCGCCCACTTCTCCATTGAGTTCGCGGGTGTCTTTGGCAACATTTTGGACGATTTGAAGATTCGTGTTGGTTACTTGCGAGATAGCATCAATGTTGCGGCTGATGTGTTCTGCCGTAACGGATTGCTCTTCGGCGGCGGCTGCAACTTGATAGACCATGTCGCCCACTTTGCGAATACTTGAAACGATGGTTTCAAGCGCTTTTCCTGCATTTTCCGCAAGGTCAATACCGGAGCGCACCTGCTCTGCGCCGGATTGTGCAGCTTCGACGGCGGTGCTGGTATCTTGTTGAATGGTGCGAATGGTTTTGCTGATTTCTTTTGTTGCTTTCTGCGTCCGTTCGGCGAGTTTGCGTACCTCGTCGGCAACAACTGCAAAACCGCGTCCTGCCTCGCCTGCGCGAGCTGCTTCGATCGCGGCGTTGAGTGCCAAGAGGTTTGTTTGGTCGGCGATTTCTTCAATCACCTGTACGATTTCGCCAATCTGCGCCGATGATGTGCCGAGTTTGTCAATCATCTGTGTCGTTTCGGTCACAATCTCCGCAATACGCCTCATGCCTTCGACAGTACCAATAACGGTTTCCTGACCGCTTTTGGCGATTTTAATAGTGTCGTTGGCGAGTTGCGTGGTTTTATTGATGTTTTGAGCAGTCTCGTTGATGGTTGCGGTCATTTGCTCAATGGAGGAAACAACCTCATCGGTCTGACGGGCTTGCTGGACGCTGCGTTCTGCCATTTCGCCAGAAGCATTCGCAATTTGCTCAAAGGAACGTGCCACACGGCTTGATGTAGCGCCGATTTGCGCAATCATTCGACGCAAGCCCAATATCGTCGTATTTAAGACAGAAATAAGTTTGCCCACGTCGTCTTTGCGATGAACATCCAGTTGGTGGCTCAGATCGTTGTTGTACATTGCTTCCAACACAATCGAAATCCGGCTCACCTGATTTTTCAAATATTCTTGTTCGTCGCGGGCGTGGTTGGCGGCTTCTTCAATTTTCTCATTCTGCTCGGCGGTTTGTTGGAGCAGCATATAGGTGTCTTCTTGCGATTGCCGGATGCGCCCGACCATCACATTAAAAGCACGACTGAGTTCACCGACTTCGTTCAAGGATTTATTCTCGACACTTTGCTTTAAGTCGCCTTCGCTGACCTTTTGTGCTGCGTTTCCTAATCGACGAATTGCAGCGACGACACGGCGCACATAAACAAAAATAACCAACGAACACAACACCGCACCACCGATACCGATGATAGACAGCGCACCAACACTGCGTGTAACGCTTTCAGTCATGGTCTTTGTGTTAATGCCCAGCACCACTTCGCCAATTTTTTCTTTCGTTTTGGACATAATTGGCACAATAGCAACGGCATCGCCGCCGCTTGAAAAGGCGGTTTCGGTATTTTCAATGAGTGGTTTGAGTTCACGGTATTGCGAAGGGCATTTTTCAAAGCCGCTTGCATAGATGCTGTCTCCGGCTTTTTTCTTGACAATAATAAAGCTAAAATTCGGCAACTGCAAAACCCCTTCGACCGCATCGGCGACCGACTGCCGGTTATCAAAATCTAAGCCTGGTACTGCTGACGTAGCCGCAATCAGGGCAATCGCTTTTGTTTCGTCCTCCATTAACGCCGAGCCGCTTTTGCGCTGTTGAATGGACGAGGTTACGACGTTAAACGCCGTTAAAACTGCAATGGCGAGGGTTGCTACGAGCGCAATCTGCCAGCCGATAGAGGAGCGTATGAGTTTGACCATAACGCAAAAGCGAGAAGGGTGAAGTAAATGAAATAAAGGTTGTTTGCTGGTTGATGTTGCGAAATGTCGGCGAAGAATATGAAGAGAGAAAACATCGCAGGAACAGCACAACAATATGCTGCCCGAAAATACAAAAGACCACTGCTCATAGCAAGTCTTTCCGCACGAAATGTGAAATTTTTCCCGATTCTCTTTGTGCCTTCGCAAAAGTCGAGGAATGGAACACACAAATTTCGTAGATTTGGGGTTCGCGCCTCACCGATTCTCAATATACAAAATTGAAGTTATGCTACAAATTGACAAGTACCGCGACGTAGAAGCGCACATACACGCGCTTTTGGAGCAATCCGAAGTTCTTTTCCCTCACGAGCAAGCCTTGATCCTTGCCGCCGCCGCCGCCGCGTTAAATGAAGCGCATTTGCTCAAAGTCATTCTCTCCGGTGGTCTGTTTTACCAAACTGCCCCAATTGCTTTTTACGAAGCCATTTTGCAGACATATCTCTTTGCGGGATTTCCTGCTGCCTTGGAAGGGCTTGCCGTTCTGCAAATCGTCTGCAAAGAGCAGCACCTTGATTGGAAACCGCCTGCGGCAGCCCGCTATGACAGTACACTTTTCGAGAAACGCGGTTTGGAACTGTGCGAACAAATTTATACGACAGCTTACGAGAAAATGCGTCACAATCTTCATGCCACAAGTCCCGATTTGGCAGAATGGATGATTATCGAAGGCTACGGCAAGACCCTCAGCCGCCCTCAGCTTTCGCCACGAATCCGTGAACTTGTTGTTGTGGGTGTTCTGGCTGTCCTTGGCTGGAAAACCCAGCTTTATTCACATTTGCGCGGCGCAATGAACGTTGGTGCAACTCCGGTGGAGTGTATTGACACGTTGAATATCCTGTCATTCTTTTGTGAACGCGCTGCCAGCGAATTCCAGCCCATTCTTCGCCGACGTATGGAAACAGCAAAGGGCGTACTCGAAAAACTCCTTGACACCACTAGCAGTTTGTGAATGAACGCGATGCGATTGAATGTTCCGACCAGTGGTGAGCATTAATCCTTGGTTTGCTCCAGTTGCTCCACGTAATGAACAAGCGCCGTTCGGCTTTGCAGCAAGAATGTCGCAAACAGTTCTTCATTGATAAGCAGTCGGAATACCGACGGCATGAGTGTATAAGCGGTATGGGCAACAGTTTTCATTGCCACGTCGTTTTCTAACATTTCCACTGTCAATGCACCGGATTTTTTCACAATGTTGCGTACAACCAACGGTAAGGCACTCGTGAACAAGGCTTGTGCCTTCTCAAGATTGTCGGCAATTGATGTGCGCACGGACTCTTGTGCTTTATCCAGTTCCGCCAAAAGCACGTCAACTTGCGCTTCAGCAGCACGCTGGGGAGCAGAGGTGAGCATTTGTGCGTAGTCCGTGAGCGAAAAGCGCCGGAGGCGCTGAACAACGGCATTGGTCGTTGTGGTGTCCATAAATCGTGTGGTGTCGTTGATGAGGTCTAAAAAATCTTTTCTACGCAGAAAACGAGGAAATTCGTAACTTCGCGGCTGTGCTTTTTGAGCGATAAATGCATTGCAACACGCACTTGCTCTTTCGAGCAACATTTTACGGAATAGTTTGCCGGAAGTCAAGTATCTTCTGTAATCTTTCGTTAAATCAACTACATACGCTTGTTTGTTTTTATTTCATTTTAGGAAAAATTATGTTTGAACCGCAAAAAACCTTGCTCCAAGACCTCACTGAGCGCACCGAAAACCTACGGAGGTTTCTTTGACGTTGCTGCCAAAACCGACGAAATGCTCCGCTTAGAAGCGGATTCGCAAGCACCAAATTTTTGGGATGATGCCGATGCCGCACGGAGTATCATGCAGCACGCCGCCACGTTGAAAGAATGGGTCGAAGGCTGGAAAGCCGCACAGAAAGCCGTCGAAGACAGTGCCACGATGATTCAACTCGCCGAAGAGATGGAGGATTCCTCAATGGAAGCCGATGTCGTTGGCGAAATCACTCGCGCACAGGAACTTATCAATAATCTTGAGCTAAAAAATATTCTTTCAGGACCAGACGACGCAAGAAATGCCATTTTAACGATTAATGCGGGCGCTGGTGGCACTGAAGCACAGGATTGGTCGCAAATGCTGATGCGAATGTATATGCGGTGGGCGGAGCGTCGGGGCTACGCGATTTATCTTGCCGAAGAGGTCGAGGGCGATGTGGCGGGCATAAAATCGGTCACGCTGGAAATTCAGGGGCAGTTCGCTTACGGCTATCTCAAAGCAGAAAATGGTGTGCATCGGCTTGTCCGCATTTCTCCTTTTAATGCTCAAGGCAAGCGTCAAACCTCATTTTCATCGGTCTATGTCTATCCCGAAATTGATGATACGATTGAAATTACCGTAAATCCTGCTGATGTGGAAATGGATACTTTTCGCTCTGGTGGCAAAGGCGGGCAGAATGTGAACAAGGTCGAAACGGCGGTGCGTTTGCGCCATATTCCGTCGGGCATCGTGGTTTCTTGTCAACAAGAACGCTCACAATTCCAAAACCGCGAGCGTGCAATGAAGATGCTGAAATCGCGCCTCTATCAAAAGCAACTCGAAGAACAAGAAGCAGCAAAAGCCGCCATTGAAGGGACAAAAAAGAAAATCGAATGGGGCAGCCAAATCCGTTCCTACGTCTTTCAACCCTATACGATGGTCAATGACCACCGCACCGAAACAAAGGTAACAGACGTTCACGCTGTTATGGACGGCGATTTGGATGAGCTTATCAAAGCATATTTACTGGAGTTCGGGAAGGATAATTGAGAAGCAATTATTTAGGGGGCTTCTTCGTACGCCGCTTCCATCAGTTGGCGAGGTAGAACAAAAGATTCGCCAATAGTGGTCAACGCGACCGTCATGTCATGGCGAAGCGCAGCAGAATACAAGCGCTCAAGCGGCTCGGAAGGTTCTTCTTCGCTTTGGTCAAATGTGGAACAGTGCATGGGGATAAAATATTCCGCCCGCATCTCCGATGCCATTTGTAATGCCTGTTCCGGTGTGCAGTGGAGCGTCTCGTAGCCCTGATATGCGCCGATGGGCATAATTGCTATGTCAATTCCCCTATTGCGCAAGGCAGAAAATTTGTGCGTGTAAGCAGTGTCCCCACCAAAGACGATTTTTTTGCCGCCACCTTCTATCAAATAGCCGTTGTAGCTGCGCCCGGATATGGAATACCCGTATGCTCTATCGCGCTCCCACGGCAAGCGCCAGCCGTTGTGCAATGTTTCCAAGCCGCTTATTTTGATATTTTCCAGCCATAATTCCTGTTCCCAATCTATCTCATGAACCGATTTCCATGCTAAATCATCAATAATATCATGGGTGTTCTTTGCGGTAACGATGTGAATTTCGTTCGGATATTTCGCCGCAAAGCGCCGTAATGTCGGCACGTCGGTATGGTCGAGGTGAGCATGAGAAAGCAAGATAATATCGGGCTTGGGCAGTGTTTCGAGTGTGCGTGCCGGCTGCGTGTAACGCTCAATACCAATAACCCTACCGCAAATTTCGATGCCAACTCGTTCCGACAATACAGGGTCGGTCAATATCCATTTGCCAGCCAAACGAATAAGCATCATTGCATGACCAATCCATTCAACGCTGATGCTGTTTGGCGCGTGGGTGAAGGGGGCAATCGCGGTGGCTGAAGATGAGGATAAGCAGGAAGAAAAGGGGAGCAGTGATGACGAAGGACTGTGCAGATGCGGGGTGTGGGCTAATCCATGCAAGAGCGAATCTTGAAGAGCAGAAGAAGACTTGGTTTGGAGTAGTGGTGTTGGCGGCTTTCGTCGCTTGGGAGGTCTGAGTGCATCTAGTGTTGCCGTCATCGCAGTACGAAGAAGCTCTTGTTTGGAAAGGGTCTGTACTTGGAACATAATGGATTACAGCATTGATAGAACAATCTGGCTGCTTCCCGATAGGGGCGGCAAAACCACGTATTTGCCGCAATAATACACGTATCTTCGGCAAAAACACTGTTACCAAAACGCTATATTCCCAATGTTACGAAAAGATTTACAGCGCATATTACGAGCGCTTTACACGGTTTTTTCGCCGTCTTCATCGTAAGAGCAAGCATTTATGAGGCTTCTCAGGCTTATCCCTTATCCTTTCTCATTCCTCTTCAAGTTCTTCCAATGCTGCCGAGAGTTCGGCGAAAGCGTGGGTGTCGCCTGTTTTTTTTGCTGCCCGTAGCCCGGCATTGTAGATTTCTTGCGCCTCTGCGGTTTGGTCGAGAGCGCGATAAACTCCTGCAAGCATATAATACGTCGGCACATACTCCGGCTCATCGGTGCGTAGGCGCTCGAACCAGTCTATTGCTTGGGTGTAGTCCTTGCGGGCATTGTATTCTAGTGCAATCGCGTAGCGCGTGAAGGCATCGTGCGGCTCTTCGCGGTGCAGTTCGAGTAATTGTTCAAGGCGATTGTTCATAGCGGCGTGGGAAGAGGAAGGTGATGAAATACGTGGTAAATGCAAACCACAATATTCACCGAGAACACCGACTTTTACAAATTTTTTTGTATTATTCTGTCCCATTGTGAGATGCTTTTCTACGGAGATGTGGAAAATCACGCACTTCTGGGGATATTTAGATTTGTGCAAGAATCTTCCTCGTCGTAAATTCCTGTTTGTATGATTCGCGCAAAATGCCGCTCAGTTTTTGCTCCAACGATACTTTCTTTCCAACGCCAAAGACCTCGCGCAAACACGGAATAACATTATGATTTCTCGCTGGGAAACGCTGGAAACAACCGTCGTGGCGGATTTGAAAATCTTCACTGCCAAAAGCGTCCAACGCAGACATCCCAAACGCGATACCGTTGGGACATTTTACGTTTTGGATTCGGCGGCATGGGTGAATATTATTCCGCTTACACCGGATAATCAGGTTGTAATGATTCGGCAGTACAGGCACGGCACGGACTCGGTGACACTCGAAGTACCGGGCGGGCTTGTCGAGCGCGGCGAAAACCCCAGCGAAGCAGGAATGCGAGAATGCCGCGAAGAAACAGGCTATGCTGCATCAGAATCCGCACTGCTTCTTGGTGTGAATGATCCAAACCCAGCATTTATGAATAATGAATGCCATTCGTATCTTTGGCGCGATTGCACTCTTCAACACGCGCAAGCATTTGATGAATTTGAAGATATTGATGTCGAACTTGTTCCTCTCGCCCGTATTCCTCAGTATATTGCCGACGGAACAATCAAGCACTCTCTGACACTGACTGCATTTTTCTTTTACACCTTGAAATTTGGCGGTTTTGCGTAGGTTCATCTGAACAACTGTTGAACATCTTAGCCACGTACAACCGAAAATTTCACGATTTTTCACCGATGTCCATTATGGCACGAGTTATCGCCGTTGCAAATCAAAAAGGCGGTGTTGGCAAGACCACCACTGCCGTCAATCTTTCTGCCTCGTTTGCGGCAGCCGAACAGCCGACCCTGCTCATTGATATTGACCCCCAAGCAAATGCTTCAAACGGGCTTGGAATCAAGACCCGCGATTTGGAGAAAACGGTTTATGAGGTTTTGGTCGGCACGATGTCCGTCCATGAAGCAGTCGTCCCGACGGATATGCCTCATCTGGACGTGCTGCCGTCGCATATTAATTTAGTCGGCGCAGAGATTGAGATTGTTGATGTTAAAAATCGGGAACGCTTGCTTGCCGAGCGCATCAATGCTATTCGGAGCAAGTATAAATTTGTTGTCATTGACTGTCCGCCTTCGCTGGGACTGCTAACGCTGAACGCATTGACGGCAGCCGATTCAATTCTTGTGCCAGTGCAATGCGAATACTACGCTTTGGAGGGCTTAGGGCAGCTTTTGAACACCATATCCATCGTGCGCAAACACCTGAATCCGCGTCTTGAAATCGAAGGCGTACTGCTGACGATGTACGACAATCGTTTGCGCCTTTCCAATCAAGTCGTGCAAGAAGTAACGCGGCATTTGGGCGAAAAAGTCTGCAAAACGATTATTGGGCGCAATGTCCGCCTTGCCGAAGCACCAAGCCACGGAAAGCCTGTTATTCTCTATGATGCGCTCTCTATCGGCGCAAAACACTATCTGGATTTGGCGCAAGAAATTCTTGACCGCGAAAAATTGCGTCTTTCTGGAGCCAATGGTGTAACGACAGAAGCGGCGACAACCGTCCAAGCCGCCACAGCAGCAGTTTCCGCCGTTGCTTCGGCAATGCAGGAACCAACAGTAAAGGGTTAACAGCACAGAACACGGTGCGTGGTACGCTTTGAATGTATGAATTTTGAATAGTTATTTTCCACTCGTCGTTAGCTTCATCGTAATTATATGGCAAAACGAAGTATTTCTCTTGGCAAAGGCTTAGATGCGCTTCTGCCGTCGAGTTTCAGTATTGAACCACCGGATGCCGCACAAGCCGATGACGGACAGTCCGTTGGCGTTATCGCCATGATTGATGTCAAGCGTGTGCGTCCGAATCCGATGCAGCCACGTCAGGATTTTGATCGTGATGCACTTGAAGATCTTAAAAAATCTATCAAAGAAAAAGGTGTTATCCAGCCGATAACCGTGCGGCGGATGGATGGCGGTTACGAGATTATTGCTGGTGAGCGCCGTGTTCGTGCTTCGGGCGAAATTGGCTTAGAGACTATTCCGGCGTACATTCTCGACATTGAAACTGACGCGGATATGCTGGAATTGGCGCTGATAGAAAACGTACAGCGCGAAAATTTGAATCCGATTGAAGTGGCACTTGGCTACAAGCGCCTGATGGAAGAATGCCGATTAACTCAAGAAGAAGTCTCCAAAAAAGTCGGCAAAGACCGCACCACGATTACGAATTTTCTCCGTTTGCTGCGCCTTCCCAACGAAATTCAGCGATCCTTGCGAGCAAAAAAGCTCTCCATGGGTCATGCCCGCGCCATTCTTGCGCTGTCGGACGAAGGCAAGCAGCATGAGGTTTTTGAGCAGGTACGCGAGTTGGAGTTGTCTGTTCGCAAAACAGAAGAAATTGTCAAAAAAGTAGAAGCCGGAGCAAGTGTAGAAGAGGCATTGGCAGACAAGCCCTTGCTGCAAGCCGATACTCCGCCTACTTTCGCATCGTCGTCAAATGGCAATGGCAGTCCAAAATCAGAAACTAGCTCTGCAAGTGGCTTCGGGGCTATGGGAAAGCACCCTGCACCTGCCATTGCAGCCGATAATTTTGCCATTCCCGACGACCTCAAAGGTGATTTTGCGCCCGTTCAAGCGGATGATATGCCGGAACGTAGCATCAAAGCGCCTTCGGAAGTGCCGGAAAAAGACCCGACCATTCTGGCTCTGGAAACAAAATTGCGCCATATTCTCGCAACACAAGTTCGCATTAAAATTCGCCCAAACGCACAAAATGGTGTCATTGAAGTTGATTTTTACTCCACTGACGAGTTAGAGCGCTTGACGGAGCTTTTTGATATTATTGAGCGTGAACAATACTCCTAATCTTCCCCACACCCTCGTTACTACTCATGATTCTCGGCATCGGCACAGATATTGTCCTCGTTTCGAGGATTCAAGAGGCATTGGAAAAGTATGGTGAGCGCTTTATGCGGCGAATTTACACCGAAGAAGAGCGCCGTTACTGCGATGCACAAAAATATTCCTTCCAGCACTACGCAGCCCGCTTTGCAGCAAAAGAAGCCTTCAGCAAAGCCATCGGTACTGGGCTGACTGGCGATATGACCTGGACTTCCGTTGAAGTTATGAAGCGGCGTAGCGGCGAGCCTATCTTGCGTTTGTCGGGAAAAATTGCTGAAAAATATGGCTCATGCACACTGCACGTCTCGCTCTCCCATACTTCCGAAAGCGCTTTAGCAATGGTTGCCATTGAGACCGATGACGAGACGCTTCTTCGCAGGACTCAAGCGGCGAGAGACCATGCAGCAACAACGACTTAGTCGGCTTGGGAAGAGACTGCTCCTCTCCTTTTTATCCTTCATACTTTATCGTTCATACGTTTATGAGTAAGCATCATCATGTACAAATCATCGGCTATCCCAGCGATTTAGGCGCGGGACGACGCGGTGTAGATATGGGACCTTCGGCACTGCGCATCGCAGGAATGACAAGCCGACTGGAATCACTCGGCTATACCGTTACCGATGAAGGCGATATTCCTGTCCATGCGTTGGAAGTCGAGGACGAAGGCGCATCAAATCTGAAGTTCTTGAAAGAAATTGCCCGCGCAACAACTATTCTAGCGGAGCGCGTCGAAGCGGCGTTGGACGCAAAGCGCTTCCCGCTTATTTTGGGCGGAGACCATTCAATGGGCATTGGTTCACTTGGCGGCGTGGCGGCGCATTGCAGGCGGGTGGGTAAACGGCTGGGTGTTGTGTGGATTGATGCTCATGCCGATATGAACACGCCCGAAACAACGCCGTCCGGCAATATTCACGGAATGCCGCTTGCTGTGGCAATGGGGCATGGAGACGCAACACTCAAGGCAATCGGTGGCGATTTTGTGAAAGTGCAGCCGGAAAACGTTGTTATTATCGCAGCCCGCGACCTTGATAAAGGTGAAGTGGCGCTTATCAAGCAACTCGGCATCAATGCTTACACGATGTTCGACATTGACAAACGCGGAATCTATCCCATTATTGCCGAAGTAGTCGAACAGTTGCGCCCGCAAGTTGACCATCTCCATGTGAGTTTTGATTTGGATAGCGTTGACCCACTTGTTGCCCCAGGTGTCGGTACGCCAGTGCCGGGCGGTCTTTCCTTCCGTGAAGCACATTTTATCATGGAATACCTTGCTGAGACTCGCATGGTTGCTTCGTTGGATGTCACAGAGGTTAATCCGATTTTGGATACCCGCAACAGCACCGCTCTTTTTGCGATTGATGTTGTAAGTTCGTGCATGGGCAAGCGAATTTTGTAATGGATAATCACTCTCCTTATTTTTTATCACCATATTTTTAGCGTACTATGAAATCATTTATTCTGTGGAGTTTTGTTGGGATGCTTTCCCTCTGCGGTAATGTTGTTGCGCAAACAGGTCGTTGGACACATCAAATCGGTATTGAAGTTGGTCCTCAGTATGCGTTCAATGCAATGGCAACCGCTTCGAACGGGCAGAAACTGACCTTGGATAGTGTTGGTCTTGGCATTGGCGCTGCGGTCAACTATTACTACAAATTCGACCGTGCGTTATTTCTTTCGGTTTCTGGTGCTGTTGGAGTTTTCAACAGCGGCTATTTCCGTCGTCAAAACGCCGATGGTTCCTTCCCAATCCTGAACTCGTTTTATTTCAAAGACAATGCTTTGACGAACTTCGCTTTCACCGCCGGATTACGCTATAATTTCGCTGTTACAGGCTTACAGCCGTATGCGGGGCTGGAAGTTGGCTCGTATTTTATCGCTGGTGGCGGCATCAGACCAGAAGGCTCGGAAACCGTTTCCATCAATCTTGCCGTCACCCCCAAAGCTGGTGTGCGCTATCCGTTGCAGCCCGGCTTGGATTTTGACGCTTCGGTCAAGTTGATAGCGCTTGTGACTGGTTATGTGCCGTTTTCGTATGCGAGTTTGAATGTTGGTGTGTCGTATGCGCTGAATTTTCAAAATGATTAAGTTCTTGCTCAAATGTATCGTGGTATTTGCCCCTTCGACAAGTTCAGGATGAAGAGCGTGTCAAATCTCATGCTGAGTCTTGAGTCTGTCGAAGGGTCAAAGCAATACCCGATTTATTGTGCAAGTCCCCTCCCGAAGACCGCCATTTTGCGACCCCCTATTCCAATTCCACTATGAACCGACGCATCCTTGCTCTTTGCGCTTTTGTGCTGCTTCTGTGCATACAGCAACCACTACTGCTTCATTCACAGACAGGCGGACACAGCGACGTTACTTTTGAGCGCTTAACCGTCAAACAAGGGCTGTCGCAAGGAACGGTGCTGTGCATCGTGCAGGACAGGCGAGGATTCATGTGGTTTGGCACCGAAGATGGCTTAAATCGCTGGGACGGACACTCCTTCAAAATCTTCCGCTTCAATCCCCGTGATACAACTTCGTTGGCGCGAAACTATATCGAAGCGCTCTACGAGGATAAAGAAGGAGTGCTTTGGGTCGGTACAAAAGGCGGTTTGAGCCGTTTCAATCGCACAAGCGAAACCTTTACCAATTTTCGTGCCGACGGTAAGCCTCAATCGCTCTCCAATGCTTACGTTACCTCGATTGTTGACGACGCACGGGGCGAGTATTTGTGGGTCGGGACTTACGGTGGCGGCTTGTGCAGAATGGACAAAAAAACGGGTCAGTTTACCACCTATCGCAAAAATCCCAACGATGCCGGAGCGCTTCAAAGCGATATTGTCTGGCGCTTGGCGGCTGATAGAACGGGTGCAATCTGGGTTGGAACCTACGAAGGCGGCTTGTACCGCTATATGACCACATCCAATAATTTTCTCCGCTTTTCGCCAGACTCCGCTTCAGGGCTTTCGCTTCGGGGAATTGATATTCAATCGCTCCGCACCGACCGTTTGGGCCGAGTGTGGATTGGGACAAATCGTTCCGGGCTGTGGCGCTTTGAATATCGCCCTGTTTCCCGCAGTGGTGAATTTACCCACTATACATCTGACCCTGCTAACCCAGCAACTATAGGCAGTTCAAAGGTATCTGCCGTGCTGGAAACGCGGTTTGGTGGGCTTTGGGTGGCAACGGATAATGGGCTTTCGGAGATGAATCGGTCATTGGAGCAGTTCCACACCTATCGCCGTGAGCGGGCGGAGGTGGAAAGTCTGGTCAATGACGAGGTTCTCTCGCTTTACGAAGATAAAAGCGGTACGGTATGGGTCGGGACGCGAGACGGTATCAGCTTTTTCAATCCACGCACCCGCAAATTCCTCACGTACCGCACGTTGCCGAATACGGCAGCACGCGGACTCAGTAGCAATGCGGTCTGGGCGTTTGCCGAAGATAGAGAAGGAAAACTCTGGATTGGCACCGAAGACGGGCTGAACCGCATGGAATCGCAGCCGCTTTCCGGTGGCGGTGGTGTTTTCGAGGTTTTCCGTGCAAGCGATATTTTGCCCAATCAACTGGAAGAAAATTTTATTTCGGCGCTGCACACCGACCGCAACGGGACGCTCTGGATAGGCACGAATGAAACGGGACTCTATGCACTGCGCCAGACCAGTGTCTATGGGAAAGCAAACTTTGACCATTATTTGGCGGTGGACGGTGATGAAACCTCGCTTGCCAGTAATTCCGTCAGCAGCATTATTCACGACAGCAATGGAAAACTTTGGGTGGCAACAGGCAATGGCGTGAGCCGTCTGGACGGCATAGATGCAAGTGGCAAAGCGCAGTTCACGAATTTTCGCCGCAATGCCAATGCGCCGGATAAATCGCTTGCCAGCCCCTTGGTATTTGCCATTCACCAAGACCGTTCGGGTATGATGTGGATCGGCACGGAAAGCGGACTGACACGGCTCGATCCGAAAACTGGCGCAACCAAAAGCTACCGTTCGGAAAGTGGTCGTTTGGAGAGCCTAAGTGATAATTCGATTCAGGCAATTTACGAGGACAAAGCTGGTAATCTCTGGCTTGCAACCGAGGGTGGGCTTAATAAATTTGACCGCGCAGGCGAAAAATTTACGGTCATTGAGCCACGACAAGAAGGGGTTGATACAAAGCTCAACGAAGCACTCAGAGGCGCAATTTTGGCGATTCAGGAAGATAACATCGGAACGCTCTGGATTAGCACCAATCAAGGTTTGGTGCGCTTCACACCAAAAACAGGCGATATGCGACTCTACGACACCCGCGATGGGCTTCAAGGTACGGAATTTATCACCGGAGCGGCGCTGACAAGTAAAAATGGAACAATGGTTTTTGGCGGCACAAATGGGTTTAGCGTTTTCCATCCCGACAGCTTGCGAGCCAACAGCACGGTTCCCGAAATCGTTTTTACGAATTTTACCGCGTTCGGCAAACCCGTGAAATTGGACACGGCAATCGCGGAGAAGCGCCATATTGTGCTGAAACACGCCGATAATAACTTTGAGATTCAATTTGCGGCGCTGAGTTTTAGTTTTGCTTCGCGGAATCAGTATCGCTACAAACTCGAAGGCTTAGACACGGCTTGGCACTACGCCGATGCACAGCAGCACGACGCTCGTTACACCAATCTCGACCCCAAGGAATACACCTTCCGCGTTCAAGCCTGTAATTACGACGGCACGTGGAATGAGGCGGGTGCGATCCTGACGATTGAGATTACGCCGCCTTTTTGGAAAACGCTGTGGTTTCAACTATTGTCGGCGGCGGCTATTGTCGGCGGGGGAATCGGTTTTGTGCGCTGGCGCGTCCGATCGGTGGAAGAGCGCAACAAAACCCTCGAAAAACTCGTTGACCAACGCACAAAGGAACTGCAAGATTCCAATGAAGAAATCAAGCAACACAATATCGAAATTCAGCGCCAGAATGGTATTTTGGATGAACAAGCGGCAGAAATTGAACTCAAAAACAGCGAGCTTCAAGAGGCAAATACTGCACTTAAAAATAGCGAAGAGCAGCGCATGATGGAACGTGCGCATTTGTCGCAGTCCGAAAAAATGGCTTCGTTGGGGCGTTTGACCAACGGTGTGGCGCATGAAATCAATAACCCCGTGAATTTTATTTCGGGTGCGGTGAAGCCACTCAAGCGCAATATTGGCGCAATTACGCAGCTTTTGGAGCAGTACAGCACCATTACGCCGGAGACGCTGAATGCCGCCACACTTGACACAGTTCAGCAGCAACTCCGAGAAATTGCTGATTACCGCGAAGAAATGCAGTTGGAAACGCGCTTGAAGCAGATTGACGACCTCGTCGGCAATATCGGTGTAGGCGCAGAGCGGATTGCAGAGATTGTTAAAAGTTTGCGGACGCTCTATCGTCCAGAAGAAGAAGCGCTGAAGACCGCATCAATCCACGAAGGAATTGATGCAACGATAAAATTACTCTACAACCAGTCGAAATATCACCATATTGCGATTCAAAAAGAGTATGGAGCGGATGTCACCGATATTCTCTGCTATCCTGGTCCGATGAATCAAGTGTTTATGAATATTTTGCACAATGCCATTCAAGCCATTGGCGAGAAAGGCGAGGTGCGGATTCAAACAGCATTACAAGCAAATAATCCCAAAAACGTCATCGTTAAAATACGCGACACCGGGCGCGGAATGAGCGCCGAGACCTTGGCAAAAATCTTCGATGCGGGCTTCACGACGAAGAAAGACGGCATGGGTATTGGCTTGGCAATCTCGAAGGATATTATCGAAGGCAAGCACAAAGGCGTGATTAGCGCCGTAAGCGAACTCGGCGTAGGCACAGAATTTACCGTGATTTTGCCTGTAGACGGTCCACAAAGTGTTTAACACATCACCAGAACATCAATCTTCCATCATCCTCATTTTTGTTTGAGCGTTATGAAAACTCCGAAACCAGTCGTACTGTATTTGGATGACTTAAAAGAGCAGCTGACCAATTTTAGTGCGAATTTCTTTGATATTTACAAAGTCCACACTGCTAATACCACGTCGGAAGCCCGTGAAATCTTGAAGCAACATCCTGTTCAAGTGATATTATCTGATTATAGCTTGGTCGAAGCAGGCGAAATCACCAACGGAGTGGATTTTTTCGAGTCCATCACGCCCACCTACCCCAACCCGATTCGGATGCTGATAACGGGGCAGGGCGACAAAGAAGTTGCCGTGAACGCTATCAACAAAGGGCGCGTTTTTCGATATATCGAAAAACCCGTCAATGAAGATGAACTCAAGTTGATTATTGACGGAGCCGCTGCACTTTTTAACGCGGAAGAACGCTACCGCCAGCTTTTGGCAACACTCGAAGACAAAGTGAAAGAGCGCACCGACAGGCTGATTGCGCTGAATGCCGAGAAAAACGAGTTTTTGGGCATTGTGGCACACGACCTAAAAAATCCACTGGCAAATGTCAAGATGTTTACCGACCTGATGCACCGAGATGTGGAGGCGCTTTCCAAGGACGAAATCAAGGAATATACGGGCGATGTGCTGTCGGAAACCGACCGAATGTTCACGCTTATCACAAATCTGCTGGATGTAAACAAGATAGAGCGCGGCTTCAAGGCAAATCCGATTAAACTCGACCTTGCCAGCCTCACCGAGGCGATTACCGACAATTACCGCTCCCGCGCCGAACAGAAAAGCCTTACGCTTCATTTTGAGAGCAAAGCGCCCATTGCAAATGTCAACGCCGACGAAGTAGCAACCATGCAGGTTGTGGAGAATATCATCTCCAATGCTGTCAAATACTCGCCTGTTGGGGCAAACAAGAATATTTGGGTACGCGTTGTTCTGGCAGAAAAAGCATGGCGCGTGGAGGTGCAAGATGAAGGTCCCGGCTTGTCGGACGATGATAAAGTAAAACTCTTCGGGCATTTTGCACGACTTTCCGCGCAGCCAACGGGTGGCGAACACTCGACGGGTCTCGGCTTGTCCATTGTCAAAAAAATGGTCGAGGCAATGAACGGGAAAATTTGGGTGGAATCGGAAAAAGGCAAGGGTGCAACATTTATTGTCGAACTTCCGATGGCGTAGAATTACGCATTCATGGTAATAATGGAGAATTGACGTAGCAATTCTCGTTTTTGTAAATCCTAAATCTTTGTGGGCATAAGGATTCCTTGCGGTAACCACGAGAAGATTAGCGCTTGCCTTCTTGCATAAGTGGCATAGGCAACAAGACATCCGTGAGAAACGGTGGAAGAATTCGGCGAAGGTGCAATTTCCTTCAAGGAAGGTTCAAAACTGCTACAACAATGCTACAAAAAAACGCTCCGACTTTTGTGAAAAGAACATTGTCTTTTCACGAAAATCGGAGCGATTGAAATAGTCTGGAATCCTAGAGTGCTTGTGTGCGCACCAGTCTTAGTTATCACCACCAAAAAGTTTGCGCTTTTCTTCATCGGAAAGCAAATCAGCAAGGCTCACGTCCTGTTTTTGTTCAGGGATGTTCACCTGCTCTTGCTGTTGCTGACGTGGGCGACGTTCACCGCGTTCTGGACGCTCACCGCGTTCGCCACGCTCAGGGCGCTCGGATCGCTCCGGTCTATTTGCGCCTTGGTCGAAACCTTCCATACCCAGAATAAGCGAATGATTGTCCGGTACAACGTCCATGACGAAAAGACCTTCGATTTTATCGCCTACTTGGAATGGTTGTGCTTTGCCGCGCAGCGAAGGGTGCATTTTGCCTTTTGGCATGAAGGCATCAATATCATCGGCGATATTGACCACAACACCGCGTTCAATGGCTTCGCGCACGGTTCCTTCGATTTTATCACCCACTTTGAAGCGCTCGGCAATGGTAGCCCAAGGGTTCGGTTGCGTTTGTTTGTAGCCCAAGGATACTTTTTGTTTTTCTTCAGAAATATCCAGCACTTGGACTTCAATTTCCTGTCCGGCTTGGAAAAGCTCGGAAGGATGCTTAATCCGACGCGCCCACGACATTTCCGAGATGTGAACTAAGCCCTCAACACCCGCTTTAAGTTCGACGTACACACCGAATGCGGTAAGGCTTTTTACTTTCCCCTTGTGGCGTGTTCCTTGCACAAACTCTGCTGCTGCGCCTTGCCATGGATCGGCTTCTAATTCGCGCATCGAAAGCGAAAGACGCTGACCGGATTCGTTGATTTCTTTGATGACGGCGCGAACCGTGTCGCCTTTTTTCAAGACTTCAGAAGGATGGTTAATGCGGCGGCGGGAAATCGCCGAGACGTGAACCATACCATCAACACCGCCAAGATTGATGAACGCACCAAAGTCCGTAAAGGAAACGACTTTCCCCTCCACGATTTGACCCACTTGAAAATCTTTCAGATGGTCAACACGCAAGATTTTGCGACGTGTAACAATCACCTTCGTTTTATCTTCATCATTCAACTCGTGAACATGAACGGGGAAGGTTTGCTGAATAAGCCCAAGAAGTTCATTTTCGCTTGGGTTTGCCTTGAGCGAAAGATGCGACGTTGGCAAAAAGAGCGGCATACCCTTGTATCCCACCAAAATTCCTCCGCGAACACGGCGCAGACCAACAACATCCAGCGTTGATTTGCTGCTTTTTGCGGCAACAATTTCGGGATAGAGTTGCTCAACGTCGTATTCCGGTTGTTTCGGAACATCGGGGGCTGGCGCGGCTTCTTGCGAAGGAGCTTGCTCGGCAGGCGTTGCTTGGGAAGGTGTTTCTTGCGAAGCGGCTACAGGAGCGGCTTCGGGGGCGATTGCTGCGGGAGCTGCCTCGGCAACTTCGCTGGCGATTTCTACTTGTTGTTCGTCAGTCATATCAAAACGAAACGAAAAAACGTACAAAACTTAATGGGTTAAAACGAATGCGGCGATGAAGAGTCTGGTATGCTTCTCTGCCGGAGACAAATAACAATCTGATTTTTCATCATTTACTGCGTTTTCATGGCACAGTAAAAATACAGATTGCAAATATAGATATTTTGCATCATCCTACCAAAAAATCTCAAAAATCAATCACAAAAAATTATGTCAAGGCTCTTGTAAACTCGCTTGTGAGGCGAAAAAAATATTATCGCAGTGCATCTTCCAGTGCTGTTTTTGCGTCGGTCTTGGCATCGCGGTATTTAACGATGATGGGCGTGTACACCGCCAAGCCATGTTCTTTGCCAAAAGCCGTTTCCAGAGGACGCGAACCGCTTACCACAACTGCTCCAGAGGGAACTTCGAGTGGCACGTCGGGAGCGGACTGAAGAATCTTGCCATGAACAGCATCAACAATTTTTGTCGAACCGTTCAGCACAACACCGGAACTCAGCACGGCGTGTTGTCGCACAATCACGCCTTCATACACACCGCAATTGCCACCAACAAAGACATCATCCTCAATAATCACCGGACGCGCTCCGGCTGGCTCCAACACACCGCCAATTTGCGCAGCTGCCGAAAGATGGACACGCTTGCCAATTTGCGCACACGTGCCGACAAGCGCGTGTGAATCCACCATTGTGCCTTCATCAACATACGCTCCGATGTTGATATACATCGGTGGCATACAAATTACGCCCCGCGCCACAAACGCGCCGGAACGAATAGCAGAACCGCCCGGCACAACCCGCACACCGCTATCAACCGTCATCTGCTTCATTGGAATCGTGTGTTTGTCAAAAAAGCGAAATGCTCCGGTGGACATATCCGCCATTCTGCCGTATTTGAAGCACAGCAAAATACCGCGTTTTACCCACGTATTTGCCCGCCAATGACCGTGCAGGTCTTGCTCGGCAGCGCGGACTTTTCCGGTGTTGAGTAAGTGGAGTAATTCGTTGATAACGGGCATAACTTCTTGCTCTGAAGGCGAGGCTTCGGCACTCAGAAGTTCGATTTGTTCTTGTAAAGTCATAGCGTGTAAAGAAGTTGCATAGCCTTGGCTGGTGAGAGGACGATTTATTCAAAGGTGCTAAAGTTGCGTAAAAATCGTTATTCTGCCAAAGGTTTTCTCATGCGGAATATTTGCTTTCGGCAGTCGTTTTTCGTTGGCGTTCATAATACACAACTGCCAAACTCCGCATGGTTACTGCGCCAATAACGACAATTCCGCCAATAATCGTCCATTTTCCCGGTAATTCTCCGGCAAAAAGTGCCACCCAAAGCGGATTCAAAAGCGGCTCGACAACGGGAATGAGAATGGCTTCCAATGCAGAAACAGACCGAATGAGGCGAGAATACAGCGCATACGACAATCCCAACTGAAACACGCCCAGAAGCGCTATCCCAAGCCAACTTTGCGCCGATGGCATAAAACCTGATGCGAAGGATTGAACCACAAACGGCAAACAAACAACTGCCGTCAAAATATTACCCCAAAAAATGCCGTCAGAACCGGACGTTGGTGCTTCGTGGGCGCGAACATGGACATTTTTGCGCATGAACAGTACAAGCCATGCGTAACTCACGCCACTGGCAATCGCCAACACATTGCCCAGCGTATTTGCTGCCGAAAGGCTTTCCACGAAAAAGAGAATCATGCCCGCAAAGACCATCAGAATCGTTATCCAGTCCAGCCGTGTTGTGCGCTCACCCAAAAACCATGCGCCAAAAAGTGCAACATGGACAGGTGCGGTGTATTGCAGCAAAATAGCATTCGCCGCCGTTGTGAGCTTTGTCGCCGCCACAAACATCACCATCGTCAGCATACACGCTATTGCGCCGCCCAGTTCATAGCGCGTCAGGCGAAACGGCGACCACGTGCGGGGCGGGGCTGCAATGCCGATGACCAGAGCAGCAATCGCGCTACGAACTCCCGCAATACATAACGCATTCCAATCGACAAGTTTGATAAAAACGCCGCCTGAACTCCACAGCACAGCCGTCAGAACAAGAAGAAGCAAAGCGCGAGTGTGGGAGATATTCATACCTGATGAGGGGTTAGAAACAAGTTGGAACAAATTCTTTATCAAAAAGGCATTTCAATTACAGTAGCTGCTTGCGATGATGCGCATCAATTACGGCTACGGGAGATTCTGCATTTACCTCAAAATGGTTCACTACACTTTGGAGATCATCCACAGAGCCTTCCAAACTTTCGGTCGAAGTAGCAATCTCACTTAAACTAGAGGTCGTCTCCTCTATGGCGGCTGCCATCTGGTCAATACTTTTGGCAACCTCTTCGGCTGTTGAAGATTGCTGTTCCATGGCTAGGGCAGAGAATTTGACCATTGCCTGTACTTCACTTGTTCCGGTAACAATTTTTTTTAATGCTTCGCCCGCTTCTTGTGCAAGGGTTAATCCCTGCTTTACTTCGGCGTTGCCGCGTTGCATACCATTGACAGCGCGTTCAGTATCATTCTGAATTTGTTTGATGGTAAAGCTAATTTGTTTGGTTGCTTGTGCCGTGCGCTCGGCAAGTTTCCGAACTTCATCAGCAACGACCGCAAAGCCTCGCCCCTGATCTCCTGCGCGGGCTGCCTCAATTGCGGCATTCAGAGCCAGAAGATTCGTTTGGTCGGCGATTTCTTCAATAACTTGTACAATTTCGCCAATTTCTGCACTAGAATTGCCCAATTTTTCAACGACTTGAGCAGCATCGCTGACTGCCGTTGCAATTTCTTGAATTTTGCTGACTGCCGACTGTACGACATCTGCGCCTTGCAACGCATTATCTCCGGCTTGTGCCGTGAGCGTGTTGACACGAGAGGCGTGCTGGGCATTTTCGTGGATAGAGCGTGCCATTTCTTCAATACTGGAAGCAATTTGTGTGATTTGTGCTGCTTGCTCTTGGCTTGTTGCTGCCATCTGTTTTGATGCTAAACTAATGTGTGTGCTAATCGTCGTTGTCTGCCTGACATTGATGATAACTCGCTGAACAAGTCTTTCAACCGATGTAACACTATGATTAAACCCCTTAAATATTTGCCCGATAATACCTTTGCTGTCTTCGTTATTGACCCGTACACGCAGATCGCCACGAGAAAACTTTTCCATCATACTCAGAATTTTCTCGGCACTTGTTTCCAGATACAAACGCTCTTGTTCCGATTGTTGAACCGCTTGCACCACTTTGGCTTCTACGCTTGCTTTCTCGGCATTGATGCTTTCGATGCCCTTGCGAATACTTGCTACCATAGCATTGAACGCGAGACTAAGTTTCCCAAGTTCATCGTCTGAGCGAATACGAACTTCTTGGTGAATATTGCCCCGCTCCACCTCTTGTGCTTTTTGGGTGATTTCCAACAGAGGCTCGGCAATACTGCGCTGCAAGACGATTCTTCCCATTATTGCCAGAGCAAGGCACAAAAAACAGACTAAACCAGCACCGATGAGAATAGTGAATGTACTGGCGCGACTGGATTGAGCAGCCTGCTCTGCTTGATTGAGATGAAAATCCGTCAGTTTTTGTAATGCCGCTATGACCATTTCACTTTTTGGAATACACTGGGTTTCCAGCAGTACAATTCCTTCCGAGCGCCGATTTTCCAGCACTAACTGGATAATAACTTGTCGTGCATCGCGGAAATCCTTGAGTTTGATAGCGAAGTCTTGAAACAGCGCTTGCTCTTCCGCTTCTTTGCTAGAAATCATATTTTGGTAGAGAGCTATGTTCGCGTTATTCTCCATTACCTTCGCTTGTATTTTTTTAACGAAACCTTGTACAGCCGCCGAATCGGTAAAAATAATCATGTCCCTGAGTAATACTCGCGTATGCGGTATATTTTCTCGTATTTGTCCCAGCAATGCAATGGGCTTGAGGTTGTTGTCAAAAACGTCTTGCGTTTTTTGTGCAAGATTGCGTGATGACCATATCGTTCCGACACTCAAAATGAGTAAAAATGCTATCACTACGCCAAAAACGAGTGACAATTTTTCACTCACACTGCGATTATAGAACCATTTCATAACGTTCCCCAATAAAGTATGAAAAATAGGTTCTCAATGATTGTAGTTGGAAAATTTTGTCATGCTGGGGCGCAGGTCAGCATCCATTGGAGGGGCATGGGTAATCTCTCTCAATATGGATACCGGCATACGTCGGTATGACGACGTGAGATTAACCCAGATGTTTCCAACTGAAATCATTTAGAACCGAAGAATAGCGTGATTGCTGCCTAAAATACTAACAACATCATCAAAAACCTAACGAACAATGCTGCCAATTAGGGTGATCGCGTGTCTTTCCGCGCATCGCGCAAAGCCTTGCTTCTCATAATAGGGCTTTGCAGTATGTTTATCAGCAAAGCCAGGTTTTATGCGGATAAAATATTTTCATGCGATTACCCTGTGCTGCCGATGAACACGCAATCGGTCAGCAGCAAAGCAATATCTTGGCACTTCAGTACGAGAGGATTAAGCGGTTGTTACGGGTAGGTCGGAAAAGAAAAACGCGCCTGAAACAGCGCGGGAGTACGAGATGTGTTGTGGAAACGATGCGCCCATGCGCATTTGAGTGTACGAGAATGCTTATGCGAGAGGATTGATCGTGATTAAATCGTACTTTGCTGCCAAAACAAGAAGGTCGGTATCGGTAGAGACAAAATTGGTCATCGTGTCGGCACCGCTATTTTGGCTGTGTTCGTGGATAGCGATTGCGGAAGCCAGATGCAAAGCGCGTTCCGGGGAAAGATTGTGGTGCAACGCGACGGCTTGCGTGAGTTTCATTACTCGTGGTGAGCCGTGAACTTGGAGAAATTGCGTCCAATCATTTTCGAGGTCGTGAATTTTATGGTCTAAATCTTCTTTCGAGATTTTACCGGAGTTGGCAAGCCGACTGAGTGTAACGACGACTTCCACAAATCCAAACGATGCGCAAGCAAGAATCGTCGAAGGCGTAAAGAGTGCTGCAACCTTCTCCGAGGCGGCTTCGCGGATGTAGTATTGAAGCCATGCGGTGGAATCAAGGTAGTGGAGTGTCATTGTCGTCCTTTGATGAGTAGTTGCGAAGAGGATTCATTGCCGCTTGCTTGAGCTATCGGCTCAACGGGTGCAAACTTCGAGAATGGGCGATAGACCTCGCCCGGACTTTTGAAGCCTTCGATACCGTGCGCAATTTGGTCAAGTACAGCTTGACGCTCTTTATGCCCCTGTAATTCGTCAATGTAGCGGCGAATAAAACCAGCACTTTCGTTAATAAGAAAGTCTAATTTTGTATCAACGATTTCATTCTTAAATTTTGCCATAGTTCCTCCTCATCGGTTACGCAAGTTGTGAAGCGTTATTCTTTACCAGCGTAGAAGATAGAGATTCATTGTGAAAAATACAAACCTTTCAGAGCAAAACAGAAAATTTTTCCGCTTTCGCGCACCAAGCGCTCAGGTTTGATATTTTTGATTCATTCAAATTTCATGCCAGATGTCAGAACACTTGATGATGTTCGCTTTTTTCGTTACCTTTGGGCTGCAACTCCCGAAAGATTCGAGAATACGGGCAGAACGCCATCGGATGAACCTTTTCAGGAAGCACAAATGTTGTTTTTGTTCACTCTTAAAATTGGACAACGTTATGGCAAGCAAAAAAACACTCTCGCGTAATGCCGCAATAGCACTCGTGTTGGTGGCAATTGGAGTGCAGATTTTTACCATGTGCAAAAAGAAAACCGACCAAACGCCACCACCCGGCGGCGGACAACAACAAGGTTCACCGCAAGCAAATTCCACTGGTTCGGTGCATCTCGAAATGGGCGTACCGAAAGGCGGCGATGGCGAAGCAGCATACTTGCTTATTCGCAAGCAATACGCACTTTCGTACAATGGCACAAAAAACGTTCCGAACTGGGTGAGTTCCAATCTCAATGCCGATTATTTTGGCGATACCGAGCGCAAGCAAGGACAGTTTATGCCCGACCCCGATTTACCGCCGCAGTTCTACAAAGTCAAACACCAAGATTACAGCAATACCGGCTATGACCGAGGGCATATGGTTCGCTCCGAAGAGCGCACAGCTTCTCGTGCGGACAATGATGCGACATTCTACACAACAAACCTTTTGCCGCAATACCACGACCTGAATGCTGGTCCTTGGCTGCGTCTGGAGGAGTTTTGTCAGTATTTGGCACAGCGCAAAAACAAGGAATTGTATATCATTTGCGGTGGCGTTTTTCCGAAGCAGTACCAAACTATTGGCAAACGTAATAATGTTGCTGTTCCTGAGCAGTGCTTCAAAATTATTGTCGTGCTGGAGCGCGGTCAGGGCATCAAGGATGTTAATGAAAACACGACGATTTTGGCGGCACTGATGCCAAATATTCAAGGTATTGAACGCAGTCAGTGGCGGCAATACCAAACAACGGTGGACGAGATCGAACAGCGCACGGGTTATGATTTTCTCACGGCTGTCCCGGAAAATATTCAAAAAGTGATTGAAAGCCGTAAAGCACAAGCGCTCTCGTTGGCGAAGTAAGGTCGCGGACACAAACAGATTAACCCTGCCGTATCTGCGGCAGCGCTATTTGCCAAATCATAATCCAACCAATTCCAACATAACGTAAACATAAAACGCCACAGAGACAAAAAGTATGTATTTTTGCAACTTGCGTTGTAAATTGAGCCTTGCTTCACCGCTAATACACACTTTTCGCACATCATGTCCACAAAACGCCTCATCGGATTTTTCGCTGTTGGCACCGCAACCCTCGCTATTATCGCTGTTGCGGGGCTTGTTGTTAGCACAATGGGAACGTTTTTAGTTCAGGGCTTGCCGCACATTTCGTGGCAACTTCTGAGCGAAGCGCCACGCAATAATAACACCGAAGGCGGGATATTTCCTGCTATCTACGGCACAACGCTTTTGGTACTGGTGATGTCTATACTTGGTGTGCCGATTGGGACGATTACGGCGATTTACCTGAACGAATACACCCGCACTGGTGCTGTTCTGCCTCGCGTGATTCGCTTTGCTGTCAACACGCTGGCAGGCGTACCGTCGATTGTTTTTGGGCTTTTTGGCTTGGGATTTTTTGTGCAATTTCTCGGTGTTGGTGTTGACAAAGCCTTTGGCAATACCGAAGCAATCTGGGCAAAACCCGCATTGCTTTGGGCTTCGGCGACACTTGCCGCGCTGACGCTGCCAGTGGTGATTGTTTCGGTGGAAGAAGCATTAAAAAATGTTCCCCGCGAAATGCGTGAAAGCAGTCTCGCGCTTGGTGCGACGCGCTGGCAAACGATTTGGAAAATTGTGTTGCCGAACTCCACAACGGGCATTCTCACGGGTTCGATTCTCGCTATTGGGCGAAGTGCCGGGGAAGTTGCACCGATACTTTTTACGGGTGTGGTTTATTCGCTACCGCAGCTTCCCGACGGTGTTTCGAGTCAATTTATGCACTTGGGCTATCATCTTTTTGTTCTTTCCACCCAGTCGCCCGATGTTGATAAAACGCTGCCCTTGCAATACGCAACCACGCTTGTTCTTCTGATGCTCACCTTCACGCTGAATTTTGCCGCAACCTTCATTCGCTCACGCATTAGAAGCAAACAACTCGGCTAATATCGCTATTGTCCGTCATTCATTGCTCATCTTCACGTTTTATGGCAAAAAAAACACTTGATACCAAAATCCAAGCTACGGATTTATGCGTTTACTACGGCGCAAAACAGGCACTCCATCGCATTACCTTAGATATTTACGAACAAGAGGTAACGGCATTTATTGGACCCTCGGGTTGCGGGAAATCCACGTTTTTGCGAAGCATTAACCGTATGAACGACCTTATTGCGGGAGCGCGGGTATCGGGGAATTTGGGCATTGACGGCGTAAATATCTATGATAGCAGCATAGATGTCGTCGAACTGCGGAAGCGCGTTGGCATGGTTTTTCAAAAATCGACTCCATTTCCAAAATCTATCTACGACAACGTAGCCTTCGGACCCCGCTTAAACGGTATTACCGACCGCACGGAACTAGACCGCATTGTAGAAGAAAGTCTTATAAATGCTGCACTGTTTAATGAGGTGAAAGACCGCTTGGACGCTTCCGCAATGGGTTTGTCTGGCGGACAGCAACAGCGCTTGTGTATCGCGCGGGCGGTTGCGGTGAATCCTTCTATTTTGCTCATGGATGAACCATGTTCAGCGCTTGACCCGATTTCGACGGCAAAAGTGGAAGAATTGATTTTGGAACTCAAAAAGCAATACACCATCGTTATTGTTACACATAATATGCAACAAGCCGCTCGTGTAAGCGAATATACAGCATTCTTTTACATGGGGCATTTGGTAGAATACGATAAAACTCGTAAAATATTCACCAATCCCGGCAAAAAAGAAACCGAGGATTACGTCACAGGGCGTTTTGGATAATTTTTCATTGTGCGAGGTGTACTATGATGGCTGTTCGTGGAAGTATCGTCTTGGCGCTCTGCGCCGTTCTCTTGACTGCGTGTAGTCTTTGGCGGACTGTTGAGCATTTAGGGCGCTCGTATCCTGCCGTTGCAACGATAGACGTTTTGTATGCGGAAAAAGACATTAAAGCGGCAAATTACGAATACATGGGTGAGGTCTTTCTTCGCGTTGGCACTCTTGTTGATGCAGAGTTGGAGTCATTGCTGATAGAAGCCGCAAAGAAGCGTGGTGCAAGCGCTGTTTTGATTACCTACAATCTTACGGCGCGTCCTGATGCCGAAGGTGGCATTTATACATCGCCCATTTTGCGCGGTCGCCTGATTCATTACCGACCGTGAGCGTTAAGTTTATTACGTTCAACAGGAGCGCGAACGCCGTTCGCTCCGGCACAATATCCGCCTACGCACTCCTCTTCCTCAATCCTCTATTTCCCAAGATGTATGCATCGCTCTTTTGAAGACAGTCTCGATAAACTCCGCACACGCCTTATTCGCATGGGTAGTATTGTGGAGGAACAGGTAGAATTTTCGTTCCGCGCCGTATTGAAGGGTGACGAGCAGATTGCGCGTCTTGTCATGGAGCGCGATGATAAGGTTGACAAACTCGACATGAAAATTGACAAACAATGTCAAAAGATTTTTGCGCTTCATCAGCCTGTCGCAAGCGATTTACGCTTGCTTTTGGTAGCGCTCAAAATCAACAATGAACTGGAGCGCATTGGGGATTTAGCGTTCAATATTGCACGAAACCTTATCGAACAACCGACCTTGCCGAGAATTGCCGAACAATTAGCATTAGAGCGGCTTACCCAAGGGGTTCATACGATGGTCAAAGGCAGTCTGGATGCATTTGTCAACAACGACCCCGAATTAGCATACCAAATCATGCGCACGGACAATCACATTGATTCGCTCACCAAAGAGATTTTTAACGATACTGTTTCCTTGATGAAGCGCGACGCATCAGTAATAGACCCAGCGGTGGGAATCTTGATGGTGTTGCGCAACTTGGAGCGCATGGCAGATCAGGCAACCAACATTTGCGAAAATGTCATTTTCCTTGTCGAAGCAAAATTGGTGCGCGCTCTTCACGATGAATCCGCAATGAACAATGCCGACAATGAGCGCGACGACGATTAGCAAGAAATCTGAAAAAGTGCGTACAAAGACTAAACTTTTGGGCTAGTCTGTGCGTCTGAGTGCCTAGTGTGGCAGGCTTTGCGTCCTGATTTCTCTCGCGCCATAGAACTCCGAAGTTCTATGCCGTTTGTACTTCTGGGACTGTTCCTCATGTCAGGAAGAATCCGTAGCTTTGTAGGACGCAATGCGACGCACAGTTCAACTCAATTTTTTATCTTGTTTTTTGGAGAAGTATTATGAAACTGAGAACATTCTTTGTTCCTCTGATTATTGCTCTTGCATTCGTTGTCAATGCGCAAGCCCAGAAATGGGAACAAGTCGGCAAAAAAGGCGATTGGGCAAATACGGTTGAAGTCGTTGCTATGGACGGCTTTATTTACAGTATTGAAAAAGACGGTACGCTCTTTAAAACCGACAAAACTGGTAAATACGAGCAGCTTGGCGACAAGGGAGCATTCAAAAATGTGGACAATCTCGCAGCGCTTGACGGCTGGCTTTGGACGGTCGAGGGCGGCATTTTGTACAAAAGCAATCCTAAATCGGGTCGCTGGGAAAAAGTCAGCACCGATTATGGTGATACCGAAGCAATGGTCGGCATGAACGGTATGATTTACACCATTGAAAGCGATGGAAGCGTTTATGAAACCGATAAACAAGGCAACTACAAACGCCTCGGCGACAAGGGCGATTTCCAACACGCAACGCTGTTTGAAGCAATGGACGGTTACCTCTGGACAGTCGAGCAGGGTGCATTGTACAGAACCAATCCTCGCTCTGCACGCTGGGAAACGGTTGATAAAGATGGCTGGGAAAAAACGGTTGCTATGGTTGGCGCAAATGGTATGCTTTGGAGCGTCGAGAAAAATGGCACACTTTACAAAACCAGCACCAAGACCGGTGATTCAGAGCAGGTCGGTCCGAAAGGCTTAATGAGCAATGTTGATGATATGTTTGCTTTGGATGGGTTCTTATACGCTATCGAAAGTGGCACGTTGTATCGTATGAAAATGTAATATCGCTTCTGCGTATTTTTACGGGCTGTTCGCTTCTGAGGCGGACAGCCCGCTTCTTTTTCTGGACTTTTATTTTTCTCCATCCTCGCGCTCTATCGGCATCGTCATACACCGCGCACCGCCCAAACCGCGCACGAGTTCCGAACCTTCAAAATCCAGCACTTCAATTCCCGCAGCCCGGAGTGCCGCATTCGTGCGTTGATTGCGGTCATAGCCCACCACCACGCCCGGTGCTATCGTGAAGACATTTGCACCATCGGTGCGTTGTTCACGGTCGGCATAGTATTTATCACCGCCAGCAACTTCAATAATTGTCAAAGCACCAAACTCATCGCGCAAAACATCCGTAAACGTACGCCCTTCGGTGTGGAGTTTGTACCCTTTTTCGTTATCGGCAACCTCATAGAGCCGTGTTTGAGGCGATTCCATAAAACTCCGTTTGTGCGCACAGATGGTTTGCGGTGCAACGATGGTGAACACCGTGTCGAGGTGCATATACTCTCGCTTTGGTGGCACAAGCACTTCGTACACCCGCTTAATAGAGCCTCGGCGAAAGAGATTCGATGCTAAATGGGCAATCGCATCCGTGCTGGTGCGCTCGCTGCACCCGACAGCAATGGACTCTTTATTCAACACGACAATATCACCACCTTCGATAGAGCTGTATCGCTCGTCGTTGTGCGTTCCGTAGGCAAAAGCATCGGCTTTCATAAAGCGCGGATGATAACGGAAAATATGCTCAACAAGCAAGGATTCACGGACTCTGGCTGGATAAAACATATTTGAGGAAATGATGCTATTTCCAACAATTGCCGATGGGTCACGCATAAAATACACATTCGGCACAGGCGATATCATCATCCAATCATCCGGCAAATACTGACTCACCTTGAAACCCCGCGCCCGCGCTTCATTAGCACGAAGTCCCGCAAGCAGCATGGTTGCAAGTTCTGGCGTGGGAATAAGCATGAGGTCGTTCATAATGCTTTCGCAGCGCTCCAGCGCAACAACCGCTTCCAACGTATCGTATCGGGCGGCTTCATCGCGGAGCATTTCTTCCAACAGCACCTCAAAATAGAGTGTTTCTGCGCCTTTGGAGCGAATAAGCGAAGCAAAATGGTCATGTTCACTGTGGATTTTTTCCAAATATGGAATATCTTCAAAGAGATACGTGCGATAGTTGTCCGGTAACAAGCGGTCTATCTCGGCACTGGGACGATGAATGATAACCGTTTTGAGCAATCCGTATTCGGATGTCACATTAAGACGCTGGGTTGAGGGCATAAACTTCAAAACTGGGATGAGAGATATTCTCAGGTGATGCGAGATAAAATTGTGCGTAAACCGTCGCCATAAAATACAGCTAAATCTTCTCAGGAACAAAAATCTCCGCCAACATACACCGTGCCGAGCCACCGCCATAACGCTCAATCGTGTCAAGCGGCGCGTGAAGAAGCGTGGAATTATGCTGCAAAGCGACTATCTGCTCTTTGGTAAGGGCAGTATAGGCGCGTGAGGACATAATCCAAAATTTTTCGCCTGTGCTGTTGCGCACGTGGAGCATATTTCCCGCAAATTCATCCATTTGTGCCTCAGAAATTTCTACCACCACGCCTTGATGCTTCCGCAAAGAATCCAGCACCGCAGCGCGTTCACCGCTCTCGGTGATAACGTCTGCACAAACGACCGCCCCGCCTTCGCCCACTGCCATTATGACGTTGGTATGGTAAATCTGCCCGCCATTACTGCGGCGCGACGTAAATTCTATGGCAGTATAGCCCATGCGCTTGGTAAATTCTTGCAATGCGGCAGAGTGCATCCTTGATGAACGATTGGCATACACAATCGCATTTTCTCTGTCCAAAACTAGACTACCTGTACCTTCGAGAAAAATATTTGTTTCCTCAAAGTCCGACAAATCCTCAGTTTTGGCGTATCCAAAGCGGTTTGCGAGGTCAATGACGATATCGGCACGACGCTCCAAACGGCGATTCTCCGGCTCCATCGGATAGAGAACGATGCGTCCGTCGCTGTGCGTTGAAATCCAGTTATTCGGAAAAATTGAATCCGGCGTATGTGGCTCCGATGTGTCTTCCACGATGACGACGCTTATTCCCGCAGCCCGCAGTACCTCCGCAAAATTCAGGCATTCTGCTCGTGCAGCGTTTTGAATGCGCTGCCGCTCTTCGCCGGACAAGCCTGTATCGGCTTCCATGAACGAATTTGTTTCTGCGGCATCAGGATTAAAGCCGAAGCGCACGGGCGCTATCATTAAGACGGTATTGGTGATTTGCATACTTGAGTGTTTTTTGTAGCTGGACGGGTTTTGCGCGAGGCTCTCGCTCACCACGACGGAAAACTTGTGTATCCGCCCACCAAGACGAGAGCCTCGCTGGGAAGCGAGACCCTCGTACCTGAATAGTTATTTTTTAAGCAAAACATTTTTTGAAAAAAGCAAGAACCGCCTTGTGAGCATCTTCTGCTAAGTCTTTAGCAAATTTGGGATTGCTGGGGTTTGCAAAAGCATGATCGGCATCATAGAGTTTGATTTCGACAGATTTCCCGGCTGCTTTCGTCGCTGCTTCAAATTTTGAGGCAACCTCTGGTGTAATCCATTTATCTTGCTTGGCGAAAATACCGAGTGTTGGTGCGTTCATCGTGGCGAGTTTCGCAGCATCGGTTTCCGGCATACCGTAATAAATCACACAGCCAACGGCTTGTTTGCCAAGAGCCAACGAAGCCTGATGCGACCAGCCACCGCCAAAACACCAGCCAATGGTCGCTATTTTCGCATCCGTGCCAACGTATTGCTGAAAAGCGCCAATGATAGCTTTGGAGCGCTCTGCTTTATTCGATTGCATATACTTTCCAGCATCCTCGCGCGTTGTGGCGACTTTTCCGTCGTAAAGGTCAAGTGCAATCACCCGTGCGCCCAGTTCTGCACTGAGTTTATCGGCTTCTTGCTTGATATAATCGTTCAAGCCCCACCATTCGTGAATAACAAAAATAACATTCTTGCTCTCTTTTCCCGTCGGCTTGATTTCGTAGCCGAAACACTCCATCCCATCGGCAGCTTTTACCTTAACGGCAGTGCCTTTGGTCTGGAATGAGGCAGCAAGCGGCTCTTCGTGCTTATTGACAAAGGCGCGGTCGGTGGAAAGGGCGGCAAATTGCGCAGTTGCTTGATTGCTTGAAGTTTTCGTGTCTTCCAGAGAGCAGCAGGGGGCTTGATTGGCGGTTGCTGTTGTTTTCATTGCTGTTGCTTTCGCGGCGGGTGCTTTTGCTTTTGGTGTATCGCTGGTGGCTTGGTGCATATCCACTCCTGCAACAAGCGCAAATGGTAGGAAAAATGCGGCGTAACGGTTCATAGTCGTAGGGAAAAATGGTAAAAGAAGTGGCGGTTTTTGCAAAAAGATGGTTGTACGACGCGAACTACGTTCGCACTCCGATAAACCGTCAATACTTAGAATTTGGTTTGCGATGGGGGCAATGATCGTGTGCGCGATACGGGCAAACTGCGCTGCCCAGCGCCCGCAAAGCGGGCTTCATTACTGAGAACAAAGCGGCTAATCGAATCGCGGAGGTCGTCTGCTTGGCGCATGAGACTTTCGATGCTTCGGGCAATATCCTGTACGCCGCACGTGGACTGCTCGACAACGGAGGACATCGTGTGCATACTGCTTGCCATCAGATCGCTGGTGGAGGACTGTTGGTCGCTGGCGGCTGCCACTTGCGACATGACATCGGAAACCTTACTCGTGCGGTTGATAATCTGCTCCAATGCTTGCGTTGTCTGGCTGACAAGTTGTGTGCCTTGCTGTACCAATGTTGTGCCTTCGTTCATACCCTTGACGGCAGCACCCATCTCGTTTTGAATGGTTTTTATCATCGTGGAAATTTCTTTGGTCGCTTTTTGTGTGCGCTCGGCGAGTTTGCGAACTTCATCGGCAACAACTGCAAAGCCGCGCCCCGACTCACCTGCGCGAGCAGCTTCAATCGCAGCATTGAGCGCCAGAAGATTGGTCTGGTCGGCAATTTCATCAATCACCGAAACAATTTCACCAATTTTTTCGCTGGATTGCCCCAACTGCGTGATTTTTGCTGCCGAATCCAGCACAACTTTACCAACTTGCTGGACGTTGCTAATCATGCTCCGCATCACTTGTTCGCTCTGATAGGCTTCATCGTTGGCAAGCGAGGCTTCGTAAGCCGCAACCGAGATTTGCTGCGTGTTTTCGCTAATGGTGCGTGACATTTCCTCGACCGCTCCGGCGAGCTGGACAACCTGACCATTTTGCTCTTTCGCCCCAACAGAAAGCTCCTCGGTTGCACCGCTAATCTGAGAAACTGCGTCCGCCGTGTTATTGACCGAGTAAACAACCTGTGCAATCATCGCGCTGACGTTTTCCATGCTGCTATTGATAGCATTGAAGAGCTTTCCAATATCATCATTGCTTTCGGCTTGCAAGCGCCCCGTGAGGTCGCCCTGAGCCATCATATCAATCGCGTGCATAGCAGTCGAGACGTGTGAAGCGAGATATTGCTTCTGCTCTTCGATGTGCTGCAAATCGCGTTGGGCGCGGGCTTCATTCTCCTGCTTGAGTGTTTCCAGTGCTGCGTAATCCTCTTGCGCACGGGCTTCCGATTCTTTGCGGGTAATTTCAAGTTGTTCCAGAGTAGAGTCTTTGCCGCGCTCGTAGATTTGTCCGAGAAGAAAGACAAGAAGCGCTATGCCGACCATTCCCAAAAAACCTTGTAATTGCTTCTGTACTGGCGAAATTTCCATTGCCGGCACGTCAATTCCGGCAAGTTTAAGTGCATAAAACACCGATAAGACAAATAATGTTGCCATAAGCCAGCGAAAACCGCCCTTGCGCCCTGTGAACATAACCGCCAAGAGCGGTACAATAGCAATCCAAATCCGTGTCGTGGTATCATGCCCGCCCTCATTCATTACTAAGCCCGTACTGACAAACAAAAATGACCCCACAAGAATATGACACAGAGCATTCATGCCAATACCACCACGCAGCATGAATGGTACGGCAGCAAGCAATCCCGACGCAGCCATAAGCAACAAGCCGCCCGGAATACCGTGCATGACGAGCAAATATTGTAGTGCGTAAAAGCCCGCTATAAACGTCGAGGAAAATGATGTTGTCACCAAAAGCCGCGCTCTGCGGAAAACATCAGGGTCTTGGCGTAATGCCGTTGGAATAAAGCGTACAATAAACTCTTGCATAGCAATCGTAATGGTAAAAAGGTGGTGCAGGTGTGCAACTTGAGATACAGGTTTTCAAACCAGCCCTAAAATTACAACAATTTTCGCAAACAGCACTACACACTTTTTTGAAATACCGCAGAGGTATTACCGTTAAAAAGGAGTGCGAACGGAGTCTGCATTTTCGTTGTTGCAAACTTCGTTCGCACTCCTGTTAGGCAGGCGACGCTTTTGTTTGGGTTTGCCAGAATACCATATAGCGGTATCTACAAATATTTACCGTGAAAGCATCATCACAACACGCTTTCCGCCTGTTGTGCCGATTGTCTGTATATGGGCAAAATACACACCGCCAGCAAGCGTTTGCCCGCCTTCGCCGCGCCCATCCCAGACGATACGCTGTTTGCCCGCTTGAGTGCCGGACAACGTCAGTGTCCGCACCACAACACCATTGGACGAAAGAATCACAACCCGCGCCGAACCTTGTTCACGCTGCGTCCATGCAATAGTCGTTTCGTTGCTAAAAGGATTAGGATAGCTTTGTGCTGGCACTTCATCAGTCGTCATGCTCTCTGTATCGGTGTTGCTGTCTGCTTGCGATAAGGCTTCGGGGAGATTTGCTGTCAGGAAAACACTTGTTTGCAAGGCAGTACCATTCTCGCTTGCGCTATGGATGACTTCTCCACGGTAGGGGCTGCCGATAACAGCTTCAGTTGTACGAACAATAATTGTTGCAGCCATCACTCCTTCGTGTGGTGTGAGCGTTAATACGGAGGTGAATCCTCCAAAGCGGCTTAAACTGATTTCTGCACCGCGTGGCGCGGTAATTTGTACTGGATTGGCTATGCCCTCGCAGTCAAGCTGGTAAGCGCTCATGGCGCTAGGCTGGGTACGAGTCACAGCACCAAAGTCTATTGTTCTTGCCGTGCCTAGACCCTTAATCACCATGCTTGGAGGGCTGCTTGTGCCGAGCAAACGCAATGTCGCAGTTGTACCGTTCAACTGATGAACAATTGCGCCGGAGAAAATGCCTGACCAGCGAGGTGCAAAGCGGACAACAATAAAATGGCGTGTTAAGGTGTTATGCGGTGGAATCGTCAAACTCTGCCGCCCTGTATCCCCTTCCGAGAAAGCAAGGTTGAAACCCTCCGACGCAACAAGCGTTATCGGCGTTGTGGCGCTTGTCACTTCGAGCAGATACGTTGCCGTCGAGGTGAGGCGCTGAGGCACATAGCCGAAATTGAGTACGCCGAATTGGGCTTGCGGAGAACGAAATATGGCGGCTGACACTGGAATAACTCCTTGTACCATTAGCACCGAGCGAACATCACCAACGCTATGCGTGATGCGGCTTACAAGCGTTCCCTGTGTGCTGGCAACGATGCGAACAAAAATATCATCCGCAACCGTTCTTTCTATCGGCGAAAGACGTAATTCCTGACTCCAAGGACCATTTCTGCTGAGAGAAATCATTACACCTGTTGCGGCGGTTACAACGACGGGTGCATCAAGATTGGTTGCCTGAAGAAAGTACGATGCGACCGTGCTTTGACCAAATGGGATGTTCCCAAAGCGCAGTTCCGGCTGATGAGTCAGGAACGAGCGATGCGTAAAGCCGATAACAGGAAGCGTCGCCACCGCATTCCCCGACCAATGAAGAATACTTCCTTGAAACATACCATCTCGGCGTGGCAAACCGCGAACCCAAACACTTGCACGGAAGACACTGGTGTCTTGCTGCTTGGGCATTGGAATTTCCAAACGCGATTGCCATGTGCCGGTGGAAGAAATTGCTATTTGAATATCCCCCGAAGCGGAGACTACAAGCGGAGCGGCAAGCGCCCAGCCCTGCACACTGTATTGAAGCGGCGTGGAGACTTCTCCTGCACGTGTCAAAGGTATGGTTAGCGATTGTGGGTGCAGCGTTAGTATAGCACTCGTGTCAACCGCGCCGAAGAGTGCCACTTCTATCGTCTCGACTTGTCCATCGTACATAAGGCGCAATGTCGCCGAGCGTCCCCGAAGTGCTGTGGGGCGATAGCGGACGGCAATACTCTGCGTTTCACCTGCTGCGAGTGCTGTCCCGACGGGGTGGGAGTTGCTGACGATGCTAAAATCGGCAGCATCAGCACCGGAAATGCCGACCGAACGCATCGTGAACACGGACGATGACGAGGTGTTTTGCAAGGAGAGCGTCATCCTAAAGTCCGTATTGACGCGCAGTGCGGGAAAGGAAAGCGCCGAAGTTGTCGGCTGTACGCCTGCCGGAACGGTGAATGTTTGGGCAGAAGTAGGCGTATTGGTCGGAGTCACAACTTCGACCGCGCCCGTTGAGCCGACTCCCACGATAGCCGTAATTTGTGTTGGGCTGTCAATCGTAAAAGATTGCGCTTCCGTGCCACCAAAGCGCACGGCAGTAGCGTTGTGGAAGTTGATTCCTGAAATAACGACTCGTGTGCCTCGACCACCACTTGTCGGCGCTATCGAAGCGATAGCGGCGAGCTGCTGTCCCGTGTTACCGCCATTTCCACCATTTCCACCGTTGCCGCCTGAATTACCGCCATTGCCGTTGCTGGTCGTGATGGTAAAAGATTGCGATGACGCGGCAGTATTGGTTGGCGTAACAACTTGTATTGCTCCTGATGGGCTGTTCGGTGCGATAATTGCTGTGATGCGTGTATTGTCCAACACCGAGAAATAGAGCGCGTTCACCCCACCAAAGCGTACTGCACTGGCTAAATTAAACCCACTACCCGTGATAAGAACAGCAGTTCCGGCATTCCCACTTGTCGGAGCGAATGAGCTGATACTTGCCGATTGTTGCTGACCGGTATTTCCACCATTTCCGCCACCACCGCTAAAGGTAAATGCTTGTGCGGAAAAGGCGGTATTACTCAGCGTCACAACCTGCACCGTTCCACTTGCACCCGCACCAACAATGGCGGTAATGCGTGTGGGACTGTTGACCGTGAAGGATTGTGCAGCCGCGCCACCAAAGCGCACGGCGCTAACATTGGTAAAATTACTGCCCGTAATCACAACCGTTGTGCCTTGTGCGCCGCTCAAGGGCGCAAAAGCACTTATTGTAGCTGGCGGCGGTGGTGCGACGTAAGTGAAATTTTGCGCAGAAACAGCCGTGTTCTGCGACGTTGCCACTTGCACTGTGCCGCTTGCACCCGCACCAAGAATCGCCGTGATTTGTGTGGGGCTGTTGACCGTGAAAAACGCAGCATTCGTGCCGCCAAAGCGCACCGATGCTACATTAGCGAATCCGCTGCCCGTGATGATGACCGACGCGCCTTGTCCGCCGCTTGTTGGCGTAAAGGAGGTAATCGAAGCAGGTGGCAGCGTAAAGGTAAACGGCTGTGCAGAAATGGCGGTATTATTTGCCGTAACAACTTGTATCATGCCGCTTGCGCCCGCCGCTACAACTGCCGTAATCTGCGTGGGGCTGTTGACCGTGAACGATTGCGCTGCCACGCCACCAAAGCGCACAGCGCTTACGTTCACAAAGTTTGTACCCGATATGACCACCGAAGCGCCCTGTCCGCCACTTGCGGGGCTGAAGGACGTGATAGAAGAAGTTTGCGCGACAACACCCGCCACGCTCAGGCACGATGCGGCTTCGGCGCGAGTGCGCATGAGGGCAGCACATTGCGGATGGAACATCACATCAATATTGCTAATGCCGCCGGACAAGGTATGGCAATAGCTCATAATCGTTCCGCGACTGCGAACAACGGCGGGAATACAAGTTTGACCAGGTTCGATAGCGCACCTATCAAGCGGACCGCCTGCCCATGAGCAGCTATGCGTGTGCGGCGACCCGAAATTATGCCCCAATTCGTGCGCAACGACAATCGTTGTCCAACCTGGATCAATCGGAAATGTGGCTCGTAAATTTGCCGAAACCCCATAGCCGCCAGTGCGACTGCACAGTGCATTCAAATAGGCAACACCGCCGCCGAGTGAGCGTGAGGACAGCAAATGCGTCAAATCGCGGTTAATACCCGCGTGTGTGGTGTTCCAAATATTAGCCAAGGAAGGCAAAATTGCACCGGGTGAGTTCAAACTTGCGTAAGGGTCGGGCGTTGTCCAGACTTGAACGTGAGAAACACGAAGTTGTGTATTGATGTCGCGCTCATAAATTTGCGACACTGCCGCAATCACGCTTCCGGCGTACTGTGTGGCTTGCGATTGGCTAGCGCCGAGTGCTTGATAGGTGGCAAAATCAATAACAACCGCTATCTCCGCTTCAAGACGCGATACGGACTGCAATGATGCGCCATTTTTTGAGGATTGCTGCGGCGTGTCGCCTGTATGGTCGTGGTCAGCATCGTGGTCGGAATCGGCAGCATCACAGGAGAATGCACGTGGCGTATTGAGGTCGTTGGAGGAATAAAGGGCATACACGTCGCTGTTCTCGGAAGTGGCTTGGGAAGGGTCGTCCGGGCTGTTGGGTATTGATTCGATGTTGAAGGTTTCACCGCCGGAGCGCAGTGTCATCATCATTTTGCCGCCGCTTACGCTCATATTGACAAACGACGATTTTTCGCCATCAATCGCGCCGCGATAGAGCATAAAATCATCATCAAGGGCAATGGGTATCTCGCCATTGGCGGTTTTCGCCGTGAAAGTTGCGTTTGGCGTAAAAGCATTGTAGGACTGCAAGGAAACCTTCACCATCCGCCCTTCAAGCGGCAGCGCCAACGAAAGGCTTTGGCGTTTTTGCGAGAGCATTTGCCGAAAAACATCTTGTTTGAGCGTCAAGAGTGCATAGCGCGAAAATGCTTGCTTCGCACGGTTTGAAGCGCCTTGCAGGCGAGACGACGCTGTGCTTGGTGATACAGACGGAACTGCTTCAAACAGCGTAAAGGTCTGAGCCTGAAGCGACAGAGCAACAGCAATGCTCAAAAAAGCGACGCACAGCATCAAATGGGCGAGGTGCATCCTTATTGGCAGGGAGTTTTTGGAGGGGTACATAGTTGCGCTCACAGAAAGGGGTGAAAAAAGATAAAAAATTGTTTGTATCGAATTGTGTGAATAATTGTTCTTGATTGATTGGGACAAAATTCGCTGTTTTCCGTGCTGGAAACATGATGCTCTTGGTCAGGACTTTCTATGCGAAAAGGTCATGGTTTGCTATGCCGAAAAGTCATAGTGCGGTCGAGACAAACGTTGTTTTTTAGCCATAGATTTTGTAGCTTTGGCTTTTGTTGCCGTTATTGAATTTCCCTTCATCGTCACTACTAGCAATGTCCCAGAACGTCCATCACAACACGGAACTTGTCGAATCAAAGCAACGTTTAATGAAAGAAGCACGGCGCTATTTGGCAAACGGCAAAGAAACCGTGAGCAAAAGCCCGATAGATGGTAAGTTGTACGTGGATGAAAAATACGTCCGCGAAGGAGCCGGAATAGCCTATCTTGCAGCGTTGAAGGCGATGGATGCGTATTTGGTCGGACGTGGCGTTGCGATGGAGGCTCTCCCCAAATCCATCGAAGAATATTGGACGGCAAAGAAAAAGCACATTCCGCATAATGGAAAATTTTCGCAAAGCCTGACGATTGCCTATAAAACCTTGCACATTGCGGCATATTACCAAGGCTTGAACACGGTGAGCAATCTGAAAGAAGGCTTTCAAGCGGTGCGAGAGATTATTACGATGCTAGACGAGTAATCATGCGACATTCATAACACAAGACATTCGCAACACAAGACATTCACAGCCCTCATTACCCACATTTCAAAAAAGCACTATGGATAAAGATATTATCCCCCTGACCGCCACGACGACGCTAGAGCGCATCCGCCACGTCCGGCAAAATAAGATGATTCAAAAAGTGCTGGACAAAGACACCAGCATTATGATCGAAGACCCGTTGGAGCATGAAATGGTGCTGAATATGGGACCTCAGCACCCCGCAACGCATGGTGTATTGCGTGTTTTGCTGAAAGTTGACGGCGAGACTGTTACCAAATGTGTTCCCGAACTCGGCTATCTGCATCGTGGGTTTGAGAAATTGGCGGAAAACATGAATTACCATGAGTTTATCCCGCATACTGACCGCCTTGATTATATCGCACCAATGTCCAATAATGTCGCTGTAACGATGGCGTTTGAGAAATTGGCAAACGTGGAAGTGCCGGAACGCGGGCAGTGGGTACGGATGATGGTATGCGAATTGGCGCGTCTTTCCTCGCACCTTTTGGCAATGGGTTGTACGGCAATGGACGTTGGGGCGCTGACGGTTTTTATCTGGACGTTTGCCGAGCGCGAAAAACTCTATGACCTTTTTGAAGAAATTTGCGGCGCACGCTTCACAACAAGCTATTCCCGCATCGGCGGCGTTGCGAACGACCCGCATCCCGAACTTTTGAAAACCATTCGCCAATGGCTCAATGAATTTCCAGAGAAACTCAAGCAAAGCGAGGGCTTGGTGATGAAAAACCGCATCTTTATTGACCGCATGGCGGGTGTGGGCTATTTACCGAAAGAAAAAGCGATTGCGCTTGGCGTGACGGGACCTTGCTTGCGGGCTTCGGGCGTGGCGTATGATTTGCGCCGATTGAAGCCGTATATGCAGTATGACAAGGTTGATTTTGATGTTATCACCGATACCGATGGTGATTCGTGGGCGCGGTTCAAAGTGCGTGGCGCGGAGATGTGGGAAAGCGTGAAAATCCTGCATCAAGTCATTGACAAACTCGAAACGCTCAAAGGTCCTGTTTTGGCGAATAATCCCAAGCACGTCGCACCGCGCAAAGCCGAGATTTATACCCGCATGGAAGAACTGATTAACGATTTTATGCTGGTGAATTACGGCACAATGCCGCCTAAAGGTGAGGCATATGCTTCAATTGAAAACTCGAAAGGCGAACTTGGCTTCTACGTCGTCAGTGATGGCTCCGGGCAGCCATGGAAATGCAAAATCAAATCGCCCTCGACGACGAATCTTCAGGCACTTCCCTATATGGCTGAAGGGTCGATGATATCGGATGTTGTCGCCATTATCGGTTCGATTGACCCTGTGATGGGCGAAGCGGATAAGTGATGTTTTGACGGGTGAATTATACAAAGAGCCGTCGCCGAAGAGGAGTGGGGGCGCCGCACGCGAAAACAAACCCCCCAACA
>CANHDJ010000011.1 GCA_947459425.1 Ignavibacteria bacterium
CTCTCGGCATACATCAAGCAAGTAGTAGATGGGTTAAGCAATGACATTATTCTCTCTTTAACTAGCCCTGATTGGGTGATGAGTATTGTTCATGCACAATCATTAACTTAAAATGGTATAAGAGTTTTGAGAGTAGACAAAACAATATATGGTACGGGTGCGGGGCATAACTATTCGCTCTATTTTACGACGAAAGTTTGCGCCGAATTATTTGCGCCTGTCATTCTCAGTCTGGTTTCGGTAAGTTCAGCGATTGCCCAATTTTGATTCGCTACTTTCCCCGTTCTGTCTTGCAATTCTGTATATTTGAGTGAATCCCCTATAACTACCCATTTGCCTACGATTGTTGTGCTGCCATTTTGCACAGCCGCGCCTTTCGCTTCAATCGTTATCATGCCGTTGCTGTTAAATGTTTTCGTGATTGATACGCCTCGTGCTATAAGGTCTGTGCTGCCTGACACGGAAGCAGTTGCCGTCCATGTTTTTGAGAGCGAGCCAGCAAGTGCGGTTTTCTTCTCTTGGTCTGGGTTTGAAGGCGTAACGCTGGCACAACCGCATAGAATCAAGAGCGGCAAAAACAGGTGTTTTCTCATGATCTCAAATGGAAACTTGTGGATAAGATGATTCAGGGGCGTACATCTGCACGGCGGCTGCAAATTCACGTTTCAAAAGGTACAGGTCTGCAATGCCGCCAATCTCTTTTTTCGTTTCGCCTTTTTCGGAGAAGAGACCTAAATATTTACGCGGCGTGTTAAAATAGAAGCGGCATATTTGCTGACGCGGATTGCCGTCTAAAAGCACGTTGAAATATGAAACGGTGTCTTTGAATTGCACACGTTCGGGCTTGACAACATCGTGAAGCAACGTGCGCACCGTGTAGAACCCTTCCCATTCTTCTACCGTCGTAATGATTTCTTTCGTGCCACCAGCCGCCAAGCCGTTTTCTGCTGTATCACCGCTTTGTGATTCAGCAACTTGTGCGGTCTTGATAGTTTGATACACGCGGTCTTGTATCATTGTTTCAAGCGCTTTCTTCACGATAGAGCGCATTATCTCAGCGTTCTTGGCATTGAACTTGGCGCTACTATCGGAAGCGTTGACAAGTAAACGTACAAATTCATCATTCGGCGAGTCCAGTTGACGGATAAGATACGCCTTTACACTTTCTGCATACTTGATTTGCGTCGCTGTCTTGTGTATATCGTCTGCGTTGAATAGATCCCGTGTAAAGTGCTTCAAATCTTCAATCATAATGCTCTCTTTGCGTGAAAAATCAATCGTGAGGAAGGGGGTATCGTCCAAAACATTCGGGCTTTCACTATCGGTATAGAACAGATAGCGCACTCCATCGGTGAGAATCCCAATCCGGCAATCCGTAAGGGTGTTGAAATAACGATATAACTGCGAGGCGTGGTCTTTTTCCAGTTTTGCATTAGGCATTTTGCACTCAATAATGAACGCAATACGCCCATTTTTCTTGACGCAATAATCTACTTTCTCACCTTTTTTTATGCCAAAATCGGCTGTGTATTCGGGGATGATTTCCTCAGGGTCAAAGATATTCCAATTAAGGACGAATTGCAGGAATGGCAGCACTAGGGCGTGCTTTGCCGCCTCTTCGGTTTTACACTTTGCGGCGGATTTTTGGATGTGCGTTACGAGACCGTTTAAATTCGCTTCCATTTTTTGCGAGACCTGTTCGCTAGTCATTAATACTACTCCTTCGCGTTGTTCATCGTGAAACTCTTCCAACTACGGTTATAAATTGTTCGTGCACCTTAGTGTGGACCCAAGCGGGATCGAACCGCTGACCTCTTGAATGCCATTCAAGCGCTCTCCCAAACTGAGCTATGGGCCCCTTTGCGGGAATAAAAAACAGACTCCAAATTTACGGTTTTTCTGCGGACTTGTCAACTTTTTGTTTGTGCTTGGCTCTCATTTTTTTACCCGTTCCGGGTTATTTTCGATAAACTCCTTCCACGACGAAGCCTTCTTTATACCGCCCTTTCCGGCAAGCGAGGCGATTTGGTACGAATGACAAATTGCCACTGCCAGCGCGTCGGTGGCATCGTAGAAATCGGGTGTTTCCTCAATGTTGAGCAGTGTCCGCACCATATATTGCACCTGCTCTTTACTGGCATTTCCGTTTCCTGTCACGGCGCGTTTGATGAATCGCGGTGCATATTCCGATGCCGGAACGTCCAGCATAATTGCCGCCAAGATAGCAGCACTGCGGGCGTGAGCCAATTTGATAATCGAGGAAGCGCTTTTGTGATAGAAAATTGTCTCAATCGCCAGTTGGTCGGGCAGTGACCGTTCAATCACCTTTTGAAGCCGCGTGTAAATCGTTTTGAGGCGAAGCGGCATATCCTCGTGCTGGCGCTTTGCTTCGATTACGCCGTATTCAATAAGCGTGAGGTTTTTGCCGACTTTCTCGACAACTCCATAGCCGCAAACAACACTGCCCGGGTCAACGCCTAAAATGCGCATACATACTGGGGTTTAGAGAATATATTTGCTCAAATCTTGATTTTTCGCAATCGACGTGAGGCGCTCTTTCACAAAATCCGGCGTGATCGTCACGGTTTTATCGGTGATATTGTCCGGCGTGTTGTAAAGTGTTTCTTCCAAAAGCGTCGTCAGAATAGTGTGTAAGCGGCGTGCGCCAATATTGACGACTTCTTGATTGACATACGCCGCCGTCGAAGCAATTTCCTTAATTGCGGCTTCTTCAAAGACCAATTCGACTTCTTCACTCGACATCAAGGCTTGGTATTGCTTGATAAGCGCGTTTTCTGGGATGGTCAAAATTTTGAAAAAGTCTTCTTCGGTCAAACTATCCAATTCCACACGAATCGGGAAGCGCCCTTGCAATTCGGGAATAAGGTCGGACGGCTTTGCCACGTGGAATGCGCCCGAAGCAATGAACAAAACGTGGTCGGTGCGCACCGAGCCATATTTCGTCGAAATAGTTGATCCCTCGACAATCGGCAATAAATCGCGCTGCACACCAGAGCGCGATACGTCGGGTCCGCCCGTGCTACCGCCTGTGGTGGCAACTTTGTCGATTTCATCAATAAACACAATGCCCATATTTTCGGCTCGTGCGATTGCCTCTTGCATGGCGGCTTCCATATCAATCAGTTTTTCTGCCTCTTCTTGTTCCAAGAGTTGACGGGCTTCGGCAACGGTTGTTTTGCGCTTGACGGTGCGCTTCGGCATCATATTGTCCAGCATATTGCCTAAATCAATACCCATATTATCCATGCCAATTGGTCCCAAGACGTGCATTTGCGGGGCGCTGTCGGTCATGTCAATTTCGATGGTGCGGTCTTCGAGTTCGCCATTTTGGAGCTGTTGCAAGAATCTATCACGTGTTGAGGCGTTTTCAATCACTTCTTCTTCCTCGCCGGTGGCAAAGCCGAAACTTCCCGGACGGCGGACTTGCGGTGGAATCAAAATATCCAAAATCCGCATTTCAACAGCGTTTTTGGCAGCAACGCGCACTTCTTCGCGTTTTTCTGCACGAACCATTGCCACAGCAATTTCAACCAAATCCCGAATCATGGACTCCACATCGCGCCCGACATAGCCAACTTCGGTAAATTTTGTTGCCTCGACTTTGACAAAAGGCGCTCCGGAGAGCTTTGCCAAGCGGCGTGCAATCTCGGTTTTCCCCACGCCCGTCGGTCCAATCATAATAATATTATTCGGCATAATTTCATCACGCATCACGCCTTGCACATTCTGCCGCCGCCATCTGTTGCGAAGCGCTATGGCGACCGATTTTTTTGCTGCGCCCTGACCGATAATGTATTTGTCTAACTCGGTGACAATTTCGTGTGGGGTGAGAGATTGGAGTTTTTGTAAATGCGTTGGAAGCGTCTTGTTTACTTCGGTTGTGGACATAATAGCGAAAGAAAAAATGCGAAAAACGCAGACCAGACCGCGCTTTTGGCAATAATGAATGATGCAAATGACAAAATTGCGACGTGAATATAGCAAATTCATACCGTAGATTACGAAGAAAAATTGCGCCGATTGCTGTATATTTGCAGGAATCCTTTCTCAATCAACACCGCACATTCACAATGGTTCAACATTTACATCGCATTCCCCTCCGTGATTTTTTTCGCAATCCCGATAAATCCGGTTATCAACTTTCGCCAAGTGGCACGTTTATTTCATGGCTCGCACCGTTTGAAAACCGCATGAATATTCATGTTCAAGACCGCCGCGACGACCGAACTATGCGTATCACCTCCGAAACCGACCGCGATATTCCGGGGCATTTTTGGAAATCCGACAGTCGCATCGTTTACATCAAGGATTTTAGCGGCGATGAAAATTTTCATATCGTTTCGGTGAATATCAATGGCGAAGATTTACGCGATTTAACGCCATTTGACGGCGTAAGAGCGCAGATTGTTGACCCCCTCGAAGATTTTGATGATGTAATGCTTATCAGCTTAAACAAGCGCAATCCCGAGTTGTTTGATGTGTATCGGTTGAATGTTATCACAGGCGAGTTGGCGCTCGTCGCAGAAAATCCGGGCAATATCACGGGCTGGATGACCGACCACACCGGCACTCTGCGATTAGCGATTGCTACCGATGGCGTAAATACGACACTTCTGCACCGACGAAGCGAAACCGATGATTTTCAGCCCGTTATAACAACAAATTTCAAAGAAAGCATCGACCCGCTCTTTTTTACCTTCGACAATAAGCATCTCTATGCCTCATCAAATCTAGGGCGTGATAAAAGTGCGATTGTCGTGTTCGATCTTGAAAATGGCAAAGAAACTGATGTACTTTTTGAGCATGACGATGTGGACGCTTCGACGCTTTCATACTCGCGTAAGCGCAAGGTTTTAACGGCTATTACCTACACAACATGGAAGCGTGAGCGCGTTTTCCTCGACAAACTTGCCAAAAACCTCTATCAACGTGCTGCGGCGCGTCTCTCCGGCTACGAAGTCGTTATTGCGGACATGAGCCGTGATGAAGAGGTGATGCTCGTGCGGACGTATAGCGACCGCTCGTTGGGCGGGTATTACCTTTTTGATATGAAAAAAGATAAACTCACCAAACTCAGCGACGTAAGCCCATGGCTCAATGAAAAAGACCTTGCCGAAATGAAACCCATAAGCTACCAATCCCGCGACGGGCTGACGATTTACGGATATTTGACACTGCCGAAACTCCCCCGAAATCAGCCCGCACGCGACCTCCCCGTCGTTATCAATCCACACGGCGGTCCGTGGGTGCGCGATGCTTGGGGCTACAATCCCGAAGTACAGTTTTTGGCAAATCGTGGTTATGCAGTCTTGCAGGTGAATTATCGTGGTTCGACGGGCTACGGACGGGCTTTTTGGGAGCGCAGTTTTAAGCAGTGGGGACGCGCCATGCAGAACGATATTTCCGATGGTGTACAATGGCTGATAAACGAAGGAATTGCCGACCCGAAGCGTGTTGCCATCTATGGCGGTAGCTACGGCGGCTATGCAACGTTGGCGGGTTTGGCGTTCACACCGCATCTCTACGCTTGTGGTGTGGATTACGTGGGCGTGAGCAATTTGTTTAGCTTTATGAACACCATTCCACCCTATTGGAAGCCGTATTTGGCAATGATGTACGAAATGGTGGGTAATCCCGATACCGACAAAGAGTTATTTCATGCGGCTTCTCCCGTTTTTCACGTGGACAAGATTCAAGCACCGCTTTTTGTAGCACAGGGTGCAAAAGATCCGCGTGTGAACATCGAAGAATCGAATCAAATCGTCGAAGCATTGAAAAAACGCGGTATTGATGTTCCGTATATGGTCAAAGAAAACGAAGGTCATGGCTTTCGCAACGAGGAAAATCGCTTTGAGTTTTACGAGGCAATGGAAGCGTTTTTGGCAAAATATTTGTCAAATCCTGACGAGCATTAACGGGCATCGGCAAAAAAAAACAGATCTCTTGGTCGGAGGCAAATACAAGATTACTCTTTGGTTATCACTGATTGATCCATCGTTTACCGGGTTTCAGATTATTATGATTGTTTCACACTTGCATAGAGATTTTCGCTCCGTACTCACGGCGCTCTGCGCATTCTGGAGTATGTGCTGTGTCTGTGGCTTCTTGTTCATTTCCTCTGCGCAGTCGCAGCCGTTACGCCTTCTTCAGCCAAGTAAAGGTGAGCGTCTCACCCCGGGCGGCGAATACTTGATTATCTGGACGGGTGTTTCGCCAATTGACACCATCCAAATCTCTTTCAGTACAAATGGCGGTAGAACATGGCAGGTTATCACGGCGACAGCCACAGGCAATGCGTATCGCTGGAAACCTATTCCGCAGACGGTCAGTGATTCCTGCTTGTTGTTGCTCAATACCAAACCACGCGACGGAAGCAGAATTATTGAATCGAATGCCTTTGGTATTCGCTATGGTCTTGAGCGTCCGTCGAAGCGTTGGCTCAATCGCTGGGCGGGATATAATTTTGAGGCAACAAAAATTCTCACCATAGCCAGCTTGCCGCGTGATGACTCCGCTCGGCAAACCTATCGGACAGAAGTGTTTGATGCGCAATCTGGGAAAACGCTGTTCACTCTGCCGGATGTTCTTGCCGATACGGTGCTGCGATTTGCTCCTACTACCCATACCGCACAAACACTGGTACAGCAATGGAGTCCTGATAATAAATTTCTCGTCAATGTCTTGGACGATACCAATTTTGGTATATTCGATGCTACCTCTGGGGCGTTGATGCGAAGAATCGCCATTCCACGCGATGGATCAAGAACAGCATTACAAAGCGTTGTATGGTCTCAGGATGGGAAAGAAATTATTGCCCGTGTGCTCCATCGTGTGCAAGGTGCGGGGGCGGCAGGAACAATAGTTGAAGACCGATTTGTTCGGTTTAACCCCAATGATCCCTTCGATAGACCACTTGGTTCATCGGCAGCAATGATAGAGTTTGACGGGTTTGGCAGCACGTATCTCGGACTCCTTCCCAATCAACGCCAATGGCTCTCGGTGAAGCGGAACGCCACGAATGCACGAATACAAGAAATCATCTTGCACACCATCGGGAGCGACACGGTACGGCGATTTTTGCCGCCTAATGACTACTCGTGGGATATTTCATCGCTCATCACCTCTCCAAACAGCCTCCTTGCTGCTGTTGTTGCGGTGCCTCAAAACCCTAATCTTCAAAATCTCCTCAATATTATCACGCTGCAAGATGGTTTCAAGCGCACTGCTGTTGGTATTCGTCCAATATCGTGGAGTCCCGACAGCCGCAAGCTCATTGTGCAAAACATAAATAAGGTACAGCCGGAAGTTTTCGATATAGAAGCGTTTCAAGCCGTTTCCCCCTTGCAAAACTTTTTTGCCCCTACGGCACCGCAAACTAGCCTATCGGAAGGGTATATTATTTCTGCCACGACTATCGGAAACGCCGGGATATATTGGATGAATAGCGGGCAACGTATTTTGGGCTATGAAACACAAACGCAACAGAATCTCAAAACCACGCAAACACTAGGGTTCTGGAATACCGAGACGGGCTGTCAAATTGAGCGTTTTACGCTGCCGCGCTATGGAAACATGGCTCTACCTCTTGCTTATAGACTAAGCGATGTCGGTACACTCACCAACAATAGTGCAGAGCGTCAATTTATTATCAGCAATAATGCAACCGACACGGCGCTTGTTCTCACGCTGCCCCAATCGCAGTCGCCGCCGCCCGCTTGCCAGACCGCAGTATCCGATGGATTTTGGTCGTTGCGTTTCCCAAATCTTCTTCTTGCACCCGAAACGGTGACGATACCAAATCTTGTCTGCGAAACGACCGCTACTGCGCGTTTTGTTGTGATGAACCTCACTGCGGGGGCATTAGTCCTAACGTCCACTTTGCAAACGCTCTCCCTTGATTCTTCTGAGCCATCCGAATTTACCCTTGAACAAACCATATCCCCCGTTATGCGCGGAGGAGCATCCGAGACAGTGATTGTCCGCTATTCGCCGCAAGGTTTTGGGAATAAGTCCGTCCAAGTCACCGTCAGCGATATTGCGCGGAATGTGCTTGCCAGAACGTTGATACTTGCTGGGAGAGACTCCTTGCGCATAGACCCGCCAGCGCCAAACGTGAACTTGGGCTTGCTTCCGGCAAAAACCGTTGCCATTACGACCGTGACGGTGCGCAATAGCGGAAATACACCGCTTGTGTGGTCAACAGCCGCCACGCGGAGCAGCGAGGGGAATATTTTTATTATGAGTGTCTCGCCAAATCCCACGCCGATTGGTGCCTCCGCACAAGTGCAGCTACGCATACAACCGATTGAGTCACCGCAGAATTTTCGAGAAACCCTGCCCATTTATTTTTGTGGTTCAAGCACTTCGACAGCGTTTGTCCAAGCACGAGTCTTGCGGGAGTTTCCGGAAATTGATGTGCCAGCGCTCATTGACGCTGGTACGCTCACCTGCGAGACGAGTGTTCAGAGGACGATACGGATACAGAACCTTGGCGGACTTCCGTTGGTGATAAATAATCTCACAACCCCAACCGATACGCTGACGATTCTGGGCGCACCGACGCTGCCACTGCGTATTCTTCCGTTGGATTCTGCTCTTATCACCGTCCGAATGTCGCATTCCGGCAATGGCGTACGGGAATCGAAATTGACGATTCAATCCAATGACCCGCAACGCCCTCTCGTGGATGTAGTTGTGAGATTGCAGCGCCAGCCCCCGCGCTATACGTGGACTCCGGCACTCTTCCGCTTTGATCGCATTGACATTGGGCAAACCGCCGAGCAGGTCATCGAATTTACCAACAACTCCCAAAATCCATACCTATGGACAGGACTGCCCCGCGCTCTTACGCCGGATTTTACGATACTCTCCGCCCAACCCAACCCTACGCCGAATGGCGGAACATCTCGGTTGACGATTCGCTTCAACGGCAGCAGGGAAAGCGGGCTGATAAGCACACTGGCAACATTACGATTGGACGATGTGTGCCGAACAGAAACACAACTCGGACTGGAAGCAATTACTATACAACCCGCACCAAAACTGGTGATTCGTAGCAGGATCCCTTTCGACACTCTGCTCTGCCAAACCGACCGCACCGAATCGGTAGAAATGCTTAATGCGGGCAGGGCAACTTTGCGTGTGGACTCTCTCTACGTTGAAACCAGTATTGGTGCGGGTCGAAGTATGATGGCGGATTTTGCTGTGCAGAATGTTGGCGCAACAGCACTCCCTATCCGCGTCGCCGGTGTTGATGTCGCAACGTCGTCGTTTCGATTCGACCTTCAATTTCGACCACGCTCTTCGGGCTTGCGCACCAATTGGCTCGTGATTCATTCCAACGATACTACCACCAATTTAAACGGAATTACCCGCGTTGTACTCACGGGATTTAATGCAACAGCCAGTTTTTCGCTCTCACCGCCGATACTGCGCTTTCCCGTACCATCGGACTTTGCGACGGTGCGCGACACCGTGCTTATTACCAACACTGGCACACAAACGCTACAATGGCAAGGCTTCCCTCGTGTGATTGATAGTTTGTTCACGATTGAGCGCGTCACACCCACAAGCACTGCACCTGGTGCAGTTTCCAAGGCAGTTGTACGCTTTTCGGGTATTCGGACGACCGATGATATCAACCGCGAAATTACTCTGACGAATCCTTTATGCAACGCTGCACAGCGCATCCGTTTTCTCGCCGGAACCGTGCCACAAGCCGCATTGGGGGAAGTCCTGCCATTAAATTTCCGCCTACTCTGTGAATCCGAGCGCGAGCAGGCACTCGTGCTGGAAAACATCGGCAACGCGGAACTTCTGCTCACGCAAGAACCGCGTTTTCTCAATGACACCCTCCAAGAAGCACGTATTCTCAGCGCTCCGAGAAGTATTCCGGCGGGAGCGCGTGCGAATATCACGCTGCTCATCCGTCCGCAGCGCACAGGCACACGCACTCTGCGGCTGCTCATCACAAGTAATGACCTTCTCACACCATCCCGTGAAGTTGCCATCGCCTTTACCAAAGACTCTTCGGCACTTGCCATCGTACCGCCGACGCTGGATGTTGGTGATGTGAGTAATGGCGTTCTTCAGGCGCAACGATTCGTGATTGAAAATAGAGGAACTCTCTCACAGCGTATTTCTACGCCATTCCAAGCGAGTAACATCACCGTTGATTCTCTTGTTCCCAATCCGATTCCCGCAGGAACACGTGCAACGGCGTATATCCGCTTTGCGCCCGGCACAAGTACAACCGTCAATGGCGTATTTACGGGCAGTTTGGCAGTGCAAGATTCGTGTGCGCGAGTGAGCCGATTTACCGTGACAGCCCGTCTTACCGACGGCGTTGTGGTTTTGCCCGATTCCGTGCAGCTTCCACCACTTGGCGAGGCAGATATGCCGATTTTCTTGCGTCGTCGCTCCGGAGTCGTCGTCGGCACGAATGCCTCGTTTACGGTGCGCATTGCCAATACATCGCTTGTACAGGTGCTTTCGCCTTTGCAAGCCGCGCAGGGGGTGGTGCAAAATCGTGTCGAAAATGGTGCGCGGATTATACGCTTCAGCGTCAATGTGCCTTCCGAGCAGGATACCGTGCCGCTTGTTGTGATGCGCCTTCGAGGGCTTTTGGGAAATGATTCCGTCACAACCATTACCGCCGACAGCGCATTTGTGGGTGCAACGCCTATACGTGGCTCTGTGAGCCGTTTTCGGACGCTAGGCTTGAACTATTCCGGTGGCAAACCACGATTGTACTATTCCCCAACCATACGCCTTATCGCCCCAAACCCTGCATCGGAGGAAATATCCGTGAAAATTGATGCTGCCGAAAGTGCCGATGCTATCTTGCGACTGGTCAATGTCTTGGGACAGGGTCTAACGCTTTTTACGGGAAGATTAAGTGCGGGCGAGCAGGATTTTCATTTCCCCTTGAGCGCAATTCCGACAGGCACATATATCCTCGAACTCCGCTCCATAAGTCTCTCCGGGCAGCCCGCCGCTTCGGAACGATCTACAATGCACCTTCACATTGTCCGTTAGGAATCCAGTAATGATGCACCATTTTAACCATATCGTTTTAGCGATGCAGAAGGTAAGCACTGCGTGGTCGCCTTTGCGAACGCTCTACTCGAAATGGATAAAGCACCTTCCCCGTCCGGCGGCTGAGGAGCGCGAGAAATCTGCCGCCGGGCGGGTTCTGCATATTTCGAGCATAGTTTTTGCTCTGTTCTTCACGGGCGCTATTACCATCAGCCTTTGGGGGCAAGACACAGAGCCGCTTCCAGCCAAACCATTCCGTTTGGGATTCTGGGGCGGATACGGCATCAATACGCACACAGCAGACTTTCCAGAGTTTGCATCGCACCCTGTTTTTTTTCCACGAACCAGCGTGAATCAAGGTCCCGAAAATTTCAAGAGCGGTCTGGGAATGGGATTGAGTTTGGGTGTACTCTACGAAATGCCACTCCTGCGAAGCCTTGCCTTGACTGCCCGTCTCGGCTACACGGCGCATGATGGTTTGCTGACAACGCAACAACGCACGCTTTTGGGCGATGCGCAAGGCAACGCCATTGATGCGGTGCATGAATATCGCATACAGACCTACTTGGGCGGCATCGGCGCGGATGTGGGTGCAAAATGGTCACCCTTGGCGGGATTCTATCTATCGGCAGGATTGCGAGGCGCATGGATGCTGCAAACAGCTTTTGCACAAGAAGAACGATTGTTAGAAACAAAGCCACTGGCAGGGCAGACGACAACGATTACGGGCGGTTTTGATCGGCAAACCTTTTCACGGGTGCGAAACGAGCAACAGGGCGCGATTCCGGCGATAGCGTCTGTACAATTTTTCGCACAAGCAGCGCTTGGTTATGAAATTCCTCTTGGTTTTATGCGACTTGCGCCGGAGGTGGGCTATGTTTTTGGGCTGACAAATTTGGTCAGTAATGGCTCTCTTTGGCGCACCAATCAGCTTCGAGCGGGCATTGCGGCGATATTCACTTTTCAGCCTTTGAGTAATGGGGCATTGCAAATGTCGGGGGATGCTTTGGATGAATTGCCGGAAAACCGCACTCTTCCTCGCTCTATTCCGCAAGACAGTACCACAATTGCTGCGGCAACGTCATCCACTTCGGGTAATCCAAATGCAAACAACACATCATCAAGCGGAGCATCTGCCAACGGCGCTACAAATAATGCTTCCGGCACGACGACCAGTGCCGTGCGAGCAAGCAGTGTTGATGTAGAAGCGCGGGGTATCGTCCGCGTAGCACGTCGTGCCTTGAAAGGGCGTACTGATAAAGAGTTTTCCGAAGAAAAGCCAACGATTGAGGAAAAACAGGAAAAGACTTTGATTCTGCCAAAGCAAGAGGTGGTTGTGCGGCATAATTACTCGCTTTTGCCCTATATCTTTTTTGATGGTGACCGTTCGGCGGCGCTTCCACAGCGCTATGCGCGGCTTTCAACAGAAGCAACGGCGGGGTTTGCACCGGAGCAGTTGCGTCCTTCCACGACCTTGATTGCCGGAGAACATCCGTACTATCATCTTTTGAACATTATTGGCGCACGGATGCGGCGATTGCCTCTGGCAAAACTCAATATTTTGGGCGGTATTGATGCGGCAAGCGGTGAGCGGGATAACTTAAAACTGGCGCGAAATCGCGCTTCGTCGGTGGCAATGTATTTGCGGACGGTTTGGGGCATTGATTCGGCGCGTTTGGTGATGGGAGAAGCACGGCTAACGGCAAAATCTTCGAGGAGTTTTAACGAACAAGATCGGCAAGCCGAAAATCGCCGCGTCGAGCTTTCGAGCGATACAACGGCGCTTTTGGAGCCAATTCAACTCACCGATACCGTGCAGCGCCAGATTTTACCGCGCTTACGGCTTTTTCCCACGCTAAAAGGCAACGATGACGTTATTTCATGGCACTTTGCGCTTCGTCAAGAAGGGCGCATCATCAAAGAATTGCGGGGCGACGGGGCTTTGCCGAAGGAATTGGACTGGCGCACTGATGAGCGTGAAAGCGCAGAATTGCGTCCGGCATTGCCGCTAGAAATAGCACTTACAACCCGCACAAAAAGTGGAGCGGCGCTCACTGCGCCCTTGCGCACAATACCACTACAATCCATGATATTCCGCAGCGCCGATGAAGAATATTGCGCGAATCTCCTCATTGAAAAATATAACCTTATCCTGTTTGATGCCACCAAAAGTGCCGTTGCGCAATCACAAGCAACGACGCTCAAGAGCATGAACACGCGCATTACGGCAAAATCAACAGTGCTGGTGGAAGGGTTTATGGATAAATCCGACGACGAGGAAGCAAATAAGCGACTCTCACGCGCACGAGCGCAATCGGCAGCACAATCGCTCAAGTTTCTCGCACGGGGCGCACAAATTGACGTGCAGGGCTATGGATCGCAAAAAACACTCTACGATGAGCGATTGCCCGAAGGGCGCATCTACACACGCACGGTGCTGATAACGATTGAAACACCACTAGGCGAAGATTGGCAAAAATAGTGCAGTTTCGCCCTGAAAAAGGTAATACCATTTTGGTAATGGTCATATAGTACATGAGACGGGTCGTGGTGCAAGACTACATGATAGGAGTCATCACCTCATATTGGTAATAATCTGATGCCAAAAGTCACACTTGGAAAACGAAAGCGTTTCGCTGACATACTGAGCAATGCGCTGAGGCAGGGTCTTGTTCCATCGCTCCAGATGAGTTGTCTAGCTGCTACACTTACCGCAGCTATGGGTGTGGTTTTCTGCGAATTTACACAAAATCATGTGTTTTTGTACCACTATCATACATTCCGATTCATTGGCTGTGGTCATCAGCGTATCGGGAGAATAGCACCCGAAATTGCTTTGCCGCCCTCTCCGCAGAGCATCCATGCGGCTTCGGCGATGGTTTTCGGTGTTGTCCATTGGGCAATATCTGTCGGTGTTCCCCATTCACGGTTTGCTGGCGTGTCAATTGTGCCGGGAACGAGGCAGTTTGCACGAATGCCGTATTGCTTGCCTTCGTGGGCGGTTGCTTGGGTGAGGGCAATAAGAGCAGCTTTGGAGGAGGCGTAGGCCGATTTATTCTGCTCGGGTGAGAGGGCGGCATTCGCGCCAATTGTCAAGACCGTACCGCCACGTGCTTGCAGAAGCGGCAGCGTCGCCCGAAGCAGGTTGAATGCCGTCAAATAATTGATTTCCAGCATTGCATGAACCATTTCTGCGCTGGTTTCTTCGATGGACTTTCCTGCTTGAATGCCTCCGGCGCAGTGAATAACGGCATCGCATCGCTCAATGGTGCTTGCGTTCATAAAATGTTGCGTGGAAATCATGCTGGCGAGATCGCAGACGACGGTGTTGAGCTGCGAGGAGTATGGAGTGAAGTCGGCGGTGAGGGCTTTTGCCGCTTCTGTTTGCCTCACAAGCGCGTAAACACGCCATTCGCCACGCAAAAAGCGCTCGACGATGCGTTTTCCCAATGCGCCGCTTGCGCCAGAAATAATGACAGTTTGCATATTGTAGTAAAAAGGGCTAGAAATTGCGTTGTTCAAAGTTCAAAACCCTGAAAATTGAGCGATAGCAAGGTTTTTAATTCATCAGCGTACTTCAGATGAGCGATTGAAAAGGTGGTATTTCCAAAAAAGAGTTGCTTGAAAATAAATGACTTATAGGGTTGTTGTGCAACAAACGATAAAAAATCGGGAAAACGGCGTTGTTTTCTGAGGAATCTCAACTTTAGATCGTCTAAGTTCTTTACTTTCAAGCAATTCTTTTAGGACATAACCCCAAAAAGGCTTATTTTTTCTTGAGTTTATCTTTGAAAACTGCTTCAAATTTCTCAACTTTGGGGCGAATCACAAATGCGCAATAGCCTTGTCCCGGATTATCATTGAAGTAATTTTGATGATAGTCTTCGGCAGGATAAAATGTTGATGTTGGGCTAATTTCCGTGACAAGTGGCTTGTCCCATGCGCCCGATGCGCCGAGTTCTTTTTTATATTTCTCCGCCAATGCTTTTTGCTGTTCGTTGTGATAAAAAATCACTGAGCGGTATTGCGTACCAACGTCATTCCCTTGACGATTGAGAGTTGTCGGGTCGTGGGTTTTCCAAAAGATTTTTAGGAGTTCGTCGTAACTGACTTTTGCCGGATCGAAGGTGATTTGTGTACATTCTGCGTGTCCGGTCGTGCCTTCGCAAACCTCTTTGTAGCTTGGGTTTTTCACTGTGCCGCCTTCATAACCAGAGACGACTTTTACTACGCCATCAACGCGCTGAAAAATGGCTTCCGTACACCAAAAACAGCCGGAACCAAAGGTTGCGACTTCTGTTTTGCCCGATGAAGGCGTATTTTCATTAACCGTGAACACAGGAATATTCCTTTCTGCCGAAGGTGGTGAAGATTGTTTGTCCGCAAGAGTTTGTTTGCTGGATTGCGCTGCACATGAGGTCGTGCCGAGAGCCAAGAATGCTGTGCTGATGCCGATAACCAGAAATGATTTCATAAAAACCTGCAACAATAGTGGAGAAAATGAAGCGAAAAGTGATATGGATTGGACGAAAAATTGACAGCGATGGATTATCGCGCCCGAGAAAAAGAAACCAGTCGAGGCATTTTTCGTCCAATCCACTCTCCCGTAATGCGCATCACTGCGTTATACCAAGCGTTTTGAGGAAAAATGCGTATTCAAAAGCGCGATCTTTGAGCGCATCGTAGCGCCCGGACGCGCCGCCGTGTCCTACGCCCATGTTAATTTTGAAAATGAGCATATTGTTGTCGGTTTTCATTGTGCGGAGTTTTGCACAAAATTTCGCTGGCTCCCAATACGGAACTTGCGAATCATTCAAACCGGTGGTCAAAAGCACGTTCGGATAAGACTTTGCGCCAATATTATCATACGGCGAATACGATTTCATGTACTCGTAATATTTTTTCTCATTGGGATTGCCCCATTCCTCATACTCGGAGGTTGTCAGAGGCAACGTCGCATCGAACATTGTGTTGATAACATCCACAAACGGAACAGCCGCATGAATAGCTTTGAAGAGGTCGGGACGCATATTCAGCACCGCGCCCATCAGCAAGCCTCCCGCAGAGCCGCCATTACCAACCAATTTCTGCGAAGTTGTGTATTTCTGCGCAATCAAATATTCCGCGCAAGCAATGTAGTCCGTAAACGTGTTTTTCTTTTTGAGGAGTTTGCCGTCTTCGTACCAAGGCTTGCCCATTTCGCCGCCGCCACGTATATGCGCAATCGCATAGACAAAACCTCTGTCCAACAGGCTAATACGGCTGCTATTGAAGGTCGGGTCGATCGAAATACCGTACGAACCGTAAGCATAAAGAAATGTCGGATTAGAGCCGTCTTTCCTTACACCTTTTTTATAGACAATCGACATCGGCACAAGTGCGCCATCTTTTGCTTTGACAAATGTGCGCTCGACGGTGTAATCTTCCGGCTTGAAGCCACCGGGTACTTCTTGGCGCTTGAGCAAGGTGGATTCACGCTTGGCAACATCGTAATCATAGACCGAATTCGGCGTAATGAGCGATGTGTAGCCATAACGCAACTTCGTGGATTTGTACTGCGGATTCGTGCTGGTGTAAGACAAATACGCCACTTCGGGGAACGCGATACGATGGGATTTTTTGGTCGCCACATCATAGATTTCCAACGCCGTCAAACCGTTTTCCCGCACGGAAAATGCCCAAAATTTCTCAAACGCATCAATATCGTCAAGTTTCACCTTTGGGCGGTGCGGTACGACTTCTTTCCAGTTTTTCATTCCCGGTTTGTCGGTGGGAGCAGACATGAGGCGGAAGTTTTTCGCTTTGTCGTTGGTAAGGATTAAAAAACTCTCTTCGTGGTGCGTAATGGAGTATTCATGCCCTGCTTTGCGTGGTTCGATGCAGCGAAATGACTCCTTCGGGCGGTCGGCAGCGAGATACCACGACTCTCCCGTCGTTTTGCTGCTGGTGCTGATGACGATATATTTTTCACTGCGTGTTTTGCCAACGTAGCAATCGAATTTCTCGTCTTTTTCGTGAAAAACTTCCGTATCTGATTTCGCATCAAAGCCAAGTTCGTGGCGCAAAATCTTATACGAGCGCTGCGAAGAATCGTAAACATTGTAAAAAATGGTCTTGTTATCGTTGCCCCAGACGCAAGCGCCACCAGTTTCGGGGATTTGGTCTTTCAGAATTTCTCCCGTCTCAAGATTTTTCACATAAATCGTGAATTTCCGCGAGCCATCGAAATCCAACCCATAGCCAAGCAGTTTACCATCGGGGCTAACGGTGTATGCACCCAGACGAATAAATTTTTTTCCTTCAGCGAGGGCGTTCAAATCAATCGTGATCTGCTCCGGCGCATCCATTGAGCCTTTTTTGCGGCAGAAAATCGGGTATTGCTTGCCTTCGGCAGTGCGGGAATAATAGAAATAGCCTTGATCTTCGTAAGGAACACTCAAATCGGTCTCTTTGATACGAGACTTCATTTCGGTATAGAGTTTTTCCTGCAAAGGCTTGGTGTCCTGCATCATTGCTTGTGTGTAGGCATTTTCTTCTTCGAGATGTTTGATAACATCAGGGTTTTTCTTGTCGCGTAGCCAAAAGTAGTTATCCGTGCGGACATCACCATGCGCGGTGTCTTTTTTGGGAACAATTTTCGCTACGGGTGGTTTGGGAGTGTCGCTCATAGAAACAATGGGGAACAATGTCATGCCGCAAAGCAGCATACCGAGAGGAAAGACAGAAAATATGCGCTTCATAGTGGACGCGGGGTTTGAACGTGATAGAACGGGGTGAATTGACGCAAATCAAGGTTGTATCGGCGCAGCGCCGATGAGGATATGCAAGGGTAGGCGGAGAAATAGATCGTTCTCAGGGCAGAGTCTATCCCTTTTTGCCTTCCAGCCAGCGCTCCGCATCAATCGCTGCCATACAGCCACTTCCGGCAGCCGTGACTGCTTGGCGATAGACGGTATCTTGGAGGTCGCCACAAGCAAATATGCCGTCGGCATTGGTATAGGTTGATTTTCCTTGCGTGAGGACGTAACCGCTTTCGTCCATTTCGACTAAGCCTTTGACAAGACTACTATTGGGCTGATGACCGATAGCAACAAACACGCCATCAATGGGAATCTCTCGTGAGGTATTGTCCCGTGTATCGCGCAAAACTACACCGGTCATTTTCTTCATGCCTGTTTCCAGCGTTTCGCCCTTAAATTCATCAATGGTAGTGTTTAACGCAAAAGAAATTTTCTCGTTTTTGCGGGCGCGGTCGAGCATAATTTTCGAGGCGCGAAATTCCTCGCGGCGATGCACAATCATTACCGATTTACAGAAGCGCGTCAGGTAATTTGCCTCTTCCATCGCCGTATCGCCACCACCAACCACGATAACGTCTTGATTGCGAAAGAAAAAGCCATCGCACGTCGCACACGCCGATACGCCGTAGCCCATGTATTCGCTTTCACCCTTTGCGCCTAAAAGTTTTGCCGATGCGCCCATTGCCAAAATTACTGCGTCGGCGTGATATTCCGTACCGCGCTCTGTCGTGAGGAGGAAATGATCATTGGTTTGCTTGAGCGCCGTAACGGTCTCATACACAGATTTTGCGCCAAAGCGGTGAACTTGCTTGCGCATAACGTCCATGAGTTCGGGTCCTTGAATACCATGCTCAAAGCCCGGATAATTCTCAACTTCGGTCGTGATGGTCAACTGCCCGCCCGGTTGCTGCCCTTCAAACATGGTCACGTCCAAGTTTGCACGCGAGGCGTAGAGCGCTGCGGTGAAGCCAGCCGGACCAGAACCAATAATGGCGACTTTATGATGCGACATAGAATGGGAGAAAAAATGAAGAAGATAAAATAGTTCTTGAATTCAATGCTTGAATAAAGACGCAAAATCCCCGCTTGTGTTGCATTGCTGCTCCGCCAAGCGGGGATTTTTTACCCTGCATCACCCTTCTCGAAAGGAGAAGATGATTAGTCTCGGAAATACTTATTGCGATTGTCTTCAATCTCTGCGCGGTCGCGGAGTTCGTTGCGCCATTTGAAGTAGAGCGTTCCTTGTGCTTTCGATTTTTCGCCCTGAACAAGCGTCTGGCGGGCGGCTGTGAAGCCGTTCATATCAGCATCTTTTTTGCCTTTGATTTGCGCAATGTAGTATGCCCGCTCGCCACGAATCGGAGCAAGAACTTTGCCCACAGAAGCCGCTTGGCTGAAGAGCGAGGAAGTTAGCGCCACATCCGAACCAAGTGCCGGTACACGACCATTGTCGGTAATGCCGCTTGAAACCACAACGTTCAGCGTTGAATCCAGTGTTTTTGCTTTCGAGAGCGAATCCAAACCGGAAACTTTACCAAAAACTTCTTGTGCTTTGTTTTTCAAGGCATCAAGTTTTTTCGCGCTCATCAGCTTCATTTTGATTTCGTCTTTTGCATCCTCAAGTGGCTTGATACCCATGAGTCGGCTTTGAACAAGCTGCGCAATGACGATACCATTATTTTTGAGTTCCACAGGGTCGGAAACATCGCCGACATTGCTGTCAAAGGCGAAGTTTGTCAGAGTGCGCGAACCCAAAATTGTTGCCACACGACGGAAATATGCGGTTTCGCTGGCAACAAGTCCCAAACGTTTTGCGGCGGTGTCAAATGCGATGCCGCTTTTGAGGCTTTCTTTCAGTGACGCTGCGGTGCGGAAAAGCTGGCTGCGTGTTGCCTGGCTAATAGTCGGATTCAGCGTGATTTCGCTAAACTTAATTTCGTCCGATTTTTTATCGGTGACTTTGATGATGTGCCAGCCGAATTGCGTTTCTACGGGACCAACAATAGAGCCAACCGCAGCCGCCGAAGCAGCTTCTTCAAAGGGTTTAACCATCATGCCTTTGCCGAAGAAACCCAAATCGCCACCATTTTGTGCCGCGCTGGGGTCTTGGGAGTTTTTCTTTGCTAATTCGGTAAAATCCTTGCCCGATTGCGCTTCTTGTAAGATTCCCTGCGCAACAGCTTTGGCACTGTCTTTGGATGCCGGATTATTTGCTGCGAAACGAATCAAAATATGGCTTGCTTTGGTCATCACGTTTGCACCAGTGCGGCGGTCGTCCAAACGAACAAAGGTCATGCCTTGTTGGGTTTGAATCGGACCAACAACGCCGCGCACGGGAAGGTTGTTGAGCATCACCAGCGTTTGCGGCGGAACATCCTGAATAAATTTGTAATCATTCACCACACCACCAAAATCGCCGATAAAGCGCTCAAACACTGTGTCGCGCTGCCCGGGAGTCGGAGCAGCATTCAAATCCGTCATCATGCGCTCAAAGCGTTTTTGGACGCGCTGCGAGTCGGCTTGCGACGGCACAACAGGCAACATGACATATTTCAATTTGCGAACGGGTTTTTGTTTGAACGAGGATTCATGCGCTGCGTAGTAATCGGCAATCTCTTTATCGCTGACACTGACGGCATTGTCGGGAATCAAATTTGCATTCAGAGCAATAATGCTGGCATCCATCGTCGAATTTTCAGCACGGAAGCGCTGTTGCAAATAGAGCGGATCGAGTGCGCCGTATGCCGCACCAACAGCCGCTTTGAGATTGTTTTGCAATTTGTCTTGGCGAATAGCATCTTCGATACGCACAAGATATTTTTTGAAGTCTGCCGTTTGCTTGGCAGCTTGCTGCGCAGCTTGTTGACCGCCTTGCTGCTGGGCGCGTTGAATCATAATGTCGGGGTTGGTCACGTATTCAAGATACGTGTCGCGCAAAAAGCGTCCGGTGGAATCCATAAATGGGCGGCGAAGAACGTCTGGTGGATTTTCCAAAAGCACATCCAAAATCTCGTCATTGCTGACGCTGATGCCGAGTTTTTCGGATTCTTGACGCAAAAGAATATCATCCACCATTTCGTTCCAGACCTGCTCGCGCACGGGCGCTTCATCGAAGTCTTCGGCATTGGGGGATTGAGCGCGGGCTGCTTCTGCCTGCTCTTTAACACGGCGTTCAAATTCCGTGTACATAATTTTTTCGCCGTTTACATTGCCAACAACAGCAGAAGCAAGGTTCTGTCCGCGATTGGTGATGGACGGAATGTCTAAGTCAGAAATGACCATGAACACAATAAACATCACTGCTACGGTGACAAGCACGTAGGGAGAGATTGTGCGCATTTTCGAGAGTGTACCCATTGTCAGGTTGCCCTTTCAAAAATCGTGAGAAGTTTGCGTAAAAAAGTGATTTTATTGGCTATTTTTAAGTGTAAGCATTTGATTTTGCAAGCATTACACACAACTATGCGGTCTATGCAAAAAGGCATAGACTACAAATATACGGCTTTGTCGTGATTTTCCAATGGTTTTTGCGTGTGAAAATTGTGTTAGGATACCTTTGGCGCACCTATGCGCCGCACACGTCCCCGCAATGCCGCATAAACGCTGAATAAGCGCGTAGTGTCGAAAAGGGGTAAATCTCGTGAAACCCGCCACATCAGGAATAATCCGAAAACTCCCAGCACAATATCGGCAAGCCACATCGAAAGCCACGGCGCGATAAAACCTCGGTCTGCAAGGCGCTCTCCCGTCATCAGGAACATCCAATAAATCACGTAGAACACCAGTGTAATTGCACCGCTAATGCCGAAATTGCCGCGCTTTGTCATAATCCCAAGCGGGCAGCCAATCAGCACAAACACAAGGCACGCAACGGGAATGACATATTTTTTGTGAATTTCCACCAAATATTTGTTTGCGTTTGCTTGACGGTCGCGGATTTGAAAAATATCAGCATCAAAACTTGCCATCATCCCCGTAATGCGGCTTTCGGCGCTCCATGCAGCATCTTTGCGGGTTGGCGGTTTTGTAGAATCTGCCGTCAAACGAATACTACTCATCTCCGGAGTGAGACTATCCCGAATACCGCTTGTGTACTTGATTTGTCTGTCGAGATTTTTCTTGATATTCTGCTCCGAGAGAACAATCGCATTTTCATTTTCGTTCACAATATTCCGCATATCGGGAATCCGCATTGTGCGGTCGCCGCGTGAATACACCCGCTCATCGGTGCGCGTGAAAGCAAAACCGCTTGCATCCATGATAATCCGATGCTGCTCAAATTTGATACGCCGATAATCGCCCATATTTTGCTGATTGACCTGATGAATCTCGCCATTGGTGAGCATCAATACCACTTTCGCATAATCGGTCGTGAAATTGATGCGCCCAGTGTCGGCGGAAACGACGTTCAGCATTTCGAGAGATGTATTATCGTAAATCGTCACACCCAGCATCACTCCTTGCGCGGTGTCAATATTGCGTGATAAAATGCTATATCCTTCAATTTGCGTTGAAAACTGCCCTTTATCAACGACAAACGTCGGTTTTTTGCGCTGTATGTCCACCATCAGCATTTGTGCGCGATAGTTTGCATCGGGCAAAACAAAATCATTGAACCAAAACAGCGCAAGCGACAGCAGAACGCCTGTCACAAGCATCGGGCGCATCATACGAAGCAAACTGCCGCCGCCGGATTTGATAATTGTGATTTCATTCGTAGAGCCGAGATTTCCAAATGCCATAAGCGAAGCCACCAGTACGCCCATCGGCACGGCAAGAGTTACCATCCACGCCAAGTTAAGCGCGATAAGCTGTGTGATAACCCAAGCACCCAAGCCCTTTCCAACCAATTGTGGCAAAAAATTGATAAGAAATTGCAGCAAAAACACGAACATCACCGTAAACGCCCCAAAAAAGAACGGTCCGATGTGTGCGCGGAAAATATAGCGGCTAATGTAGCTCATAAGATTTTGGACAGAATTAGTTTCATGCTGTGAAAAGCGCAACGTGAGATCGAAAGCGCTCTTCAGCCCGAACTTGTTGAAGATTTTTACTGCTCAAATGCTTGGTTGTGATGAAATGTGTCTTGTAGGTTCACAAATTCATAGTTTTGGCAAGAATTTACCGACAAAGACTGCTCAATCATGCCTAAACTCAATATCCACCGTCACGTAATTGAGAACAAATATGTGGATAAAATCAAAAAAATGTACGCAGAAAGATAAAAAATATCAAAAAGCCGCTCAAAACAGGAGTTTTGAAGCGGCTTTTTGCGTATCGCCATCTCGGGAATACTCAACGATGGAAATCAAAAATGACCTTTGGCAGACCTTTCTACACTGTACGCAACAGAATCTCGCTGATGCTCTTCAAATTGCGGTGAATTTCAGAAGATTCCAGCCCAAATTTTTGTATATTTTCAGCAGCGACTATTTTCCCAGAATACGGAGCATTCTCAATGCAGAACACAGCAGAACACAGCATAAAACAGCATCCGCTCCATAGCAAATTGCGTTTCGCACCGGACGTGGTGGTGCTTTTCGGCAGACCGCGAAGGCATTATGGCTTGTCTCAGTTCTATGGCAAAAATTTCGATATTTCACCCTGTGCGGGCAGACTCAGGGTGAAAATCGCATAAAATCTCATGTTAAGCCTGTCCACAGCATTACCCTAAATCTTTTGGCAAAGAACTTAACTACCTGTCCCAATGCGCTACAATCTCATTTCGTGGAATGTCAATGGCATTCGTGCCGTGCAAAACAAAGGGCTTTTTGACTACCTCGACCGCGAAAAGCCCGATGTAATCTGCTTCCAAGAAACAAAAGCGCTTCCGGAGCAGTTGGACGCATCGCTCCGACAGCCCGACGGCTACGAAGCGCATTATCACTCATGCCGCCTTCGCAAGGGATATAGCGGCGTGGCGACATTTTCACAGCATTCGCCTCAAGCAGTCACAATGGCGCTTGGTGTGCAGAGGTTTGACGACGAAGGACGCATGATTACGACGGATTTTGGTGATTTTGTCGTCGTGAATGTGTATTTTCCCAATGGGTCAATGGAAGAAAAAGGGCGCTTGCAGTATAAATTGGAATTTTATGATGCACTTTTCGCGTACACCCAGCGTTTGCGCTCGGAAGGGCGGAAAGTTGTTGTCTGCGGTGATTACAACACCGCGCACACCGCACTTGATCTTGCCAGACCGAAAGAAAACGAGAACACATCGGGCTTTATGCCTATTGAGCGCGAAAAATTAGACGCTATCGTGAAAATGGGCTATATTGACACATTCCGAGAGTTTGAGCCATCGTCTGGGCATTATTCGTGGTGGAGCTATCGTCAAATGGCGCGGGAACGAAATATCGGCTGGCGTTTGGATTATTTTTTCATCTCCGACGACCTTCTGCCGCACTTGGAAAGCGCTTCGATTCAGCCTGAAGTGCTTGGTTCCGACCACTGCCCTGTTCAATTGGTACTGAAATTTTAACTTGCCAATGCTTGCAAAAGATACGTTCAAGGGAAAGAGATATGGTGTTGTGTTCACGAATTATTGCGCTTGTAGGTTTTTTTTCCTGCATTGTCGGGATATGCCCCTTCGCGGCAAATGCACAAATCTCTCGCTTGGTTAAGCCCTTGGTGATAGCAAATAGCGATGCCGCAGTGCCTGTGGGAAACTATGCTGATGTGTTTGAAGATACCAAGCGCTCGCTGACTATTCACGATGTGCAATCGCTACCATCTATTTTCACGCCAACAAAACATTCAATTATTCATTACGGATTCACCACATCGGCAATTTGGATGCGGTTTTCCGTCCTGAATCCTAGCGGTGAGCGGTGTTTTTTGCAAATCTATAATGCGCCACTCGACACCTTAGATGTGTATATTCCTCGTCTCGATGGAAGTGTTTTTCATAAGCGCTTTGGCGCAGGAATACTGGGTTCACGGGAGTTTAGCAGTACCTATCCCGTCTTGGCACTGGAAGAATTAGACTCGGCGAAAACTCTGCCGCGTGATGTCTATGTGCGAGCAGTAAGCTACGGCGTGATGTACTTGGCAGGCGAAGTCGCCGGAACACAAGCGGTAATCCATACGTCGCTCTATTACTCGTGGTTCAATGCTATTTCCTTTACCGTACTTGTGGTATTGGTCATCTATAATTTCTTTATCTTCGCCACTGTTCGCCAGATGTCGTATTTGTTGTATGTTCTTTATGGTATAGCGATAGCCGTGTTTTTTTCGTATCAAAAAGGATATGTGTTCTTGCTGGTGGGCGATAGCGTGGCTTCGTGGCTCTACAGCGTTCCGATGATGCCGAATATTCTGGTGTTGCTGCCCGCGATGTTGATATGCCTTTTTGCCGCATCATTCCTGCATACCCACGAGATTCTTCCGCACTGGCACAAAGTATTGATGGGGCTAGTGATACTTTTTGCGGCAATAATGCTGGTGGGAAGCCTCACGGGGTTGAGCATTGCGCGGAAAGCGCTTTCCTTTTTAGTGATGGCTTCGTCGCTCACAACACTCGTTTGCGGCATACTTGCGCTCCGCAAAGGCTATGCTCCGGCGCGGTATTATCTTATCGGCTGGGGAACGTGGCTCACGGCAACGATTATCTATGCGCTTTTGGTCGAGCGAGTACTGCCGACAACGCGCTTTATTGAAATTGTCCTGCAACTCGGTGCGGCTTCCGAAGCGGTCTTGATGTCGTTTGCCCTTGGTGATCGTATTAATCTTTTGCAACGCAATCTTGCCAAAGAGCGCCAGCAACGCGCACTGTCGGAGCGCGAACGAGAATTGGAGCATATTCGCATCGAAGAACTGGAAAAAGCCAATCAGCAAATACGGGAGCAACGCGATACCATCACCGATTACAATCTGAATATTGAAGCTGCTAATCTGGAATTACATCATATCAACGAACAACTAACCCAGCAACAGCGCCTTTTGGAGCAGCGAAGCCAAGAAATTGAGAAAATGAACGTACAGTTGCAACAGCAAAACACGCAGTTGTACTCACTGAATGAAGAGAAAAATGAGTTTCTCGGCATTGCCGCCCACGACCTCAAAAACCCGCTTACAGGCTTGCGTGGAATGTTGGAAATTTTTAATTCCGACGATGATTTGCCGAAAGAATATCGTAAAAAAATGGGTGTCGTCATGCGGCAGTCCGTTGACCGAATGTTCGAGATTGTGAGTAAATTTTTGGATGTTAATGCCATTGAGCAAGGCTCTATCAAGCCCAACGGGGAAATGTTTGTACTAATGCCGCTTGTGCAGTCGGTGGTCGGCAATTACGCGCTTCCGGCAGCCGATAAGCATATTCGCTTGAGTGTTAATGGTGCTGAAGATGCGGAATGTTTTGCCGACAAACACCTCACCTTGCAAGTGCTGGATAATCTTATATCGAACGCCGTTAAATACTCGTCCTTTGGCTCTCCCGTGCGTGTGTCCGTGCAAACAGATCTCTCGCCGGAACTTCAGGAATTATCAGCAAAACAGCACATTGCCGAAATTACGTCGCCACATATTTTCGTCATTGTTCACGATAGCGGACCGGGCATTACGCCAGATGACCGCAAAAAACTCTTTCGTAAATTTACTCGTCTCTCGGCAAAGCCCACCGGTGGCGAGCATTCAACGGGGCTTGGGCTGTCTATCGCCAAACGTCTCGTCGAGGCTATGCACGGCAATATTTGGTGCCTCTCCGAAGGCAGCAATGGTGCGGTATTTATTCTTGCTCTACCGATAAATGACTGGCGGCGCTCCGGTCAAATGTAATGCTCTTGTTTTCCTCATGTGTATTTTTTTCTTGCAGGAACGAAACTTTTACTGTATTTTCATCGTAAAATTACGATGAACGATTTAGAGAGAAAAACTTTTACGCAGAATACCATGACACGAACGAAAAACGACCTTTTTCTGCCCGACGAAATGCGTCTGTCAGAACTCGCCAAAGCGCTTGCGCATCCTGCTCGCATCGCCATCTTGAAAATGCTTGCCGAAAAAAACAGCTGTATTTGCGGGGAAATTGTTGATGAGTTGCCGCTTGCACAGGCAACCGTTTCACAGCATTTGAAGGAATTGAAAAATGTTGGGTTGATTAAAGGCGAAATTGATGGACCGAAGGTTTGTTACTGCCTCAATACCGATGGAATAGCGGAATTACGCGGTCTTTGGGCAAATCTTGAGCAAAGAGTTGCGGCAAAGATTTGTTGTTAAACAACACTTTTATCATCCACTTTCGGATACTATTTATGACTATCAGTTTTGTTCAAAACCACGATGAAGCAAGTGTTTATCAACTCTTGCAAGAAAGCGCTCTGCCGACGCAGGATTTAACAACAGAGCATTTTAAGCACTTTTTTGTGATGAAAGAAGAGGGTGAAATTCTCGGTGTGGCAGGAGTAGAGAGCCTGAGCGCACAGCGCGGGCTTATGCGCTCAATCGCCGTCAAACCCGAATATCGCGGTAAGCAAATTGCGACGCAATTATACCACGCTGCCGAAGAACACGCTTGTTCGATGGGGATGCGCGAAGTCTACGCCTTCACAACCACGATAGAACCTTGGCTCACACGACTTGGATTCGAGCGCATTGAGCGGGAGAGCGCTCCTGATGATATTCGCCAAACATCGGAGTTTAGCGGACTATGCCCGGCTTCTGCCGCCATTTTGCGAAAAACACTCCGTGTGTTGTCCGAAGAAAAACCACATTTGTATGTCTGCGCATAACCTCGCAGAGGCTTATCAATACTGATTTCCCAGACCATTCTTATCATTCCCTGCCTTGCGATTTCACGCAATGGCACGGGATTTCATTACCCTATTTTTTTATTGCTATGCAAACTTCCACTGCCACCCCATTCATCACCAATGATGAATCCCTCAAATCACTTGTTCAAGAAAAATATGGCGCTATTGCCGAAAATGCGGAGGTGGGCGGCTGCGGTCCCTCATGTGGCTGCGGCCCGACTGACCTCAATATTCCAACGGTGATGAATGAAGATTATACGAAACTTGCGGGCTACACCCCTGATGCAGACTTGGCGTTGGGCTGCGGAATACCGACACAATTCGCACAAATTCGCGTCGGTGATACGGTTGTTGATTTAGGTTCAGGCGCGGGCAACGATGCATTTGTTGCACGGGCATTAGTCGGTAACGCAGGGCGCGTTATTGGGGTGGATTTCACCGAAGCGATGATTGCAAAAGCCCGAGCGAATAACGAAAAATTGGGCTTCGGCAATGTGGAATTTGTGCGCGGAGACATTGAAAATATGCCGCTTGCTGGTGATGTTGCGGACGTTGTGGTGAGTAACTGTGTTTTGAACCTTGTCCCCAATAAGCCAGCCGCATTTAGCGAAATGTTTCGGATTATGAAGCCTAGTGCGCACTTTGCCGTGTCGGATATTGTTCTCGGCGGCGACCTTCCAAAGGGCATTCGTCAAGCGGCAGAAATGTACGCGGGATGCGTGTCGGGGGCAATCTTGCAGAATGACTATTTGGCAATAATTGAAGCGGCGGGTTTCCAGAATATTTCCGTACCCAAAGAGCGGGAAATTTTCCTGCCCGATACCTTGTTGTTATCGTACCTAACCCCTGCGGAACTTGCAGATTTTCGGGCATCAGGGGCAAAAATTCTGAGTATTACGGTTTATGGCGAAAAGCCTTCCATCAGGGTCTGACTACACATTCTAGCCACTCGGACGGCGAAGAAAGCGCCGGACGGTGAGACCGCTCCCCGTTGGATGTCGCTAGACGAGAAGAGAACCGCGCCATCCGGCGGCTTCTTAGTCCGTCGGGTGGCTTCTTCTCCATCGGCTTCTTCTCCGCACTAAGTATTCCCTGCGCCAAGTTCGTGCTGTAATGCGGGAAATACCTTACCAAACACCAAAGCCGCTTGAAACGACGTTTCGAGCGGCTTTGATGCTTCAGAGAGGAGGCTTTCCCGTTGCCGGAATTGCCTCGCCCGTGTGCGTCCCCAGTACATAGCACACGGTATTCGAGAGTTGTTGTCGTCTTACACGGTTGCCGTTTGTGGCAGGAGTTCGTGCATCATCGCGCCAAGGCGCTTGATTCCTTCTTCAATCATCGTTGCCTCAGCGCAGGAATAGTTTAAGCGCATCGTATTTGAGCCGCCGCCATTGACGTAGAATGGCAGCCCCGGCACAAATGCTACCTTTTGCTTGATTGCCACATCGAAAAACTTCACCGTCGAGAAATGCTCCGGCATCGTGACCCAGACAAACATACCGCCTTCGGGCTTGGTGGAAACGGCTTCCGTTGGGAAATGGCGCTCAATAGCGCCCAGCATCACTTCGCACTGCGCTTGGTATGCAGATTTGATGCGTCCGATATGCGCTTCGAGGTCGTTATTGACCAAGTATTCGTGCATGATGCGCTGCCCGACAAAATTTGTATGCAGGTCGGTGGCTTGCTTGGCGATAATCAATTTTTCCATAATTGGTTTTGCTGCCACTACCCAACCCAAGCGGAATCCGGGCGCAGCGATTTTCGAGAATGAACCAAAAAGAATACATTGGTCGCCGAAGTAGGCACGAAGCGACTTTGCACGAACACCCGAAAAACGTAGGTCGCCATAAGGATCATCTTCGATAATGAGCGTATTGCGCCCCATCAGTGCCGTTGCAACGCGCTCCCGCGTAGCTTCGGTGTAGCTGATACCTGTTGGATTTTGAAAGTTTGGAATCGCGGAAAACAGCTTCACATCTTGTTTGTCGTAGAGCGCTTCGAGTTCGTCCACGTCCACGCCTTCATTGGTGAGCGTAATTCCGGCGAAATTCGGCTGATACACCGAAAATGATTGAATCGCCCCCAAATATCCGGGACTTTCCATTGCAACGGTGTCGCCCGGATTCACGAGTACCTTGCCGACAAGGTCAATCCCTTGCTGGGAGCCGCTTGTAATCAAGATTTCTTCGGGCTTAATATCCAAGCCTTGTATTTGTTTGTACCGTGCCGAAATATACTCACGAAGCGGCAAGTAGCCTTCGGTTTGAGCATACTGAAGTGCATTTCGTCCACTTTTGGAAAATACGCTATCGGCTGCTGCTTGAAATGCCTCGACGGGAAAAAATGCCGGATTGGGAAGCCCGCCCGCAAACGAGATAACATCAGGCTGCACCGTCGTTTTCAAAATTTCACGAATAAACGACGTTGGAACGCCGCTCATACGCTCGGCAAAGAGGCTCGTAGGATTAAAGTGGGCTGTATTCATGCGCTTGTTCCGATAATACGTGAGAAAAATTTATGGTAATTGCGGTGCGGGGAAAACCTTGTGAAACGTGAAAGCAAATGCTGTTTCGCCATCTGCCTCAAGCGCTGCGAGGCGCTGTTTTGCTTCTTCCAGCGTAGGGGTGTGTCCTTCGGGAATCCACCACAGCGCCAGATGGGGCGTGGTCATTGTTTCAAACCATTCGCGGCGGCGGCGCAAATATTGGGCGTGTCCGCTTTGAAATGCGTAATGCTGAAGTGCTTCCAGCGATTCCCAAACCGACATATTGACAATCAAAAGCGGGTCGTCGAAGACTTGTATGGATGTGGCATTGCCCGTTTCATCCTTCAAGCGCCAGAGAAAACCGTCGCTGGATTCTGCCAGCAGATTGATTGCCGCAATCGCCTGAGCGAAGTCCTTGATGCGCGGGTCGTCCATTGGTGCAACCAGACGTGCGATGTTGATTTGTGCAAGATGATAGGGCATGGAATAATCTCCGACGTTACGATTGCGAAGCGAGTTGCTCAAGTGTTGCGCCCGTGAGCCGAAAGACCGTCCATTCATCCATTGGCGTTGCGCCAAGGCTTTGGTAAAAATCAATCGCGGGCGTGTTCCAATCCAATACCGACCATTCCAAACGCCCACAACCACGCTCTTGTGCGATACGAGCCAGATACATGAGCAAGGCTTTTCCGAAGCCTTTGCCCCGAAATTCCGGCTTGACAAAGAGGTCTTCGAGATAAATACCGGGTTTTGCCAAAAAGGTAGAATAATTGGAGAAAAAGAGTGCAAAGCCAGCAGGTATGCCGTTTTCGGTATAACCAATCACGACTTCTGCTGCCGGACGTTCCCCAAAAAGTGTTGTGCGGAGTGCTTCTTCCGTTGCTATCACTTCATGCGTTAATTTTTCGTAATCTGCCAGTGCTTTGATACAATCCAAAATGATGGAAACGTCGTCAATACTGGCTGGGCGAATGTCTAAACCGTGAATGAGCATGGACAAGTGAGTCATATTGAAAGTGATGCTTGCGAACACGGTACAAAATTACAACAAAAGTGTTTTGCAAAACAGATACAATATTGTAGTTTCGCAACCAGCACAGTTAAAAACTGTATCCATTGCAATCAATCTCTCTTTATCAACACGTTTCATGTTATGAGCAATACCAATAATCAAGAGGCATTTGAAATCGGCTCTTTTAAAGGCACGATTCAAGGCAAAACCGTTCTTGTCCAATGCGATAGCCGCCTTGAAGCACAAGCCGCATGGCTGCTGAAAACTATCGAAGATGTTTCCGAAGAAAGCAACGACCCCATCCGCGACAACTGGACGCTGGAACTGGGCTTTTCTGTTGTGATACTCATTGAGCGCGACGGAATGTTTGTCGTCTGCGAACCGGATTTCGACGAAGACCCATTTGAAAGCGTTGTCGAAGATGTTTCGCGCTCCCTCTGGGTTGTGGTCATGCAAAACGAAATTGGCGAAACGACCGGCACCAGCGAACATTTCAAAATTCCTCGCTTCGATGAAACCGTGGTTTTACGCAAAGGCGCACTTGAGGAAGAGCGTATTTTCTTGCAGCGCGACGAAGCCGAACCCAGCGACGATGATGAGGACGGCGAAGCGGTTCAAGACTCCGGCTGGTACATTGGTGGTGCGGATGACGAGGACGATGATGAGGATGGCGGTGACGACTCAGACGACAAATACGAGGCGTGTTATGTCTATCAACTCTTAGAATCCCGTCCGATGGCGCTTTCCGTCATGGCGTTGCCTGTCGGCTATGTGGCGGTCTTAGACGGCGAAGATATTGAAGCAATTTACGATGAGGAGGATGAAAATGTCTGGCACCCCGACGAGGACGAAGAAGAATCCAAGTAAATCAAAGCCTTCTTCGGAAGGACAAACACGATCGCACACAAGTAATGGAGCAGCGCTCAGGTCATTTGACCAGAGTGCTGCTTCTGCTGTTTTGCCCGCCGCCGCAATCACCTTTGACGGGCATTTATACGAGCAGATTGCGCGGGAAATCCGGGCGCAAATTGAGCATCGCGTCTTGCAGCCCGGCAACCGCTTGCCGTCGGTGCGCAAACTCAGCCGTCAAAAAGGCGTAAGTATTTCGACGGTGCTGCAAGCCTATATGAATCTTGAGGACGTTGGCGTGATTGAAGCCCGACCGCAATCCGGCTATTACGTGCGCCAACAATTCCGCAAATTGCCGCCGGAGCCGACCATTCAACGCTTTGCGCCGATGGCAAAGCCTGTCAAAAATGTGGTCACGCTTGTCGAAGACCTCATCAATACTTATCAATACTCTGACTTTGTGCCGTTTGGCGCAGCGATGCCCGCGCCAGATTTGCTGCCTATTACCAAAATTTCTAAACTCTATGCTTCAATAGCCCGTGCCGAGATGCACACGATAGCCCGCTACGAGCATCCGAGCGGGAATCTGGAATTACGCCGTCAAATCGTGCTTCGGGCTATGGATTGGGGCGGTGTTTTCAAGCCTGATGATGTGATTATTACAGGAGCGGCGACAGAGGCGATCAATATCTGCCTCCGCGCGGTTGCCCGCGAAGGTGATACGATTGCGGTCGAATCACCATGCTACTTTGGTATTTTGCGGGTAATTGAAGGCTTGGGCATGAAGGCGCTGGAAATCCCGACTGACCCCAAACACGGTATTTCGCTGGAAAGTTTAGAACCCGTGATGCGCAAACGGGCTATCAAAGCAGTGATTCTCGTACCAAACTTCAGCAACCCGCTTGGATGCTGTATGCCGGACGAAAACAAAGCAAAACTTGCATTGCTGGCAGCAGAGCATGAGATTCCGATTATTGAGGATGATGTCTATGGCGATATTTACTTCGGAAGCCAGCGTCCACGCCCTTTGAAAGCATTCGACCACGATGGCTGGGTGATGCTGTGCGATTCCTTTTCCAAGACCGTTTCGCCCGGATTGCGCGTCGGCTACACGCTTCCGGGACGATTTTATGAGAACACCTATCGGCTGAAAATCGCATCAACGCTGTCCTCACCAACACTTCCTCAACTCGTCATGGCGAAATTTCTGCAAACCGGCGGCTACGAACACCAAATGCGGGCGCTGCGGAAGGCATTTGCGGTGCAGATACAAAAAACCATCGAAGCAGTCGGCGATTATTTTCCCGAAGGAACCAAGGTCACGCGCCCCAATGGAGGATTTGTGATTTGGGTGGAATGTCCCCCGGAAGTTGATGCTATCACGCTTCACGGCGAGGCGATGCGTAAAAAAATCAGTATTGCGCCCGGTCCGGCATTCTCCAAAACAGAGCAGTACAATCATTATATTCGGCTGAACTGCGGTTATCCTTGGTCGGAGCGGATGGAAGGCGCTATCATCACGCTTGGAGAGATTGCGAGCAATATGTGCCGAACGCCCTCGTGAAGCCCGCTTTATTCTCAATTCACCAACATAATGTTGATTTTATCCTCAGTCTTTCTCGCTCATAAGCGCTTCACGCGCCATTTGAAGTGCCTCGCGCTGTTCTTTACTTACTTCGGGATAGCGTAAATTCAATTTTTCCAGTCTAGCGGTGATAATATCGTTCAAAACGATGCGTGTGAACCATTTGTTATCGGCAGGAATAATGTGCCAAGGAGCATATTTTGTGCTGGTTTGCGTGAAAACATCCTCGTAGGCGTGTTGATACTCTTTCCAATGCCGACGGTCTTCCACATCGGAGAGCGCAAATTTCCAGTTTTTATCGGGGTTATCTATCCGTTCCAGAAAGCGGCGTTTCTGCTCTTCTCTGGAGACATTCAAGAAAAATTTCACGACAACGATACCATTTTGCACCAGATGTTTCTCGAAGGCGTTTATTTGCTCAAAGCGGTCTCGCCAGATATGTTTGTGGCGGGTTTCGTCGGGAAGTTGTTGTTTTGCTAAAATGTGCGGATGGACTCGTGCAATCAATACTTCCTCGTAATACGACCGATTGAAAATGCCGATGCTGCCTCGTTCCGGCATATCTTTGTGCGCTCGCCAGAGATAGTCGTGGTCGAGTTCCATTGCCGATGGCGATTTGAAATTGACAACCGTACAACCTTGCGGATTCACCCCCGAAAACACGTGTTTCACCGCGCTGTCCTTGCCCGCAGCGTCCATTGCTTGAATAATTATCAGCAAGCCGTAGGTGTTTTGCGCATAGAGAATATCCTGCAATTTCGCCATTTTGCGAATGCCTTTTTCCAATTTGTCTTTGGTTGCTTCTTCGTTGGCGTATTTGCCGCTATAGGCAGGGTCGTATTGGCTCAGACGAACAGTTTTTCCCGCAGGAACGAGGAATGGAGCGTGTTTCATGGCTTTTGGTGAGATAGGTGAACGATAATCAGAAGTCAGGTGGAAAATTGAGCATTATTTTTAGCAAAATCAAGAGAAATCGTGACTGGTCAGGTCTGTTGTTAAAATTGTCTACGAATCACACGAATTGGCGCGAATCAAGAGCATTTTTTTGAAGGATAATCCGTTTAAACCTCGCTATTCGTGAGGATTCTTGCAATTCGTGGATGATTTTTCGAGACTTGACCCGTTGCCAATTTTTCGCAATGTTACAATTTGGTAATATGACTTTTTTTTGACGAATTGCTTGGCAGAGAGCGTGTATATTAGCCGCTTGTATCGTGACAATTGTGCGAATGTGTGTGCCTGCTTTCGAGCAGGAATTACGCGAATACTGGAGCAATGAATGAAACAACTGCGACTATCGTTATACCGAAAAATACTTGGGTTAGCGTGTATTATTCTCGCGTTTAGCGGGATTATCATCATGCTCAATTCATGGCAACGCGAAGCGCTCAATGAGCGAGGAACGATGCGCCTTGCAAAGATATTTTTCTTGGAAGCACGCTCCGCCGAACGGGATTTTCTCGCAAAACGCGATACGGCGTTAGTGCGGAGCATGAAGAACAGCATTGAAGCGCTCTTGCAGACCTTATCGGCTCATAATGACCCGTCGCTTGCGGTGATTCTTCGGCATATTGAGGAATATCGTTCTTTGGCAAACAATCTTGTTTCGGGTGTCAAAGAGCGTGGTTTGACGCAGGATTTGGGGATTGAAGGGCAGTTCCGCAAACAAGTCCATGCCGTCGAAGAAGCAACGAAAACGTCTGGTCAAACCTCGCTGTTGGTCGAAATGTATCTTGCCAGGCGGCATGAAAAAGATTTTATCAATCGCGGTTCGGCAAAATATGTTCAAAACGTCAAAGAGACCGTTCAAACGTTTCTTCGGAGTCTTGATAAAACCTCGCTTTCCAAGCAAGAGCAGCTATCACTACGCGAACTGATGCTCACCTATCAAAGCGGTTTTGAGGATTATGTTCGCGTAACAACGCTCATTAACACCGAGCGCAATCGCCTAGACAGCGTGAGTGCCAGCCTTACGCCGATGATGGATGCCGTTGTCAAAGACCGCGATGCAAAAGCAGAGCGGTATCAAAATTTTACTCGTATTGCCGTCGTTACGCTGTTTATCTTCGCCATTGGAATTGCGGTATTTTTAGCCAAACGCATCTCCGAACCCGTTCAAGCGCTCAAAGAGATGGCAAATGAGGTCGCGTCGGGCAATCATAACGCTCACATCGAACTTTCCACCGGCGATGAATTTGAGGCGCTTGGCGAGGCGTTTAATTCGATGCTGGCGAGTTTGCGCACGTCGTTGGAGGAAGTCCGCGAAAAAAGCGCCGAAGCCGAACGCTCGGCAGAAGAAGCACAGCTCACCCGCGCCATTGTCGAAGAAAGCAGCGAACACCTTGCACAAAGCATACAGAGTATGCTCTTGGCAATGCAAAATTTCGCTATGGGCGATTTAACCGTGAAACTGCCGCCAGACTCCAATCCTGCTATTAACAATCTTTTTCGCGGGTTCAATGGTGTAGTGCGTGATATTGGCTTGCTCGTCTGGGAAGTGGTCAGTGCAACGCAAGCAATTACGATTGCCGGTTCGCTTATTGCCCGCAGCACGACGGATATTGCCAATGGAATGAAAGCGCAAAAGGAGCGTACAAGCGAGATTGCGGCGGCAGTAGAGCAGATAAGCGTCACGACAAACGAAAGCACAAAACAAGCAACGTTTATTGCCCAAGAAGCCTCCGAAGCCAGTGGTGCTGCACAGTACGGCGGTGAGTCCATGCGACAAATGGTTCAGAATGTTGGGCAAGTAAGCCGCGTTGTGATGGATTCGTCCAATACGATTGAGCATCTTGGAAAGTCCGGCGAGGAAATTGGCGAAATTGTCTCGGTTATCGAAGATATTGCCGACCAAACCAATCTTTTAGCACTCAATGCCGCCATCGAAGCTGCCCGTGCAGGTGAGCAGGGACGAGGCTTTGCGGTCGTTGCCGATGAAGTTCGCAAACTCGCCGAGCGTACACAAAAAGCGACCAAAGAAATTTCGGCGACCATTGTGCTGATTCAGCAAAACACGAAAAACTCGGTGCGATCCATGAATACCGCTACCAATCTCGTCCGCGAGGGCGGGCGCTTTGTGAATGAGACAACAAGCGCTTTGGAAAACATTATTGCCAAGACCAGCACCGTTGCAGAGTTTATGAATCAACTGGCAAAATCTACCAGCGAGGAAGCAGAAGCAAGCGCCCTGATTGCCGAGCGCATCGGTTTTGTTGATATCCTGACCGAAAGTTCCTACGCGAAAGCACAAAATATCGCCGATTCTGCCGAAGAACTGGCGGAACTCACCGAAAAACTTCAGACTGTTGTCAGCCGATTTGTGTTGGTTTCGGGCGAGTGAGACGACTCAGGCGATTTTTCATGCGACTGGTATGCAATCTTTTGTTAGGCAACCCCTTTTTTTCACTTTTTAGGAAAATTTTATGAAAAAAATGTACGATTATCTCAAGAACGTGTGCTTCCTGTGCGCAGCTCTGCTGCTTGCCACCAGCGCAGACGCTCTTGCACAGGGCGTGACAACCGCAGGTTTGAGCGGCTCGGTCACCGATGCCAGCGAATACCTGAAAGCAATGGACGATGCTTTGGCGGGAAAAATTTCTATGGATGCTATTGTGATGAAAAACATCCCGTCGGCAAAAGTCTTGGCAATTCACCTTCCAAGCGGCACGAAATATGGCACTGTCGCTCGTGCCGATGGACGCTACAACCTCAAAGGCTTGCAAGTTGGCGGACCGTACCAAATCACGGTGTCGAGTTTGGGCTACAAAGAAGAGGTTCAAAAAAATGTGTTTTTGGGGTTGGGCGAAATCAAGCGTATTGATTTTGCGCTCAATCAGCAGGACGTGACGACCAAAGAACTCGTCGTTACCGCCGTCAAGGACAATCGCTTTACGGCATCCCGCACTGGTGCTGGCACGGAAATCAACACGGCGCAACTCAACAGCGTCCCGACGATTTCCCGTAGCTTTCAAGACATCGTGCGTACAAACCCGCTTACGGTTTCGTCGAATTTCGACAACAATGGCGATGCTGGCGCAATCAGCATTGCAGGGCAGAACAATCGCTACAACAACCTCCAAGTGGACGGTTCGGTGATTAACGATATTTTTGGTTTGTCGTTTAGCGGTGCGCCCAGTGGTCAAGCGGGTGCGCAGCCGATTAGCTTGGACGCGCTTCAAGCCGTGCAGGTCTCGATTGCACCCTTTGATGTACGCCAAAGCGGTTTTACAGGCGGTTTGATTAACTCCATCACCCGTTCCGGCTCGAATACTGTCGAAGGCTCGGTCTATAGCTTTTTCCGCAATGCGGCGCTTGCCGGCGGCAGCCCCGATTCACTCCGCACGCCGCTCAACACCTTTAGCGATATTTTGCTGGGCGCTCGTGTTGGCGGTCCGATTATTCAAGACAAACTCTTTTTCTTTGTCAATGCAGAAACCAGAACCCGCACCGAACCTGTCACTGTCGGCATCAACGACCCACGCGCCGCGAATAATTTTGCAGTTTCGGCGGATTCGCTTCGTCGTATTATTGACATTGCCAAAACGCAATACGGCTATGACCCGGGTAATTTCGACACCTTCAACCGCACCATCAGCGATTTTAAGGTTTTTGCGCGTTTGGATTGGAACATCGCTGACAATCACCGTCTGACCTTGCGCCACAGCTACGTGAACGCCCGCCAAGATCGTGGCGTTGACCGCAGCGCTATCAATCTTGCGCTTTCCAATGCGAAATATGTGTTTTCCAGCGTTCAGAACAACACCGTTTTGCAATTAAACAGCACCTTCGGCAGTGATGCCAGCAATGAGTTCCGCGTTTCCTACATGAGCGTCAGAGACCGTCGGGGCGAATTTGCTGCGGGGAATTTCCCGTATGTTCAGATTGGCGCAGCGCCCGGGCGCACCGTCATTCTTGGTGTTGAGCAGTTTTCGCATGGTAATTATTTGAACCAAGACAATATCGAAATCACGAATGATTTTTCGCTCTTCATCGGCGCACACACGCTGACCATCGGGACGCACAATGAATTTTTCTCTTCAGAAAACCTCTTTTTCCCTTGGTCATTTGGTTCGTATTCCTACGGCAGCATCAGCGATTTTGCTAACGGTACGCCCTTCGGCTATATCAATCGCTTCGTGACCAATCCGGCACAGTACGGAGAGCGCCCCGTTACGCCATTTCGCTCCATGCAGTTCAGTTTGTATGCTCAAGACGATTGGGATATTTCGCCAAATTTCCGCGTGACGGGCGGTATTCGCGGCGATATTTATCTTTTCCCTCTTACTCCGTTTAAGAACGATTCAGCTGCTAAGGCATTTCCGGGCTATCGTACCGACCGCGTACCTGCGCCATCGCTGCTGCTTTCGCCACGCATCGGCTTTAATTGGGATGTTTCAGGCGGAAGCCGTGTGATGCAAGTACGCGGCGGAACGGGCATTTTTGCTGGGCGCACCCCGATTGTTTGGCTCTCGAATCAATACAGCAACACGGGAGTTGACGTAGCGACCAATTTTATTTTCAACGGCTCCGTTACTCGCGCCCGCTATCCGCAGCAATTTATGAATCAGAGCAATCCTCCGGCACGGCAACAAGGCTTGCAGCCGGGGCAGTATCCGGCAACCGTCAATTTTGTGGATGATAATTTCCGCATTCCGCAGACGTGGCGCTCAAGCATTGGATTAGATCGTCAGCTTGTGGGCGGCTTTTCAGCGACAGCGGAGTTTGTTTTCTCACAACTCTTGACTTCCCCGACCTACAAAAATCTCCGCCTTGGTACATCCAAGTTTAATGATTTTCTTGGACGACCTGTGTATAACTACGACGGCGGCGGCATGACGGCAAGTACGCTCAACTATGCGTTTTTGCTCACGAGTGTTCAAGCGGGTTTCCAGACGAATTTCACGATTCAACTGGAAAAACGTGCCGGAGACGGCGGCGATGTGGAAGCGGAATGGTACAAAAATCTGGGCGTGAATCTGAGCTATACCAACGGTTCGTCGTGGGATGTCAACAGCAACCCCGCATTTATTGCCGATGAAAACTTCAACGTTCCCGCCGCCGACCCGAATAATCTGCCACTCACGCGCTCCAGTTTTGATTTGCCGCACCGCATTTTGGCGATATTGAACTACCGCTTTGAGTACGGCGCAAGTGAGAATGGAACGTTTGCCACAAGCATTGGTCTTATCTACGAAGGTCGCACGGGTCGTCCGTTTAGCTATGTTTACAACGGTGACGTAAACAACGACCAGCAAGTGATTTACCCAACCAATAACGACCTGCTTTTTGTTCCAAAAGACCGCAGCCAAGTCTCCATGAGCGATGCGGAATGGACTGCGTTTGACCGCTATATTACCAATGATGCACTTTTGAGCCAATATCGCGGTAAAGTGATGCCCCGCAACGATGCCCGCGAACCTTGGCTCAATCAGCTAGATTTGCAACTCACGCAAGATATTCCGACCTTCAAAGGTCAGAAAATTCAAATCTCGCTTAACATTACCAATGTTCTTAATCTCCTCAATCCCGATTGGGGCTGGCAATATTTCGTGCCGCTTCCGCCAGGCGACTTTAGCGGTCAAAGCCGTTACGCACTGGTGGATTTCAAAGGTCTTGAGGCTGATGGTCGCCCAAGACTCGGCTTCCGCAGCCCGACTACTGACGCGCGGACGGGCGTTTCCGATATTTTCCAACGAGACTTTATCTTGTCGCGCTGGCAGATGCAGATTGGTCTGCGGTATTCGTTCTAAATTTGTTCTCGCAGTCTCTCCAGACACCACCACAGAAAAAGCGCCTTCAACACGTGTGTTGAAGGCGCTTTTGTCGTTCTATTTTTCACCTTGTGCGTCTCTGGAAGAAAGCGTAAGTTCCGCCTGACGGGTACAATCTTGGATACAAGAATATTTTTCTCACCTCATTTTACCAACGTAATGTTGTATTTCATTATCGCCGCCATTGGCGCAAGCATTGGCTTCAGTGCTGGTCTTTTCGGCATTGGCGGGGCGCTGATTGCTACGCCACTGCTGAAAATATTCGTGGGACTCGCTCCGATGCTTGCTTTGGCAACACCGCTTCCTACGGCACTTCCATCGGCACTTTCTGGCACAATCGCCTACTACCGCGAAAAATTGATTCGATTTGAATTGGTGAAATGGGTATTAATGGGGGCGCTGCCGATGAATATTGCCGGAACATGGCTGACCAAATATGTTGCCGGTGAAGCAATGATGCTTGCGACAGGCGCATTTATGCTGCTTGTGGGCGGAACATTTTTTGTTCGAGGATGGCTATTGAAGGAATCCCATGAACCAGAGCATTTTACATCAAAGAGTCTCGTTCTAACGGGGGCAGTCGCAGGCTTTCTCGCGGGCTTTTTAGCCATTGGCGGCGGTTTAGTGATGGTTCCGGCTTTCGTGCGCATCAATCGCATGAAATTCAAGCAAGCAACCGCCACGTCGCTGTTTTGTGTTGCGGTGCTTTCTATTCCCGCCACGCTTGGACACTGGTATTTGGGGCATATAGATTGGACGATTGCACTCGTTTTAGCGCTTTTTTCGACCCCAATGTCATTTCTGGGAGCGCGACTCGCAATAAGGCTCCGCAACCGCACATTGGAACGCATCTATGGAACGTTTATGATTGTTTTTGCGTTATATTTCCTTTGGCAACAATGGTCGGCATAGAGAAACTACGTGAAAACGATACAGAAGCTAGCAAAATTGTTGCCCTTGCATACATCGACACCACACGTGCGGTTTTCGCAAGCAAGCACGTTTTTCTTCTTCTTATTCTCAAAAACTACGATGGAAAAAATTTCTGGCAAACATATTCTTGTCGTTGGAGCAACTGGTGGTATAGGCAGCGAAAGCGCACGATTACTGAAATTATCGGGTGCAAATCTTTTTTTGATGGGACGCAATCGGTCAAAACTTTTGACATTGGCAGAGAAAATTGGTCTTGCGCAACAAAAGTGCTTTGCTGTTGATATTACTCATCCCAGCGAGGTAGAGAGTGCGGCGCAAGCTATTCACCGTGAAATCGGTCAATTAGACATTCTTATCAATGCTGCCGGTGTGGGCATTATTAAGCCGATAGACACGCTCACCTACGACGATTTTATGCAGAGTCTGAATGTGAATCTCGTAGGCGCGTTTAACCTGCTAAAAGCATTTTTACCACCGATGAAAGTGCAAAAAAAGGGCTTAATCATCAATTTGCCGGGAGTTTTGGGAAAAACGCCGATGGCAGGTGCAGCAGCCTATTCCGCGTCAAAATACGGCTTACAAGGAATGCTCAAATCCGTAAGAGAAGACCTCAAACGCACCGATATCCGCATCACCAATATTTTCCTCGGCGGAACCGATACGGCATTTTGGGACACGATTGATATGCGCGTCCAACGTGATAAATTCGTCAGTGCAGAAGAAGCGGCAAAAGCCATTTGGTTTTTGTGCCAACAGCCCGAATCGGGCGTTGTTTCTGAATTAGTTTTACAGCCGTTTAATCATCAAGCAATTTAGAGGCTGGTTGGGCTTGTCAAGACGGCATCAATACTTGCCCTCATCTCACAATAAGTCAAACATACATTCAAAAGTTTTCTCCAAAAAAACTACTACTTTTTTGTGCCTTCCAAACATTTGCTCATCATGAAGAATTTAAATACATTGCCAAGTCCATTTTTACGGTATTTTTTTGCCGAAATATCGCCCCAAATCATGCCATAGAACCCTACGTTTCACCAGTCCCAAACAGGAGTTGCGTATGAACATCTTTACCCTCTTCTCACGCCGAACGCAGTCCCGTGCAGAACGCACGAATACTTGGAGGAAGGTATATGCGATGGGCATATATGCTCACAATGGCAAGCCGCCCGACATATCCTGTTTGGAATGAACAATAGCCAATATCATACCATTTAATTCACCTTTCGGCAGAAGCATTGCGTCGCTTGGATGAACGCTGCGCCGAAGGCTTTTCTACCCTGCAATCAGCGGCAGGTTGGGTAAAGGAGATCTTTGCGGTGTCCTATACGCCAAGCGGGTATGTGGACACTGTTTCAACGCTTGGGTTACAAAGCCAAGACCGGTCGCCCGTGCCACCACAAACAGGACATTGAGGCGCAGGCAGACTTTAAAAAAAATTCAGTCTGAACAAGACCCCTTGAAACTCCCTCGATGGTTCGGCGATGAAATGCGCTTCGGCTTGCATACTTCTGACAAGCGGCAGTGGACACCCTGTGGCATTCGCCCGAAGTGGACAACGAAACTCTGTTACGACTTTGGTTATCTCTACGTTGCAATCGAACCCTTGCGGGGCGACCTGATTGCCGCGTTTCTTCCCGATATGACCCCAGAAAGCCATCAAGCATTTCTGGACCTTGTTGCCGACGAAGTAGAAACAGGCATTGCCCTCTACCAAGACCAAGCCGGAGCGCATCGTGCCGAAGAGGTCATCAGTGCTTCCCATGTCCACATCCGCGATATTCCGCCCTACAGCCCAGAACTCAATCCCTGCGAGCGCTTTTTTGAGGAACTCCGTAAAAAGATAGCCAACACGGTCTTTGAGTCCCTTGATGAGATTGAACAGGTTTTGACCGATGCTTTGCGGCATTACTGGGACAATCCAAAGCTATTAACTCGGCTAACAGCGTATTCCTGGATACGAAAAGCACCAAAATATAATTAAAATGGTATAATATTCGCATGATGTAATATTCGCAGAGAGCAATCACCAGTATTTCGACGAGAGGATATTCCACCTTCACCGCTTGGCGAGGGTTGTTCAATGGGGTAAAGGCTTCTTGGGGCGAGAGTATCGGCATGAGAAAGAGTGAAAATACGGATGAAATAGTTCTTGGCTAGAAAAACAACTTTCCGTACCATCCGCCGTCTTTCCTACCTTTTTCATGCGATTGCCCGACCGTCAGCCTTTTCTATTTTTGCTGAAAGCTACAAACGTTGTAAATTTGTAGCCTTTGCAAAACACAATTTTCCGGCTTTTCAAGGAATACCCTGTTGAACTCCCCTTCAAAAACTTTCCTCATCACTGGTGGTGCGGGCTTTATCGGTTCGCATTTGTCGAAATACCTCTTGCAGCGCGGGCATACGGTCTATGCGCTGGACAACCTTTCCACGGGTTCGATGGAAAATATTACCGACATCCGCTCTAATCCTGATTTCCACAGCCGTTTTCATTTTGTCCGCGATGATATTATGAACGAAATGGTGCTTGACCGTATCACTTCCCAAGTTGATATTGTCGTGCATCTGGCAGCAGCCGTCGGTGTACAGCTTATCGTGGAAAAGCCCGTGCATACGATTGAAACAAATATCATGGGCAGCGAAGCCGTCTTGAAAACTGCCTTGCGCTATGGCTGCCGCGTGATGCTTGCCAGCACATCGGAAGTCTATGGCAAAGGCGTAAAAATCCCGTTTAATGAAAATGACGATGTATTGCTTGGCAATACTGGTAAATCGCGGTGGGCGTATGCTGCCAGCAAAATGATTGACGAGTTTTTGGGCTTGGCATATCACCAAGAGTATGGTTTGGACGTTGTACCATTCCGCCTCTTTAACACCGTCGGAGCGCGTCAAACGGGGCGTTACGGCATGGTGATACCGCGTTTTGTCCAACAAGCACTTCGCGGCGAGCCGATTCGTGTCTTTGGCGATGGCACACAAAGCCGATGCTTCTGCGATGTGCGCGATGTCGTCGAGGCAATCTATGGTCTCTCGCTGAGTAATGAAGCCGCCGGAACACTCTTCAACGTTGGCAGCAGCGAGGAAATTAGCATTATGGATTTGGCAAAAAAAGTGAAGCATCTCTCCGGCAGTGCGTCGGAGATTGCTCTGATTCCATACTCGGAAGCATATCCGCCCGGATTTGAGGATATGCAACGTCGTATGCCCGACACAACCCGCATCAATACCCTGCTTGGCTGGAAACCGACGCATTCCCTAGATCAGATATTGCAAAGTGTGATTGATTTTGAGCGCTCTCGCCGATAAGTAAAGCGAGGATAAATGCTGTACGAACGCGCCATCCGGCAGTTTCTTAGCCTGTCGGGTGGCTTCTTTGTCAATAATGACAAATTTTCTTCCTTGATATTCCGCCTGAAAATTCCTACCTTTCGGAATAATGAATAGTTTTTTCACTACTTCCAGTCTGTATGCAAAGTTCCAACACCTTTGGTAACGCATTTAGTTTTGTCACCTTTGGCGAGAGCCACGGCGCGTATATTGGCGTTGTGCTAGACGGCATAAAACCGAATATTCCGATTGACACCGAGGCAATTCAACATGATTTGAACCGTCGCAAACCCGGTCAAAGCAGCGTCACAACGCCCCGCAACGAACCCGACTCCGCCCAGATTGTAAGCGGTATTTACAACGGTAAAACCACCGGAACGCCGATTTGTATTCTCATCAAAAACCAAGACCAACGCTCAAAAGATTACGGCGACATCGCAGAAATACTGCGCCCCGGACACGCCAGTCACACGTATTTGCAAAAATATGGGGTGTTCGATTATCGTGGCGGCGGCAGAGCTAGCGGACGGGAGACCGCGCTTCGTGTGGCTGCGGGCGGCATTGCCAAACAAATTTTAGCAGAGCGCGGCGCGAGAATTATCGGTTTTACGCGGCAGGTGGGCGATGTTCGCTCGGAGATTTCCACCGATGTCATTGATGCGGCAAGTATCGAAAGCAATATCGTTCGCGCTCCCGATGCGGCTTCGGCGGAAAAAATGATTGCCGTTATTCATGCTGCGCAAGCCGATGGTGATTCGGTTGGCGGTGTGGTAGAGGTTGTCGTTAAGGGCTGTCCGGTGGGTTTGGGCGAACCGATTTATCACAAATTAGACGCAGATCTCGCACACGCCCTGATGACGCTGGGCGCAATTAAGGGCTTTGAAATTGGCAACGGCTTTGAAAGCGTGCTGTTGCGCGGGAGCGAGAACAACGACCCGTATTATCAGGACGAACACGGCAATTTCCGCACCACGACCAATAAAGCGGGCGGCGTGATTGGTGGTATTTCCAACGGCGAAGATATTGTTGTGCGTATCGCCGTCAAGCCTGCCTCATCTATCACCAAGCCTGTCCAAACGGCAAATCGCGCCGGAGAAATGGTGGATTTCAAAGTCGAAGGGCGGCACGACCCTTGTATTTGTCCGCGTGTTGTGCCAGTGGCAGAGGCAATGGTAGCGCTGGTGCTGCTCGACCACGTATTGCTGCAAGAGCGCATCGCAACAAGCTCCACAGCCGAACAACTCCAACAAAAATTGGCAACGATTGATGCCGAAATGCAGCTTTTGGCAATGCAGAAAAAATTGTACGAAGAAGAACTCGCCGCTCTCGGCGCATAACGCAGACCAGTAGCGCTACAAAAGCGCATCACCACACATTTTTGAGACTATGCCCGACCAATCTCTGCCGCCGTCGTTATCGCTTCCCGCAAAATTTTGGCTTGAACCAGAATTACGCATTTCCTTCGAGACGGCAAAGCGTATCACGGCTCACTTTGCGAAGAGTTTTTACTTTTCTGCCAGTATTTTGCCCACCGACCGCCGTTGGGCAACCTACGCGGTCTATGGCTTTTGCCGATATGCAGACAATTTAATTGACTGCCCCAGAGACCGCACAGATGCTGAGTTGTACAATGAAATTGAGGCTTTGCGCCAAGAACTCCATATTTGCTTTCGTACTGGCGAATCCGAACACCCCGTCATGCGAGCATTTGCGCCCGTTTCGCAGCTTTATCGTATTCCGATTGCCTATCCGCTTGATTTGCTCAAAGGCGTGACGATGGATATGGAGCAGTCTCGCTATCAAACCTTCGATGAACTCTATGTTTTTTGTTACCGCGTCGCGTCGGTTGTGGGGCTGATGATGACGTGTGTACTTGGCTACAAGGATGCAAGTGCTTTCGAGTATGCCGAAAAAATGGGTGTGGCAATGCAACTCACCAATATTTTGCGCGACGTGCAGGAAGATAAGGATATGGGGCGTATTTACTTGCCGTTGGATGATTTGCAGCGTTTTGGTATTGACGAAACCGATATTGTGCAGGAGCGCTGTTCGCCGGAATTGCGGAAAATGATGCAATTTCAGGTCGAAAGGGCGCATCATTACTACGACGAAGGCGATAAAGGGATTCCGCTTTTGCCGAAAGAGTCACAGTACGCTATTTCATCGGCAAGCAAGATTTATCGCGGCATTCTGCGGAAAATCGAAGAGCGCGATTACAACCCATTTTTGGGACGAGTCTTTGTGCCGCAAGGCAAGAAAATGGGAATTTTGCTGGGGGAAGTGGTGCGCACGAAGTTGTTTGGGTGAACATCACAAGAAGAACGCATCACAAAAACTCAGAGTAAGGCGATAATTGCTTCTCGTGCATCGCAAACACGCCGTGCCGCCAATTCAATAATACGCCGATGGATTTCTGCTTTGTCAGCGCTTGAACTTGTATAGCGCACCAATTCTGCTTCCGTGAATTGCCCCACTATTACGCCAACAACCAGCATTCGCAAACTCACCTCTTTTTTTAGGGCATTGGTAAGAAAATCGCATTGCTGCTTGATGGAAAGCTGCAAAAACGACGAGCGGTGCGGAGCGACGTGCATTGCCACCAAACGCACCAGCGATTCATGCTGCAACTTGAGAATTGACCGTAATGTTGAGTGAAGAAAATATTCAAGCGTGAGCGGCTCGTGAGCGCTCTGCTCTCGTGCAAGGGCGCTTACTGCTTCGCTCATAGCGGGTGTTGTGGGGCGCATGGACAGAAGCGCTGCGTCGCGGGGGCTGACTATTTGGTCACTTGCTCTTTGGTCATTTGTCATCGGCTTATTGCTTGATTTGTGGTGGCTGTGCCACCCTAAAGGAGTTGATATGAGAGTAGTGTAAAAATACGTGATGGTATGTTCTTGTCTGCCGCAAAATGCGCACTTACTCCAACGCTAAAATTTCGTCCTCCAACAGCTGCCGTGAGTACATTGCCGCATAGATACCGCCTTGCTCCACAAGCTGCTCGTGCGTACCACTTTCGGCTATCATACCGTGTTCCAGAACAATGATTCTATCGGCATTTTTCACCGTCGAGATGCGGTGCGCAATGATAATGCTGGTGCGGTTCTGCATCACCTCGCGCAAGCCGCGTAAAATCTTCTCTTCGGTCTCGGTGTCCACCGCCGAAAGCGAATCATCAAAAATCACGATATTCGGTTGGCGAATAATGGCGCGGGCTATTGCAGTACGCTGTTTCTGACCGCCGGAAAGCGTCACACCGCGCTCACCGACTAATGTTGAGTAGCCTTCAGAAAAACCCTTCACGTTCTCGTGCAACTGCGCTGTAATGCTGGCTTCCACGACTTCATCCATCGACACCGACGGTTTGCCAAAGCGGATATTATCGGCAATGCTCATGGAAAACAAGAACGATTCCTGTGGAACAATCGCAATGGCTGAACGCAAGGTGTGGAGAGGCATTTGGCGAATCGGTACGCCATCAATAAGTAGTTCACCATCGGCAATATCAAACAGACGCGGAATCAGATTCACAAGCGTTGTTTTGCCGCTTCCCGTCTCGCCGACAATCCCAATGGTTTCACCCGCTTTGATGGAAAATGACACGCCGCCTTCTTCGCTTCCAAGAGCAAACGGTAGATTTGGTGCGTACTTCATGCGGACGTTGCGAAACTCGACACTGCCTTGCACGGTTGTAATGGCGTGGTTGGTTGTTTCGGAGTCTGCAATATCGGGAATTTCATCAAAAACACGTCCTAAACGCCCTGTGGACGCGGCAGCGCGTTGAATCAAATTTGTCACCCAACCAATCGCAATGACGGGCCAGATAAGTAAGTTGAGATAAATGAAAAACTGCGTAACGTCACCAATCGTTGCTTGCCCACGCATGACCAAATAGCCGCCTGTCCCCAGTACCAAGACTTGTGACAGCCCGATAAGGCTAATCATAAGCGGCATCATCACGGCTTCAATACTGACTAAACGCATCATTTTGCGAAAATATCCTTCGCCCATGCCGTAAAACGCCTTGATTTCGTCCTCTTCCCGCCCGTAGGCACGTATTACCCTCACACCGGACAAGTTTTCTTGCGCCTTTGCGGTCATTTTCGCATAATGGTCTTGTGCGTCCTTAAAGAGCAAATGCACCTTCGAGCCGATACGATACACGCCAAAGGAAACAAACGGCATTGGTAAAAGCGCCATCACGGTAATAAGCGGCGAAAGGGCAATCATCATCGAAAGTGCAAAAACAAACGTTGTCAGCGTATTGGCAGAGTACATCACCGCCGGACCGAAAAATTCCCGAATTGCAGAAATATCATTGGTGGAATATGCCATAAGCTCGCCGGTCGGGGTACGCTGAAAGTACCGCAACGGCAAGCGTTCAAGCGCTCTCAGAACATCTGCCCTGAGTTCATATTCAATTTTGCGCGAAGCCACAATCATCGTTTTTCGCGTCAAAAACATAAAAAAACCACTTCCCGCCGTCAGCGCAAACATCATCCCAATATGCAAGGCAATATCGGTATTGCTAAAGGTGTTTTTGCCAACGCTATGAGCGATGGAATCTATCGTTTTGCCCACCACACGCGGTAGCGAGGTAGAGCAGATATTGGATATCGTCACAAAGACGAATCCTAAAATAAACATCCACTTATGGCGGATGAAATAGGGTTTGAGGCGAAGGAGTTCTTTCATAGTAATAATGGGGATAGTGGGAATAGTTTCGTTGCTTGGTGCGTTAGGCTTCGGGCGTAATGCCCAACGAGCGCAACTGCTCTGCAAGCCGTACAGCACGTTCTTCGGCAGTACTGGCGCGTTCTTCGGCAGTACTAGCACGTTCTTCGGCGAAAAGCGCCCGTTGATTGGCAGCATCGGCGAGTTCTTTGCCTGTTGGGATAAGATTGCCCTTCTCGTCGCACCAGCGAAGCCACGACAGATCCTTGCCTTCAAATACTCCTTCCCAAATCCTCAAGCCAAGCCCAATTTCTTCCATCCAAAAATCACGGTGCGGTTGATATTTACTGCCGTGCAGAATGTGCAGGACAAAAACCTCGCCGCGCAGGAGGAGAAACGGGTCGTACACGGCATAATACGGGATACGCATTTGAGCATATTTCCTCATTTTCTGCGCCATTTCGCCACCTTTGCGATTAGAAACAATCTCCAATACGAACTCAGGCATTTTTCCAAAAACCCACGCAAAGTAGGCGCGAGTATCGTTAAAATCAAGCGTTGCCTCTGGTGGTGTTTCAAGGCTCAGAAAGACATCCGGTGCTATTGGCGGCTCTTTGATGGCAGCAAATATGCCCACATTTGCTGCGGCGATAAAGGGCTGTCCGGTCTTGTTCCATGCCGAAGCATTACTATAAAGCGTTTCGACAAGAAGGCGCTGTTGTTTTTCAGAAAGAAGATTGTCCACAGGTTCATCGTCCTCCGTAATGAGATCTGAAGTATCGGGTATGGGGATACCATTCCAAAAAGCAGATTTTGCGCCGTTGGTGGCGGGCTGCTCTTTGAGATTTTCGGTGTTGTGAGCGAAAAGGATTTCCGTGAGCGGTTCTTCGACCTCTTCCTCAATCTGTTCGGTCATTATATCGGATTGCATCGTGGTAAGGAAAAAAGTGGACAACTATCTGCGTATTTGACTAATAAAGAATAATCTCATCACCCACCGAAAGCCGACCAATGCTTGCGTGAACGATATTTTGACCAAACAACACTTTTGTACCATCGGCACTGCGACGAAATTTTTTGAGGGTTGCAATCGGCTCTGCGCCTGTTTTTGTGCCGCTTTCTTGGTCAATTGTTGTTACGATACAGCGTCCGCAAGGTTTCACGCCGTTCATTGCCACCTCTCCGGCGCTATTTTTCACAATAAAGCGCACCCACGAATCCTCCGCAAATTCTTCACAGCCTCGCACAACAATATTGGGGCGGAAACGGTTCATCGGCACAGGCTCACTACCTGTTTCAATCAAGCGCGAATTAAGGCTTTCCAGCGATGCCTCCGATGCCAGCAGCATCGGGTAACCATCGGCAAATCCCGTGTGGTCGCTTGGGCGCACGGTATATTCGGGGTCGAGTGTGCGGCGGAAATCTCGGTGCATCGCCACGAGCTGCGCTTTCACGCCCAACACCGTACTGAGCCACTCTGCCGCTTCGTCTCCCTGCGAAACCGCTTCGCAGCTATCGCCCCAAACGACGACCGATTTCTCTGCGCCTTGGTCGGTGTGCTGCAAATGCAGCGTTTCTGCGCCCGGAGCGCTCAAAGAAAGCGTACCGTTGTGCAGTGTTGGTGCGATAAGCGCCATTTTCGGATGCTCGCGCTGCGTCAAAAATCGCCCTTCGGGGGTAACAATCATAAAATGGCGGTCGAAAGCAATACCGCGCTCGGAAAGCGTTGCACTGTCCAGCGCCCAGCCCCTGCAGCCTTTTATCGGGTAGTAGAACAGCCCTGTTATGGTTATCATGCGTTTATTTGAGAACGTAAGAAAAGGAGCGTTGTAGAGGGACAAATTAGCGGATTTTTCGGCGGGAAGCAACAGGTTTATTTGTCATTGTTCGCAGAGCAATAGACCAAAGAGCTTGCGGAAGCTGCGCTTCAAAAAACGCCTCCGCCAGTGCCACCAAGACCCGCACAGGCGGCTGTTCCCTAGAAAATGAGCAATAAAGCGGCTTCCACACATCAGGGAGAAATTTCGCCTTAAAGCGCTCCAAACCTCGCGCATTGTACCAATGACCGCCAAAGCGCTCCATTGCTTGCAAATACCGTTCCATTGCAAGTGAGCGCGTTGCCAAGGGCAGACCAGAGGGCGCTTTGCGAGAAAACGGCGCAAAATGGAGACTCATTCTTGTAATGCCTTCCTTGGCAAGTGTTTCGGCGACAGAACATATCAGCAGTTCCATCGTGCCATTGGGTGCGTCCGGTGAGCGCACAAAATGTTCAACGCAATACTCGGCAGGATTGCTATTAACACCGCTCCATATCGGGCTTGCAATGCTGTATGCCAGCACGTTTTCAGCACATTCGACAACAAACAATCGCTTGCCGCCCACGCACAATGCTGTTTCGGCGACAAAGTGAAGAGGCGGTAAATGCTTGGTTTGAAGCCAACGAGAGCGAACATTGTCGCATTGCCAGAGCATTCCTGTATTCTCTGGTGATACTTCTTGTGCTTCGCAACCCTGCCGCCGAGCGGCTTGCAGACTGTTACGCACGGGCTTGTTCGCTTCTTGCCGCGATTGCCATAAAGCCAGATTCCACCAAGGCTCCGAACCAATATGCGCGTGGCGGTATTGCGCCGCACAAGAACGCGCACATTCTTCGTCAATGCCAAAAAAACTGACCTTGCGACCGCACAGTGACTGAGTTTCCTCGAAAGTTTGTATCTGCGACGAATATTGGTCTGCCGGACAGAGAGGATTGCCCGCAGCGATAGCAAAGGTGCGGGTTGCGGCGTAGAAAAATGAGTGGTTGCGGTCTTGCATTTGAGGCAAAGCAGAGAAATTTTCGATGTGAAGAAGTGTTGCTGTGCGGAATATTCCAAAAGATTGTAATTTAGCGAATGTGATGGCAATGACAACGCTCCTTGCAGTCGCTTCTGTCCGCCCGATAATATTCTATCCACTTTCCATGCCCAAACTATGGATACTAAAACACTGACAACTTTTCTCGCAGAACTCACCGAAAACAACACAAAAGCGTGGTTCGATGCCAACAAAAAGCGTTATGAAGCCCTGCGCAGCGATTGGATAGACCTCGTTGAAGCCGTCATTGTTGGCGTGGCAGGCTTTGATAGCAGTGTGCAGCATCTTGAGCCAAAACAGTGTTTGTTTCGCATCAACCGCGATATTCGCTTTTCGCAGGACAAAAGCCCCTACAAAACACACTTTTCGATGGTCATCAGCCCAGAAGGCAGGAAAACAGAGGGTCCGGCGTATTATATGCACATTGACGCAAAGAAAGAAGTATTGATCGCCGGCGGTGTTTGGATGCCGGAAAAAACTCAATTAGCCGCGATTCGTGCCTACATCGCCGAACATCCAGACCGCATAGAATCTGTGCTTGCAGATAAAACATTTCAATCTGTTTTTGGCGATCTTGATCGCACAAATACGCTGACACGCCTTCCAAAAGGGTACGATGACGACGTTCCACACCCCGACCTCATCAAACTCAAAAACTACGTCGTAGAACGCTCAATGCAATGGAAATTCTCCCAAGACCCAACGCTGGAACAGGAGATAGTACGCCATTTCGAGGCAATACATCCTCTTGTAGAGTGGCTGCGCGAGGCAAGATGATTACCGAAATCAAACAAGCCGTATTTGAATCTTGCATGGAACAGACAAAGGCTTCACCGCACCAGTGGTGAAGCCCTTCCCTCACACCATTCCGCTCCGTTTCCGCAAGAACCACTCCAGCGCAAACATCACCAGCGCAGCGCCCAGTAACCACGCCACATTCCAAAGAGCAATATCGTTCCGCAGCGTTATGGGTCGGGGCTTGTAGGATGGGACGCTTTGTATTGCCCGCCGCACAGCGTCGGGATTAGCGGCAACTTCCTGTGCCGTAAAAAATTTCCCTCCCGTAGATTCCGCTAACCGCCGAAGAAATCCTGCGTTCATGCGTAAATTTTGATATTCGATGTTGACCTTGCCCACGCTGAAACGCCCTGAGTCTTCGCCATAGTTCTGATTGTTCACCAGCGCCGTTCCGACAAAGCTGTATTCACCTTCCCCCAAGCCCTCGACTGTTGCGGAATAACGCCCACCGCCGAGCGCTGTCAGGACGATTTCACGGGCTTGTTTGAGGGCTGCGCTTTGCAATGCCACGCGCACCTCTGCACCATCAAGCGGGCTGTAGCTGCGGTCATAGACCTGCGCGGTGATTTCAACACTTTCGCCGCTTCCATAGACTTTACGCGAGGATTTGACGCGCACAAATTTCCCTTGATCGCTGGTGGCAAGCCATCGCAAGCTGTTTTCAAAAAATGTCCCGAAAATATCCGGCACTTCGCGCCCCTTCGCTGCTTCCGCCGCATAACCCAGCAATTTCCATCGGTACAGCCCATAACCAAGAATTGCCAGCGATTTGGTATTGTTGAGCGTACGCTGCACGATAAGCGGCTCGGCAAGTGGCACATTGTTGAGTTTGACCGTCGAAAGCACTTCCGCTTCGGGCTTGACGCGCACAAGAGTTTCGGTACGAAAAAGCGGCGGAAGTTGATTCCACGCCTTCGCGTCGGTGTCCGTGCCGGAGAGTTTCATCACGGGGCTGGAAAGTGCTTGCTGCTTGACATCGGGCAGAGCCAGCATTTCTTGTTTGCTGCCCGTGAGCGTGGTAAAGGGCAGATAGGGTTCAAGCGGTCGAAGGCGCACCCAATCAAGGTCTTGCGAAGCAATAAACAGGACGGGCTTATTGCGCGAAAGCTCTGTTTTGACCGCCTCAATGACCGCAAGCGGTGTAGCAGTGAGAGGAAAGCCTACCAGCACGATAGCTTCCGCCTCAGAAAGATCTTGCCGCAACATCTCCATAGTACGTTTTGGAGCAGCAGCATTCCCAGCAGAAGCCGCTTGGGAACTGGCGGCATCCTCCAGAAAACCGCCCTTCATATCTTCCACATAGACATTGCACTGCACATTGCTATTGGCTTCCAAGGACGAGCGGAGAAAGGAAATATCGGGCGAAATCTGCGAAGCCAGCACCAGCGTTTTGCGCTTATTTTTCAGAATATTGACGAACTCCGAGTACGTGTTGTTTTTGGTGGTGAGTTCGCCCTCTAAGCCGCTTTGATTCTTGATTTCCGCCGTAAGCGTGTGCATACCTGCCTGTGTGGGCTTGTAGATAACGCTCAGAGTGCGTGATTCTGTGCCGCGCACGGGTAGGATTTGTTCATGGACAACATTCCCATTATCCCGCAAAACCAGCCGCGCTGTGCCTTCACTAAAGCCGGAGGTTTGAAAGGTAATATTCACCGGCAGTTCACTTTCAACATAACCAACTTCATTGGTAATAATTGAGCGCACGGCAATATCCTTTGCTTCGGTGGAGTCGCCCACCCCAATAACAAACATCGGGCGACCCAGCATCTCTGCGGCATAGAGCGGGTTTTCTCCCTCGTTGAATGCGCCATCGGTCACGAGCAACACCGCTTGGGTATTGGTGCGCTCTGCGTCGTAAAAAATGCTCTGAAGCGGCTTGGCAAGATTGGTAAACTGCCCTTCGAGCCGCATCGCATCGGGGCGGAAGTCTTTTGCTGCCACGACGGTGAGGTCGTTGTCGAAAAGCGTGAGTGTGGAAGCGGCTTCGGGAAGCGCTTCATTGAGTGTTTCGGGTTTGAGTGCCGTGAGTGCAGCGCGATAATCAACTTTGCGGTCACGCGAGGCATCGCGCAATGCTAAGGATTCGGAATTGTCGAGTAAAATCGCCACGCGCGGCGGTTCTTCAGTTGCCCTCAGAACGTTGACAATTGGCTCAAAAAGTGCAAATAACAACACCCAAAGCGCCATAAGCCGAAGTGCCATGAGTGCGTAGCGCCGCGACCGCGATACCGGAGGCGACGTTATACGATAGGCGTACCACGTCAGCGCAGCAGCCGCAATGCCGCAAAGAATAAGTAACCACCACGAGGCACTGAGGCTAAAACTGTAAGAAGTCATAGAGGATTCTCAAACAAAAATCTGGTATAGAAAAGACGGCGAAGTGAGGGAGGAAGGCGTTCGCCAAGGTAAAAAATAATTTTGAAAATACGAAAAATCCCCGTAGCTTTGAAGCCTGTTTAGCATATCGTTCAGATTTTAACAAAAAATATTGCTAGACGGGGTGTAGCTCAGCCCGGTAGAGCGCTACGTTCGGGACGTAGAGGCCGGAGGTTCGAGTCCTCTCACCCCGACTCAAAGCCGCAAGAAATCGCGGCTTTGTCGTTTTTAAACCTGCCCAAGGGTTGAAGCAGAGGTCGAAGCAGAAAAAAACTAGCGATACTCGAAACAAGGATATAACGATATTCACAACAAACAGATAACAAAAAAGCCATCCGATGCGGCTAGCATTCAGACGGCTTTTTTTTTTACTTCATTTCTGTTAGTTGAGCCAGAACATCGCATCGACGCTCACTCCATCAGTCATCCAGCAATCTCGATAATGCGGATCGCGCTGGCGAGAAAGCGTAAAGGTATAAATCACAGTTTGGCTATTTTCGCCGACAATCATCACACGTTGTTGTGCTACTGCACCAGAAATCATGACTGATTCATAGCCGACGTAACGGTGATTGAGCATGACTGCATAGACGGGATTACGGACAATTTGCTTGAAGCGCGAAAGCGGTCCGGTATAAACTTTGTTGCCAGGCGAAGCAAAATTAAAGGCGGTAGCGATACCGACATCATTGCTCGCATCATTTTCGCGCAAAGCGTCAAGCTGAATACGGATCACCTCATCTGGCGAAAGATCCGGCTTCGGCTGAGGAAGCGTGTTGGGTTCACGTTGTGATTGCATAGACATAGCGCAAAAATGCTTGAGAAAAGGTGGTTTAGCGTTGTTTATCGTTTGAGTTTGCAAAGTTACAAAAAATTCTCATAACCTCAATACAGGAATTACGTCTGCATTTTTTTCGTCTGTCGCTACAATGGAAATATGCGCTTTTTAGCCCACTCGAAGTTCTGCTCGATATTCCGAGGGTGTTTGTCCTGTATGCTTCTTGAAGGCTGTATTGAACGACGATTTAGAATTGAAGCCAACTTGAAACGCTAGCTCTTGAATAGTGCCGGAAGCAGATCCTTCCGACATCAGGCGTTTCCATTCTTCAACACGATATTGATTGATGACATCGAAGAAATTTTGATGAAGATGTGAGTTCATCATCTGCGAAAGCCGATACGCCGGAACGCCAATCTGCTCAGAGAGCCTTTGCAGGTTCAATTCGCTGTCCAAAAATGGTTTTTCCGTTTCCATGAACAGTTTGAACTGCTCCAAGAGTATTGCGCTTTCAGGCGATACCAATGCTGATTCTTTTGCGTCAAATCCTTGTCGAGATATATTCAAAATAGCGCGTTCATGCTGCTCGTACTGCTCGTGCTGTGCGGCTAACTGAGCGGCTTGCGTAGCGCTCATCGGTACGACCGGGCTGATAACATTCATCACAAAGGGGTCTGCTTTTAGAAATGCAACATACCCCAAAAGGTACATCCACAATGCTCCCAAAAAGCCAATAATCATATTGACGACGGGAAGATTGAGGTAGCCAAAAAATGGACTGAGCGTCGTGATAAATTGGGGAACCCACCAAATAGCCATTGCGACAAGGACATTCCGCAACCAGCTAAAATTGATGCGCTCTACGGAAGAAAACAAGTCCTGAATCCGCGATGAATATCGGCGCAAAACCCGAAACGACAACCCCAAATACAGCACAAAATATAGCGCCCGTGCCACAAGATACACATTATATGAAAACGATTTCCCTGCTTGTGCTTCAGTGATAAAACTAATACGCTCCGCAAATGGCAGCACATAAAAGGTCGGTATCAAATACAAGACATAAAGGGCAAATGGCGTAAAATGGAGCAGCGAATGCTTATTTATCTGCCCACCCGTTAAAGAGACAACATAAAGAAAAATGAGCGGCGCAAAAAGTAGCCGCATCGGGTCGGAAATGCGTATCAAATACGGAACGGCGGTATAAACCGCCGGATAGAGCAGAAGCGTGGAGGCAAGGGCGACAGAGATAACAAAAACTAACGCTGCAAGAATGCGATTGGCTTGGCGATTTCCGCGCTTGAGCAGTGCCAGCATGAGCGACAAGAACAACCCTTGTGCTGCACCAAGAAGATTGATACCGGTAAAAACAAGTGAAAGTGATATCATAGCGTGCATGAATACAAGTGTGCAGGGATAGTATGGCAAATCGTTGTTGGCATTTCCACAGGATCGACCCCAAAGTTACGGAAAATGGCAAGGCTGCACAAGTTACCAAAAGTCATAGTTATACCATAGGACTTTCGCAAAAGCCGGAAAAGTGAGATTAGGAGAGTGTAAATTGTTTTGTGTAAACGCCACAAAAGAGGAAAGTCTGAGCAAACGATTTTTTGAGCGGATGCTTTAAACCGAGATGGCGCATCATCTAGGCTATGCCAAGCATCAGAAAACCGATGACGATGCCCGTCTTCACGATAGCGGCAACGCCCGGAACGGCTCATCAAGCAAAAACCTAAAAACCGCCCAAAATCAAGTAACTATCGATATTCCCCGCGACCGTAAAGGGGAATTTGAGCTGTAGATTATTCCCAAAGAAACAACCCGTTTACCGGAAAATTGAGCGGACAATTCTCGCCCTCTATGGCGACGGAATCTCCACTCGCGATATTGCTGCCGAAGTACGCCGCAGCGCCTTGGGGCAACAAACCCCAACGGTACAGATTGCGATTTGATGCTGCTTTCTTGTAAACGAGTATGGAGTATCTCGTCCTACGCGCAGAAGCCGCACTAGAGCGAGATTCTCTCCTCATCAAACGAGCAGAAAAGCCCCGCCCAAGCGGCTTCTTCGCCGTCCGGCGACTTTGTGCCTGACGAGCAGAGGCGATCCCCCAAAAAAAAAAGCGAGACTCTCGTTCAGAAACGAGAGCCTCGCAAAACTTGACAAGCAAAAACCTATCTCTTCACCATACGCTGCCGCAGAACACGACCATCCGCCGCCTCGACAACCACCATGTATGCACCCGCGCCAAGCGCCGACACATTCACCACACCAGAAACAGTGCGCTCTTCCAGCACTACACCGCCGCGCATATCGTACAGCCGTACCGTGCGCATTCCCACGCCGCCTACACGCAATTCCCCGTCCACAGGGTTCGGGTAAACACTCAACTCCTGTGAAGCGCTCTGTTGATGCTTTCCAGTGACTATCTCCGCAATCTCCAACCCCGAAGCCGTGTTCGCCCACACCCGATCGCTCTGCTCCGCCCCCAATGCCGCTTGGAACGATGCCGTACTTTCAAAAAACGAACGTGGCAAAAGTACACCATGTGCTTGGCGGTCGGAGTTATTGACCAGAAGCGAAACCGTTGGCGAATTGGGCGTGAGGCGGAACGTGGACGGGATTTGTGCCATAAACGCCGTGTCGCTGTTTTGTGACAAAAGCGCAAGCGGCGCACCGCCAAGCGTCGAGCGAATATCGATAAGGAAATTTATTCCTCGCACCCGCAGTATTCCGCCGCTTTGCAGCGTTACTCCCAGAATCGTCGGTGGTGGGCGGCGATTGATGCGCACAGAAGCACTGGTGCTTTGCCCATCGGTATTGGCGAGGCGCAGCGCCAGCGTGATGCCGCCTACATCGTTGAAGGAAGCGGGGATTTCCACAATCGCTTCGGTCGAAGACGGCACGGTGACTCGTGCCGGAGCATCATTCAGCCATGCCGTTGCAGTGCGAAAGATGCCCGTTCCCACAAGCCGCACACTGAAGGCAGAGCCGGAAGCCGTCGTGGAGCGCACCAGCGATTCCGCCCGCAGCTGTGGTGCTGCGCCCAATGTGACGGTGAGCGTGGTCGAAGTCGTCTGTCCGTCGGGGTTGGTGATCGTGATGGTTTTTATGCCGACGGACTGCAATATGCCCGGAAATGTGGTCTCCAAGACTGGTGCTGTCACGCTTTTCACGCCCACACTCACGCCCGTTCTGCCGTCGCTGGCTTGCACTCGCGCTCCGGCAAGGAAATCTGCACCCGAAAACGCAAGCGGAATATCCTCTCCCGTAGCTGGAAAACTCGCCGGAGAAGCCGTGATGATGCGTGGTGGGGGAAGGCGATTGTAGCGGAGTCCCAGCCCACTCATGTCGGCATTTGCGCCCGCGCCGCCTGTCAGCACAACACGGTCGTTGACAGGAACGCCGCCGACAGTGGCGGTGATTGTACCGTCGTTGACGACGACAAAGTTCGTAACAGGTACGCCACCAATGAGCAGCCCCGTCGCGCCCGTAAACCCTGAGCCACTCAGGGTGATGGGCGCACCAAAGCTGAGATTGCTAGTCGAAAAATTCCCCAGCACGGCAGATTGTGGCATGGAAACGCCGGAAGCCGCACTACCACTTGCGCCAGCAGTTCCCACAAAAAAGCCGCCCAAGGTGCTTAACCCAGCAGGCGAGGAGACGATGACGAGTTGCGCCCCACCTGTGACGATAGTTCCACTACCGACAACGGCGGTGATTTGGGTGTTGCTGTTCACGACAAAACTTGCTGCGGGAACACCGCCGAAGCTGACCGAAGTTGCGCCTGTGAAGCCTGTGCCTGTGATGACGACCGTTGTGCCAGGACTGGTGCGGTTGGGGGTGAAGGAGGTAATGCCCATCACGCCGACGGTGATGGAGATCGGAACAGAAGCAAGAGTACCACCGCAATTAGCGGCTTGGACAACAAAGGGGCCAAACGTACCAAGTATTGTAGGTGTACCAGAGAGAACACCCGTCCCCGACAATGACAAGCCCGGTGGCAATGCTCCCGACTGGAGAGAGAAGGTGAGCGGTGCGCCGCCATTGGCAGTAAACGTATATGTGTAGGGCTGCCCCAGAATGCTAAAGGGTGGTGTGGCAGTGGCAGCAGTAAAAAGTGTAGGCGGTGGTGGAGGGGGAGAAATTTTGCGGATGAGGCTGTTGCCATTGTCCGCCACATAGATATTTCCAGCGGCATCGGCGCAGATTCCGGCAGGAGCACCAAATTGCGCGGTCAAGGCGCAACCGTCAGCCGAGCCTGCCCCGCCGCTTCCAGCGTAGGTAGTAACATTGCCACTGCCGTCAATTTTGCGGATGCAGCGGTTGAATTGATCCGCCACATAGATATTCCCAGTGGCATCGGCGCAGACTCCGCTAGGATAGTCAAACTGCGCGGTAGCGGCGGCTCCGTTGGCAAAGCCTGCCGTGCCGCTTCCGGCGTAGGTGGTTACGTTCCCGCTGCCATCAATTTTACGGATGCGGTTATTGCCCGCGTCTGCCACATAGATATTCCCAGCGGCATCGGCGCAGACTCCGACAGGGGAGTCAAACTGCGCAGTGGCTGCTGCTCCATTGACGAAGCCGAATGCCCCGCTTCCGGCGTAGGTACTTACATTGCCACTGCCGTCAATTTTGCGGATGCGGCTGTTGTTTAGGTCTGCTACATAGATATTCCCAGCGGCATCGGCGCAGACTCCGAAAGGATTTGAAAACTGCGCAGTGGCGGCTGCTCCATTAGCAAAACCTCCCGTTCCGCTTCCAGCGTAGGTACTTACATTGCCGCTGCCGTCAATTTTGCGGATACGCTGGTTGCTTATGTCTGCTACATAGATATTCCCAGCGGCATCGGCGCAGACCCCGTTAAGATTGTCAAACTGTGCAGTGGCGGCAACTCCATTAGCGAAACCTGCCGTACCAGTTCCAGCGTATGTGGTTACATTGCCGCTGCCGTCAATTTTGCGGACGCGATTGTTGAAGTAATCGGCCACATAGATATTCCCAGCGGCATCGGCGCAGACTCCGCCAGGACCGTTAAACCGGGCTGTAGCGGCTGCTCCATTGGCGAAGCCTGGAAAGGCTCCGGCGTAGGTAGAAACGGTTTGCGCGTGTGCAGTGTGCAGCAGAAAAGGGAGCAAAAGGACACATAGCCATCGCTGTAAAATTTTGATTGTTATAGGCTTATGGGGAGATATGGGGGCAGGTAAATGCTGCAATATCATAGCAAACATCCTTGGAAAAAATGCACAAAAGAGGGAATTGCGGCGTAAAAATAGGGGAATGGGGGGAGAGGGGCAAGTTTTTTTTCGTTTCGGGAGAAGATAAAGCCACCCGACGGCGAAGAAGCCGCCGGATGGCGGGGTTCGTGCGGCGTGTGATGGCGTAGGTAACGTAGCGTTTGTGGTGCGAATAAGAAAGAGCGGTCTCCCCGTCGGGCGCTTTCTTGAGCGTCCGGCGGGTGGGCGTAGGCTTGAGCGCGTTATGACAGCCACCCGACGGGCTAAGAAGCCGCCGGATGGCGCGGTTCGTGCATGGTTCGTGCAATGTGTGATGGCGTAGGTAACGCAGCGGTTGTGGTGCGAAGAAGCAGGAGCGGTCTCCCCGTCGGGCGCTTTTCTTGAGCGTCCGGCGGGTGGGTGTTGGTTGTCGGGTGCTTGGGTGCGTACCTCGTCCTACGCGGCTTCTTCACAATGGCAAACCGCCCGACATATCCTGTTTGGAATGGACAATAGCCAATATGATCACATCAGCATCAACGATGCCATAGATAAGCCGATAAGAGTACACCAGAAGTTCACGGATATTCTCGTCATTGAGCTCCGGCACAATACGCCCCATGCGCGGAAACTCCGCCAGCATTTCGCTTTTACGCACAAGTTCTTGCGTAACGCGCTTGGCATACATAGGAGAATCGGCTGCAATAAAATTATGCAATCGCTTCAAACGCTCTTTGGCGGGATTTGTCCAGCTTGCCACTGCTCTATCTCGCGCTTGAGGTCGCTGAGTGCCGTTGTCTGGCTGTCTGCCGCAGCCTGTACGCCTTGCCGAACCTGCTCCAATACATACAGCCGATACATCATTTCTTCGGTCGTGGCGTTCTCTGGTAACGATGTGAGTGCTTGTAAAGCAGCGTGTTTGGGGCTGCTGTTCTGACCAACAATAGAGGTAAATGCTTGCATAACCGCTTCTCATGTTCAAATGGTGAATACAGTGTCGTCCATTCCCACAAATATACGCAAAAAAAAACAACCCACCAGCAGCCACCTCGGACGGGGAAGAAGTCGCCGTAGGGCGCGGTTCGTGCAGCGTTTGACGGCGTAGATAACGCAGCGTTTGTGGTGCGTAAAAGAAGGAGCGGTCTCCCCGCCCGAGGCGCTTTCTTGAGCGTCCGGCGGGTGTCGTCATTGGCGCATTGACACAAGCACCGTCAATATACCGCCAGCACAATCACCCACCCCATCCCCATCTTCTCGCTTCCTACAATCCTTTTGCCCTTCTCCCCAACCCTTTTCCCTCATCCCCCATCCCTTTTCCCCTCTCCCCGACCGACCCAAAGTTTTCCCCATTTCCCGAAAGTCGGACACTATTTTTTGCAAATTCGAGAAAGTCGGACGTTCATTCGAGAAAGTCGGACACAATAAAAAAAAACATTTCCTTGCTTTTTCGTATTTTTGTAGCCTGTACCGAACATAGTTTTTTTGTTTCTTTGTGTCGACTCTTCATTCGTATCGGTATCAAACTGTGTTTTCCCTTTCTTGTTGCTTCTCTCATTTCATGGTGAACTTTATGAACCTCTCCCGTACTCGTTTCGTTGTTGTCAATTTCTTGACGCTCCTTTGTTTTTTTGCCATCGCCGGAACAAATCTATCCTTGTGGGCAGCCACCTTTACCGTTACCAATACCAATGATGCCGGAGCAAGCTCTTTGCGGCAGGCTATTCTTGATGCCAATGCCACTGGAGGCGCTACCGCAGTCGCACCACACATCATAGACGCAACGGGCGTAACAGGGACGATTACTCTAGCTTCAGCACTTCCGGCATTGAATAACCACATCACCATCAATGGTCCCGGTGCGGCTCTGATTGTCAGTGGCAATAACCTCTTCCCCGTGTTCTTTGCCAGCCAAACAGCACCGTTCACCATTCAGCTTAATAATTTTACGATTACCAATGGTCGGGCGCAAGGTAGTAATGGCGGTACTGGTGGTGTTGCAGGTGGTGGTGGTGGTGGTGGTGGTTTTGGAGGTGGATTGTTTGTTAATCAAGGAAGCATCACATTACAAAACATGATGTTCTCTGGCAACCAAGCCATCGGCGGTAATGGTGGTGCGGGCGGTGGTGGCAATGCTCCGGGAGGAATTGGCGGAACCCCATCCCCGTCAGTGCTTGGTACAGGAGGAACAAGCCCCTCTGGTAATCCGCCAGCAGCAGCGAATTGTGGTGGGAGGAACGGTACATTTGGCGGTGGCGGGAGCGGCGGCGCAATTGGTCCAGCTTTTTGCAACGGATATGGCGGTGGTGGCGGTGGATTCGGTGGCGGTGGCGGTGGCGGCAGTTTTGGAGGTGGCGGTGGCTTAGGTGGTGGTCCATTTGGCGGTGCTGGTTCTGCGGGCAGCGCGTGTTCATATGGTGGTGCTGGTGGTGCTGGTGGTGGGCTTGGTGGTGCCGTATTCGTCGCTTCGGTGGCAACGTTTACGATGACAGGATGCACCTTTACAAGTAATTCCGCCACTGGTGGAACTGCTGGCAATAATGGTGGTTGTGGTGGTGCCGCTACAAACGGTCAAGGCAAAGGCGGCGCAATCTTCATCCAAGCAGGCGCAACGGCAACCGAACTCGCTACAACGTACACCGGGAATACTGCCGGAAGTGCAGGAACGGCATATTTCAATCTTCCGCAAGACAACCCCAATGTGTGGGGAAATCTGAGTGGAACGTATTATTATCAATCCGGCGACCCGTCTGTGCCGGGGAATTGGAACTCTCTTCTTGGCGGTGGTGGCATTCCGGCAATTAATTTTACGACGGGCGGCGAAACATTTATTGTTCCGGCGACACGCACCGCAAACATCACCGTTAGCGATATTACCATCGGCTTGGGCGTTACCTTTCAAGTAGATCTCGGCGGCACACTGACCGTCGGAAGCGGCAGAGCAATCACCAATAATGGTGCGGTTACTGTTGCGGGGCTGTTCCGTCAAGATGGCGGATCGAGCTTTACTAATGCGGGGACGTTCACCGTCAATGCCGGAGGAACACTGCGAGTTCTGGATAATCCGACCATAACCGGAACGGCATTTGTCTATTCCGCCGCGACCTCGCTGCTGGAATATACCGGGACAACTGCCCGAATAACCTCCATCGAATTTCCTGCCGCTATGTCCGGCTCGGTAACGGTGGACAATACCGCCGGAATCACGATGAATGCTCTCAAAACGCTCAGTGCAACAAGTGTGGTGACGTTGACAAACGGAGAGCTTATCAATACGGCGTTTGCTTCCAGACTTGTTATGAACAATACGACCGCCGGAGCATTTACCCGCACCAACGGCGTTGTGAACGGCTATGTTGAGCGCCTTGTGCCAAGCAACGGTACGCCATATACTATTCCTGTCGGTGTCGGCGCTTCGTATTTACCGTTAGAATTTACGCCCACAGCCGGCGCGGGAACAAACATCGTTGCCCGCGCCTACGCTGGTGCAAGTCCGGGTACCCCCGGATCGGGTATGACAAGTTTGAACGCTTTTGGCTATTGGGAAGTGCTGACGAGTGCCGGGACGCGCAATGGAACGGTAAGCCTCACGCCTTCCTCAGTGCTGCCAGCCGGAAATGCTGTTGCTTTAGCAGCAACGGTCGGCGGTGCATACAACAGCATTGGTCCTCTGAATTTTGCGGGTGGTGCTAGCATTACACAAACCCTTGCGAATGCGTACACCACTACGTCAGGTTTTCTTGTGACGGGTGTGGTGGGGCAGTATTACTACAATAATGCCAACGTATTTCCGGGCGGTGCAAATAACCCTGCAAACTGGGATACAACACCCGGCGCGGGTTATGGCACGGCGGCAGGAAATTTTACTTCGTTGGGAACGAGCTTTTTCGTTGAAAACGGTGCAACCGCAACGCTTACCGCTAATTTGACTATCGGCACGGCTTCATCGGGAACAAATTTCACCATTCAAAGCGGCGGAATGCTGAACACAGTGGGCTTTGTGCTGACAATAGGTGGCAATAACGGCGCATTTACCGCCCAAAATAACTCTACTATTCGCTTGGCACATATTCAAGGGCTGCACGGCACCGCCAATAATCAAGGCGCAATCCAAGTCCCGCTTGCGCCCGTCGGTATCACCATCTCCTATCTCGGCAACGTTAATTTCTTTTTCGACCCGCCGGCACCTGCTGGCGGGTATTCGATGAATATCGGGGCGACAACGAACAAGCCCGCCCTGACTGTCTGCGGAAATCTTACCATGAATCAAACCGGTCTCAATTCGTGGATGCTTGGTAGCTCTTTAACCGTAAACGGTACGTTTACCTTGCAAACAGGCAATTTTAATCTGACGGGTGTCGGGGTTTCCACCTTAACCTTGGCAGGTACCGGAAATGTGGTGATGAGCGGGCGAGTAATGACCATCGGTACAAATTTTGTCTTGGCAAATCCAAACGACCTGACCATTCAAAACGGTATCGGTCAGTTTATTGTTTCCAGTGTGAATCAATTTCCGTTTGTAACGGGTATGCCCATTACTTATCAGCCCGGGTCGCGGTTGGCGTACAACAATCTCGCTCCTGCACTCAGCCCTGGTTTAGAATGGCCGTCCACGATGGACGGCGACATTCTCACTAATGTTGCTTCGGGGGCAATCACGCTTCTCGCGCCCCGCACTCTTTCCGGCACAGGCACTATCAATTTTGCCAACGTCATCAACACCGCATCGGGTTTGCTGACGGTGAATAACACCAACGCCGGAGCCGTAAGCTACTCTTCGTCGGGGCGCATACTCGGTCCTCTTCGCCGCTTACTTCCTGATGCGGGCGGTGCAGGCACGTGGCAATTCCCCATGGGCGTGGGCGCAAGCCAACTTCCGTTTGCGATTGTCAATCCTGCCGTAGGAAACTCATCACCCTTAATTGAAGTAGAAGCATTTGCCGGACCAAGCGGTAGTGCCGATGGTACAACGCTTACCGCTCTTTCGGGGGCGGAATACTGGCAGGCGCGTTTGGTGAGCGGTACATTCTCCACAGGGCAGATGCAAGCCGCAAAAACAGGCATTGCTGCGCCGACAGTCGTTGGCTCCTCGACCACACTTGCGGGAACGATGTATGCGTCCACTGGTCCGAACACGTACCCGGGCGGTGTGCCTCCAGCAGCGCGGCGCTCCGTCGCCGAGACGCTTACGGGCGCATTCACATACTTTGCGCTTGGAACACAGATTATCCCTTCCATCTACTACTATTCTGCCGGCGACCCGAGCAATGCGACGAACTACTGGTCGAACATTGGCGGAACGGGTTTTCAAGGCGTAAGTTTTGGTACGTCCGGGCAGACATTCATCATTCCAAACACCTACACAACGACTGTTCCGGCAGCAAATATCGCGCTTTCAGCGGGGGTAACGCTGCGAGTGGCGAACGGCGGAACGCTGAATGTCGGCGCTAATGCCGTAACAGGTGCCGGAAGTTTCGACCTCCAAGCAGGCGGAACACTGAGAACATCGAATACCCAAGGAGTGAACGGACCAGGACCCGGCGCAGGGTTTGGGGCTATTCAAACAACGACCATCAACTACGACCCGCAAGGCAACTATTACCTTGATGTGTCGTCTATGAGCAATCTCAATTTTGCTGCTGTTGCCGGAAAGCCTGCTATCACCGATGCACGAACCCTCACTATCGTCGGTAATAATCAAGGAACACTCCGCACGAGTTTGAATGTGAGCATCTCATTAACGATTAACTGCTCCGTGGCGGGTGCGGGGCTGAATCTTATCGGAACTACCCCACAGACTCTCACGCTCAGCGGCACAGGAAGTCAGGTGCAAGCAGGCTCACTCAGGGTGGGAGAGTATTTCACTTTGGTAAACGGCACCGTGTTGACCGTTCAGAATGCCGCTTCGCTGCAAATGGTGAGTACAATTAGTACGCCGCCGTTTCCTGCTGTTATCGGAACGCCCGTGAATTACGCATCAGGCGGTATTTTGCGCTACAACGACATTATCACGGGAACGATGCCGACCGGGGCAGAACTGCCTGCTACTATGCTCGGTGATGTAGTTGTCAACCGCACGGGACCTGTTTCCCTCAGCGCACCGACAACGTTGAACGGTACGCTTACCTTCTCGTCTGGGCGTATTCAAACCACGGCAACTAATCTTTTGACCATCGGCAATCCTGCCCCGACTGCCATCATCGGTGCAACAGCGACTATGTGTGTGCAAGGTCCGCTCGCCCGCGCTATTACCACTGCCGCGAGCACGTACACCTTTCCCGTCGGTGGTGGCACAGCACCAACATACACACCCGTAACCTTTGCCTACACATCTGCCGCACCTGCTTCCACCGTTGTAACCGTCGAGGGCTTCAACGCTGCTACTCCCGGCACACCCGGCGGCGCGTTGGGAAGCCTCAGTTCGACGGAGTATTGGCGTGTGAATCCGAATAATGCTGTTCCCAACGTAACGCTCACATTTACCCGCAATGCAGCCATTCCAGCAGGGAACACGCTCAGTAATTCCGCAACGGCAGGAGGAACATACAATCCTGTCGCAAGCAACATCGCCAGCCCAAGTATCAACAATGCCCCAGCGCTTGCGTCGCTTGCTGCGGGTGATGGTTTTTACAGTATTGCTATCCCGGCGGTTGCCTATTACTATGAATCCGGCGACCCCGCAGCACCGGGAAGCTGGGGAACAACCTCTGGTGCAGGTTTAGGAACAGCCGCCACGAACTTTACGACACCGGGAAGCATATTCGTGGTGGAAAATACTTACACAACGGCTGCGGCATCAGCAAATATCTCACTCGGTGCAAGTGTTACGATGCGAGTGCTGAATGGCGGTACGTTGAATCTCGGTATTCGTTCGCTAATTGGTACAGGTTCGTTTGATTTGCAAGCGGGCGGTACACTACGCACTTCTCGTACGGACGGCATCAACGGAATATCGGCAGCAACAGGTGCAATCCAAGTAACGGGCAGCGCAACCTACAATAACGCCGCTAATTATTGGTTCGACAGCCCAGTTGCTGCCGCTGACCTCAATTTTGCGGCGCAAGGTACAAAAGCAGCTATCACGCAAGCAAACAATATCACTATTACTAGCCCGACTCCCGGTGTACAATGGACGCTTGGTACTCCTCTGATAGTGGATGGCACACTCAGCATCACGCAGTCGCAGCTAAGACTGATTGCTGCTGCCTCTTCTACATTGACGCTAAACGGACCGACTCTCATAAATACACAGGGAGAAATACGGGTTGGCAGTAATTTTCAGGTCAATAACCTTGGCACAATGACTGTTGGGGCAAATGCCTCATTTACTATTGCACCCACAACCCTAGCGCCGATACCGTTTATTGGCAATAGCCCTATATACACCAATACAACAAGTAGATTGTTCTATTCGAACAGCATCGGAATCACCACAGGCGCAGAACTGCCTGCCACCATGCCGGGAGAGCTTGCTGTTAATGGCTCTGCACCACTCACCTTAGCGGCGGGCTTAACAACCATCACGGGATTCTTTGGTGTTGCACCTTCGTCGTTCCTCAACACCGGAAGCACAAATATGCTCCGTATTGACCAAGTAGCAGGTGGTGACGTACTTGGATATCTAGGGATAGTCAATGGTCCCGTGCAGTGGAATTTGCTGGTAGGAACCTCCGCCAATCGTTGGCTGCCCGTAGGCAAATCTGCTACACCGCTTTGGGTACAGTTCGATTACAATGCCGCTTCGGGCGGGCTGTTGGAATTTGAGGCGTTTAATACAGGCAGTGGCGGTATGGTCGGCACAGGGATTTCCACCGTGAACGGCAGCGAATACTGGACAGTCAAGCAACTCAGTGGTGGTGCGGTATCAATTCAACCAACCTTGGTTAGTGCGGCAGGTACCGGATCCGGAAAAGCTATTGCGACATCAACTTTGCAAATGGGAACCTATAACACCGCCAGCCCTACGACATATAATGCTTTCGGTTTCTCCGGTAATTCGTATAATCAAGCCAACAATAGTTTTTCTCTCCTAGGTCCAACGACGTATATAGCGATGGGGAATGCTATTCCGACGTATTATTATGAATCCGGCGACCCCTCTGTGCCGGGAAGCTGGGGAACAACCTCCGGTGCTGGTTTGGGAACACCTGCGACCAGTTTTGCTACACCCGGACAGCTCTTTGTCGTTGAAAATGGCTATACGACAAGTCCGGTTCCCGCAGCAAATATTTCTCTCGGCAATAGTGTAACGATGCGTGTGCTGGCAGGCGGTACGTTGAACATGGGTACTGTTTCCCTTGCTGGCACAGGTTCATTTGATTTGCAAGCGGGCGGTACGCTTCAAACCTCCAACCCTCTCGGTATCAACGGTATTGGCGGAGCGATTGATGTTCCTGCAGCAAATATCACCTACAGCCCAACGGCAAACTATATCTTCGGCGCACTGGCAGCGAGTGGAACGTGTAATCTCGGATCAGTCGGAGGAAAGCCCGCTATTACGCAATCTCAAAATGTAACCATCAATCCGGGTGCCACAAGATCATGGTCAATGAATACACCACTGAACGTGGCGGCAACGGGCGCACTGACTATTTCGTCAGGACAATTCCAGTATTCCGGCGCTACGCTGACACTGAACTCTGCCACCAATACTCTTGCTTCGGGAGCGGAAATACTGATATTGGGTGGCACAACGCTGAATAATCTTGGCACCTTTACGGTTGATGGCGTGTTTACACCGTTTAGCCAGCCCCTTACGTTCACGGGAAATTCACCCACATTCACTGCCGCAGGCGAACTCCGCTACGGCAATGGCTTGGGAACATACAACACCAGCCTTGAGTTTCCCGCTTCCGCGATGCCGGGTAGGGTGTCGCTTTATGGTGGGATTACCGTAAACTTAACAGCACCGCGCACCATTGGCGCAACAGGAATCTTACAGCTTGGCGGTATCTTGAATACAAGCGGCGGACTTTTGACCATCAATAACCCGCTAACAGGCGCTATCACTGGCGGTTCAGCAACGTCGTATATTGACGGACCGCTTGCTCGTGCTTTGCCTGCCGGAGCAGGTGTAGGGCAGTGGCTGTTTCCTGTTGGTAAAGTCGGAACATATCTGCCCTTCGCTATCAACACTCCAACCTCCGGCGGTGCAGGTTCGACCGTGCAAGTAGAGGCATTTAACAGCGCTCCTGTCGGTGGCTCTGCCGATGCGACCACCCTTCTCGGACCTCTCGGCAGCGAATATTGGCAAGCACAAGTAACCACAGCACCAGGGTCATTTACGAGTGGTTTCGTGCAAGCAGCCAGAGCGGGTATAACGGCAACAAACAGTATCGGCGCAAGCACGATTGCGCCTCCGACGGCAACCACGTATTCCTCCAATGGCGGCAACACGCTGGGAACACTAAGCGCGATTTCCTCGCTTACCCGCACTGCGACGGATAATCTTGCCGCGCCAACGTATTTTGCGGTGGGAACGGCAATAATTACCTACTACTACAACAACGCCAATGTCTTTCCAGGCGGTGCAAATAACCGTTTGAATTGGGATACCAGTCCCGGCGTAACTTACGGCACAGCAGCACCAAACTTCACCACCGCAGGAACAGCATTTTCGATTGACGCTGGCTCGACGGCAGTGCTGACGGCAGACCTTCCTTTTGGTGCGGGCGCAAACAACGTAACACTCACCGTTCCAAGCGGCGCAACGCTGAACACGGGTATATCTGCCGTACAGTTTGGAGGAAATAATAGCCGCTTCAATCTTCAAAACGGCGGAACCCTGCAAACAAGCCATGCAAGCGGTATCAATGGTACCAGTAATGCTGATGGTGCGGTACAAATCAACCCGCCTCTGACAACAGGCGTAGTCATCAGCTACGGACCTACGGCAAATTATGTTTTGGGGGCAGTCGGCGCAACCACGACGGCATATTTTCAGGATATTTCCGGCAACAAACAAGCAATCACCCAAGCCGCAAGCCTTACCGTTAATCCGGGTGCCTTACGAACGTGGCTTATCTCCGGCGGACCGCTCACGATTTCTCCGGGAGCATTAACTGTGCAAAGCGGTACGTTGTCTCTGAGTGCAAGCCTTCTGACGCTTGGCGGTGCGGGCAGCATCGTACAAAATGCAGCAGCGCTCCAACTGAACGGTGGCGCACAGATAGTCAATACGGGCGGTCTAACTATTCAAAGTGGCGGTAGGTTTGAAGTAGCAGGTGTTACCACGCTTCCGATTGTTGCCACAAACCCGATTAGCTACGCGCTTGGCAGCAATCTGAGTTATTTTTCGCATCCTGCACTCTCAACAGGGCTGGAATTTCCTTCCCCGATGGATGGCAATGTCTCGGTGCAAAGCGGTGGTCCGCTTATGCTCAATGGCGCAAAATCACTCAATGGCATCTTTGGAATATCGGGTGTGCTTATCACCGATAATACAAATATGCTCACGGTTGCCAATACTGCGGCGGCAGCAGTTATCTACGGTGCAGGTGGTGAGGTGCGCGGACCCATGCGCCGTGCGTTGCCAAACGCAGGCGGCGCGGGCACATGGCTTTTCCCCGTCGGCAAAGGCGGAACATACTTGCCCTTTGCCGTGGTGAATCCTGCTGCGGGTAGCGTCGGCGCAGTGGTCGAAGCAGAGGCATACAACAGCACAAGTGGCGGTACGCCCGACGGCACGACGATTCTCGCGGCTTCACTTTCCGCCACCGAATACTGGCGGGCGCAAGTGGCAAGCGGGACGTTCTCAAACGCTCTCACGCAGGTCGGTAAAGCTGGCTTAACAGCAACGAACATCATCGGCTCTTCAACCACTATGCCGTCTGGCGGGACATATGTATCCAACGGTGTAAATACCTTTTCCGCTGGAACACCGCCCACGCTCACCCGCACGGTGGCGGACAACCTCGCGGCGCAAACGTATTTTGCTGTCGGTACTGTTCCGCCGCCGCCGCCGATGAACGTCCAAAACAACGCCCCGCCTTTCGGCATTCCGCCCACCACGCCTGCTTTCAATACCATGAACGCAGCTGTGGGAACAAACATCTCCATTCCTTTCAGTGCAAATCTGAATCCCGGAACGGTGAATACACCACAATTCCGTGTGAATGGCACGATGCGCGGCTTGCGGAATGTAACAACTTACGGCGTGTCGGGTTTGAACACCGCGACGCTGACGGGCTTCACTTCAGGTCTTACTACCGGTTTTGCGCCAAATGAACAAGTATTTGTCAGCGTTACCAATGCCCAAAGCACGGGCGGCGCATTCACGCGCCCCTTTGTGATGGGCTTCCGCACACGTGCAGGAAGCGGACCGGCCCAATTTCAGCCACAATCAGTTCCCGGTGTAACACAGACATCTGGCGTGTGTGCGGGCGACTTCGACGGGGATGGCAATGTGGATGTCGCTTTTGCATCTCAATCCGGGAATCAAGTCGTGATTCTCCGCAACCTCGGCGGAGGTGTCTTTGGTGCTCCGACTACCGTTAGTGTGGGATCAACTCCTACCGGTATTGCTGCCGGGGATATTGATAACGACGGCGACCTTGATATTGCTGTCACCAATTCGGCAAATACCATTAGCATCATTCAGAATAACGGTTCGTTCTCGTTTGCAGTTTTGGCTACTCTTTCTACGTCAAATGATCCGCGAGGTTTTGCTTTCGCTGACTTCAATGCTGACGGAATTTTGGATATTATCACGACCGCTCGGGGATCCGCGAATGTGAACTATTTTCGCGGTTTGGGTGGCGGTTCTTTTGCTGCCGGAACAGTTATACCTATTGGCTCTAGTGATGCCTACTGTCTTACTGTCGCTGATGTGGATAATGACGGTGATATTGATGCAATTATTTCTATATCCTTCGCTGATACGATACGTTTTCTTTTGAATGACGGGAACGGTAATTTTTCCCTTGGATCTGGATTAGCGGCTGGTGGTTTCCCGCGTGAGATTGTTGCTGGTGATTGGGATAACGATGGCGATATGGATTTAGCCGTCGCAAATAGCGGCGGTCTCTCTGTCTTGACATTCATCAATAATCCAGTCGGAACCTTCACTGCTGGTGCCACTATGCCTATCGGTTTCGGCACACAACCCATTGGCTTGACATCGGGGGATTTTGACGGGAATGGCTTCCTTGACCTTGCCACAGGAAATTTGGCAAATGCCACATCTACCATTCTGATGAATACTGCTGGGGTATTTGCAGTCTCTTCTACTGTTTCAACTGGCTGGAATCCCATTAGTAATGCGGCAGCAGATTTCGACGGTGACGGCGATATTGACATTATGACGGCAAATAGTGGGGCAGGAGCTAATCCCACACTGCTTATCAATGGTCTGTCAATGACTGTTCAAAACAACGCGCCGCCTTTTGGTATTCCGCCCGTTACGCCGACCTTTAACACGATGAATGCTGCTCCCGCAACCAATATCAGTATTCCGTTTAATCAAAATCTCAACGCCGGAACGGTAACAGCACCAAACTTCCGCGTTCACGGCACGATGCGTGGCTTGCGGACAGCCACCTACGGTGTTGCTCCGGCAAATACTGCCACGCTGACGGGCATCACTCCAAGTTTCCTGCCGAATGAACAAGTATTTGTCAGCGTTACCAATGCCCAAAGCACGGGCGGCGCGAATACACGCCCCTTTGTGATGGGTTTCCGCACGGCGGCAGGCTTGGGTCCGGCGACGTTTGTGCAAAATGCATCTTACCCGACGGCGAATTTCGGTTATGCCATGACCACCGCCGACATCAACAACGACAACCGATTGGACATGATTACCGCCGACCGTAGTGGTAGCAACATTCGTGTTCGTACGGGCAATGGCGACGGGACGTTTGCAGGAACATTCACCGACTTGCCCGTAAATAGCGATCCGGGACGTGTTCGTACTGCGGACTTCAATAACGACGGGCTGCCCGACCTTGTTGCTTCTTCCGAAGGTTCAAACAACGTCTCGGTACGCATGAATACAACAGGCACGCCCGGCACGTTTGGCGCGACAGTGAATTTGAACGCCGGTTCTGTCACGTATTCCGTTACGGTTGGCGATTACAACGGCGACGGCAATATGGACGTTGCTGCGACCCATCAAAGCGCGATTCGTGTATTCTTGGGGAATGGCGACGGAACATTTCAAGCCGTTGCGTCGTATTCACACGCAGGAGCAGCAGGATTTAGCAGCATTGCCGAAACAGGCGACTTGGACGGCGACGGCGATATGGATATTGCTGTTTCGCACGAAGGTTCAAACACGATTTATTCCATGCTGAATGATGGTACGGGGAAATTTGCACAAGAATATGCACAAGCCACAGGCGGCACAAGTTCTCACACGATTGCGCTTGGTGATGTGAACGCGGACGGGCGTTTAGATGCGGTTGTAACCGCCTACGGCACAAACGATGTCCGCGTATTCATTGGTGCGGGGAACGGCTCCTTTGCCGCGCCTGTTGTGTATTCGACGGGTGTCGGTTCTGCACCGCGCACGGTCGTGTTGGCAGATTTTGACGGCGTAAACGGCTTGGATATTGCCACCGCAAATTTAGGAACAAACACCATCGGTATTTTGCTGAACAACGGTGGCGGTACATTTGCTGCGGTCAGCTCATACCCAACGTCGGGCATTCAGCCCGCAGGTCTTGCGATGGGGGATTTTGATGGGGATAACGATATAGACTTGCTGGTGAATTACAGCGGCTCTGCTCTGGCAACGGTGCATCTGAACGCGCCTATTCCGACTACGTTCTACTACCGTTCCGGCGACGCTGGATTGCCGGGAAGCTGGTTCAGCACACCGAATCCGACAGGCGGCACTCCGGCAACAGGTTTTACCAGCCCCGCAACGGACTTCTACGTCATGGGCGAAAATCCGATTACCCTGCCAACCACTGTCGCAACGGTGAATGCATCGTTTATGATTGGTCCAAACGTCAGCCTCCACGTAACCACGCCATCGGTGCTGGCAGTGGCAAACGGCGTAACGATAACGAACAACGGCTTTTTGAATGTGTCGGGCAATACCGTCCAATCATCGTCGCTGCGGCTCGTGGGAACAGGCGCGGTCGTGGGTAATACGGTAAAGTATTGGAGTACAAACGCGACGCTGGAATATCAACCGACTGGTTCGCGTTTAACGACCGATGTAGAGTTTCCACCTGCTATGTACGGCTCGGTACTTATTAGTGGTTCGCAGGTTATTATGCAGAGTAATAAGACTATCACTGGCACAACGACCATACAGCCTACTGGTGCCTTATCTACCAATGCTGCTTTTGTTCCGACCTTTGACGGTAGCCTTGTGAATGCAGGCGGCACAATGGATATTGGTCCATCAGCATCGGTGATTTTCAACAGCCGTGTTGTTGGTCCTTGGATTGTCAATCCGAGCTTTAATACCCCTCAAAACCTGACGCTGAACCTCGTTCCGGGCGCAACGCTCACGCTGGGTGCGCCACTGAACGTAAGCAACACCCTCACGCTCACGCAAGGCTACATCCAAACCACACCCACAAATCTGCTTTCGGTAACAAATACCTTACCTGCGGCAATATCGGGCGTGGGCATTGGTGCGGCTTCGCACGTGGTGGGACCGCTTCGGCGCTCACTTGGCGGAGTAGGTCCATACACCTTCCCCGTTGGCGGCGGCACGGCTGCCACGTATAATCCCGCAATCCTCAACTACACCGCAGGCGGCGGCACGGTGGACGTAGAGCCGTTTTTCACTGTACCACCCGCATCTGCTAGCGCGGCGGGCTTGCTGGGAAGTCTCGGTTCGGCGAGTGAGTATTGGCGCGTAACGCCGTCAGTTGCGCTCACCAATGCCGCGCTGACGTTCCAACGTGTTTCAGGCATGGCTAACGGTGTGAATCTTTTGGGCGTTGCGCCCACAGCAAATGGCGCATACAACGGCTATACCAGCACGGTTGTCGGTTCAACGATTGTCAATACGGCTGTCTTTCCTACGCTGGCAGCAGGAAACGGGTTTTATGCTGTGGGTACAGGTGTAACGACCTTTTTCTATCGCGGCGGCGGCTTTGACCCGAATATTGCGGGGAATTGGTACACGGGCTTGGGCGGCACAGGTACACCGGCACCGAATTTCACGGGTGCAAACTATATTTTTATTGTGCCTAATGGTACGACTGCTGCTTTGACGGGCAATTTCACCGTTGCGAACACGGTTTTGCTGCAAGTAGCGACGGGCGGCGTGTTGGATGTCGGCGGGTTTCAAGTAACGGGTGTGGGCAATTTCGCTCTCTTGGCAGGGGGAACGCTTGCCACAGGCTTGGCGACGGGCATAACAGGCGCAATCACGGTTACAGGCACACAAACATTTACCCCCGGCGCAAACTACACCTTCAACGGCGCTGCGGCACAAACCACCAACATTCCCGCGCCTGCTATGCCGATTGGCAACCTTACTGCCGCGCTCACAGGCAATCTCACGCTGAACGCTCCGGTAACGGTCGGCGCTGCGGGCGTGGTAACGGTAAATGCGGGAGCGTACATCGTTTCCACGCCGCCGAATCTGCTTTCGGTGCAGAACACCGCTCCGGCGGCAGTCGTGGCGGGGGCGACAGGGTTTATCGAAGGTGCGCTAAATTGGACGCTGGCGGCGGGCGGCGGCACCCACACTTTCCCCGTGGGCGGTTCGATAGCACTGAGCAAATACAATCCGGTAACTTTCAACTATGGCACAACAGGTATCGGTACAACAGTTGAAATCCAAGCCTTTCCTACGGGTTCGGGCGGTACGGCGGGCGCACTAATGACCCCGCTAACCCTGAGTGGAACGGAGTATTGGCGCGTAACACCATCGGCAGTAGTGAATGGCGCGACACTCGTCTTCAACCGCACCGCGCCTGCGCTGAACGGCGCAAATATTCTCGGCGTAACAGCGCCTCTGGCGGCTGCAAACACCGCTTACGATGCCTTTCCAAGCACTGTTGCGGGCGCAGATATTTCCAACACCACAGCATTTACAACGCTTGCTGCGGGAATGAGGTATTATGCTGTCGGCTCGGCAAGTGTTTATGCGGGGTTTGGAACGGCGCTGACCTTCAACGGCACAACGCAGTTTGTGAATACTTCTACTGCTGTTCCGGGAAGCCCGATTTCGTTGGAAGCGTGGGTCAATCCCATTGCGGGGAGTGGTCAAATCGTGGGCAAAAATAACGTCGTGAGCCTCGCCCTGAACGCCGCTCGCAACGTCACCTTCCAAGTCGGCGACGGGTTTGCATGGACAAGTCCGGTACTGACCTCTACAACTACTTTACCGCTTGGTGTGTGGTCTCACGTTGCCGTTAGATACGACGGTGCAACGATGAGCGTTTTCATTAATGGAGTTGCCGATGGCAGTATCGCAACCCTAGCTTCTGTTGCCGATAATGTCTCGACGTTCACTATCGGTGCGTTAAGTGGTGCAGTCCCCTTGTTCAATGGGCAGATTGACGAAGTACGACTGTGGAATGTCACACTTCCGCAAACAAGTATCAATCGCTACAAAGGTCTTGAAATCAATACAACACACCCGGACTGGGCAAATTTACAAGGCTATTGGAAATTCAACGAATACGGCGGTGCTGCTGCCACCGATAGCAAAGGCACAAATACGGGAACACTTGTTAATGCGCCTGTTCGTCAGGTTTCTGGCGCACCCACATCTGCTATTGCTGACCCGACTGTCGGAACGCCAACGTCCGTGCCGCTTCCGGGTATGGCTCCCGCTTCGCCAACACCCGCGTATACCATCACGGCTATCGCGCCGATGCTTTTCAGCACCGTTACCCCATCACCAGGCAATCCCGTAAGCGTAACGCCTACCAATGCTATTCCGGCGGGACATTCGAGTAGTTTTGATTACCGCATTGATAACACCTTGACCAATCAAACCCAAACGGTGCAGGTAGGTTTTGAGCCACGTCTCACGGGCGGAACGGAAAATGTTCCAGCAGGTGTACCGACCGTTTTGACCAAGCCGACACTGAACGGAGGGACGCTTCTTCCTGCGCCTGCGGTAACGTGGGCGTGGTCTCCGGCAACAGATTTGAGCGCGACCAACGTCCAGTTTCCAACCTTTACGGGCGTGGTCAATCGCAATTACACAGTTACCATCACCGACGCGCTGGGCTTTACTTCGACAGCAATGGTCAATGTTTCGGTAACGCCCCTCAGCGACCGTTACTACTTCCAAGGCGGCGACGCATCGAATCCTGCGCAGTGGAATTCTTCCCCGAACGGCTCCGGCACAGCAGCGCCGAGTTTCGGTATTGCCGGAACGACGTTTTACGTGATGGGCAATCAAAGCGGTATTTCCACGACCAATGCCACCTTCCAAAGCAGCATCACGCTTGGCGCGGGGGCAAATATTATCGTGCAAACGCCCGCCGTGATGACTGTTCCCAACGGCGTAGTGCTGACCAAAAACGGCTCAATAACGATTGGTGGCACAGCGACAACTGCCGCTACGTTGCGTTTGGAAGGAAATGGCGCAGTAGCAGGTCTGCCACCAATAACGTATAATTCAGCGCTTTCGCGTCTGCAGTATTCCGGCACTGGCGTTGTGCGCCCATCGTCTTCGATTGAATTTCCCAGCCCCATGCCCGCCACAGTGGTCGTAGAGCCAAATCTCACGCTCACGCTCGACGGCAACAAAACCCTCCAAAGCGCACTGGTACTGAATGGCTTGATCGACATGAGCAACCGCAATGTGGTGTTGCAAGGTCGCTTGGATTTGCGCGGCGCATTTATCGCCAACAGCGCCTCGAACTTGGAAATCGGACACACAGGCGGGGCGGTGGCGGGTGTGCAAGGCGAACTCAAAATTGCCACCAACATTCTGAACAACTTCACGATGAACCGCCCGAACAGCACCGTCATGCTGGGTTCGCCGATGCTGATACAAGGCGGCTTGTCAATGGCGCGTGGTATTCTGCGGTCAGACACGACCTATCGCCCCATCGTCGTCAACGCCGCAACTAC